>JAPSLC010000015.1 GCA_031181345.1 Cupriavidus sp. | reverse complement strand
GCCAAGACGCGGCAAGGGACGACGGCAGGGATGCGGGCGCCGTTGCCCTCTCCCCGACCCTCTCCCGCGAGCGGGAGAGGGAGAACCCCGGCAGACAATCGACCGCTGCCGCCTCGCATCCCGTTTATGGCTCCCCTCTCCCGCGCGGGAGAGGGAGTAACTGGCCGCGACGCGCCTGATCGGCCGCGGGGTCGCTCCCTCTCCCGCTTGCGGGAGAGGGGTTGGGGGAGAGGGAAGCGGCGCCGGCAAACCCCCAACGCCCGCCCTCAATCCAGCGAAATATTCTTCGCCCGAATCACCTTGCCCCAGTGCTCGCGGTCGGCGGCCACATAGCGGTCGATCTCCGCCGGGCTCATCGGCTGCAGCACCTGCAGGCCCAGGCCGTTGAAGGTCGCGCGGAACTGCGGGTCGCGCAGGGTCTGGTCCGCCGCGGCGCGCAGCTTCTCGATCGCCTCGGGCGGCGTCTGCGCCGGCACGGCGAGTCCAAACCAGGTCGCCGCCTGGAAGTTCGGATGGCTCTCGGCCACCGTCGGCACATTGGGCAGCACGTCGAGCCGGTTGCGGCTGGTCACGGCCAGTGCCTTGAGCTTGCCGGCCTTGATATGCGGCAGCGAGGTGCTGACCACGTCCACCATCAGCTGCACGTCGTTGGCGAGCAGCGCCGCCAGCGCCGGCGCGCTGCCGTTGTAGGGCACGTGGGTCAGTTCGACGCCCAGCTCGGTCTTGAGCATCTCGGTGGCCAGCTGCAGCGCATTGCCCAGGCCCACCGAGCTGTAGTTCAGCTTGCCGCCCTGGCTCTTCGCATAGGCGGCGAACTCGCGGATATTGCTGGCCGGCACCTGCGTATTGGTGACCACCACCAGCGGCACCTCGGCGCCGATGCTGAAGATCTTGAAGTCCTTCGGCGGGTCGTAGGTGATCTTCTTGTACAGCATCGGGTTCAGCACCATGCTGCCGTTGGTCGCGAAGCCGACCGTATAGCCGTCGGCCGGCGCGCGGGCAACCAGGTTGGTGCCGATCATGGTGGCCGCGCCCGGCTTGTTGTCGACCACCACCGGCTGCTTCAGTACCTTGCTCATGCCCTCGGCCAGGGCGCGTCCGAACTGGTCGGTCGATCCGCCCGGCGTGTACGGCACCACCAGCTTGATCGGCCGATCCGGATAGGCCGCGCTGGCCGCCGTCGCACCGAACATCGCCGCCAACGTTGCCGCCAACGTCGCCCCCACCGCGGCGATGCCGCGCCGGGCTCGCCTTCCCGCTTTCCAGCCTTGCATGGTGTCTCCTTCGTTATGGTCTGCTTCGTGGTTTGCCGCATGGTCTACGTTCGGGTCTGGGATGCCCGCCGCGTTCAGACGCGCCGCGTCCGCCCCTGCCAGTATTGGTCGCGCAGCCGGCGTTTGGCGAGCTTGCCGGTCTCGTCGCGCGGCAGCTGCTCGGCGATCACGATGGTGCGCGGCACCTTGAAGCCCGACAGCCGTTCGCGCAGCCAGGCGATCACCTCCGCCTCGTCGAGGCGCTCGCCCGGCATCGGCTGCACCATCGCCAGCAGCCGCTCGCCGTATTCGTCGTCGGGCACGCCGAACACCACGCAATCGGCCACGCCCGGATAGCGCACCAGCTGATGCTCGATCTCGGCCGGATAGATGTTGACGCCGCCGGAGATCACCATGTCCGAGGCGCGATCGCACAGGAACAGATAGCCGTCGGCGTCGAGATAGCCCATGTCGCCCAGCGTCACGCGGCCGTCGACATCGATCGCGCGCCGCGCCGCGTCGTTGTTGCGATAGGTGAAGTCCGGGTAGGCGGGCTGGCGTACGTAGATCAGGCCGACCTCGCCGGTCTCGCACGGCGTGCCGTCCTCGCGCAGGATGCGCACGCTGGCCTCGTCGACCGGCCGGCCCGCGGTGCCGGGCTTGGCCAGCGCATCGGCGGGCGTGGCGACGGTGACCATGCCGGCCTCGCTCGACGCATAGGTTTCGTGGATCACCGGGCCGAGCCAGTCGAGCATCGCGCGCTTGACCTCGGGCGCGCACGGCGAGCCGGTCGAGGCGACGAAGCGCAGCGACGACAGGTCGTAGCGCCGGCGCACCGCCTCGGGCAGCTTCAGCAGCCGCACATACATGATCGGCACCAGGTAGACGACATCGATGCGATGCCGCTCGATCAGTGCCAGCACCTCCTCGGCATCGAAGCGCGGCGTCAGCACCAGGCGCTCGGCCATCTGCAGCGCGTTCTGGATGAAGACGCCGGGCGCGCTGTGATACAGCGGCGCCGACATCAGCGCGCGGCACCCTGGCACGATGCCGATCGCCTTTGCCACCACCGAGCGCATCGCGGCCTGCTGGGCGTCGAGCCGGTCCAGCGGCACAGCCTGGCGCAGCACGCCCTTGGGCCGGCCGGTGGTGCCCGAGGTGTAGGCCATATGGCCGCGCGGGGCGACGCGTGGGCCGTCATAGGGCGGCTGGGCCGCGAGCCAGGGCTCGTACGCCCGGGCATCGAGCGCCGCCGGCGCGGCGCCCTCGCCGACCGCCAGCACCGGCATGCCGGCCGGCACCGCAGCTTGTACCGCCCCTTGCACCGCCGGCAGCAAGTCGGCATGGGCGATCAGCACCTTGGCGCCGCTGTCCTCGAGCAGGTAGCGCACCTCGTCCGCGGTGAAATGCCAGTTGATCGGGCAGTAGTAGCAGCCCGCGGTACGGCAGGCATGGACGATGTCGGCGAACGGCGCGTCGTTGCGCAGCAGCACCGCGATCACGTCGCCCTCCTCCACGCCGAGCGCGCGCAGGCCGCCGGCCAGCCGGCTGCCGCGCGACAACAGTTCGTCGCCGGTGCGATGCAAATCCTGGAACCAGAGGTCCGCCGCCATTAGAGTGCTCCTGTATATCGAGCGGCCACTGTAACGGCGGGCATCGACATCGACAATTGCCTGACGGCGCAGCACAATGTTGAGCCCAGCGCGACAATCCCCCAGGCAATCCCCGATGGACGCACCATGGACCTGAACCTGATCCAGGCCTTCGTCGATATCGTCGACGCCGGCAACCTGGCCGAGGCTGGCCGCCGGCGCGGCGTCACGCGTTCGCAGGTCAGCCGGCAACTGCGCGAGCTCGAGGTCCAGTCAGGCGCGCAATTGATGCGCCGGACCACACGGCGGCTCGAGCTGACCGAGCCGGGCCACGCGCTGTACCGCCACGGGCTCGCGATCCTGCGCGAGGTCGCGTCGGCGCAGGCAGAGATCGACAGCCTCGGGAAGACGCTGCGCGGCCATGTGCGGCTGAGCGTGCCGACCGGCCTGGGCGACACCTTCGTCGCGCCGCTGTTGCTGGCGTTCGCCGAGCGGCATCCGGGCATTACGCTGCGCGTCTTCTTCAACAATCGCGTCAACGACCTGATCGCCGCGGAGATCGACGTGGCGCTGAAGGTCACCTCGCAGCCGCCGCTGGACCACGTGGCGCGCGACGTTTGCGCGATCGAATGGGGCCTCTATGCTGCGCCGTCCTATCTGGAACGGATCGGACCGATCCGGGTGCCGGCGGACCTCGCCGCGACCGACTTCCTGTGCCCGCCCTACTTCGCCCGCCCGTTCGAGCTGCACCTGACGCGCGGCGATGAGCGCGACGCGGTGCAGCTGCTGCCGCGCCTGCAATCGGAGCACTTCCCCTTCCTGATCCGCGCGGTGCAGGCGGGCCACGGCGTCTGCCTGCTGCCGGTCTACGCCGGCTGGCAGGACGCGCACGCCGGCCGGCTGGTGCAGGTGCTGCCCGACTGGCGGCCCGAAGGGCTGGGCGACCGGCTCTACCTGATCACCACGCCGAACCCGCATCCGCCGATGGCGACGCGGGCGCTGATCGACTTCCTGCGCGAGCAGATTCCGGCTCTGCCGGTGTTCCGCGACGCCCCAGACGGTTCAGTTTGAACCGCTGAATCGAGGGCACACCGTCCTCCTCACACACTTTCAAATTGCAAGCTAGAATGCTTGCAAATTGAAAGTCGAAGTCAAACAACGACAACCGGAGGTGACGTGGGCCACACCGACTTTGCCAGCATGCCCTGCCCGATCGCCCGCTCGATGGCGGTGCTGGGCGAGCGCTGGGCGATCCTGCTGATGCGCGAGGCCTTCTACGGCAGCACGCGCTTCGACGAATTCCAGCGCAACCTGGGCATCGCGCCCAATATCCTCAGCGCGCGCCTGAAGACGCTGGTCGAGCACGGCATGTTCGAGCGCGTGCCGGCCGACGGCGGCGCCCGCCACCACTACCGGCTGACCGACAAGGGCCGCGATTTCTTCCCGGCCTTCGTCGCGCTGAAGGCCTGGGCCGACCGCTGGATGACCGACCGCGGCCCGATGACGGTGCTGCTGGACCGTCGCACCGGCGACGAGATCGCCGCGCCCGCGCTGACCCGCGCGGACGGCAGCACCGTGACGCTGGACGACCTGCGCGTCACCGCCGGCCCGGCGGCCGGCTCCCACCTGCGCCGCCGCTTCGCGCCCGAAATCGACACCGTCGAAGCCACGGAGGCAGGCGATGACCGAGCTGCATGACGCCGTGCGGGTCGCCGCGCCGGCCACCGCCATTTCCGCTCCTGCCCCCATGGCCATCCTGGCCGACTCTGGCGGTGCGGCCGCCACGGCTGCCCCAGCCGCCGCACCACGCCGCGCCGTCCTGCGGGCCATCGTCAAACTGGCCGCCCCGACCAGCCTGATCGCACTGCTGCAAGCCGTCGCGCAACTGGTCGAGACCTGGCTGGCGGCCCGCCAGGGCACCGCGGCGCTGGCCGGCTGGGCCGTGGTGCTGCCGTTCGCGCTGCTGCTGCAGCAGATGTCGACCGGCGCGATGGGCGGCGGCGTGGTGTCGGCCATCGCCCGGGCGCTGGGCGCCGGCAAGCGCGAGGATGCCTCCGCGCTGGTGCTGCACGCGCTGATCATTGCCGCCCTGGCTGGCCTGGCCTTCGCCATCGCGCTGGCCGGCTTTCCGCATGCCGTGCTCGGCGCGGTGGGCGGTGCGACGGCCGCCGAGGCCGCGGCCGGCTATGCAATCTGGCTGTTCGGCGCCGGCGCGGTGCCGGCCTGGTTGTCCAACACGATGGCCTCGGTGCTGCGCGGCGGCGGCCGCCACGCGCTGGCGGCACGGGTGCTGTGCCTGATGTGGATCGCCTTCCCGCTGCTGGCCTGGGCGCTGGCCGAACCCGGCGGGATGGGCCTGGCGGGCATCGGCGCCGCCTTCGCGCTGGTGTCGTGGGCCGCGGCGCTCGGCATGGCGGTGGTGGTGCTGCGCGGCGGTGCCGGCTTCGTGCCGGTGCTGCGCATGCGCCCGAACGCGGCGCTGTTCCAGCGCATCCTGTCGGTCGGGCTGGTCGCCTGCGGGCTGGCCGCGCTGGCCAACCTGGCGACCATCCTGGTGACCGCGCAGCTGCGCCCCTACGGCACCGCGGCGGTCGCCGCCTACGGCATTTCGGCACGGCTCGAATTCCTGATGATCCCGCTGGCCTTCGGCGTGGGCTCGGCCCTGACTGCACTGGTCGGCCGTGCGGTCGGCGGCGGCGACTGGGCGGACGCCCGCCGCACGGCCTGGGTCGGTGCGCTGCTGGCGCTGGCGCTGGCCGGCACCATCGGCATCGCGGTCGGACTCGCGCCGGCACGCTTTGCCAGCTGGTTCACCAGCGACGCGGAAGTGGCCGCCATCGCTGCGCGCGCGCTGTCGTGGATCGCCCCGGCCTTCGGCGGCTTCGGGCTCGGCATGGCGCTGTATTTCGCGTCGATGGGCGCAGGCCGGATGCGCTGGCCGATCGCGGCCGGCATCGCGCGAATCGGGCTGGCCGCGGGCGGCGGCTGGCTGCTGGCGCATGTCGGCGGCATGGGCCTGGACGGCCATTTCCTCGGCGTGGCGCTCGGCATCACCGCCTATGGCGCGGTGACGGCGATGGGCGTGCGGCGCGCGGTGTGGTCGGGGAAGTAGTGGCGCGGTAGGGCAGGCCCGACAGGGCAAGGCGATAGGGCAATCGCGATACGACTGCGGACGGCTGCAACGGCGCACAGCATGACGCTGCGTGAGGGCCCGCATGCGCGCACGCCGTATCCCCGGTATCGTGCGGCTTATCGTGCCGACGCGGCACGCCTGCCCGGAGCACCATGACCCCTCGCCGCTCGATCGTGACGGCCGCGCTGATCGTCGCCTTGTTGCATCTGTATATCGGCGCGCGCCTGCTGCCCGCGCTGCCGTGGCCGCTGGCGCTCAAGGCGCTGGCCGCGCTGTGGCTGGCCATCTCCACCGTGTCGATGCCGGCCGCGCTGCTGGCGCGCCGCTTCGAGCCACCCTGGGGAGATCGCCTCTCCTGGCTGGGCATGCTGGCGATGGGGCTGTTCTCGACGCTGCTGATCCTGACCGTGCTGCGCGAACTGGTGCTGCTGGCCTGCGCGCTGGCCGGCTGGTACCCGCCGGCGCTGCCGATCTGGAGCGCGGTCGCCACCGTCGCACTGGCGCTGCTGGTGTCGCTGCTCGGCTACTGGAACGCGCGGCGGGTCGCGCGCGTGGTCGACGTCGAGGTGGCGATCGCCGGGCTGCCCGCCGCGCTCGACGGCTTCACCATCGCACAGCTCAGCGACATCCACGTCGGCCCGACCATCAAGCGGCCGTACCTGCAGCGCATCGTCGAACGCACCAATGCGCTCGGCGCCGATGCGATCGCGATCACCGGCGACCTGGTCGACGGCAAGGTGCCCGAGCTGCGGGAACACACGGCGCCGCTCGGCGCGCTGCGTGCCCCGCATGGGGTCTATGTCGTCACCGGCAACCACGAGTACTACGCCGGTGCGCATGCGTGGATCGACGAGCTGCGCCGGCTGGGCCTGCGCGTCCTGCTCAACGAGCACGTGGCGATCGAACGCGACGGCGCGACGCTGGTGCTGGCCGGCGTCACCGACTTCAGCGCCGGACATTTCGATCCCGCGCATCGCAGCGATCCGAAGGCGGCGCTGGCTGGCGCACCGGCCGATGCGGCCGTGCGCGTGCTGCTGGCCCACCAGCCGCGCAGCGCGATCGCGGCGGCCGAGGCCGGCTTCGACCTGCAGCTGTCGGGCCATACGCATGGCGGGCAGTTCCTGCCGTGGAACCTGTTCGTGCCGATGCAGCAGCCCTACGTCGCCGGACTGCATCGCCATCGCAACATGTGGATCTATGTCAGCCGCGGCACCGGCTACTGGGGGCCGCCCAAGCGCTTCGGCGCGCCGTCGGAGATCACGCGGATACGGCTGCGGCGCGCGCAGCCGTAGCCGCTGCGCGCTTCGGTCCCGCCCATGAACACTGCCAGTTTCACCCACCACACGATCGCCATCCAGCAGGTCCAGCAGACCCTGCTGGGCGCGCGCCATCGCGGCGCCGATATCGCCGCGCTGTTGCGCCGCGCGGGCATCGCCCCGGCGCTGCTCGACTCGCCGGTCGCGCGCGTGACGCAGGGCCAGTACGCGGCGCTTCTGTTTGCATTGCGGCGCACGCTGCGCGACGAACTGTGGGGCCTGTGCAATCGGCCGCTGCCGCTGGGCAGCTTCGCGCAGTGCTGCCAGATGATGGTCCACGCGCGGACGCTCGGCGAGGCGATGCACAGCGGCCTGCGCTACTACCGCCTGCTGATCGGCGACTTCGTGCCGAGGTTGCGGCGCCACGGCGAGATCGCGATGCTGTGCCTGTCGCCGCGCGTCGACTACGACGGGCGCCTGGCTTACGCGGCGCGCTCGTTCGCCTTCCTCGGTTACGGCCTCGCCTGCTGGATGGTGGCGCGCCGCGTGCCGCTGATCGGCGTCGACTTGCCCGATTCCGAACTGGGCCCGAGCGCCGACGCCGCGCTGCTGTTCCAGGCGCCCGCGTCCTACGGCCACGACTACACCGGCTGGCGCTTCGAAGCGCGCTGGCTGGAGCTGCCGGTGGTGCAGAACGAGGCCAGCCTGCGCGAATTCCTGCGGCAGGCGCCCGCCAGCCTGTTGATCAAGTACCGCGACCAGACCAGCATCACCGAACGCATCCGCCGCATCCTGCGCCGCAACCTGACCGGCGAGCTGCCCACGCTCGAGGACGTCGGCGAACAGCTGGCGATGACGCCGCAGACGCTGCGCCGCCGGCTGCGCGAGGAGGGCCAGGGCTTTCGCGGCATCAAGGACGACCTGCGCCGCGACGCCGCGATCGAATACCTGGCGCGCCCCGAACTGACGTTGCCGGAGATCGCCAGCCTGTTGGGCTTCTCCGAGGCCAGCACCTTCCACCGAGCCTTCAAGCACTGGACCGGGGTCGCGCCCGGCCAGTATCGCCAGTCGCATCTGCGCGAGCACTGAGCCGCCTTTGCGCTTCGGTGCGCTTCTCTTGAATTGTCCTGCGGGTTTCCCCGTAGCCGGCGGCCTCGCGCGCCGCGCTGCGTTAGCGTGCGCTCGGGCTTGATCGTTCATGCCAATGCGATTCAGCGCTTCGGCCATGTATCCGTGCGCCCTGCCTTCCTAGACTGTCGTCACCGTGGCGGCAGGACCGTCGACCAGCGGACACAGAACAGGAGACAGACATGGCAGACACATCGAAGTCGCGCCGGCGCGCACTGTTGGCCCTGGCCGGCGGCGCGCTCGGCGCCTGGGCGCCCTGGCCGGCCGCGGCGCTGGCGAAGTCGGAGTCTTATCCCTCGCGCGCGCTGACGATGATCATGCCGTTCCCGCCGGGCGGCGCCACCGACGTGCAGATGCGCGCGCTGGCGCATGCGCTGTCGAGGGAAATGGGCCAGCAGGTGGTGGTCGTCAATCAGCCCGGCGTCGCCGGCACCATGGGGCCGGCCGCGATGGCGCGCAGCGCGGCCCCCGACGGCTACACGTTCTCGGTCGCCCCCGCGACGCTGTTCCGGCTGCCGCATCTGCAGAAGGTCAATTTCGATCCGCTCGGCGACTTCACCTATGTGATCTGCCTGACCGGCTACACCAACGGCCTGGTGGTACGGGCCGATGCGCCGTGGAAAACGCTGCAGGACCTGTTCGCCGATGCCAGGGCGCGGCCCGGCCAGATCAGCTACGGCTCCACCGGCATCGGCAGCGGCGGCCACGTGGCGATGGAACGGCTCGCGCGCGCCGCCGGGGTCAAGTTCAATTTCATCCCCTACAAGGGCATGGCCGAGGAAACCACCGCGCTGCTCGGCGGGCATCTCGACGTGATCTCGGACCCGGGCTGGGGCGCGCTGGTCGACGGCGGCAAGGCACGGCTGCTGGCCACGCTCGGCAACACGCGGCTGCCGCGGCGCCCCAACGTGCCGACGCTGAAGGAGCTGGGCTACGACATCACGGTCAATTCGCCGGTCGGCATCGTCGCGCCCAAAGGCATGGAGCCCGCCGTTCTGAAGACGCTGCATGACGCGCTGCGCAAGGCGATGCGGGACCCCGACTACCAGCGCATGCTGGCCGACTACGACCAGGTCGACATGTACATGAGCAGCGCCGAGTATCGCCAGTACGCGATCGATCAGTTCGGACGCGAGAAGGTGTTCCTGAGCCAGATCGGCTTGAAGTTGCAATAAGGCAAGCCGCAACAAGGCAGCCGGACCCGAATCCGGCGCTGATCGTTTCGGCCAACGGCTTTGGTTGCGCGAGCCATTGGCGCCGCGCGGCGCGATCGGCAAAGTGGGACCACGCAGCGGGCAAACAACGAGGACCAGACCATGACACGCAACGTCCATGTCGCCGGTGTCGGCATGATTCCCTTCAGCAAGCCGGGCAAGAGCGAGCCCTATATGGTCATGGGCGAACGGGCAGCGCGCCTGGCGCTCGACGACGCCGGCGTGCCGTACGACGCGGTGCAGCAGGCCTATGTCAGCTACGTCTACGGCGACTCGACCGCGGGCCAGGCGGCGATCTACCGCGTCGGCCTGACCGGCATTCCGGTCTTCAACCTGAACAACAACTGTTCGAGCGGATCCAGCGCGCTGTTCCTGGCGCGCCAGGCGGTGCAGAGCGGCGCGGTCGAATGCGCGCTCGCGCTCGGCTTCGAGCAGATGGTGCCCGGGGCGCTCAAGGGCGCCTATGACGACCGCCCCTCGCCACTGGCACGCTTCGCCGAGACCATGGGCGAGCTGCAGGGCATGGACCCCAACGCCCCGCGCGCCGCGCAGTTCTTCGGCGGCGCGGGACGCGACTACATCAGGCAGCACGGCATCCGCCCCGACACCTTCGCCCGCATCTCGGTCAAGGCGCGCCAGCACGCCGCGCGCAATCCGCTGGCGGTGTTCCGCGACACCGTGACGCTGGACGAAGTGATGGCCGCGCCGATGGTGTTCGAGCCGCTGACGCGGCTGCAATGTTGCCCGCCGACTTGCGGCGCCGCGGCGGCGATCCTGTGCTCGGAGGACTTCGCCCGCCGCCACGGCCTGGACATGCGCGTGACCATCGCCGCGCAGGCGATGACCACCGATACGCCGAGCACCTTCGCGCAGCGCGACATGCGCCAGCTGGTCGGCTACGACATGAGCCGCGCCGCCGCCGCGCAGGTCTACGAGATGGCCGGCATCGGGCCCGAGGACATCGACGTGGTCGAACTGCACGACTGCTTCACCGCGAACGAGCTGATCACCTACGAGGCGCTCGGCCTGACGCCCGAGGGCACCGCGGAAGAGTTCATCCTGGAAGGCAACAACACCTACGGCGGCCGCGTGGTGACCAACCCGTCCGGCGGCCTGCTGTCCAAGGGCCATCCGCTTGGCGCCACCGGCCTCGCGCAATGCGCGGAGCTGACCTGGCAGCTGCGGGGCCAGGCCGACCAGCGCCAGGTCGAAGGCGCGCGCCTCGCGCTGCAGCACAACCTCGGACTCGGCGGCGCCTGCGTGGTGACGCTGTATCGGGCGGCCTGAACCATGATCGATCGCCAATTCATCGGGCACCGGATGGCGCCCTTCACCGTGCCGGTGGAGGCGGGCCGGCTGCGCCTGTTCGCCAAGGCCACCGGCCAGCCCGACCCTGTCTACACCGACGAGGCCGCCGCGCGCGATGCCGGCCATCCGGCGCTGCCGGTGCCGCCAACCTTCCTGTTCTGCCTCGAAATGGACGCGCCCGACCCCGCCGCGATCCGCGAATTGCTGGGCCTGGACTATCGCCGGCTGCTGCACGGCGAACAGCGTTTCACCTATCACGCGATGACGTATGCGGGCGACCGGCTGACCTTCGAGCAATGCATCGAGGATATCTACGACAAGAAGGGCGGCGCGCTCGAATTTGTCGTGCGCCGCACCCGGGTCACCAACCAGCATGGCGCGCATGTCGCCGACCTGCGCACGGTCACGGTGATGCGCCATGGATGAAGGAGTCTGAACGATGCCGACGCTGCGCTACGACGCCCTGCAGGTGGGCGACGCGCTGCCCGCCTTCGAGACCGAACCGGTCTCGCGGCTGACCCTGGCGCTCTATTGCGGCGCCTCGGGCGACCACAACCCGATCCACGTCGACACCGACTTCGCGCACGCCGCGGGCCACCCCGATGTGTTCGCGCACGGCATGCTGTCGATGGCCTATCTCGGCAGGCTGCTGACCAACTGGGTGCCGCAGCAGGCGCTGCGCG
Source organism: Cupriavidus sp. (assembly GCA_031181345.1). Taxonomy (GTDB): domain Bacteria; phylum Pseudomonadota; class Gammaproteobacteria; order Burkholderiales; family Burkholderiaceae; genus Cupriavidus. Next base: position 76,518 of record JAPSLC010000015.1, on the reverse strand, counting down.
ACTTTGGCGTGCGCTTCGTCGCCATCACGCATGTCGGCGACCGGCTGACCTGCCGCGGCACCGTGGTGGAAAAGATGGAGGCGCACGGCGAGAAGCGCGTGCGGATCGAACTGAGCACCGTGGACCAGAACGGCGAGGTCAAGGTGGCCGGCGACGCGGTGGTGGCGCTGTCCTGAGGCGCACGACACGCGTACCGAACGAACACAGCAAGGAGACGAACGGCATGAACAAGCTGCAGGACAAGGTGGCACTGGTATCGGGCTCGGGGCGCGGCATCGGCCGCGAGATCGCGCTGAAGCTCGCCTCCGAAGGCGCGCGCGTGGTGGTCAACGATCTGGACGAGGCGCCGGCGCTGGAAGTGGTGGAGACCATCCGCGCCAGCGGCGGCAAGGCGGCGGCCTGCGTCGGCAGCGTGACGGAGGCCGGCTTTGCCGACCGCTTCGTCAATACCGCGCTCGAGCAGTTCGGCGGCCTCGACATCATCGTCAACAACGCCGGCTACACCTGGGACAACGTGATCCAGAAGATGAGCGACGAGCAGTGGGAGGACATCCTGGCGGTGCACCTGACCGCGCCCTTCCGCATCCTGCGCGCCGCCTCCGGCTTCATTCGGGACGCGGCGAAAAGGGAGGCCGAGCGCGGCACGCCGGTGTTCCGCAAGGTCGTCAATATCTCGTCGACCTCGGGCGTCTACGGCAACGCCGGACAGGCCAACTACGCCGCCGCCAAGGCCGGCATCAACGGCCTGACGCGCGCGATGGCCAAGGAATGGGGCCGCTACAAGGTCAACGTCAACAGCATCGCCTTCGGCCTGATCAAGACGCGGCTGACCGAGGCCGATGCGCAGGCCGACGCCAGCATCGACATCGCCGGGCGCAAGATCAAGGTCGGCGTCAATCCGCAGATCCTGAAGAACGCCGAGGCGATGATCCCGCTGGGGCGTGGGGGCACGCCCGAGGAAGCGGCCGGCGCGGTCTACCTGTTCTGCATTCCCGAGTCCAACTACGTCAGCGGCCAGGTGCTGGTCTGCGGCGGCGGGCGCCCGTAACCTTCACTGGAACTTCGCCATGACGATCCAGCACGCGTCCCGTCCGTGGATGGACAGCGAGCTCGAGCTGCTGCGCGAGACCGCGCGACGCTTCTTCGAGACCGAATGCGTGCCGCGCCAGCAGGCGTGGGTCGAGCAGAAGCATTGCGACCGCGACATCTGGCGACGCGCCGGCGAGCTCGGCCTGCTGTGCACGGGCATTCCCGAGGCCTATGGCGGAGGCGGCGGCAACTTCCTGCACGAGGCGGTGATCTGCGAGGAGCAGCAGCGCGCGCTGGTCACCAGCTTCAGCATCAACGTGCATAGCGGCATCGTCGCGCACTATCTGCTCGCCTACGGCAGCGAGGCGCAGAAGCAGCGCTGGCTGCCGGCCATGGCGCGCGGCGAGATGGTGGCGGCGATCGGCATGACCGAGCCCGGGGCGGGCACCGACCTGCAGCGCATCAAGACCACCGCGATCCTCAGCAGCGACGGCAGGCACTACCTGGTCAACGGCGCCAAGACCTTCATCACCAACGGCTGGCACGCCGACCTGATCTGCCTGGCAGTGAAGACCGATCCCGAGGCGCGCGCCAGCGGCGTGTCGCTGCTGATGATCGAAACGCGCGACCTGCCCGGCTTCCAGCGCGGCCGCCTGCTCGACAAGATCGGCCAGCGCGGCCAGGACACCGTCGAGCTGTTCTTCGACGGCGTGATGGTGCCGGCCGAGAACCTGCTCGGCAACGAGGAAGGCCGCGGGTTCCGGCAGCTGATGCAGCAGTTGCCGCGCGAGCGGCTGCTGATCGCCATCGGCGCGGCGGCCACGATGCAGCGCGCGGTCGACGACACGCTCGCCTATGTCACGCAGCGCCACGTGTTCGGCGAACCGCTGATGGCGATGCAGAACACGCGCTTCAAGCTGGCGGAGTGCCAGACCCATGCCACCATCGCGCGCAGCTTCGTCGACGACTGCATCGGCCGGCTGCAGCGCGGCGAACTCGACGTGCCGACCGCCGCGATGGCCAAGTGGTGGAGCACGCAGACGCTGTGCCAGGTCATCGACGAATGCCTGCAGCTGCATGGCGGCTACGGCTATATGAACGAATACCCGATCGCGCGGATGTACACCGACGCGCGGGTGGGCCGCATCTATGGCGGTGCCAACGAGGTGATGAAGGAGATCGTGGCGCGCGCGATGGAAGACTGAGGCATCGGGAATCGGGCGACTGGTGCGCGTCGCCGCAGAGCGACCGCCGGGACAACGACAGGAGACCAGCAGGCATGACATCAGAAGCAGTGTCTTGCGAAGCAATGCCATCTAGCCAATCGGCGCAGGCGGCGTGGTTCGGCAGCTGGCCGCGCGGACTGCCGCATCGCATCCGGGTGCCGCGCGTCACGCTGTGCCACAACCTGTCGGTGCAGGCCGACCGCTATCCCGACAAGCCGGCGATCGTCTTCTACGGCCGCGAACTGGCGTATGCCGAGCTGCGCCGCCAGACCGAGGCGCTGGCCGGGCATCTGCATCGCCATGGCGGCGTGCGGCCCGGCGAGCGCGTGCTGCTGATGAGCCAGAACTGCCCCCAATTCGTCGTCGCCTTCCATGCGATCGTCCGCTGCGGCGCGGTGGTGGTGCCGGTCAATGCGATGTGCACGGCCACCGAGCTCGACCACTATCTGCTCGACAGCGGCGCGCAGGTCGCGCTGGTGGCGCAGGAACTGCTGCCGGCGCTGCAGCCCGCTTTGGTGAGCGATCGATTGCGACATGTCGTGGTGCACAACTATGCCGACGCCATCGACGCCGATACCGATCTTGACGTGCCCGACTGGGCGCGAGCCCCGCGCGCGGCGCTCGACGATGCCCGCCTGACCTATTGGGGCGATGCGCTGGCGGCCGGGCGGCCCGCGCCCGATGTGCGGACCAGTCCGGGCGATCTCTGCGTGCTGCCCTACACCTCCGGCACCACCGGCCATCCGAAGGGCTGCATGCATACCCATCGCACGCTGCTGGCCTCGACGTTCTCCGCGGTGCTCTGGCGCGGCCTGCATGCCGAAGCGGTGGTGATGGGCGTGGCGCCGCTGTTCCATCTGCTCGGCATGCAGAACGCGATGCTGATGCCGATCGCGATCGGCGCGACGGTGGTGATGCTGCCGCGCTGGGACGCCGCCACCGCGGCCCGCCTGATCGAGCGCTATCGCGTGACGACCTGGGGCGCGCCGCCGGCGATGCTGATCGACTTCTTCGCGCATCCGGAGGCGAGCGCGCGCGACCTGTCCAGCCTGACGCTGCTGAACGGCGGCGGCGCCGCGATGCCGGAGGCGGTGGCCGCAATGCTGAAGTCGCGCTTCGACCTCGGCTATATCGAAGGCTATGGCATGACGGAGACCGCCTCCTTCCTGCACTGCAATCCCCTGCACCGGCCCAAGCGCCAGTGCCTCGGCATTCCGGCCTTCGGCGTCGATTCGCGCATCGTCGACCCGGCCACGCTGGCGCCGCTGCCGCCGGGCGAAGTCGGAGAACTGGTGACCAGCGGCGACCAGCTGATGCTCGGCTACTGGAACGACGAGGCCGCGAACCGCGAGTCCTTCTTCGAGCGCGACGGCAAGCGCTTCTTTCGCACGGGCGACCTGGCCAGCGTCGACGAGGAAGGCTACTTCTTCTTGCGAGACCGGCTGAAGCGCATGATCAATGTCAGCGGCTACAAGGTCTGGCCCGCCGAGGTGGAAACCATGCTGTACCGGCACCCCGCGATTCACGAAGCCTGCATCGTCGCGGTGCCAGACAGGCGGCAGGGGGAATCGGTGAAGGCGGTGGTCGTGCTCAAGCCCGGCACGACGCTGGAGGCGGCCGAGCTGATCGCCTGGTGCCGGGAGCGGATGGCCGCGTACAAGACGCCGCGCGCGGTCGAGTTTCGCAGCGCACTGCCGAAGTCCGGGACGGGCAAGGTGCTCTGGCGGGAGATTCAGGCGGAGCAGTGCCGCGCCGCCGAGACGGCGGCGCCTGGCGAAGCCGACCCCGGCGTTGTCGACCAGCCGCTTCAGCAGGCCTGATCCGTTGTCCGCTCCGGAGACCCACGCGATGTACCTGACCCAGGGACTGCACCGCGCGATACAGCGCCACCCCGGCAAGATCGCGCTCTGCCACGTGGCCGACGGCGAGCCGCGCACCACCGACTTCGCCGCGCTCGGTACGCGCGTAGCGCGTGCCGCCGCGGCGTTGAAGCGCCACGGCATCGGCAGCGGCGACCGCGTCGCGCTGCTGGCGCAGAACGGCGACGGCCTGATCGCCATGCTGCTGGCGTGCTGGTGGCGCGGTGCGGTCGCATGTCCGCTCAATACGCGATGGAGCGTGCACGAGCTGCGCCACGCGATCGGCGACTGCGGCGCGCGCCTGCTGCTGCCGGATGGCCAGCTGACCGCGATGGCGGAGGAACTCGGCGACCTTGCCACCGTGGTCCCGATCGAGACCTTCCTTGCGGACGCCGAGGCCGCGGCTGGTTTGGAGCCGCTCGACGACACTCGCACCGGCGGCGATGCGCTGGCCGCGATCCTGTACACCGGCGGCACCACCGGCCGCGCCAAGGGCGTGATGCTGTCGCATGCCAACTTCTGGGCGGCATCGATGTCGCGCGCCGCGGAGCTGAACAACGCGCCGGACAGCGTGTCGCTGCTGGTCGCGCCGCTGTTTCATGTCGCCGGCCTGGGCAGGCTGATCGGCCAGATGATTGCCGGCGGCAGCTGCGTGACATTGCCGCAGTTCCGCGCCGACATCGTGCTGTCCGCCATCGAGACGCATCGGATCACCGACATCATGGTGGTGCCGACCATGCTGCAGTCGCTGCTCGATCATCCCGGCTTCGACCCGGCGCAGCTGCAGAGCCTGAACCGCATCGCCTTCGGCGCCGCGCCGATGCCGCCCGACCTGCTGGCGCGGGCCCTCCTGGCGTGGCCGGATGCGGAGTTCTTCCAGGCCTATGGCATGACCGAGACCGCCGCCTCCGTCTGCATCAATCTGCCGGTCAATCATCGCCCCGGCGCCGATGCGGAACGCCGCCGGCATTCGGTCGGGCGCGCGGGACTGGGCGCCGAAATCCGCGTCGTCGATCCGCAAGGCAACGAGGTGCCGCGCGGCACCGTCGGCGAAATCGTCGTGCAGGGACCAATGGTGATGCGCGGCTACTGGAAGCTGCCCGATGACACCGCGCAGGCGCTGCGCAATGGCTGGCTGCAGACCGGCGACGGCGGCTGGATGGACGAGGACGGCTATCTGTTTATCGCGGACCGGCTCAAGGACATGATCATTACCGGCGGCGAGAACGTCTATTCGGCCGAGGTCGAGACCGTGCTGCGCGGCCATCCGCGCGTCGCGCAGGCCGCGGTGATCGGGGTGCCCGACGCGCGCTGGGGCGAGCGCGTGCATGCGGTGGTGGTCGTGGAAGGCAGCGCTTCGTTGGCGTCGTCGGAAGAAGCCGCGCTGTCGGCCGAACTGATGCAGTGGTGCCGCGAGCGGCTGGCCGGCTACAAGTGCCCGCGCAGCTTCGCCTATGTCGATGGGCTGCCGCTTTCGGCGGCCGGCAAGGTGCTGAAGAACGAATTGCGGCATCGGTATCGCGACGAGGCGGCGGGCGGGGAAAGCTGATTGGATTTGCGCCGTTTTTTCTTGCCGCCCTCGCGCGGCTCGAGGGGCGGCGGAGGGAAGAAGGCGGTAGGCGTGCGAACGCTCTCGCTGGCACAACCGCACTGCCCTCTCCCCCACCCCTCTCCCGCAAGTGGGAGAGGGGAGCCGGACGCGAGGCGTGACGAGCATCACAGCGCTGCCGGTCTTCTCCCCTCTCCCGCAAGGCGGGAGAGGGGCCGGGGGAGAGGGAAGGCGCGCGCCCCTCAGTGCCGCCTCAGCGGGCGATCGGCTTGTAGCGGATGCGCTTGGGCTTGGCGGCCTCTTCGCCCAGGCGGCGCTTCTTGTCGGCCTCGTACTCCTGGTAGTTGCCGGCGAAGAACTCGACGTGCGAGTCGCCTTCGAAGGCCAGGATATGCGTCGCGATCCGGTCCAGGAACCAGCGATCGTGCGAGATCACCATCACGCAGCCGGCGAACTCCAGCAGCGCGTCTTCCAGCGCGCGCAGCGTTTCCACGTCGAGGTCGTTCGACGGTTCGTCCAGCAGCAGCACATTGCCGCCGGCGATCAGCGTCTTGGCCAGATGCAGCCGGCCGCGCTCGCCGCCCGACAGCGTGCCCACGTGCTTCTGCTGGTCCGAGCCCTTGAAGTTGAAGCGGCCGATATAGGCGCGCGACGGCGTCTCGTAGCGCCCCACCGTCAGCACGTCGGCGCCGCCCGAGATTTCCTCGAACACCGTCTTGCTGCCGTCGAGCGCATCGCGGCTCTGGTCGACATAGGCCAGCTTGACGGTCGGCCCGATCTTGATCGCGCCGCTGTCGGGCTGCTCCTTGCCGGTCAGCATGCGGAACAGCGTCGATTTACCGGCGCCGTTCGGGCCGATCACGCCGACGATCGCGCCCGGCGGCACCTTGAAGCTCAGGTTGTCGATCAGCAGCCGATCGCCATAGGCCTTCGACACGTTCTCGAACTCGATCACCTCATTGCCGAGCCGCTCGCCGACCGGAATGAAGATCTCCTGGGTTTCGTTGCGCTTCTGGTATTCCTGGCTGTTCAGCTCGTCGAAGCGCGCCAGACGCGCCTTCGACTTGGCCTGCCGGCCCTTCGGATTCTGGCGTACCCATTCCAGCTCCTTCTTCAGCGCCTTCTGGCGTGCCGACTCGCTGGACTCTTCCTGCTTCAGCCGGTTTTCCTTCTGGTCCAGCCACGAGCTGTAGTTGCCCTTCCACGGAATGCCGTGGCCGCGGTCCAGTTCCAGGATCCACTCGGCCGCGTTGTCGAGGAAGTAGCGATCGTGGGTGACGGCGACCACCGTGCCCGGGAAGCGGGTCAGGAACTGCTCCAGCCATTCGACCGATTCCGCATCCAGGTGGTTGGTCGGCTCGTCCAGCAGCAGCATGTCCGGGCGCGACAGCAGCAGCCGGCACAGCGCCACGCGGCGCTTCTCGCCGCCCGACAGATTGCCGACCTTGGCATCCCACGGCGGCAGCCGCAGCGCGTCCGCGGCGACATCCAGCTGCTGCTCGGCATTGTTGCCGTCGCTGGCGGCCAGGATCGCCTCGTACTTGGCCTGATCGGCGGCCAGTTGATCGAAGTCGGCGTCCGGCTCGGCATAGGCAGCGTAGATTTCCTCGAGCTTCTTGCGCGCCTCGAACACCTCGCCCAGGCCGCCCTCGACCGCTTCACGCACGGTCTGCTCGGGATCGAGCTGCGGCTCCTGCGACAGATAGCCGATGTTCAGATTCGGCATCGGGATCGCTTCGCCCTCGATGTCCTTGTCGACACCGGCCATGATCTTGAGCAGCGTCGACTTGCCCGAACCGTTCAGGCCGAGCACGCCGATCTTGGCGCCGGGGAAAAAGGACAGCGAAATATCCTTCAGGATCTGACGCTTGGGCGGAACGATCTTGCCCACGCGATTCATCGTATAGACGTACTGTGCCATGCGGCTTACCCAGTGAAATGACTGTGTTGGAGGGGGATGGCGCAGTGTAGCAAACCGGGCGCGGCAGCCGCACCCGATTGGTGCGGGCGCGGTATCATCATGCCCCTCGCCTTCGGGCCAATTTCTGCTTGCCGAGTACCCTCATGAGCCCCAAACCCGCCCGCACGCTGACCTTCAAGTGCAAGAAGTGCAACAAGCCCGTGACCCTGTATCTGCAGAAGGTATCGGCTTGCTCGCATATCACGCCGTACCAGGGCTTCTGCAAGTGCGGCGAGATGATGCGCCATGCCACCGGCGACAAGGACGCGGTGGCGTCGTTCGTGGAGTCGAACGATATTCATTGGGCGCATCACCACCATCACCATCATTGAGCTGCTCCAGGCGGCCAGACACACCCAGGACTTGTCTTCGGCTTTACCACGACATCAAGCCCCAGCAAGTCCATCAGGTCCATGACCTTCTGCAATTGAACGGTCGGCTTGCCGCGCTCGACATCGACGATGAAGCGATTGCCGGTGCCGCCCAGGCCCGCAAGATCGGTTTGCTTCAATTCGAACTGCTCGCGACGTTGCCGTATGACGGCTCCCAACTGGGCCGAATCGCGGATCACCACGCCGTTCTGTAGTGAGTTACCGCTCGGGAAGACAGGTTCTTCTTTCGGCATCTTTTGATCGAGAAGTTACCGCTCGGTAATTCGGTGGCCATTCGCGTGACAATGGCCCGATATAGTGTCGCCTCTCGACGGACTACGTCCACACCACCGTGAACTCACACCACTCCAACCGGCCTGTCACCAGCGTCCTGGTGGCCTCCCCAATCTACAACGATCAGTGCTACGGCTCCTATACCCATTCGCTGCTGCAGCTTCAGGCCGCGTTGTATCAGCGGGGCATCGGCTTCGAGTACGCGTGGACGAAGAGTTCGAGCCTGATCACGATCGCGCGCAATCTGCTGGCCAACTGGTTTCTCAAACGAACGACTTGCAGTCACCTGCTCTTCATCGACGCGGACATGGTGTTTCGCAGCGCCGATGTGCTGGCGATGCTGGAGGCCGACCTCGACGTCATCGCGGCAATGTGTCCGCGCAAGGAAATCAATTGGCCCAATGTGGCGGCGGCCGCGCGGAATTGCCCTGAGATGCAGCCCCACGAGCTGGCGAAGGTAGCGGCGTCGTACGGCACGTTTCAGCTTGTCGAGCCGGAGCTCGGCATCAAGATCCAGACGCCGGTGGAGGTCAATGGAATCGGCACCGGCATCATGCTGATCAAGCGCGGCGTATTCGAGCGAATGGCCGCGGCGTATCCGGACGCGACCATGAAATCGCCAGACCGCTCAAGCGATGAAAGGATCCACGTGTTCTTCGATCTCGGCAGGGACGAGCACGGCGACATGCTGTCGGAGGATCTGATGTTCTGCAAACGGTGGCGGGACCTGGGCGGGAAGGTTCATGGCGCGCCGTGGTTCGAGGTCGGGCATATCGGCAGCCATGAATTCCGCGGAAGCTTGTTCGATATCGCCGCGGTGCCGGGCGCGGTACTTTGATCCGAAGCGGCGGGTCTGGCCACCGCGACAGAACCGGCTCCACCGGTCAATCGAACGCCTGCACCGCCAGCAGCAGGATCACCGCCAGGTAACCCAGATGCATGCGCGTGCGCTGCCGCTTGTAGCGTCGCACCACGTCGGGCAGGAACAGCTCGCGCGCCATCTTGAAGCTCGTGATGGGATCGTCAACTACGTCGGAATAGACGTCGGTGTTGTTGCGATAGATCGTCGCCAACGACTGGCGCTCATGCCCGCCCGCCAGTTGTTGCGTCGTTCGCGAACGCTTGCTGATGCGGTAGTAGAACAGCGGCGCATCGATCCGATGCACCTTCGCTTCGGGGTCCAGCAGCCGGATATAGAACTCCCAGTCCTCGAAGCCGTGCTTCATCGCTTCGGAATAGCCGCTGGTCCGCTCGTACAACGCGCGCGGATAGACCGCGCAGTTGTGGATCATGTTCTCGAACCGCAGGCGTTGATAGCTGTATTCGGGCAGCCGCCATTTGCCCTTCTTCGCACCGAATCGCTTGACCTGGCAGTAGACCAGCGCGGTATCCGGCTGCTTGCGGAAATGCCGGATCGCGCGGCGCAGGTAGTCCGGATGGATCTTGTCGTCTCCATCGAGCGGCACGATGTATTCGCCGCCGGTCAGCCGGATACCGAGATTGCGCGCCGATGCCACGCCGCCGTTCTGCTTGCGGATATAGGTGAAGCGGCGGTCCTTCTGTACGAAGGTTTGCACGCGCTGCGCGGTATCGTCGGTGGAGCCGTCGTCGACCACGATGCAGCGCCAGTGCCGGTAGGTCTGGCGCTGCACCGATTTCAGCGTATCGGCGATCACGGCCGCCTGGTTATAGCAGGGGACGATGATGGAGACTTCGGGCGGCGAATCGGTGTGCGGACGGTGGATTCTGGAAAGAGACTTCAACAGCATGAATGGGGAAAGCGGGTTCTGCGATTGCGGCCAATGATCGCATACCGAGCGTGACGGACCTGGAAAACCGGGCTTGAAGCTCGGGCCAGTCAGCTTTCCGGGAAGTTCGCCAAGGCGCCGCTCCAGTCAAAACAACGTAGCTTCGATTCCCGACGCCCGTTCCGACTCCGTCTGCGGCAAGGACAACCGCAGCGTGGCGCCTCCAGCGAGCTCCAGCTCGTCGCAGTTGTTCCCCGGCCCGCCGCGATCGACCACGATGAAGCGGGCCACGCCTTCAGTCACGATCAGCGAGTGGTGCCACACCCCCTTCCGATAGTTGACGCCTTGCCGGCCGTTGGTGACGAAGGCCCGCACCGCTTGCGGGTCGATCGCGTCGCCAGGCGGCGCCACCACGACCAGGAACGGCGCATCCCCCAACGGGATGAACGCCTGGCTGCCGAGCGGGTGCCGTTCGAAGGAGGTCAGCGCCAGCGGCAGCGCATAGGGCTGCGACTCGAACAGATTGATCAGCGGGCGTCCGTCGTTCGAAGACACGTCGACTTCGGCGAGGTCGTGAAAGCGATGGCACATGCCTCGATTGATGGCGATCGGCACGTGTCCATCGCTGTCGATGATGTCGCCGAAGGGTGCGAAGGCGTCTGCGGTCAGCGGTTGCGCGATCAGGGGCAGGGATTCGGTGAGAAGAGGCATGGCGGGTCAGAGGCAAATCATAAACGTACTGGTCTTACCAGTATTACTATAGCGTCGGCCGGTGTCAATGCGAAAAACCGGCGGGTAAACGCGGATTCTCTGAATGTTCTCCGGACGCTATTGTGGCGCCCTGATACGTTATTCATACTGGTCATACCAGCCCGAATTCCACCCGACGATACAACAAATACGAGGAGACGTGCCCATGACACCCTACCAAGCCGGCCCGGCAATCACGCCGGCGTCCGAGGCCGACATCCCGGCCGTCGCGCAAGAGAACGCGCTCTACCGCAAGGTCGCCTGGCGACTGCTACCCTTCCTGATGCTGTGCTACGTCGTCGCCTACCTCGATCGCGTGAATGTCGGCTTCGCCAAGCTGCATATGCTCGCCGATCTGCAGTTCAGCGAGGCGATGTACGGCCTGGGTGCAGGTCTCTTCTTCATCGGCTACTTCTTCTTCGAAGTGCCCAGCAACATGCTGATGCACAGGATCGGCGCCAAGGCGACCATCTCTCGCATCATGATTACCTGGGCGCTGATCTCGGCGGCGATGATGTTCGTCACGACGCCGACGCAGTTCTACGTGCTGCGCCTGCTGCTCGGCGCCGCCGAGGCCGGCTTCTATCCCGGCATGATCCTGTACCTGACCTACTGGTTCCCGTCGCATCGCCGCGCCAGGATGGTCGCGCTGTTCATGTGTGCGATCCCGGTGTCCGGCATCTTCGGTGGGCCGCTGTCGGGCTGGATCATGGAATCGATGCAGGGCGTATCGGGGCTGCGCGGCTGGCAATGGATGTTTCTGATCGAGGCCATCCCCTCGCTGCTGGTCGGCGTGGCGGTGATGTTCTACCTCGATAACAACATCCGTTCTGCCAAGTGGCTGACGGAATCGGAGAAGGCCCTGCTCGAACGCAATATCGCGAACGAACGCCTTGCCAAGGACGCGCATCCGACGCTGCGCGCGCTGTTCGCCGATACGCGCATCGTCAAGATGGCCTTCATCTGCTTCTGCACGGTGATGGGCCAGTACGGCCTGACGTTCTGGCTGCCGACGTTGATCAAGCAGTCCGGCGTATCGAGCGCGCTGCATATCGGCCTGCTGACCGCCGTGCCGTTCTCGGTCGCGGTCTGCTCGATGATTCTCGTCAGCCGCAGCTCCGACCGCATGCGCGAGCGCCGCTGGCATCTGATCGTGCCGTTCTGCTGCGGCGCCACGGGCCTGATGCTGAGCGCCGTGTTCAGCGACAACGTGGCATGGTCCCTCGCCGCACTGGCACTGGCGGCCGGCGGCAGCCTTGCCACCTCGCCGCTGTTCTGGAGCCTGCCGACCGCGATCCTGTCGGGCGCCGGCGCCGCCGCCGGCATCGCGATGATCAACTCCTTCGCCAACCTCGCCGGCTTCCTGAGCCCCTACATGATCGGGCTGATCAAGGACGCGACGCAAAGCACCAACCTCGCGATGTTCGTGCTGGCCGGCGTGCTGCTGATGGGCGCCCTGCTGACGTACACGGTGCCCGCGAAGCTGGTCAACAAGTAGGCCGTTTTCGGTGCGAAGGGGCGCGGCGGCGCTCGGGTACAATCGTCTGCCTGAGCGGCGCCCTCCGCTTCGACGGGCGACCAGTTCGTCCGCTGCTGCCTCGGCGCTCTTCCTCGTTCAGACATCAGGCATGTTCAATTCGACCGCAGTCGCCGCCAATGCCGCCCGGCTGATCCAGCAGTGGATCAACGACGGCACCTACCCCGCCGGCTCGCTGCTGCCTTCCCAGCGCGAGCTCTCCGAGCGCCTCGGCATCAGCCGGACCTCTCTGCGGGAGGCGTTCTCCACCTTGCAGGGACTGGGTCTGATCGTGGCGCGGCCTGGCAAGGGCGTGTACGTCGCGGAAGGCCCCGCCCCTTCCACCCACCCCTGGCGCTTCGCCGATTCGCATTCGCTGACCGACATCTACCAGCTGCGCTTCGCGCTGGAAAATTTCACCGCGCGCCTAGCGGCATTGGTGGTCGAGCCCGCCGACATCGACGCGCTGCGCGCCAATGCGGAAGCGATGCAGGCTTGCATCGAGGCATCCGATTTCACGCAGGCCGCGCAGCTCGATTTCGATTTCCACATGCAGATCATCGCGATCTCCGGCAATCGAGCGATCGCGGAGATCCTGCGCAACAGTGCGGAGATCGTTCAGGAAAGCCAACGGCTGCCGTTTTACAAGCGCGGGGCCCGGCGGGCTACGTTCAACGAGCACACGGCGATTATTGATGCGCTGGCCGCCGGGGATCCTTCGCTGGCGCAGCGGGCGATGGCGGACCATATCGTGCAGGCGGCGCAAAGGGCGGGGGTGCATTTTCCGACGAGTTTGGATGACCGGTGAAGACTGAAGCATACGGGCGGGGTGCCGCTTGTAGCGCCACACCGGCAGCCGGCACCTCCCCTTCTTCGTGCCGAAACGCATCGCTTGGCAGCAGTCCAGCGACGTGTCTGGATGCTCGGCGCAATGAGCCATCGCGCGGCACAGGAAGTCAAGGTGAATCTTGTCGTCGCCATCGAGCGGCAGCATGTATTCGCTGCCGGCTAGCCGGATGCCCAGATTGCGTGCCGACGCTACGCCGCCGTTCGGCTTGCGGAGGTAGGTGAAGCGGCGGTCCTTCTCCAGGCAGGGCTGCACGCGTTGGGCGGTGTCGTCGGTGGAGCCGTCGTCGACCACGATGCAGCGCCAGTGGGGTAGGTTGGGCGTTGCACGGTTTTCAGCGTGTCGGCGATCACGGCCGCCTGAGGATTGAGCAAGCATTGCCGAGAAACTAGCTAACGCGTCAGCATCAGCCTGTCCGAAACTGCCTCCAACGTTTTCGTGTCACCGCAAATCGTTGGAGGTAGCTATGCAATCGTTGAACGGAAAAGTTGTGCTCGTGACTGGCGCAGCCAGCGGCATAGGGTTGGCGGAAGCCGAACTGTTGGTGCAAGCCGGCGCGCGAGTCGTCATGACGGACCTGAATATCGAACCGCGCCGACAGCGCGCCGACGTGCTGGGCGCCAATGCTCTGCTCCTGTCGCACGACGTAGCCGATGCCCACCAGTGGCGCGCCGTCATCGAAGCCGCCGTTGCCCATTTTGGCCGCTTGGATGGCGTGATCAACAATGCCGGCATCTACCAGCCGGCGTCGATCATTGAGACCACACCGGAACTATTCAATCGTCATGTCGCGGTAAATCAGCGCGGCACCTTCCTCGGCATGCAAGCCGCCGCTAAGCATTTCATCAAAGTGGGCAGAGGCGGCGTCATCGTCAACACCTCCTCCGTATGCGGTGTGAAGGGATATCCCGGCATCCTCGCCTATACCTCAACAAAATGGGCAGTGCGGGGGATGACGCGATCCGCGGCCGCGGAACTCGCGCCACACGGAATTCGCGTGAACGCAATCCTGCCGGGCTTCGTACAAACTCCCATCCTCGGCGCCAACTCGGAAGAAGCCAATGCCGAAGGCGCGAAGGCGGCTGCGGTGGGACGCATGGGCGAGCCCGCCGAAGTGGCAGCGCTGGCGCGCTACCTAGTGTCCGACGACAGCGCATTTGTCACCGGCGCGGATTTTCTGATCGACGGCGGACTGAGTCTGTAAAAGCGGAGGCACCACGATGAAACCCCTGGTGAACATCGCGACGATGCGAGCGAAAGCCGGAGAAGGCGAGGCATTGGGCGCCGCATTGATGAAGCTGGTTCGTCCGACCCACAGCGAACCCGGCTGCGTCCGTTACGACATTCTCGAATCGATCGACGAACCGGACACTTGGACTGTCTACGAAACTTGGCAGCGCCCGGAGGACTTCGACGCGCATATGGCGACGGACTATGTGCGCGACTTTCTGGAGAGGGCGGGAACGCTGTGTGTCGGCGGAATTGAGATTCGCCGATACAGACCGAGGGCGGGCTGAGGTCACGGCAACATGTGCCACGCGAGCCTGGCGCTCTAATGAAGAAGGGGTTGCGCGGTATTGGCGCAACCCCTTGTTTTCTTGGTGCCGGCTGCAGGACTCGAACCCGCCACCTGATGATTACAAATCAACTGCTCTACCTGATGAGCTAAGCCGGCTTTGATGCAGACCGCGATTCTACTGCATGCGGGCTGCGTTGGCGATGGTTGGCCGGTCAGAACAGACCGGCCGAAGGGGGTTACTTGACGACCTTCAGCGAAGGCTTGCGCGTGCCGATCCGCGGCACCGGCGGCGGGTTCGGATCGTCGTCATCCGACGTGTCCGCGCCGTCGGCTTGCGCGGCGCCGTCGCTTTCGACCGGCGCCAGTTTCGGCGGCGGATTCAGTTCGCGTTCGGTTGCAGCCTGGGTCTCCGGCACGCTGCGCTCAACCGGGAATGCCATGCCCTGCCCGTTCTCCCGCGCGTAAATCGCCAGCACGTTGTCGACCGGCACGTCCAGCTTGCGCGAGACGCCGCCGAAGCGGGCGCTGAAGCTGATCCACTCGTTGCCCATTTCCAGACCGCTGGTCGCGTCGAAGCTGACGTTCAGCACGATCTCGTTGTTCTTGACGAATTCGCGCGGCACGTTGGTGTTCGCGTCGACGAACACGGCGATATACGGAGTGAAGCCGTTGTCCGTGCACCATTCGTAAATGGCGCGGATCAGGTAGGGCTTGGTCGAGGTTTCGGGCATAAGACTTCCAGTGGCGTCGCGCCGGTGGCCCGAGCGGGCTCGGGCCGGGCCGGCTTAGCGGCGCATCACCTTTTCCGACGGGGTCAGCGCTTCGATATAGGCGGGGCGGCTGAAGATCCGTTCCGCGTACTTCAGCAGCGGGGCGGCGTTCTTCGACAGCTCGATGCCGTAGTGGTCCAGGCGCCACAGCAGCGGCGCGATGGCGACGTCCAGCATCGAGAACTCTTCGCCGAGCATGTACTTGTTCTTGACGAAGATCGGCGCCAGTTGCGTCAGGCGGTCGCGGATCGCGCCGCGCGCACGCTCGTGGCTCTTTTCCGCCGTCTTGCCCTTTTCGTTCTCCAGCACGTAGACGTGGGTGAACAGTTCCTTCTCGAAGTTGAACAGGAACAGGCGGGCGCGGGCGCGCTGGACCGGGTCGGCCGGCATCAGCTGGGGGTGCGGGAAGCGCTCGTCGATGTACTCGTTAATGATGTTGGATTCGTACAGGATCAGGTCGCGCTCGACCAGGATGGGCACCTGGCCGTACGGATTCATCACCGAGATGTCTTCCGGCTTGTTGAACAGGTCGACGTCGCGGATTTCGAAGTCCATGCCCTTTTCGAACAGGACCAAGCGGCAACGCTGAGAGAACGGGCAGGTGGTGCCCGAATACAACACCATCATGGTTGGGATTCCTTGGAGGCGGCGCTAGGCCGAAGTTGGGTCAAACATTCTGTCAGAACCCACCATCGGAAAGCAAATTCGTTACAAATAGCGTTACGGAATGCCGGATCGGTGGCTCGGCGGGCGCCGCGTGGCGCGCACAGGGCTCGATTCAATTCATTCCGTCACAAAGGAAAAAGGGCCAGGCGGTGCCGCATACGCAACTCCGCGCTAGCCCTCGGGCGGTCTACCGGGATTACTTGATGTCTTTCCAGTAGGCGGCGTTCAGGCGCCAGGCGAACACGGTGAAGATGCCCAGGAACAGCAGCACCCACACGCCCAGGCGGCGGCGATGGTTCTGCGCCGGCTCGGCCATCCAGTCCAGATAGGCGACCAGGTCGGCGACGGCGGTATCGTACTGCAGCGGCGTCATGCTGCCGGGCGTCAGCTGTTCAAAACCGACGAACTTGTGCACTTTTTCACCATGCTCTTCGACGTCGGTGAACTTGGCGGCACGCTGGCCCTGCAGTTCCCAGAGCACGTGCGGCATGCCGACGCTCGGGAAGACCAGGTTGTTCCAGCCGGTCGCGCGGGTGTCGTCGCGGTAGAACGTGCGCAGATACGTGTACAGCCAGGCGTCGCCGCGCGCGCGGGCGATCACCGACAGGTCCGGCGGCGCCGCGCCGAACCAGGCCTTGGCGTCCTTCGGCTGCATCGCGATGGTCATCGTTTCGCCGACCTTGTCGGCGGTAAACATCAGGTTCTCGCGGATCTGGTCTTCGGTCAGCCCGATATCGCGCAGCCGGTTGTAGCGCATCATCGACGCGCCGTGGCAGTTCAGGCAGTAGTTGACGAACAGCTTGGCGCCACGCTGCAGCGAGAACAGGTCGCTGGTGTTGACCGGCGCCGGCTCGAGCGGATAGCCCCCTTCGGCGGCGATGGCGGGCGCACCGGCAATGCACGCGCCGGCCAGCGCGAGAATGGAAAGCAGCTTTTTCATCGTTGTTCCTTGTCCTTGGGCCTGGCTTAGTGGTGCTTGAAAGTCACGCGCTCGGGCACCGGCTGGAAGGTGCCGACGCGGCTCCACAGCGGCATGGCGAGGAAGAAGGCGAAGTACAGCAGCGTACCGAGCTGCGACACCTTCTCGCCGACCGGCGACGGCGGCTGCACGCCGAGGTAGCCCAGGATCAGGAAGAACGCGACGAACACCATCAGGATCGTCTTGTGGAAAGCCGGACGGTAGCGGATCGACTTGACCGGCGAATGGTCGAGCCAGGGCAGGAAGAACAGGATGATCACCGAACCGCCCATGATCACCACGCCCCAGAACTTGGCGTCGATGAAGTAGAAGCCCAGCGCCAGCAGCACCGCGATCGCCACCGCAATGCCCTTGACCTTCAGGCTCTTGCTGCGCAGGAACAGGATGCCGAGCAGCACCGCGAAGAAGATCCACAGGATCGGCAGGAAGTTGGCCGTGGTGGCACGCAGCATCGAATAGAACGGCGTGAAGTACCAGACCGGCGCGATGTGCGGCGGCGTCTTCAGCGGGTCGGCCGGGAAGAAGTTGTTGTGTTCCAGGAAGTAGCCGCCCATCTCCGGGAAGAAGAAGATCACGGCCGAGAAGAAGATCAGGAACACGCCAACGCCCATCAGGTCGTGCACCGAGTAGTACGGGTGGAACGGGATGCCGTCGATCGGCACGCCGTTTTCGTCCTTGTTGGCCTTGATCTCGACGCCATCCGGATTGTTCGAACCCACTTCGTGCAGCGCGATGATGTGGGCGACCACCAGGCCCAGCAGCACCAGCGGCACCGCGATCACGTGGAACGAGAAGAAGCGGTTCAGCGTCGCGTCGCTGACCACGTAGTCACCGCGGATGAACAGCGACAGGTCCTGGCCGATCACCGGGATCGCCGAGAACAGGTTGACGATCACCTGGGCGCCCCAGTACGACATCTGGCCCCACGGCAGCAGATAGCCCATGAAGGCCTCGGCCATCAGCGTCAGGAAGATCAGGCAGCCGAAGATCCAGACCAGCTCGCGCGGCTTGCGGTACGAACCGTACAGCAGCCCGCGGAACATATGCAGGTAGACCACCACGAAGAACGCCGAGGCGCCGGTCGAGTGCATGTAGCGGACCAACCAGCCCCAGGGCACCTCGCGCATGATGAACTCGACGCTGGCGTAGGCCACCGGGATGCCGGCGGCGTTCAGCGTGCCGTCGGGCTTGTAGTTCATCACCAGGAAGATGCCGGTGACGATCTGGATCACCAGCACCAGCAGCGCCAGCGAGCCGAAGAAGTACCAGAAGTTGAAGTTCTTCGGCGCGTAGTACTTGGACAGATGGTCTTCCCACAGCTGCGTCGCCGGGAAGCGCGCGTCGATCCAGCCCAGCAGGCCGGTCGTCTTGACTTGCTTTTCCGCCGCCATGATCAAGCCTCTCCTTTTTCGTCTTTGCCGATCACGATCGTGGTGTCGGTGAGGAACTGGTATGGGGGAACGTCAAGGTTCTGCGGTGCCGGCTTGTTCTTGAAGACGCGGCCTGCCAGGTCGAAGGTCGAGCCGTGGCACGGGCAGAGGAAACCGGGGTCGGAACCGAGGGTGGGATTGGCGCCAGCCGCGAACGGGCCGGAAGGGGAGCAACCGAGGTGGGAACAGATACCGACGACGACCAGGATATCCTTGTGCTCCGGGCGGGAACGCGTTTCGTTCCTGGCGTACTCCGGCGTTTCCATCGTGAACGGAATCTCGGACTTCGGGTCAGCCACCTCGGCGTCGGTCTTTTTCAGCGACGCCAGCATCTCCTCCGTGCGACGCAGAATCCAGACGGGCTTGCCGCGCCATTCGACCGTCATCATTTCGCCGGGCTTGAGCCCGCCGATGTCGGCCTCGACCGGCGCGCCTGCCGCCTTGGCCTTTTCCGACGGTGCAAAGGTACTGACAAACGGCACCGCAACCGCCACTCCTCCGATGCCGCCAGCCACAGACGTCGCGATCAACCAGTTGCGACGCCCCTTATCCACGCTCTTCACGCTTTGCTGGTCATTCATTCCAAACCCCAGGGGAAGTCAAATTAGATTTTGCGTCAACCGTAAATTGTACCTTAGGCACATTGGGCAGTGAAAGCGCGGTAACCCGGGGGTGTTCGGTCATCGCATCACCATGTAAGGGGCCGCCATCCGCCTGCCGCAAACCCGCGTCAGGCTTGCGTTTGCGGCATCGTTGCGGCAGTCTTGCGCTGCGGTGCGTGGTGAAAAATGAACAACAGCAAGGAGTTAAGCCATGAGCATGATGTCGGAATTCAAGACCTTCGCGGTGCGCGGGAACGTGGTCGACCTCGCCGTCGGCGTGATTATCGGCGCAGCTTTCGGAAAAATCGTGGATTCCGTGGTCAATGACCTGATCATGCCGTTGGTGGGCCGCATCATCGGCAAACTGGACTTTTCGAATCTGTTTTTCGTCCTGTCCGATCCCCCGGCCGGCACGCCGATGACGCTCGACGCCCTGAAAAAGGCCGGCGTGCCGGTATTCGCCTACGGCAATTTCCTAACCATCCTGGTCAACTTCCTGATCCTGGCCTTCATCATTTTCATGATGGTGCGCGCGATCAACCGCCTGCGCGCTGCCGAACCGCCCGCACCCGCACCCCAGGATCCGGAAGACGTCAAGCTGCTGCGCGAGATCCGCGACAGCCTGAAGAGCCGGGCCTGAGTCTCGCTGGCACCGCTGGCACCGGCTTCCGGGCCGGGCCATTGAGTCGGACTGCCTACCAGCCGCTTAGACGGGATTCGGGATATCGATGAAGGTATGGCGCAGGCCGAACTGCTGCGCCAGATGGGTGCCGAGCGCGCGAATGCCATAGCGCTCGGTCGCGTGATGGCCGGCGGCGATATAGCCGACGCCGCTCTCGCGCGCCAGGTGGGTGGTCTGCTCGGAGACCTCGCCGCTCAGATAGACATCGACTCCCGCTTCGATCGCCGCCCCGAAATAGCCTTGCGCGCCGCCGGTACACCAGCCCACCGTGCGTACCGGCTGGTCCGGATCGCCGATCGCAAGCGGCTCGCGGCCGAGTACCCCCGCGACGTGATCGGCCAGCATGCGCAGCGTCATCGATTGCGGCAACGTGCCGGTCCAGCCGAGCTGGTCGTCGCCGAAGCGTCCAGTCGGATTCAACCCGAGCTCTCGTCCCAGCTGGGCGTTGTTCCCAAGTTCGGGATGGACGTCCAGCGGCAGGTGGTAGGCGAGCAGATTGGTGTCAGACACCAGCAGACGCCGCAGCCGGCCATGCTTCTGGCCGATGACACGCGCATCCTCTCCCCGCCAGAAGTAACCGTGATGGACCAGGATCGCATCGGCGCCGGCCTCGATCGCGGCATCGAGCAGCGCGACACTGGCCGTTACACCCGTCACGATGTGGGTGACTTCGGGCCGACCCTGTACTTGCAAACCATTCGGGCAATAGTCCTTGAAGCGGGGGACTTCCAACAGGTCGTTCAAGTACAATTCAAGCTCTTTTGTTTTCATTTTCTGCCCAAACTCCAATATGTTGCGCCGCTTCTGGCTGTTCTTTGCCCAGGCCGTCACGGTTGTGCTGGCCATCTGGTTTGTCGTGGCGACATTGAAACCGGAATGGCTGCAACGCGGACGCGTCGCGGTCCAATCCGGTTCGCCGATCGTCGCGCTCAAGGAAGTGGTGCCGAATGTCACGGGCCCATCCGCGGAACGCTCTTATAGCGAGGCTGCGCAATTGGCGATGCCGGCGGTGGTCAACATCTTCACCAGCAAGAACGGCGCGCGCCGCGGCAATCCGCAGGCCGACGATCCGTGGTTCCGCTTTTTCTTCGGTGACCGGCTGCCCGAGCGGCAGGAGCCGGTGTCGAGCCTGGGTTCGGGCGTGATCGTCAGCGCCGAGGGCTACATTCTAACCAACCATCATGTGGTGGACGGCGCCGACGAGATCGAGGTCGCGTTGACCGACGGCCGCAAGGCCAACGCCAAGGTGGTGGGCTCGGACCCCGAAACCGACCTGGCCGTCCTCAAGATCACGCTCAAGGATCTGCCGGCGATCACGCTGGGACGCCTCGAGAACGTCAAGGTCGGCGATGTGGTGCTGGCGATCGGCAACCCGTTCGGCGTCGGCCAGACCGTGACGATGGGCATCGTGTCGGCACTGGGCCGCAGCCATCTCGGCATCAACACCTTCGAGAACTTCATCCAGACGGACGCCGCGATCAACCCGGGCAACTCGGGTGGCGCGCTGGTCGATGCGCAGGGCAACCTGCTGGGCATCAATACGGCGATCTACTCGCGCTCGGGCGGCTCGCTGGGCATCGGCTTCGCGATTCCGGTGTCCACCGCCAAGCAAGTGATGGAGTCGATCATTTCGACCGGCTCGGTGACGCGCGGCTGGATCGGCGTCGAGCCGCAAGACATGACGCCGGAGATCGCCGAATCGTTTGGGCTCGAAGCCAAGGAAGGCGCCCTGATCGCCGCGATCGTCCAGGGCGGTCCCGCTGACAAGGCCGGGGTGCGTCCGGGCGATGTGCTGGTTGCCGTGCAGGATCAACCGATCACGGATACCACGGCGCTGCTCAATGCGATCGCGCAGCTCAAGCCGGGTACGGAAGTGAAGATGAAGGTCGTACGTCGCGGCAAGCCGACCGAGGTGACAGTGACGATCGGCAAGCGACCGCCTCCGCCGCGGCGTGTGTTGCCGTACGACGAGGAAGATTGATCACGGTCGGAAGGCGCGATAAAGCGAAAAGCCCCTTGGTGTTGCCAAGGGGCTTTTTTATTGGCGTCTACTGATCGGCGAACCGGTACGGCGGAGGTACCGTTGGCCCCGCACCCATGGCCACGGCGTGCTGGAACGCGCAGCCGGGCCGAGGTCGGTAGGACGTTTCGAGACCCCTGCTCCGCTGAGGCGCAGCGTTGCGTTGTCTACCGCCACGCCGTAAGGCCACCCTCACGCGGTGATGCGTGATCCGTTCGGCCGGACTGCCGCGTGCAACGCTATCGGTCGCTCGGCTTTTCGAAGGATGCCGGCTTGGCGTGACATGCCGCCGCCCGATCGCTCATCGCTCTCTGGTGTCGCGCCCGGGCCGCCCGACGAGGGCAGCTTGGCTCCTTACCCAGGCGCCATCTCGAAGCGCATGAGGACAACGATCAGGACACCACAAAACAAAACGCCGGCATCCCGAAGGATGCCGGCGTTTCGATCAAGCTAACTTGATGCGATCGCTCGCGTCAAATTAGAACTTGTGACGCACGCCGATGATGGCGCCGAACTGGTCCTTGCCCGGCTCCACGTTGAACGTGGCAGGTGCGGCGGCGGTAGCGGCGGTGTTGAAGCCCGACACGCCCAGAGCCGAACCATCCTTGTTCAGGGTGTACGACAGCGAGGTGTAGATGTCGGTGCGCTTCGACAGAGCGTAGTCGCCGGTCAGCACGAATTGCCACGGATCAGCACCGCTGCGGCGGAAGTCCTGGTAGTACGCAGCACCCGTGACCGAGAAGGCCGGGGTCATTTGGTACGCCAGGCCAGCCCAGTACAGGTTCGACGTCGTGGTGTCAGCACCAACAGCGCCCGGCAGAGCTGCGCCGTCCGAAGCCTTCGCCCAACGGTAGCCCACGAAAGCCTTGGCCGGACCGAAAGCGTAGGTACCAGCAACCGTGGCGCGGCGGATCACCGGAGCCTGGTTGGCGGTGTCACCAACGTGCAGATCGTCATACGCAGCACCGATCGCGAACGGGCCAGCTGCGTACGACAGCATGGCGCCCATTTCGCGGCCGAACACGTTGCGGCCAGCAACTTCTTGGCCGTCAGCGCGGAACGAGTACATGGCCGACGCGGTCAGGCCGCCGAACTTGCCGACGTACTTGACGGCGTTGTCAGCACGCGACTGGAACTCGACAGCTTGCGAGGTGATCGAGTAACGCGGAGCGATCGCCATCGGGTCGAACTGCAGACCGAAGTCGTAGAACGGGGTCTGTTGACGGCCCAGGGTCAGGGTGCCGAACTGGTTCTGCAGACCGACGTAGGCGCTACGACCGAACAGACGGCCGCCTTGGCCCGAACGACCGGTGTCGAGATCGAAACCGCTTTCCAGCACGAACAGACCCTTCAGGCCACCGCCCAGGTCTTCCACGCCACGCAGGCCCCAACGCGAGCCCGACTGGCCGCCCGACTGCATGCGGAACAGGTTTTCGCCCGTTTGGCCAGCGTTGTTGTTGTACTCGATACCAGCGTCGACCACGCCGTACAGGGTCACGCTCGACTGGGCGTAGGCACCACCAGCGGCCAGGGCGGCGACTGCAGCTGCAAACAGTTTCATCTTCATATCGACACTTTCCTTGTCAACTGATTGGGAAATCTTGGGTTGCCCAAGTGCTTGGGCGACGCATTCACCATCACGTCTGCTGCGTATTATGTGTCAGGCTCCCGCGCGCTCAGAAGGCTTTTTCGTCGTAAACCGTTCCTGAGGGCGGCTTTTGTTGCTGGACAGCAACAGGAGAAACGGGGATTTTCCCCGTTTTGGTGCAAAAAGGGCGCAATGTTTGCGCCCTCCCAGCATCAATCAGTCGGCTTGCGACTCTTTGGCGGCGCCGTCATTGGGCAACGGACGGCCGATGACCTTGGCCATCAGCAGGCCGAGCTCGTAGAGCAGGATCAGCGGAATCGCCAGCAGCAGCTGGGACAGTACGTCGGGCGGCGTGACGATGGCTGCGATGATGAAGGCCCCGACGATCACATACGGGCGGATCTGCTTGAGCTTCTCCAGCTCCACCACGCCGAAGCGCACCAGCACGATGACCACCACCGGCACCTCGAAGGTGATGCCGAAGGCCAGGAATGTAGTCATCGCGAAGCCGAGATACTTGTCGATATCGGTCGACATCTCGGCGCCCAGCGGCGCGTTGTAGTGCGCCATGAAATGGAACACCGTCGGAAACACCAGGAAGTAGGCGAACGCCACGCCGAACAGGAACAGCAGATAGCTGCTCGTGACCAGCGGCATGATCAACCGTTTCTCGTGCTGATAGAGCCCGGGCGCGACGAATTGCCAGATCTGGTACAGCACCCATGGCAACGCAATCAGGAAGGCGACCAGCAACGTGACCTTCATCGGCACGAAGAACGAGCCGGTCACGTCGGTGACGATCATCTTGCCGCCCTTGGGCAGCGATTCCATCAGCGGCCGCGCAAACAGATTGAAGATATCCGGCGCCCAGTACACCAGGCTGACGAATACCACCAGCACGCCGGCGACGGCCTTGACGATGCGTTCGCGCAGCTCCACCAGGTGCGAGATGAAGGTTTCCTGCGGGGATTCGTCTTGGGGATCGGGGGAACGCGATTCGCTCATGGCGGCAGCCGCTCAGCAGCGGTGGGCGGACAACAGGGAAGAGAAAAGCGACATCGCGCGCGGCAAGGCGCGCGACGAACGTGCGGACCGGTCGGCCGCCGGTTTCGGGGCGGACTGCCGCATGGTCACTCGAAGAAAGAACGCGCGGGACGCGTCGCCGGACGGTGCCGTTTGACGCGCGCAGCGCCGGACTGCGCCCAGCCGCGGACATTGTTCTGGCGCTTGTACCACTTCGGCACCGCGGCCTGCTTGACGCGCCAGCTCTTGCGGCCGTTGTGCATCTTGTGCGCGGTATCCCAGCTGGGCACATAGGACGCCGGCGCATCGCCAGCGCCTGGCGCGCCAGGCTCGGCGATCGCGTCGGACAGTGCCTCGTTCAACGACTGCGTCTGCTCGTTGACCTCTTTGTGGATGGTCCGCTCGACGTCGCGCGCAGCATCCTCGAACTCGGTACGCATGCGGCGCAGCTCGTCGAGTTCGACCTCGCGGCTGACCTCCGCCTTCACATCGCTGATGTAGCGTTGCGCGCGCCCGACCAGCGCGCCGACGGTGCGGGCGACCTTGGGCAGCCGCTCGGGACCGATCACGATCAGCGCGACCGCGCCGATCAGCGCCAGCTTGGAAATGCCCAGATCGATCATGCGGGATTCAATGCCAGTGCCGGGCACGCCGGGGCGCAATGCCCCGCGCCGCCGCCCGGAGGAAGGAGGGAATCAGTGTACCGGGGGACGGCCCGGCCGATGCGGGGCCGCGCCGGCCGGACGCCGACTGACTGCATGATCCTGATTACTGCTGCTGGCGCGACTTTTCCTTGGCGTCCACGTCGATCGTGGTCGAGTCGCGCAGTTCCTTGGGCGTGCCGGTGGTGGAGGTGTCCTCGCCCGCGGGGGCGTTGGGATCCTTCATGCCGTCCTTGAAGCCCTTGACCGCGCCGCCCAGATCCTGGCCGATATTGCGCAGCTTCTTCGTACCGAAGACCAGCATGACGATCACCAGCACGATCAGCCAATGCCAAATGCTAAACGAACCCATTTTCCTGCTCCTGATGAAGCCCCGCGCGGCACCTTGCCACGCGGACCCGTTGTTCCGTCCGAGCTCGCACGCCGGGCGACGGTAGCCGGCGCTGTTCCGTCCGCCGCGAACGGCAGGACGTCATTCTTTACTCCAGGCTTGCCGCGGCGGCCTACGGCAGCGCGACCTTCCATTCGGTCCGCGGCCCGCCCATCACGTGCAGATGCAGGTGATAGACCTCCTGGCCGCCATCCGGACCGGTGTTGATCACGGTGCGGAAGCCATTGCCGCAACCCAGTTCCTGGGCCAATTGCGGCGCCTTGAGCAGCATTTTAGCAAGCACGTCGCCCTCGCCCGGGCCACAGGCTGCGAGCGAGTCCACATGCACCTTCGGAATGATCAGGAAGTGCACCGGCGCCTTCGGATGGATATCGTGGAACGCCAGCATGTCGGCGTCCTCGTACACCTTGCGCGACGGTATCTGGCCGGCGACGATCTTGCAGAAGATGCAATTCTCGTGTGCGTTCATGAAAGTTTCATTGCGAAGTGAAGGACACCGGCAAGCCGGATTCCAGCCTGGCCCGGTTCGCGTGCTCTAGAAACGCTGCTCCGGGTACATCGGCTTGCTGTCGTTCAAATACAACCAGCCTTTGACAATACGGTAAAGAATCCACAGCGACAACAGGCCCCAGACGATGAAGGCCAGTGCGATGCCCACCACGGTGGCGAACAGCACGCCGCCGAGCACGGTCCACGCGACCGACCACCAGAACGATCGGATCTGCCACGCAAAGTGCGATGCATAGAGCGTGCCGCGCGCGTCGTCGCGCTTGACGTAGTTGATGATGATCGCGATCAGCGCGGTAATGCCGCCGGTCAGCCAGAAAATCGCATACAGCCCGTACAGGATATGGGTCAGCTTGCGCAGGCTGTCGAGCTGCGCGCCGCCGCGGGTCGGCACCACCTGGCCGGGATAGTCCCGGCCGGGATAGTCGTTGCTCATTGCGTCTCCTTGCATGTGCGCACGGTTCGGTCCAGACGATACTGTGCCACACGATACACCGCCGCCCGCCGAGAGGCGCCGGTGCTCACTTCTTCCCGGGCGTGCGCGCCGCCTTCTCGGCCAGTCCCGACAGCCCCTCGCGGCGCGCCAGTTCGGCCACCACGTCGGCCGGACTCAGGCCGACGTGGGCCAGCAGCACCATGCTGTGGAACCACAGGTCGGCGACCTCGTAGACCACCTTGTCCAGCGCGGGGCCGGTCAGACCGGCGGCGCGTGCGTCCTTGGCCGCCATCACCGTTTCGGTGGCTTCCTCGCCGATCTTCTTCAGGATCGCGTCGTCGCCCTTGTGGAACAGCCGCGCGACATAGGATTGATCGGGATCGCCGCCGTGTTCCGGCTTGCGCGATTCGAGCACCGCGGCCACGCGTGCCAGTACGTCCACCATCGCGTCGGCCTGGTTCGCAGGAGAGTCGCTCATCAGTGATTGCTGCCGTAGATGGCCGAGGGGTCCTTCAGCACCGGTTCGACGGTCTGCCAGTCGCCGTCCTCGACGTCGCCCTCGAATTTCTGGAAGAAGCAGGAATGGCGGCCGGTGTGGCAGGCGATGTCGCCGGCCTGCGTGACCTTGAGCAGCACCACGTCCTCGTCGCAGTCGAGCCGGATCTCATGCACCTTTTGCACATGGCCCGATTCCTCGCCCTTGTGCCACAGCCGCTTGCGCGAGCGCGACCAGAACACCGCCTCGCCGAGTTCCACGGTGCGCTGCAGCGCCTCGCGATTCATGAAGGCGAACATGAGCACGTCGTTGGTGCCGACTTCCTGCACGATCACCGGCACCAGGCCGTGATCGTCCCATTTGACCTTGTTGAGCCACTTCTTTTGCATCGTCAAACCCGCATCGGAATGCCCTCGCGGGCCATGAATGCCTTCGCCTCGGCCACCGTGTGCTGGCCGTAGTGAAAGATGCTTGCCGCCAGCACCGCGTCGGCGTGGCCGATGCGGATGCCGTCGGCCAGGTCCTGCAGCCCGCCGACGCCGCCCGAGGCGATCACCGGCACGCCGACCGCGTCGCTGACCGCACGGGTCAGCTCGAGATCGAAGCCGCTCTTGGTGCCGTCGCGATCCATGCTGGTCAGCAGCAACTCGCCGGCGCCGCGGCGCGCCATTTCGCGCGCCCACTCGACCGCGTCGAGCCCGGTCGCCTTGCGCCCGCCGTGCGTGAACACCTCCCAGCGCGGCGGCTCGCCCGGCGCCGAGCTGCGCTTGGCGTCGATCGCCACCACGATGCATTGCGAGCCGTAGCGCGCGGTGGCATCCGACACCAGTTGCGGATTGCTGATCGCCGACGAATTGACGCTGATCTTGTCCGCGCCGGCATTGAGCAGGCGGCGCACGTCCTCGACGGTGCGCACGCCGCCGCCGACGGTCAGCGGTATGAAGACCTGCGAGGCCACCGCCTCGATGATGTTCAGCATCAGGTCGCGGCCGTCGCTGGTCGCGGTGATGTCCAGGAATGTGATTTCGTCCGCGCCCTGCTCGTCATAGCGGCGCGCGATCTCGACCGGGTCGCCCGCGTCGCGCAATTCGACGAAGTTGACCCCTTTGACCACCCGCCCATTGGTCACGTCCAGGCAGGGGATGATACGTTTGGCTAGCATCGGAATCCTTGCCACGCGGCGCGCGCAGGCGCGGCGCGACGCGGGCAGCAGCGCCCCCGGGGCGCAATGGCGACGGCTTACTTGTCCGCGCCCAGTTTGTCCGCGAGCGCCTGGGCGTCCGCGAAATTCAGGTCGCCGGAGTAGATCGCGCGGCCGCAGATCACTCCTTCGACGCCTTCGCTCTCGACCGAGCACAGCCGGTCGATATCGCTCATGTTCGACAGGCCGCCGCTGGCGATCACCGGGATCGACACCGACTGCGCCAGCTTGACGGTCGCATCGATGTTGATGCCCTGCAGCATGCCGTCGCGGCCGATGTCGGTATAGATGATCGCCTCGACGCCGTAGTCCTCGTACTTGCGCGCCAGGTCGATCACCTCGTGGCCGGTCAGCTTGCTCCAGCCGTCGGTGGCGACCTTGCCGTCGCGGGCATCGAGGCCGACGATGATGTGGCCGCCGAACGCCGAGCATGCGTCCTTCAGAAAGCCCGGGTTCTTGACCGCGGCGGTGCCGATGATGATGTACGACAGGCCGTCGTCCAGCCAGCGCTCGATCGTGTTCAGGTCGCGGATGCCTCCGCCGAGCTGGACCGGGATCTCTTCGCCGACCTCGGCAATGATGGCCTTGATCGCGGCCTCATTGCGGGGCTTGCCGACGAAGGCGCCGTTCAGGTCGACCAGGTGCAGACGCCGCGCGCCCTGTTCCACCCAATGTCGTGCCATGGCGGCGGGCTCTTCGGAGAAGACGGTGGCCTGGTCCATATCGCCTTGTTTAAGGCGTACACATTGACCGTCCTTCAGGTCGATGGCCGGAATGAGCAACATAAGCGTGACGAGCGTGTTGAAGTAAAAAGGTTGTCCTGGCGTGACCGGCGCTGCCGGCCCGGCCTTGCCTGCGTCGAACGGCTGGGTGAATCAGGGCTTCCAGTCCACGAAGTTCCGGTAGAGCTGCAAGCCGAGCGCCGCACTCTTCTCGGGGTGGAACTGCGTGGCAAAAATATTATCTCGGGCTACCGCGCTGGTAAACACGACGCCATATTCGGTTTCCCCGGCAGTATGGCCGCAATCGCGCGGCTGCACATAGTAGCTGTGTACGAAATAGAACCAGCTCTGATCGGGAATACCCTGCCACAGCGGATGCGGCCGGGTCTGGCGAACGCGATTCCAGCCCATCTGCGGCACCTTGTAGCGCGAGCCGTCCGGCTGCGTCATGCCGTCGAGCTCGAAACGGACCACCTCGCCCGGCATCAGGCCCAGGCATGGCGTGCTGTCCGCACCGGCCCTACTTTCCCTGCTCGCTTCGAACAGCATCTGTTCGCCAACGCACACGCCCAGCAGCGGCTTGCTGGCCGCGGCCTCGAGCACGGCCTCGCGCAAGCCCGAGGCATTGAGCGCCGCCATGCAGTCGGGCATCGCGCCCTGGCCGGGCAGCACCACGCGCTCGGCGGCGCGAATGCCCTCGGGCGCATCGACGACGCGCACATCGGCATCGGGAGCCGCACGGCGCAGCGCCTGCGCCACCGAGCGCAGGTTGCCCATGCCGTAATCCACAATTGCAATCGTAGTCATGATGTTGGAAACGGCCGTGGCATCGTGGCCGTCCCCTCGGAAACGGTGGAGGGTGGTCGGGTTCGGTAGAGCTCGGTAGAAATCGGGCGGCGTGGTCGGCGGCAGGCAAGACCCGCCGCCGTTCATCGGACCGGTATCGAAATCAGAGCGTGCCCTTGGTCGACGGGATCGTATTGGCCGCGCGCGGGTCCAGCTCCACCGCCATGCGCAGCGCCCGGCCGAAGGCCTTGAATACCGTTTCGCATTGATGGTGGGCATTGATGCCGCGCAAATTGTCGATATGCAGCGTCACGCCGGCATGATTGACGAAGCCGCGGAAGAACTCGATGGTCAGATCGACATCGAAGCTGCCCACGCGCGCCCGGGTGAACGGCACGTGGAACTCCAACCCCGGGCGACCCGAGAAATCGATCACCACGCGCGACAGGCATTCATCCAGCGGCACGTAGCTGTGCCCATAGCGGGTGATGCCCTTCTTGTCGCCGATGGCCTTGGCCACCGCCTGTCCCAGCGTGATGCCGACATCCTCGACCGTATGGTGGTCGTCGATATGGGTGTCGCCCTTGGCCTCGACCTCGAGGTCGAACATGCCATGGCGGGCGATCTGGTCCAGCATGTGGTCCAGGAAGGGAACGCCGGAAGCCAGCAGCTGGCGTCCGGTGCCGTCCAGATTCAGCGCAACGCGGATCTGGGTCTCGGAGGTATTGCGGGTGACCTCGGCAACACGCATGGTGCTAATCCTGCAGCGAGGCGGCAAACGCCTCGAGAAACTGCGCATTTTCTTCGGGGGTGCTGACCGTCACGCGCAGACAGTTGGCCAGCAATGGGTGCATTTTACTCACGTTCTTGATCAGCACCTTGCGCGCGAGCAGTCGATCGAAGATCCGCGCGGCATCCGGCACACGCACCAGCAGGAAATTCCCGGCACTGGGGAACACCGTGACGCCGGAGTACGCGGCCATCGCGGCGGCCACGCTGGCGCGTTCCGCACGCAGTTGCGCGGCCTGTTCGTCGAGTACGTCGACATGCTCGAGCACGAACAGCGCGGTCGCCTCGGTCAGCACGTTGA
This sequence comes from Cupriavidus sp., assembly GCA_031181345.1. Lineage (GTDB taxonomy): Bacteria > Pseudomonadota > Gammaproteobacteria > Burkholderiales > Burkholderiaceae > Cupriavidus. The sequence goes on along the minus strand of JAPSLC010000015.1, from coordinate 45,799 downwards.
CGTTGTACGGCGGGCGGACCTTGTCGATCTGCGCGAGCCAGGCCGGATCGCCGGCCAGGTAGCCGAGGCGGATGCCGGCCAGGCCCAGCTTGGACACGGTTCGCATCACCAGCAGATTGCCGAACTGCGGCAACCGCGGCATCCAGCTGTGCTGCGCGAACGGCTGGTAGGCCTCGTCGACCACCACCAGGCTGTGGCAGACCTCGCCCTGCGCGGCGCGCACGATCGCCTCCATGTCCTGCTCGTCGAACAGCGTGCCGGTCGGATTGTTCGGATATGCCAGGTAGATCACCGCCGGCTGGTGCTCGGCCATCGCGGCCAGCATCGCGGCGCGGTCCAGCGTGAAGTCCGCCCGCAGCGGCACGCCGACGAACTCCAGGCCGGTGAACTGCGCCGACATCGCGTACATCACGAAGCCCGGCACCGGCGCCATCACCTTGGCGCCGGGTCGTGCCACCGCGAGCGCCAGCATGCTGATGATCTCGTCCGAGCCGTTGCCCAGCAGGATCTCCATGCCAGCCGGCACGTCCATCACGTCCTTCAGCCGCGCGCGCAGCGCCTCGCTGGTCGGCACCGGGTAGCGGTTCAGCGCGACCTCGGCGAGCCGCTTGCCGAGCTGCTCGCGCAGCGGCGCGGGCAGTTGGTACGGGTTCTCCATCGCGTCGAGCTTGATCAGACCGTGCGAATCGGCCACGTGATAGGCGCCCATGGCGCGGACGTCGTCACGGATGATTCGCTCGATCAGGGAAGGCTCGACTGCTGACATGGATTCCTCTTCGGTTGGGGTGTGGTGGGGCGACGTACCGGGACGGCAAACCGGGACGGCACGGCGGCCGCCCCGTCAAATCAACTGCGCTTGAGGCGGTATTCGGCGCTGCGGGCATGCGCCTGCAGGCCTTCGCCATAGGCCAGTTCCGCCGCGATCTGGCCCAGCATCTGCGCGCCGGTCTCGCTGACCTCGATCAGGCTCGAGCGCTTCTGGAAGTCGTAGACGCCCAGCGGCGACGAGAAGCGCGCGGTGCGCGAGGTGGGCAACACGTGGTTCGGGCCCGCGCAGTAGTCGCCCAGCGATTCGCTGGTGAACTGACCCAGGAAGATCGCGCCGGCGTGGCGGATCTTCTCGGCCCACTGGCGCGGATTGAGCGCGGAGATCTCCAGGTGCTCGGGCGCGATCGCATTGGCGATGTCGCAGGCCTCGTCCATGTCGCGCACCTTGATCAGCGCGCCGCGGCCGCCGATCGAGGCCGCGATCACGTCGCGGCGCGGCATGTCGTCGAGCAGCCGGCGGATGCTGTCCTCGACCTTGAGCAGATAGCCGGCATCCGGGCACAGCAGGATCGACTGCGCCATCTCGTCGTGCTCGGCCTGCGAGAACAGGTCCATCGCGACCCAGTCCGGGTCGGTGCTGCCGTCGCAGATCACCAGGATCTCGGAAGGGCCGGCGATCATGTCGATGCCCACCGTGCCGAACACGCGGCGCTTGGCCGCGGCGACATAGGCGTTGCCTGGGCCGACGATCTTGTCGACCTGCGGCAGCGTCTCGGTGCCGTAGGCCAGCGCGCCGACCGCCTGGGCGCCGCCGATGGTGAACACGCGATCGACCCCGGCGATCGCCGCGGCCGCCAGCACCAGCGGGTTGCGCACGCCGCCCGGCGTCGGCACGACCATGATCACTTCCTTGACGCCCGCGACGCGGGCCGGAATCGCGTTCATCAGCACCGACGACGGATAGGCCGCCTTGCCGCCCGGCACATACAGGCCGACGCGGTCGAGCGGCGTCACCTTCTGGCCGAGCACGGTGCCGTCGGCCTCCGCGTATTCCCAGCTATGGCTGCCGCATTCGATCTTCTGCTTCTCGTGATAGGCGCGCACGCGCGCCGCGGCCGCCTCGAGCGCGGCGCGGCGCTTGGGCTCGAGATCTTCCAGCGCGGCGTCCATCTCGGCCGGCGACAGTTCCAGCGCGGCCAGCGATTCGGCCTCGACGCGGTCGAAGCGCAGCGTGTATTCGAGCACCGCGGCATCGCCGCGCACCTTGACGTCGGCCAGGATCTGCGCAACGGCGCGCTCGATGGCCTCGTCCTCGCTGGCCTCGAAGGCCAGCAGCTGGCGCAGCCGCACGGGAAAGTCCGTGCTGACCGAGTCCAGTCGGCGGATGTTCAGGCTTTGTTCTTTCATGACTCCATTCCCCGGGCCGTCGGCCATGGCATCACGCCACGGCCGCGGAGGCCCGTTCAAACGCTTCCAGGATCGGCGCCAGCCGCTCGCGCTTGAGCTTGAGCGCGGCCTGGTTGATCACCAGGCGCGACGAGATCTGCACGATCTCCTCGACTTCCACCAGATTGTTGGCGCGCAGCGTGCCGCCGGTGCTCACCAGGTCGACGATCGCATCGGCCAGCCCGACCAGCGGACCGAGCTCCATCGAACCGTACAGCTTGATCAGATCGACGTGGACGCCCTTCTTGGCGAAATGCTCGCGCGCGGTCTGCACATACTTGGTCGCCACCGCCAGCCGCGCCCCCTGGCGCACCGCGCGGGCATAGTCGAAGCCCGCCGGCACCGCCACCGACATGCGGCAGCGGGCGATATTCAGGTCGATCGGCGCATACAGGCCGGCCATGCCGTGCTCCATCAGCACATCCTTGCCGGCCACGCCGAAATCGGCGGCGCCGTACTGTACGTAGGTCGGCACGTCGGAGGCGCGCACGATGATCACGCGCACGTCCGGATCGGTGGTCGGCAGGATCAGCTTGCGCGAGGTTTCCGGGTCTTCGGTGACCTCGATGCCCGCGGCCGCCAGCAGCGGCATGGTTTCGGTAAAGATCCGGCCCTTGGACAGGGCCAGGGTCAGCTGATTCGGAGAAGGGCTCATCGTCTTGTTCGTCGCTGGGTCAGCCGGCGATGCGGCGAATGCGCGCACCGATTGCCGACAGCTTGTCTTCCATGCGGTCGTAGCCGCGGTCCAGGTGGTAGATGCGGTCGATCACCGTCTCGCCGTCGGCGATCAGGCCGGCAATCACCAGGCTGGCCGAGGCGCGCAGGTCGGTGGCCATCACGCGCGCGCCGGACAGGCGCGGCACGCCGGTCACTACCGCGGTATTGCCTTCGACCGCGATATTGGCGCCGAGCCGGTTCAGCTCCTGCACGTGCATGAAGCGGTTCTCGAAGATCGTCTCGGTGACCCGCGCGGCGCCGTCGGCCACGCAATCGAGCGTCATGAATTGCGCCTGCATGTCGGTCGGGAAGGCAGGGTATTCCGAGGTGCGAAAGCTCACCGCGCGCGGGCGCTGGCGCATCGCCAACCGCACCCAATCGGTGCCGCGCTCGATGGTTGCGCCGGCTTCGACGAGCTTGTCGAGCACCGCGTCGAGGATGGCCGGCGGCACATCGCGCACCACGACCTCGCCCAGCGTCGCCGCGGCGGCGCACAGGAAGGTGCCGGCCTCGATGCGATCGGCAATCACGCGATGCTCGGCGCCGTGCAGGCGCTCGACGCCGTGGATCACCAGGCGGTCGGTGCCGATGCCCTCGATGCGCGCGCCCATGCTGACCAGCAGGTTGGCCAGGTCGGTGACCTCGGGCTCGCGCGCCGCATTCTCCAGCACGGTCTCGCCCTCGGCCAGCGTGGCCGCCATCAGCAGGTTCTCGGTGCCCGTCACCGTGATCATGTCGGTGACGATGCGCGCGCCCTTGAGCCGGCGCGCGCGGGCATGGATAAAACCGTGCTCGATGGCGATCTCGGCGCCCATCGCCTGCAGGCCCTTGATGTGCTGGTCCACCGGCCGCGCGCCGATCGCGCAGCCGCCGGGCAGCGACACCCGCGCCTCGCCCAGGCGCGCGACCAGCGGCCCGAGCACCAGGATCGAGGCGCGCATGGTCTTGACCATCTCGTAGGGCGCCTCGGGTGCGGTAATCTCGCCCGCGTCCAGCGTCAGCTGCGTGGCGCCCTGCTCGATGCGCACGCCCATCTGGCCCAGCAGCGCCAGCATGGTGCGCACGTCCTGCAGATCGGGCACGTTGTCCAGCGTCAGCGTGTCGGCCGTCAGCAGGCCCGCGCACAGGATCGGCAAGGCGGCGTTCTTCGCGCCAGAGATGCGCACTTCGCCGCGCAGCGGGCCGTTGCCGTGGATTTGGAGTCGATCCATGAAGAAGCGCGGCTCGCTCAGCCCTGGCCCGGCTGACCGGCCTGCTCGCCTTGCCCGCCTTGCCATTCCGCGGGCGTCAGCGTCTTCATCGACAGCGCATGGATCTCGGCCCGCATGCGGTCGCCGAGCGCGGCATAGACGCGCTGGTGGCGCTGGATCAGCCGCTTGCCCTCGAACTCCGCGCTGACGATGGTGGCGAAGAAGTGCTGGCCGTCGCCCTCCACTTCGAGGTGTTCGCAGGGCAGCCCCTGGGCGATGTAGTCCCTGACTTGTTCCGGTGTAGGCAGCATGGTGAATCTCGTTTCGTCTGGTTGCATCCCGCTGTCGCGCGTGTCGATGCGGCGTGGTCTCGCAGGATCAGTGCCGCAGCTTGTAGCCGCTCTGCAGCAGCCGCAGCGCGATCGCCGCGACGAGCGCGAAGGCGCTCGCCACCACGGCCAGGCTGAACCACGGCGACACGTCGGAGACGCCGAAGAAGCCATGGCGGAACCCGTCGATCATGTAGAAGAACGGATTGGCGTGCGACACCGTCTGCCAGAACGCGGGCAGCGAGTGGATCGAATAAAACACGCCGGACAGGAAGGTCGCCGGCATGATCAGGAAATTCTGGAAGGCCGCCAGCTGGTCGAACTTCTCGGCCCAGATGCCGGCGATCAGGCCGAGCGTGCCGAGCATGCCGGCGCCGAGCAGCGCGAAGACGACGATCCACGCGACATTGGCCACGTGCAGGTCGGCGAACCACACCGTCACCAGCAGCACGCCCAGGCCGACCGCAAGCCCGCGCACGATCGCGGCGGTGATGTAGGCGCCGAACATCTCCCAGTGCGACAACGGCGGCAGCAGCACGAACACCAGGTTGCCGGTGATCTTCGACTGGATCAGCGACGACGAGCTGTTGGCGAACGCGTTCTGCAGGATGCTCATCATCACCAGCCCGGGCACCAGGAAGGCGGTGTAGCTGATCTGATCGTAGACCCGCACGCGGTCCTCCAGCACATGGCCGAAGATCAGCAGATAGAGGATCGCGGTGAGCACCGGCGCGGCCACGGTCTGGAAGCTGACCTTCCAGAAGCGCAGCACTTCCTTGTACAGCAGCGTGCGAAAGCCGACCAGGCCGCCCACCGCCATCGGCGCCAGGTGCCGGCTGTCGTCGCCGCCGCCATCGCGGGTATCCTGGTCCGCGTGATCGAGTCCGGCTGGGTGTTTCATACCGGGCTCTCCAGCGAGGAAGGGGTGGCATTGACAGGCTCGGCCGCTTGCGCGGGGCGCTTGCTGCCGTCGCCGTTCGCGTCCCGGTCCGCTTCAGCGTCACCCGAGGCCGGCTTGCGCCCTTCCCTTCCCATGATCTGCACGAATACGTCCTCGAGATCGGCCTTGTTGATTTCCATGTCTTCGATTTCGCATCCCGCCTCGCGGCAGGCCGCGAGGATCGGTTCGACCACCTGGTAGCCGGACAGCCGCAGCCGGATCGCGCGCTCGCCCGGATTGGACGGCATCCGCAGCGGCTCCAGCGAGGCCGGCAGGCGTCCGGCCGACAGCGTCAGCACCAGCTGCAGGCCGGCGAACTGGCTCAGCAGGCTGCTGGTACGGTCCAGCGCCACCACCTCGCCGAACTTGAGCATCGCGATGCGATCGCACAAGGCCTCGGCCTCTTCCAGATAGTGGGTGGTCAGGATGATGGTATGACCTTCGCGGTTGAGCCGGGAGATGAATTTCCACAGCGTCTGGCGCAGCTCCACGTCCACGCCCGCGGTCGGTTCGTCCAGCACGATCACCGGCGGGCGATGCACCAGCGCCTGCGCCACCAGCACGCGGCGCTTCATGCCGCCCGAGAGCTGGCGCATGTTGGCGTCGGCCTTGTCGGTCAGGTCCAGGTTGGCCATGATCTCGTCGATCCAGTCGTCGTTGCGGGTCAGGCCGAAATAGCCGGACTGCAGCCGCAGCGTCTCGCGCACGGTGAAGAAGGGATCGAACACCAGTTCCTGCGGCACCACGCCCAGCATGCGGCGCGCCAGCCGGTAGTCGCTCACCACGTCGTGGCCGTGCACGCGCACCTGGCCCGAGTCGGCGCGGTTCAGTCCGGCGAGGATCGAGATCAGCGTGGTCTTGCCCGCGCCGTTGGGGCCGAGCAGGCCGAAGAACTCGCCGCGCTCGACGCTGAAGCTGACGCCCTTGAGCGCCTGCAGACTGCGGTAGCGCTTGCGGACATCCTGGATTTCGATGGCTTTCATGGCCGATATCGTCTGGCGGGCGTGCGAGCGTCGCGCTGCCGCGCCGGGCTCCTGGAAATGGCGGGAACCGCCTGAGGGTGATACAGCTGCCGGACTGGTCGCCCGCCTGGCTTGCCGGCTGCCGGCGTGGCAGGCGCATCGCGCGTTGGCGCGCGGCGGTGCTGACGAACGAATAACCCGGAATTATAGGGGATGCGGGGATGTCCCCGCTTGGGACGCGGCGTCGGCTGGCGGCCGGCGCCGAGGCATCGCGACGGTGCCGGCACGGGCCATTGCCCGGCGCTCACCGCGGATGCCGGTTCAATGTCGATGCAAGGCGGCTGGCTCGAGGGATGCCGCCGCGGGTTCGGCGGCCGCTTGCCCGGCGGGCGAGGCCGCGTTCCGCGCGTTCTGCGGCGACAGCGCCAGCAGCGTATCGACCCCGTACAGGCTGGCGAGCGCGGCCAGTTGCTGCGGCACGCCGACGAAGGCGAGGGCCTGGCCGCGCGCGCTGGCGTCGCGATGCAGCGCCAGCATCACGGCCACCGCCGACGAATCGACCTGCCCGAGCGCGCTGCAATCGACCTGCGCTTCCCCCTGCGCCACGCGCGCGGCCGCATCGCGCAGCACGGCGGCGGCGTTGCGGTTGGTCAGCGAGGTTCCAAGTGAAAGCATCGAGGCGGTTCGGTCGGGAAAGTCGTCGGGGGGAAAGGCGGCGGCGCGGGGGGAACCCTGCGCGCCAAAGCCGGCATTGTAACGCGGCGCAGCATCCACGTGCTGCGCCGCGTCGTCACGGCATGCCGGCGGCGCCGGGGCTTAGCCCTTGGCGCTGGCCAGCTGGCGGTTGCGGTCCTGCAGGGTCTTGATCACGCCTTCGATGCCCTGCTGGCTGGCGATGGTGTTGAAGCTGCCCTTGTAGGCTTCGGTCAACCAGGCGCCCAGCACGTTGATGTCGTAGACCTTCCAGCCCTGCGGCGTCTTCTCCAGGCGGTAGTCCATCTGGATCGGTTCGCCCTTGTTGATCACCTGGGTGCGCACGGTCACCTCGGTGTCTTCCGGTGCGGCGCGGAACGGGCGGAACTGCACGGTCTGGTCGCGGATCTGCGAGACGGCGCCCGCGTAGGTGCGGATCAGCAGCATCTTGAATTCCTCGACGATCTGCTTCTGCTGCTCCGGCGTCGCCTTCGCCCAGTTGCGGCCCATGGCGATCTGCGTGGTCTTCTGGAAGTTCGCGTTCGGCAGGATCTTCTGCTCGACCAGCGCGGTGATCTTCGGGATGCTGCCGGCCTGCATTTCCTTGTCGGCCTTGACGGTGGCCATCACGTCGTCCACCAGCGCCTTGATCAGCCCGTCCGGCGTCGAGGTATCCGGGCTCTGGGCCATGGCCGCGCCGGCCATGGCGAAGGCGGCAATGAAGGGAAGCAACAGTCGCTTGAACATGGTTTTTCCTTGTCTATCCTGTTTCGCCGGGGGCGGCGGGGGGCGTAGGTTGGAGAGCGCGCACCCCGGGCAAGTTCATGGTGCCGGGCGCACGGGGCGCTGGCACCGGTTATCACAGTTTGTTGCAGCCGTGACGGCGCGCTCACAACTGAAGTGAAGCGGCGACCTCATGGCGTGTCGGCTCAAAGGCCCAGGCGGCCCGGCGAGAACGACGGCGCCACCGGCGGCACCGGCATGGTCTGGCCCGGCAGGCTTTCGCCGGAGCCCGAGCTGGGCGGCTTGGGCTCGGCGTCGCTGTCGACGTCGTCGTCCTCGCGGTCCGGCGGATTGCCGTCGTAGACCAGATATTCGCGGCGCTGCAGATAGGCGTCGCGCATGAACGAGTAGCGGTCCAGCGCGGCCATCTCGACCAGGCTGCTGGCACCCAGCAGATCGGCACGGGCGCTGACCACGCGCACGCCGATCAGCGAATTGCGCATCCACACGGGATGCAGATAGGCGGTCGGGTCGGCCTGCCGGTCGACCAGCATGCCGCCGGTGTCGCGCACCGTGCTGGGGCCGAACAGCGGGAGCACCAGGTACGGGCCGGGCGGCACGCCCCACACGCCAAGCGTCTGGCCAAAGTCTTCCTTGTACTTGGGCAGGCCCGCCGGCGTGGCGATGTCGATCAGGCCGCCGATGCCCAGCACCGTGTTGATCGCCACCCGCATGGTGTCCTCGGCGAAGCGCGTCGGCTTGCCCTGCAGCAGGTTGTTCAGCGCCGAGTAGACGTCGCTGACATTGGAGAACACGTTGCTGACTGCGGTGCGGACCGGCGACGGCACGTAGTCGGCATAGACCTCGGCGATCGGGCGCATCACGCCCTTGTCGAAGTCCTCGTTGATCTTGTTGACTTCGCGGTTGAACGGCTCGAGCGGGTCGCGCGGATTGGCGTCCGGCCCCGTCGCGCAGCCCGCCAGGGCGACCGCCATCGCGCCGGCCAACAGCCAGCGCCCGTGAACTCCCGAACCCCTCATTTCTCCGCTCCCGTGCCGCCCGCGTCGGCCGCCTTGTTGTATAGGAACTGCCCGATCAAGTTCTCCAGCACCACGGCCGACTGGGTCATCGTGATCCGTGCGCCGTCGGCCAGCATGGCGGTGTCGCCACCCGCCTCGAGGCCGATGTATTGCTCGCCCAGCAGCCCCGACGTCAGGATCTTGGCCGACGTGTCCTTGGGAAACTGGTAGCGCTGCTCCAGGTGCATCGTCACCGTGGCCTGGTAGTTCTTGTCGTCGAAACTGATCTGCGCGACGCGGCCCACCACCACGCCGGCGCTCTTGACCGGGGCACGTGCCTTGAGCCCGCCGATATTGTCGAAGCGGGCCTGCACGGTGTAGGTGTCCTCGAAGCTGAAGGCGCTCATGTTGCCGGCCTTCAGCGCCAGGAACAGCAGGGCCACGAAGCCGGCCACCACGAACAGCCCCACCCAGAAATCGAGTGCGTTCTTTCTCATCGGAATTCTCTAGTTCAACCAGCGGGATGCGACGGCGCCCATGCGGGGCTCAGGTACTGAACATCAGCGCCGTCAGCAGGAAATCGAGCCCCAGCACGGCGAGCGACGCGATCACCACGGTGCGGGTGGTGGCGCGCGACACGCCCTCGGGCGTCGGCTTGGCCTCGTAGCCCTGGTACAAGGCGATAAACGTCACGGCAATGCCGAAGATAAAGCTCTTGATGACGCCGTTCAGCACGTCGTCGCGCACATCGACGCCGCCCTGCATCTGCGACCAGAACGCGCCGGCGTCGACGCCGATCAGCTGCACGCCGACGATGTAGCCGCCGAGGATGCCGACCGCGCTGAAGATCGCCGCCAGCACCGGCATCGCGATCACGCCGGCCCAGAAGCGCGGCGCGACCACGCGCTGCAGCGGGTTTACCGCCATCATTTCCATCGCGGTCAGCTGCTCGCCGGCCTTCATCAGGCCGATCTCGGCGGTCAGCGAGGTGCCGGCGCGCCCGGCGAACAGCAGCGCGGTCACCACCGGCCCCAGCTCGCGCACCAGCGACAGCGCCACCAGCAGCCCGAGCGCCTGTTCGGAGCCGTAGCGGTTCAGCGTGTAGTAGCCCTGCAGGCCGAGCACGAAGCCGACGAACAGCCCCGATACGGCGATGATCACCAGCGACAGGTTGCCGACGAAGAAGATCTGGTCCGACACCAGCCGGAAGCGCCGCAGCATCGACGGCGACATCGCCAGCATCGCAGAGAACATGCGCGTGGCCATGCCAAGGCCCTCGACGCTCTGGCGCACCGCCGAGCCGATCATCGCGATGGCGTTGTAGAGCGCGCCCATCACCGCCCCGCCCCGCCGGCGAAGTCCTCGGCGAGCGAGGGCCCGCCGTAGTGGAACGGCACCGGCCCGTCGGCCTCGGCGTGCACGAACTGGTGGACGAAGGGATCCGTCGAGGCGCGCAGCGCGTCGGGTTCCCCTTCGGCCGCGATGCGGCCTTCGGCGATGAAATACACGTAGTCGGCGATCTGGAAGGTCTCGTGCACGTCGTGCGACACGATGATCGTGGTGGCGCCGAGCGCGTCGTTCAGCGTGCGGATCAGGCGCGCGGTCAGGCCCAGCGAAATCGGATCGAGCCCGGCAAAGGGCTCGTCGTACATCAGCAGCGAGGGGTCCAGGGCGATCGCGCGGGCCAGCGCCACGCGGCGCGCCATGCCCCCCGAGATCTGCGCCGGCATCAGGTCGCGCGCGCCGCGCAGGCCCACCGCGTTGAGCTTCATCAGCACCAGGTCGCGGATCATCGATTCGGGCAGGTCGGTGTGTTCCCGCAGCGGGAAGGCGACGTTGTCGAACACCGACAGGTCGGTAAACAGCGCACCGAACTGGAACAGCATCCCCATCTGCCGCCGTGCCGCATAGAGGCCGGCGCGGTCCAGCGTCGGGATATCGGCGCCGTCGAAGCGGACATGGCCGCGCTGCGGCCGGACCTGGCCGCCGATCAGCCGCAGCACGGTGGTCTTGCCGCAGCCGGAGCCGCCCATGACCGCGACGACCTTGCCACGCGGAATCCGCATGGACAGGCCCGACAGGATGGGCTTGCCGCCCGCCGCATAGGCGAAGTCGACCGCTTGCAGCTCGACGAGGTTGGGTGTGGTTTCAGTCACGTTGGCATCGCTAGGGACGGTCGGCATTATAAGTGCTAATACCTATACTCGTCCGGGCGCGTGCCGGGCAATACGCCCGCGATGACATGCTGCAACGCGGCGCGACGTGCACTATCGAGCGACGAAGCGTTATTCGGCGCGATGGCGGCCCGGGAAAGACCGAAAAAAACCGGAAAAGCCCCGGTCACAGGCGGGAAAACGCCGCCGACGGGCGCCGAGCCGTCAAGGCTCGACCGGCCGCCCCGCCTGGCGCAGGATCACTTGCCACTGGATCGATTCCGACCGGATCGAGGTGGCGAAGGCCTCGGGCGAATCGCGCAGCGGCGTCAGACCGACCGATTCGAGCCGGCGTCCGACGTCGCCCTCGCGCACCACCTCGTCCAGCACCGTGGCCAGCTTGGCGACGATGGCGCGCGGGGTCTTGGCGGGCGCCAGCACGCCAAGCCACGGCCCCGCGCCGTAGCCATCGAGTCCACTCTCGTGCAGTGTCGGCACGCCAGGGGCGAGCGTCGAGCGCACCGAGCCCGCCACCCCCAGCAGCCGCAGCGTGCCCTCGCGCACATGCGGCTGGACCGCGGCGAAATTGCAGAAACAGGCGCTGATGCGGCCGGCCAGCATCTCCTGCACCAGCGCCGCCTCGCCCTTGGCGGTGACCAGCGGCACGCCGTTGGGAATGCCGCGCACCGCGTATTCCGCGTACAGATGGGCCGGGGTGCCTGCCTGGGCCGTGCCGACGCTGTAGGCCCCGGGGTTGGCACGCACCGCCGCGACCCATTGCTGCGGCGTGCGCATCGGCAGCCGCGCGTCGATCACCAGGAACAGCGGCATCGCGGCCACCCGCGCCACCGGCGTGAAATCGCGCACGACGTCGTAAGGCAGCGGCTCCACGCCCGACTGGATCAGCATGGTGGACTGGTGCAGCAGCAGCGTATGGCCGTCGGAACTGGCCTTGGCGACCACGTCGCCAGCGGTGGTGCCGTTGGCGCTGGGGCGGTTGTCGACCTCGACCGGCACGCCGAGCTTGGCGGTCAGCTTCTCGGCCAGCGTGCGAGCAATGGCGTCCGGCACGCCGCCGGCGGGAAACGGCACGACCAGCCGCAGAGGGCGGGCGGGGAAGGACATCGGGGCGGAGCGCCCGGCCGCGGCCGGTGCCGCGGCGGATGGTGCAACGGATGGCGCGGCAGGCGGGGCGGCCAGCGCGTCGCTGGCCGGGCCGAGGAGAGCCGACAGAAGGCACATCAGGACCACCGCGCGCCCGGGGCCGCAAGCCGCGCTTGGCCGCGCGTCCGGTCGCGCGCCGCGCGCGCCGGCCGCCGTCACGGCGGGGAAGTGCAACGTCGCCTTACCTCGCCAAAGCCGCGCAAGCATGCGTACTTCGGGCATCAGGATCCTCCGGGGCGCCGCGCGCTGGCGGGGCGCCTGGATTGGCTGTCAGGGGTGAGCGAGGCAGCGTTGTTCTTGCTCTGGACGATTGTACGGAGTCGGTTCCGGCGAGCACAGACCGCGTTAACCATAGCCTGGTCAACCCCGACGCACATTGCGCGGACGCACGCGGATGGCCGTGGACGCCCGCGCACGGTATTGGCGCCCCCCTATAATCCGCGCCATGTCCGAGTTCCTGTTGCGGCCGATGGTGGCGGCCGACCTTCCCGAAGTGCTGGCGGTGCAGGCGCAGTGCTACCGCCCCGAACTGATCGAATCGGCCGACGCGCTGGCAAGCCGCCTGGCGCTGGCGCCGACGCTGTGCTGGGTCGCCGCGCACGCCGATGCGCCGCGGCGGCTCGCGGCCTATCTGCTGACCCACCCGTGGCCGCGCGGGACGCTGCCGCCGCTGGACGGCCTGCTGCGGCACGACGATCCTGCCGCGGGCGAAACACTGCTGACCTGGTTCATCCACGACATGGCGGTCTCGCCCGCCGGACAAGGGCAAGGGCTGGCAAAACGGCTGTATGCGAAGGCGCGGCAAGGCGCGATGCAGGCCGGCCTGCGCTGCTCGCGTTTGATCGCAGTACAGAGCGCGGCGCACTGGTGGCAGGGACTGGGATATGCGCCGGTGGCGCCTGCCGGGGAAGCGGCGATGAAGCTGTCGCGCTATGGGGAGGGGGCGGTGGTGATGGGGAGGGAGATCGGGGAGTAGTGTCGCATGGCGGTGGCATGGCGACCGCCGGCTGCCCTCTCCCCGGCCCTCTCCCGCAAGCGGGAGAGGGAGAACACAGTCGGTTGCGCAAACGGTTGCACAAGGCTGCCGGTCTGCTCCCCTCTCCCGCTTGCGGGAGAGGGGCCGGGGGAGAGGGCAACCAGCGCCTCCCCCGCGCCAGCGCCATTCAGCGCGGCAGCTCCGAATGCCCCATCAGGAAGGCGTCGACCGAGCGCGCGGCCTGGCGGCCTTCGCGGATCGCCCAGACCACCAGCGACTGGCCGCGACGCACGTCGCCCGCGGCGAACACCTTCGGCACATTGGTGAAGTAGGCGCGCTCGCCTTCGGTCGAGGCCTTGGCGTTCTTGCGCGGGTCGGTGTCGACGCCGAACGCATCGAGCATCGAGCCCACCGGGTTGGTGAAGCCCATTGCCAGCAGCACCAGGTCGGCCTTCAGCACGAACTCGCTGTCCGGCACTTCCTGCATCCGGCCGTCCTTCCATTCGACGCGGCAGGCCTTCAGCGCGGTAACCTTGCCGTTCTCGCCGATGAATTCCTTGGTGGCCACCGACCAGTCGCGCTCGCAGCCTTCCTCGTGCGACGACGAGGTGCGCAGCTTGATGGGCCAATACGGCCACACCAGCGGCTTGTTCTCTTCTTCCGGCGGCTGCGGCAGCAGTTCGAACTGGGTCACCGACACCGCGCCATGGCGGTTCGAGGTACCCACGCAGTCCGAGCCGGTATCGCCACCGCCGATCACCACCACATGCTTGCCGTCGGCGCGGATCTCATTGGGACCATCGCCAGCCACTTCCTTGTTCTGCGGAATCAGGAATTCCAGCGCGAAATGCACGCCCTGCAGCTCGCGCCCCGGCACCGGCAGGTCGCGCGGCACTTCGGCGCCGCCGGCCAGCACGACCGCGTCGAACTGGTCCATCAGCTCCTGCGCCGAGATCGTATCGCGCGCGTAGTTCTTGATGCCGGCGGGCAGCTTGCCGTCGGTCACCATCACGCCGGCGCGGAAGGTCACGCCCTCGGCCTGCATCTGCGCCATGCGGCGGTCGATCAGCACCTTTTCCAGCTTGAAGTCGGGGATGCCGTAGCGCAGCAGCCCGCCGATGCGGTCGTTCTTCTCGAACACCGTGACGTCGTGGCCGGCGCGCGCCAGCTGCTGCGCGGCGGCCAGGCCCGCGGGGCCCGAGCCGACCACGGCCACCGTCTTGCCGGTCTTGTGCGCGGGCGGCTGCGGCTTGACCCAATCCTCTTCCCAGGCCTTGTCCCCGATTGCGCGCTCGATCGACTTGATGCCGACCGGATCCTCATTGATGCCCAGCGTGCAGGCGGCCTCGCACGGTGCCGGGCAGATCCGTCCGGTAAACTCGGGGAAGTTGTTGGTCTGGTGCAGCACGTCGATCGCCGACTTCCAGTCCTGGCGATACACCAGGTCGTTGAAGTCCGGGATGATGTTGTTGACCGGGCAGCCGTTGTTGCAGAACGGAATGCCGCAGTCCATGCAGCGCGCGCCCTGCACCTTGGCTTCGTTGTCGCTCAGCCGGAATACGAATTCCTTGTAATGCCGGACCCGCTTCGGTGCCGGTTCGTAACTCTCGCTCTGGCGCGGAAATTCGAGAAAGCCAGTCGCCTTGCCCATGTCGCTTCCTTGGGTTGTGCTCGGGGCGCGGCGCGACACGCGCGCGCCCCGTTGTGAGGTCATTGTGGTGTGGTAGACGGCGCGGCGGCGGCGCTTACGCTTGCCGCCCTCGCCGTCCCGGCTGCACTGCGTGCGTTCAGGCGGCGATCGCCTCGCGGTCGCTGTCGCGCGCGGCCTGTTCCTTGGCGTACATCTCGCCCAGCGCCCGCTTGTACTCGGTCGGGAAGACCTTGACGAACTTGCGGCGCGCCGTGGTCCAGTCCGACAGCAGCGCCTTGGCGCGCTCCGAGCCGGTGAAGCGGAAGTGCTGCTCGATCAGGCCGCGCAGGATCACTTCGTCCAGCTGGCGCTTGCCGCCGAACTTGTGCCAGCTCGCCACGCTCTGGCCCTTCTCCTGGTCGGCGGCGCCCAGCACCGCTTCGAGCGCGACCATCGAGGTGTTGCAGCGCTTGTCGAACAGGCCATCCTCGTCATAGACGTAGGCCACGCCGCCCGACATGCCGGCCGCGAAGTTGCGGCCGGTGGCGCCCAGCACCACCACGGTGCCGCCGGTCATGTACTCGCAGCCATGGTCGCCGGTGCCCTCGACCACCGCGACGGCGCCCGAGTTGCGCACCGCGAAGCGCTCGCCCGCGACGCCGTTGAAGAACGCCTCGCCCGCGATCGCGCCGTACAGCACGGTGTTGCCGACGATGATGTTGCGGGTCGGATCGCCGCGGAACTCGTGCGGCGTGCGCACGATCACGCGGCCGCCCGACAGCCCCTTGCCGACGTAGTCGTTGGCGTCGCCGACCAGGTCCAGCGTGATGCCGTGCGCCAGGAACGCGCCGAACGACTGGCCGGCGGTGCCCTGCAGCTGGATGTGGATGGTGTCGTCCGGCAGGCCCTCGTGGCCGTACTGGCGCGCCACCACGCCCGACAGCATCGCGCCGACGGTGCGATTGACGTTCTTGATCGGCTGGATGAACGACACGCGCTCACCCTTGTCGATGGCCGCCCGCGACTTGGCGATCAGCACGTGGTCGAGCGCCTTGCCCGATTCCGGCGCCAGGCCGTGGTCCTGCGTATCGGTGTGGAAACGCGGCTGCTCGCCCGGGAACGGCGGCTGGTAGAAGATGCGCGAGAAGTCCAGGCCGCGCGCCTTCCAGTGCTCGATGCCGGCACGGGTGTCGAGCAGGTCGGCGCGGCCGATCAACTCGTCGAAACTGCGGATGCCCAGCTGCGCCATGATCTCGCGCGCTTCCTCGGCGACGAAGAAGAAGAAGTTGACGACGTGCTCGGGCTTGCCCTGGAATTTCTTGCGCAGCACCGGGTCCTGCGTGGCGACGCCGACCGGGCAGGTGTTCAGATGGCACTTGCGCATCATGATGCAGCCCTCGGCGACCAGCGGCGCGGTGGCGAAGCCGAACTCGTCCGCGCCCAGCAGCGCGCCGATCACGACGTCGCGGCCGGTCTTCATCTGGCCATCGGCCTGCACGCGGATGCGGTTGCGCAGGCCGTTGAGCATCAGCGTCTGCTGCGTCTCGGCCAGCCCCAGCTCCCACGGCGTGCCGGCATGCTTGATCGACGACCACGGCGAGGCGCCGGTGCCGCCGTCATGGCCGGCGATCACCACGTGGTCGGCCTTGGCCTTGGCCACGCCGGCCGCGACCGTGCCGACGCCCACTTCGGACACCAGCTTGACCGAGATGTCGGCCTGCGGATTGACGTTCTTCAGGTCGTGGATCAGCTGCGCCAGGTCCTCGATCGAATAGATGTCGTGGTGCGGCGGCGGCGAGATCAGGCCGACGCCCGGCACCGAATAACGCAGCTTGCCGATGTAGTCCGACACCTTGTGGCCGGGCAGCTGGCCGCCCTCGCCGGGCTTGGCGCCCTGCGCCATCTTGATCTGGATCTGGTCGGCCGAGGCCAGGTATTCGGCGGTCACGCCGAACCGGCCCGAGGCGACCTGCTTGATCTTCGAGCGCAGCGAATCGCCGTCCTTCAGTTCGATGTCGCGCTCGATCACGTCGTCGCCGAGCAGGCTCTTGAGCGTGTCGCCATTCTTGATCGGAATGCCGCGCAGCTCGTTGCGATAGCGCTTCTCGTCCTCGCCGCCCTCGCCGGTGTTCGACTTGCCGCCGATGCGGTTCATCGCGATCGCCAGCGTGGTGTGCGCCTCGGTCGAGATCGAGCCGAGCGACATCGCGCCGGTGGCGAAGCGCTTGACGATTTCCTTGGCCGGCTCGACCTCCTCCAGCGGAATCGCCTTCGACGGATCGACCTTGAATTCGAACAGGCCGCGCAGCGTCATGTGGCGGCGGCTCTGGTCGTTGATCAGGTTCGCGTATTCCTTGTAGGTCTGGTAGGCGCCCTGGCCCTCGTTGGCGCGCACCGAGTGCTGCAGCTTGGCGATCGAGTCCGGGGTCCACATATGCTCTTCGCCCCGGACGCGGAACGCATATTCGCCGCCGGCATCGAGCATGGTCTCCAGCACCGGGCTGTCGCCGAAGGCGTCGCGGTGCAGGCGCAGCGCTTCCTCGGCGACCTCGAAGATGCCGATGCCCTCGACGTTCGACGCGGTACCGTGGAAGTACTTCTGCACCAGCTCGCGCGACAGGCCGATGGCCTCGAAGATCTGCGCGCCGGTGTACGACATGTAGGTCGAGATGCCCATCTTGGACATCACCTTCTGCAGGCCCTTGCCGATCGCCTTGATGAAGTTCTTGATCGCCTTGTCGGCCGACAGGTCGCCCGACAGGCCGCCGGCCATCTCGGCCAGCGTTTCCATCGCCAGGTACGGGTGCACCGCCTCCGCGCCGTAGCCGGCCAGCAGCGCGAAGTGATGGACCTCGCGGGCCGAGCCGGTTTCGACCACCAGGCCGGTGGACGTGCGCAGGCCCTTCTCCACCAGGTGATGATGGATGGCCGAGGTGGCCAGCAGCGCCGGGATCGCGACGTGGCCGGCATCGACGCGGCGGTCCGACACGATCAGGATGTTGTAGCCCGACTTGACCGCATCGACGGCTTCGGCGCACAGCGAGGCCAGGCGCGCTTCGATGCCTTCCTTGCCCCACTGCGCCGGATAGCAGATGTCGAGTTCGTACGAGCGGAACTTGCCGCCGGTGTAGTGCTCGATGTTGCGGATCTTGGCGATGTCCTTGAAGTCCAGCACCGGTTGGGACACTTCGAGGCGCATCGGCGGGTTGATGTTGTTCAGCTCGAGCAGGTTCGGCTTCGGTCCGATGAAGGACACCAGCGACATCACCATGTTCTCGCGGATCGGGTCGATCGGCGGGTTGGTGACCTGGGCGAACAGCTGCTTGAAGTAGTGGTACAGCGTCTTGTTCTTCGACGACAGCACGGCCAGCGGCGAGTCGTTGCCCATCGAGCCGGTCGCCTCTTCGCCGGACAGCGCCATCGGCGCCATCAGGAACTTGACGTCCTCCTGCGTGAAGCCGAATGCCTGCTGGCGGTCCAGCAGCTTGGCCGCGGGCTTGGCTTCGGAGGCGACGTCCTCGGGCTTCGCGTCGATCTCGTCGAGCTTGATGCGCACGGCGTCGATCCAGCTCTTGTAGGGCTTGGCGTTGGCCAGGTTGTCCTTCAGTTCCTTGTCGTCGATGATGCGGCCCTGTTCCATGTCGATCAGGAACATCTTGCCCGGCTGCAGGCGCCACTTCTGCACCACGCGCGACTCGGGGAACGGCAGCACGCCGGCCTCGGAGGCCAGCACCACGACGTCGTCCTCGGTCACGTAGAAGCGCGCCGGACGCAGGCCGTTGCGGTCCAGCGTCGCGCCGATCTGGCGGCCGTCGGTGAAGCAGATCGCGGCGGGGCCGTCCCACGGCTCCATCATCGCGGCGTGGTACTCGTAGAAGGCGCGACGGTTGTCGTCCATCAGCGTGTGCTGCTCCCACGCCTCCGGGATCATCATCATCATCGCGTGGACCAGCGGGTAGCCGGCCATCGTCAGCAGCTCGAGGCAGTTGTCGAACGACGCGGTATCCGACTGGCCCGGATAGATCAGCGGCCACAGCTTGGGCAGGTCGTCGCCCAGCACCGGCGACGAGATGGCGCCGGTACGCGCGTTGATCCAGTTGACGTTGCCCTTGACGGTGTTGATCTCGCCGTTGTGCGCGACCATCCGGTACGGGTGCGCGAGCTCCCAGGCCGGGAAGGTGTTGGTCGAGAAGCGTTGGTGGACCAGCGCCAGCGCCGACACGGCGCGCGGGTCCTGCAGGTCGCGGTAGTACTGGCCGACCTGGTTGGCCAGCAGCAGTCCCTTGTAGACCACGGTACGCGCCGACATCGACGGCACGAAGTATTCCTTGCCGTGCTTGAGCTTGAGCGCCTGGATCGCGTGGCTCGCGGTCTTGCGGATCACGTACAGCTTCCGCTCCAGCGCGTCCGTCGTCATGATGTCGCGGCCGCGGCCGATGAAGATCTGGCGGATCACCGGCTCGGTCTTGCGCACGGTCGGCGACATCGGCATCGCCGCGTCGACCGGCACGTCGCGCCAGCCCAGCACGACCTGGCCTTCGAGGCGGACGGTGCGCTCGAGCTCCTGTTCGCAGGCCAGGCGCGATGCGTGTTCCTTCGGCAGGAAGATCATGCCGACGCCGTATTCGCCGGCCGGCGGCAGGGTCACGCCCTGCCTGGCCATTTCCTCGCGATAGAACTGGTCGGGAATCTGGATCAGGATGCCCGCGCCGTCGCCCATCAGGTGGTCGGCGCCCACCGCGCCCCGGTGATCCAGGTTCTCCAGGATCTTCAGGCCCTGCAGCACGATCTCGTGGCTCTTCTTGCCCTTGATATGGGCGACCATGCCGACGCCGCAGGCGTCATGCTCGTTGGCGGGGTCGTACATGCCTTGCGCCTGCGGGCGCTCGGCGGGCAGTTGACCCTGCGAGGCCATCTGCTGCTGGGCCTGCTCGGCCGACGGGATTTGCGGTTGGTCCACGGGCTTCGATTCCGGTGAGGGCAGCGCGCCTCGTGTGGCATCGGCCGGAACGGCGTTCGCGTGCACTCCGGGCGGACGTGGGTGGCAGGCGAGGGGACCGCAGCGGCGTACACAGGACGTGACGCGCCGCACAATGAATGTGGGTGGAGCAAATATAAAAGAATCGTCCAAGGCCCGCAAAAAAATAAAATGGGGTCAGATCATATTAATTCATGCCCTGTTTTGGTGAGGGACATTAATTGGGGACATATTAATATTGCACCAATTGAGGGCGCGCAAACGCGCGTGGGGCCGGCGCCTGGATCATGACGCTTTCGCAGCGTCGGGTTCGGACACGACGCGCTTGGGTCGCCCCTTCGGCAGCGGCTGCACACGCCGCTCCGCGTGGCGCTCGAGGCTGCGCAGGAATGCTTCGTTGCCGAGCGGCCAGCCGCTATGCGCGTGCTTGCGCAGCACGGCCAGCATGGACGACGACAGCCCCTCCGCCGTCAGCGACTGGTAGCGCGACTGCCGTTCGAACGGCGTGTTTCCCAGCGCCCAGTAGGCAGAGTGATCGCTTACAAAGGGACTTGCCTCCAGCCCGACATGGTGGCGGTGGCTGCTCCATCGGTCCTCGTCCGGCGTGTTGGCTTCGCCCGCGCGGACGGCGTTGCCTTCGACATAGAGCATGGCCGGCAGCAGCCAGGCGTCGGGCTCCAGCACCGCCGAGCGGAAGCGCCCTTCCCACAGCGTGCCGGTACGGTCCGCGACGCGATTGAAGTAACGGGCGTAGCGGCGGCCGACCGCCTGCATGGTCAGGCTGAGCGCGTCGTCGCGGCGCGGGGTCGCCAGCAGATGGATATGGTTGGGCCGCAGCCCGTAGGCATGCACCGCCAGATCGTGCTCACGCGCCGCCATGCGCAGGCAGTCCAGGTAGAAGCGGTAGTCGTCCGGGCCGAGGAAGACCGGCTGGCGGTTGTTGCCGCGTTGCAACACCAGTGCCGGCAGGCCGGTCGGAGAGAAGCGGGGAAGTCGAGCCATGGCGCCATCGTGTCGAAGGGATGGCGGGATGATAGCTTATCTGTCCCTATTTTCCGAGGCGATCGATTTCCCGGACAGGTTGGTCCCGCGTAGGTTTTCTCCCCTCTCCCGCTCGCGGGAGAGGGGTTGGGGGAGAGGGAAAAGCGGTCGCCATGCGATGCGTCGTTGGTTCAGTGAAGGCCCCCTGCCCTCTCCCCCAGCCCCTCTCCCGCAGTGCGGGAGAGGGGAGAAAACTCCGCTGGCGTTTGACGCTTCAGCTCTGCTCTCCCACGGCAAACATCCGCCGGTGCTCGCGGATCGCATAGCGGTCCGTCATGCCGGCGATGTAATGGGCGATCAGCCGCGGCTGGTCGCCGCCCGCGGCCTGATATTGCGGCGGCAGCAGGCGCGGGTCGCCCATGAAGGCCTCGAACAGGTCGCTGATGATGCGCTGCGCCTTGGCCGACATCCGCATCACCAGGTAGTGCCGGTACAGATGGCGGAACAGGAAGCGCTTGAGCGCCTGCGCCTCTTCCCTGACCGCCGGGCTGAAGGCGACCAGCGGACCGGCGGCGCGCACCGCGTCGATGTCGGCGGGCCGCGCTGCGGCGATATTGCGCTGGGTCGTCTCGATCAGATCGACGATCAGCGTGTTGATCATCCGGCGAACCGTCTCGTTGATCAGCCGGCGGCCGTTGATGCCTGGATAGGCCGACATCGCCTCGGCACGATGGCGGCCCCACATCGGCACCTCGTCCATCTGCTCCAGCGTCAGCAGCCCCGAGCGCAGCCCGTCGTCGATATCGTGGTTGTTGTAGGCGATCTCGTCGGCCAGATTGGCCAGCTGCGCCTCCAGCGAAGGCTGCGTGCCCTCGAGAAAGCGCCGCCCCAGCTCGCCGAGCGCGGCGGCGTTGACGCGCGAGCAATGCTTGAGGATGCCCTCGCGCGTCTCGAAAGTCAGGTTCAGGCCATTGAAGCCGCCGTAGCGCTCCTCCAGCTCGTCCACCACCAGCAGGCTCTGCAGGTTGTGCTCGAAGCCGCCGTGGTTCTTCATGCAGGCATTGAGCGCGTCCTGCCCGGCGTGGCCGAACGGTGTGTGGCCGAGGTCGTGCGCCAGCGAGATCGCCTCGACCAGGTCCTCATTCAGCCGCAGGTTGCGGGCGATCGACCGCGCGATCTGCGCCACCTCGAGGCTATGCGTCAGCCGCGTGCGAAACAGGTCGCCCTCGTGATTGACGAACACCTGCGTCTTGTATTCGAGCCGACGGAACGCGGTGCTGTGGATCACGCGGTCGCGGTCGCGCTGGAACTCGCTGCGCGAGGACGACGCCGGTTCGACATGGACACGCCCGCGCGACTGCGCCGAGTGCGCGGCATAGGGAGCGAGATGGCTTTCGAGGTCGGTCATGCGGCAATCCGGTTGGGCGATGCGGGCATCGTCTGGGGGTTGCGAGGCATGGCCGAGCGCTTACGCGACCGGTGCCTCGACAGGGCGTTTCAATACGGCGTGCTGCAGCGTGGTGCGCAGGTCGGCGTCGGGCACGCTGGTGATCAGCGCCTCGCCGAGCTTCTTGAGCAGGATGAACTTGATCTGGCCGGCCTCGGCCTTCTTGTCGACCTTCATCAGTTCGATGTAGCGGTCCACGCCCAGGTCGGGCGCCACCACCGGCAGCATCGCGGCGGCCACCAGCCGCTCGATGCGCGAGCGCGTCTCGATGTCGATGAAGCCCAGCCGCAGCGACAGGTCCGCGGCCATCACCATGCCGCAGCCCACCGCCTCGCCGTGCAGCCACTCGCCGTAGCCCATGCCAGCCTCGATCGCGTGGCCGAAGGTATGGCCGAAATTGAGCGTGGCGCGGATGCCGCCCTCGCGCTCGTCGGCGGCCACCACCGCGGCCTTGATCTCGCAGGAGCGCTGCACGGCGAGCGCCATCATGTCGGCGTCGCAGGCGTTGAGCGCGCCGATATGCTGCTCGATCCAGGCAAAGTAGTCCGCGTCGGCGATCGCGCCGTGCTTGATCACCTCGGCCAGGCCCGCGGCCAGTTCGCGCGGCGGCAGCGTCGTCAGCGTGCCGATATCGGCGATCACCGCCTGCGGCTGGTGGAAGGCGCCGATCATGTTCTTGCCCAGCGGATGGTTGATGCCGGTCTTGCCGCCCACCGACGAATCGACCTGGGCCAGCAGCGTGGTGGGCATCTGCACGAAGGGCACGCCGCGCATGTAGCATGCCGCGGCAAACCCGGTCATGTCGCCGACCACACCGCCGCCCAGTGCAATCAGCGTGGTCTTGCGGTCGGCGCCGGCGCCGAGCAGCGCGTCGAAGATCAGGTTCAGCGTCTGCCAGTGCTTGAAGGACTCGCCGTCGGGCAGCGTCACCGTGCGCACGATCTTGCCGAGACTCTCCAGCGTGGCCTCGACGCGCGCCGCGTACAGCGGACCCACGGTCTCGTTGGTGACAATGACGGCGTGGCGGCCACGGATATGGGGGGCCAGCAGTTCAGCGCGGTCCAGCAGGCCGGCGCCGATATGGATGGGATAGCTGCGCTCTCCCAGGTCGACTTCAAGCGTGATCATCGGTCTTGGTATCTTGCGACCGCTCCGCGTCGGCATCGACGTCGGCGTCGGTATCGGGATGGGCCTCGGTGCCGCCAGTCGCCGCGGCAATCCAGCCGGACATCTCGAGTTGCATCAGCACCATATTAGCAAGCTGGGCTACCGAGGGCTTGCCGGTCTCGATGACGAAATCGGCGACCTCGCGATAGAGCGGATCGCGCTCGGCGTACAGCGCTTCGAGGCGCCCCTTCGGATCCTGCGTCTGCAGCAGCGGCCGGTTGCGGTCGTGCCGGGTGCGCAGCCACAGGTCGTGCGGGCTGGCGCGCAGATAGACCACCGTGCCGCGCGCCTTGAGCCGGCTGCGGTTTTCGGGCCGCAGCACCGCGCCGCCGCCGGTGGCCAGCACGATGCCCTCGCGCTGCGTCAGTTCGTCGATCGCCTGCGCCTCGCGGTCGCGAAAGCCGCTCTCCCCTTCGTGATCGAAGATCACCGGGATGCGCACGCCGCAGCGCGCCTCGATCTCATGATCGGAATCGACGAAGGCATAGCCGAGGCGGCGGGCCACGGTGCGGCCGACAGTAGTCTTGCCGGCGCCCATCAGGCCGACGAAAAAAAGGTTCGGACGGGAAGCGGTCACGGATTCGCGGCGAGCCGATCGGCGCTCTGCAGGCGGCTCGCGGGTTGGAAACGGCATCATCTTCTTATGTCGGGCCCGGCGGGGCAAGACCCGTGCACGCGCGTGGCCGGCGTCAACGGCAAATCGGCGGCGAACATCGCCCGATCCTGCCGCATGCCGGTGCCGCCGCCGCATTGCGGGCCTCAGTCTACTGCATCCCGCCCAGCGGAGCGCGCGAATGGCCCCGCGCCGGCGCACCGGCATCGTGCAGGATGCGCGGCGTCAGGAAGACCAGCAGCTCGGTGCGATCGCGCCAGACCGAGCGGCTGCCGAACAGCCGCCCGAGCACCGGAATATCGCCCAGCAGCGGCACCTTGGCCGCATCGCCGCGCTCGGCGCGCGTATAGATGCCGCCGATCACCGCGGTGCCGCCGTTCTCGAGCAGCACCTGGGTCTGCACGTGCTTGGTATCGATGGCGAAGCCCTGCGTGGTCTGCACGCCGACGCTGTCCTTGCTGACGTCGACGTCGAGCAGCACCTGGCCCTCGGGCGTGATCTGCGGCGTCACCTCCAGCTTCAGATTGGCCTTGCGGAACTGCACCGAGGTCGCGCCGCTGGAGGTGGCCGCCTGATAGGGCAGCTCGGTGCCCTGCTCGATCAGCGCCTTGATGTTGTTGGTGGTGACCACGCGCGGGCTCGACACGATCTTGCCCTTGCCGTCGGCCTCCAGCGCCGACAGCTCCAGCGCGAGGAAGCGGCTGGCCGCGCTGTTGAACAGGCTGACCGCCAGGTGGCCCGGATCGGCGCCATGCAACGCGCCGGCCGGCAGGCTGAGCAAGGGGCCGGGCTCGCCGGCTCCGCCCGGCAGCACGTCGGGCAAGGTATCCGCGACGCGGCCGCGGCCGTACTGCGCGGCAAAGCCCAGCTTGACGCCCAGATTGCGGCTGAACTTGTCGTCGGCCTCGACGATGCGGGCCTCGATGATGACCTGGCGCACCGGCACGTCGATGCGGGCGAGAAAGGCGGCAATCTGCTGCAGCCGCTCGGGCAGGTCCGAGACGAACAGCTGGTTGGTACGGGCGTCCGCCGTCAGGCTGCCGCGGCGGGACAGCAGGCGGCCAGCCGACGTACCCGCCCACGTGCCAGCCCACGTGCCAGCCGATGTGCCACGCCCGTGCGGTCCGCCATACGACCCGGGGCCGGCGGCGGGCGCGCCCGGTCCGCTGCCGAGCAGCAGCCGGCGGACATCGTCGGCACGCTGATAGTTCAGCTGGAACACCTCGCTGCCGACCGGCTCCAGATCGGCCAGTTGCTGCCGCGCCTCCAGTTCCTGCCTGTCCCGGGCCGCCAGCTCGGCGCGCGGCGCGACCCACAGCACATTGCCCTCGCGCCGCGACGCCAGCCCCTTGGCATCGAGCACGATGCGCAGCGCCTGCTCCCATGGCACGTCCTTGAGCCGAAGCGTCAGATTGCCCTGCACGCTGTCGCTGGCGACCACGTTCAGGTCGGTGAAGTCGGCGAAGACCTGCAGCAGGGCGCGGATATCGACGCGCTGGAAACGGAGGGACAGGCGGTCGCGCATCGGCGAAGCCGCGGCGCCAGGGGCTGACGCGGCGATGGCGGGCGCGGTGGGCACAGGGGGCGCGGCAAGCACGCGCAGCGGCACGACGAAGGCGAGCGGTAGCGCCAGCACCAGCACCAGCATCCACGGCACCACCCGCCGCCGCATAGGCCCGATCATGCCGGCGCATCGAGCGCGAGGCGGGCCGTCGTTTCGATCCATCGATCCTCTCCGTTCCAGACGCGCTCGCGCAGCACGATCTCGTCCCGGCCGATGCGCACCACGACGCCATCGCGCCGACCCAGACGCTGGCCGACCTGCAACGCCGCGACCAGGCCCTCGGCGCCATCGACCCGCACGACACCGTAGGCGCGGCCCGTGCCGTGCAGGGTGCCGACCATGCGAATCTGTTCCAGGGCATACGCCTCGAGCGGCTCGCGGGGCCTCCCCTGGCGCGAATCGGCAAGCGAATCGTTCGGCGGCGCGACGACCGGTGCGACCAGCCGCGCGTACGCGAAGGGGTCGGCTGCCGCCGGGTCAGTGCCGACGGCATGGCTGGCGTCGAGCGACGGCAGGCGAAGCGCGTGGTCCAGCGGTGCGGGCGTCCATGCAACCGGTGGCGGCGCCTCTTGTCCCGCCTTCCCACGCGATGTGCGCCCCGCCTGCGGCGGCGCGGCGCGTTCGGCAGCATCGAGCGCCCGGTAGGCCAGCGCGACCGCCTCCATCGTCAGCCGGCCGCCAACGTCGTTGCCGTCCTTGCCCTCCTTGCCAGAGGCCAACTGCATCGACTGCAGCGTCACCAGCCGAGGCAAGGCCGCGATATCGGCCAGCCAGGCCGCGATCTCCCGATAGCCGCCGTCGACCCGCAGCCTCAGCGGAATCCGGGCGAACGCCTCGCCCGCCACCGCGGGCTGCGGCTGGAACAGCGCGATCCGCAGCCCACGCGCGGTGGCAAGCGAGCTCAGCGTGACCAGCAGATCGTCGACGCCGCCTTGCTCGGGCAGATGGCGCTCGCGCGTGGTCAGCGCCTGCGTCAGTTCGGTCAGGCGTCGCCGCAGCCGCTGGGCGCTCGCCGCCTCGGCCGCCTGTCGTCCGACGGACTCGCGCAGCTCGGCATGTTCGGCCTGCCGGCTGGCCAGCAAGGCCAGCTTGTCGCGCCAATGCCATTGCCAGCCGGCCACCAGCACCGCGCCGGCGGCGAGCAGGGGCCAAAGCGCGGACCACCGCGCGCGCCACGCCGCCACGCCACGCGGGTCCGCCAGCTCGCGATCGGCCCACTGGCCCAGCCACGATGCGCCGGCCGGCGCGATCTCGTCTTCGTCATCCGGCGCCATGCGGACTCCTCTGTTGCGATCGCGGCGGCGGCGCGGATGCGCCAGTCGCACCGGACGCACCGGACGCACCGGACGCGAAAGGGCGATAGACCAGTCGGGCGGAGAACGCGACTAGCGCATCGCCCTCGCCAACCGCGGCTGGCGCCGGGGACTGCGCGCGCGATTCGATCAGGTCGACGTGGGCCAGCCACGGCGCCGGCTCGAGTTCGCGCACCAACGCGGCCACCCGCTCGTGATGGCGCGCCACACCCTCGATGGTCACCATGTCATCCTGCTGGTTGACACTGCGCAGCTGGACGCCGCGCGGCACCTGGCGCGCCAGCGCATCGAGCAGTTGCGCGGGCCGGCCGCGGTCCTGCAGCAACGCGTCGAGCGCGCCGCCGCGCCGGCTGACCGCGGCGATCTCCTGCCGCAGCTGGGCGGCTTCGCGCACGGGACCTTCCCATTGGCGCGCCCGCTCGCCCAGTTCGCGATGCTCGCCCTCGACCGCCGCGATACGCCAGTCGATGACATAGCCGCCCACCAGCACCGCCGTGCCCGCCACCGCCGCGGCGGCGCGCCACCCGGGCCGCCGCGAGCCGGCCATCCGGGCCAGATGCTGCGCGAGAGCCGCTGCACGATGCCACCCCCAAGCCCAGATTCTCGGCGCCCTCATGGTGCTCTTCCCTCCGTCGATCCGGCGCGGCGTTGAACTCGGCGGCGCGACCGCGGCTCTAACCGGCGCTTCCACCGCTGACCGCCGATTCCCGACCCCGCCGCATTCGCCCGCCGCCTTGCCCGTCCCGCTCGCTCCCGCCACGTTGATTCGCGCCGCGCTCGATCGCGCGCCCTGCGGCGCGCCTGCCGACATGGCGCGCCGATGGACCGATTCTCGGCAGGCGCACACGACCCCGGCAATGCGACGCCATGCCCATCGATCCCGTTTTCGCAAGTCACCGCGCGATTGCGCTTGGGCCGGCGGCGCCCATACTGGTAGGCGCGGCGACGGTTTTTTCGCCTTACAACTTGTAACAGCACGGATGCGCCCGCCACCGCACACCCCACACGGGAGCCGCGAACGCGAGCGATATAATCCGGGCACCTCCAACTAGGTATTACCCAATGGCTACTGCACAACAGAAGCCGGCTAAACCGGCTCGCCGCCCGCTGTGGATACGCGCCAGCTACTGGGCGCTGGGCCTGATGGCCGCGGGTGTCGTCACGGTGGCCCTGCTGCTCGGCTATGCGCTTCTGGTGGCGGCGCCGAATCTGCCGTCGCTCGACACGCTGACCGACTACCGTCCCAAGATTCCGCTGCGCATCTACACCGCCGACAACGTGCTGATCGGCGAATTCGGCGAGGAGCGGCGCAATTTCGTGCCGATCGCCGAGATCCCCGACGTGATGAAGAAAGCCGTGCTGGCGATCGAGGACGACCGCTTCTACGAGCATGGCGGCGTCGACTTCATCGGCGTGCTGCGCGCCGGCCTCGCCAATCTGCGCGGCGGCCTGTCGCAGGGCGCGTCGACGATCACGATGCAGGTCGCGCGCAACTTCTTCCTGTCCAGCGAGAAGACCTACACCCGCAAGATCTACGAGATGATGCTGGCGTACAAGATCGAGGCGAACCTGAGCAAGGACCAGATCCTCGAGCTGTACATGAACCAGATCTATCTGGGACAGCGCGCGTACGGTTTCTCCAGCGCCGCGCGCGTCTACTTCGGCAAGTCCATCAAGGATGTCACCGTGGCCGAGGCCGCGATGCTGGCCGGTCTGCCGAAGGCGCCGTCGGCCTACAACCCCGTGGTCAACCGCAAGCGCGCCAAGGTGAGGCAGGAATACATCCTGCACCGCATGCGCGACCTGGGCTATATCACGCCGCAGCAGTACGACGAGGCGGTGCACGAGGAGCTGAAGGTCCGCAACGAGGGCAACGAGTTCTCGACCCACGCCGAATACGTCGCCGAGATCGTGCGCCAGCTGATGTACGCCCAGTACCGCGAGGAGACCTACACGCGCGGCCTGACGGTGTACACGACGCTGACCAAGGCCGATCAGGACGCCGCCTACGAGGCGGTGCGCGCGGGCATCATGAACTACGAGCGCAAGCACGGCTATCGCGGCCCCGAGGCCTTCATCGACCTGCCGTCGGAGCCGGCCGAGCGCGAGCAGGCCATCGACGACGCGCTGGTCGAGCATCCGGCCAGCGACGATATGCGCTCGGCGGTGGTCACCGCGGCATCGAGCAAGCAGGTCCGTGCGGTGCTGCTGTCCGGCGAGGAAGTGGTGATCGAAGGCGCGGCGCTGCGCTATATCGCGCCGTCGCTGGCGGCCAACGCGCAGCCCAAGGTCAAGATCCGTCCGGGCGCGATCATCCGCGTGGTGCAGAACGACAAGGGTGCGTGGTCGGTGGCGCAGCTGCCCGAGGTGGCCGCGGCATTCATTTCGCTGAACCCCGAGGACGGCGAGATCCGCGCGATGGTCGGCGGCTTCGACTTCAACCGCAACAAGTTCAACCACGTCACGCAGGCGTGGCGCCAGCCGGGTTCGAGCTTCAAGCCGTTCATCTATACCGCCGCGCTGGAGAAGGGCTTCTCGCCGGCGACCGTGATCAACGACGCGCCGCTGTCGATCGGCCCCGATACCGGCGGCCAGGTGTGGGAGCCGAAGAACTACGACGGCCGCTTCGAAGGGCCGATGACGATGCGCCGCGCGCTTGCCAAGTCCAAGAACCTGGTGTCGGTACGGATCCTGCGCGCGATCGGCACGCAGTACGCGCAGGAGTTCATCACGCGCTTCGGCTTCGAGGCCGACAAGCATCCGGCCTACCTGCCGATGGCGCTGGGCTCGGGCAGCGTGACGCCGCTGCAGATGGCGGGCGCCTATTCGGTGTTCGCCAACGGCGGCTATCGCATCAACCCGTACCTGATCCAGCGCGTGGTCGATTCGCGCGGCAACGTGCTGTCCGAGACCAAGCCGCAGCGCGCCGGCGAAGACGCGGTGCGGGTGCTCGACGCGCGCACGGCCTTTATCGCCGACACCATGCTGCGCGACGT
This sequence comes from Cupriavidus sp., assembly GCA_031181345.1. GTDB lineage: Bacteria > Pseudomonadota > Gammaproteobacteria > Burkholderiales > Burkholderiaceae > Cupriavidus. Next base: position 16,030 of record JAPSLC010000015.1, on the reverse strand, counting down.
GGTCCGCACCGGTACCGCGTACACGGCCAAGCAGCGCCTGGGCCGCAACGACCTGGCCGGCAAGACCGGTACCACCAACGATGCGGTCGATGCCTGGTTCGCCGGCTATACGCCGAAGCTGGTCGCGGTGGCCTGGATGGGCTACGACCAGCCCAAGAGCCTGGGCGTGCGCGAGACCGGCGGCGGCCTGTCGCTGCCGATCTGGATCAGCTACATGTCGAAGATGCTCAAGGGCGTGCCCGAGAGCCCGGATCGCCAGCCGCCGGAAGGCGTGGTGATGGTGGCCGGCGACTGGACGCTGGAAGAGAACGCTGGCGGCGCCGGCGTGGCCTCGGTTGGGCTGGGCGATCCGTGGCCGGGCAAGGCGCCCGATCCGGGCGCGCCGTCCGCAGCCGATCTGGAACAGGAGAAGCGCCGCATCCTGGAGATGTTCGGCGGCGGCTGATGCGGCCGCGCCGATGGCACAACGAAAAGGCGCAACGAAAAGGCCAGCCGATAGGCTGGCCTTTTTGCTGACCACTCTGGTCGTCCCCGCGAAAGCGGGACCCCGTGGCCTTGCAAGACGCTGGATTCCCGCTTTCGCGGGAATGACCGGTAGTGGTTAAGACTTTCCTGGTTTGCGTGCCGTCGTCAGCCCAGCTTCAACGCGGTCCCGGCCTGCTGGCTCAGATAGCGCGACAGCGCCTGGTACAGCTCGGTGCCCTCGCGCGTGTCGACCCAGCGCTCGCCGTCGCGGCGGAAGTGAAAGCCGCCCGCGCGCGCCGCGACCCACAGCTCCTGCATCGGCGCCTGGCTGTTGATGATGATCTTCGAACCGTCCTCGAACTCGAGCTCCATCACATTGCCGCTGCGGTTGATCTCGATATCGGCGTCGGCCGCATCGGCGGCCTGTTCGATCGCGCTTTCCAGCCGATCCAGCTCGCCGGTCGCCAGCGCCAGGAACTCGCTTTCGCTCAAAAGGGACATGCTACACTCCAAGACCGCCAGCCGCGGCCGGTCCCTGCCGGGACCCGTTCCGGGCTGATGCATTGTTCTGCGGGCCGATCCAGATGCCGACCCGAGTGCCTGCGGGCACCGTTGCCCGGCCCGGCTGACCCGGCCCGCCTCCCGTTCGACCCCTGTTTCCAAGGACGACCCGATGTTGCGTCGTGTTGCGATTGTAGCGGCGTTTGCCGCCGGCCTAGCGATGCCCCTGCTCGGCGGATGCGGCATTCGCGGCCCGCTGGTGATGCCGCAGCGCCCGCCCGCGCCGGTGCAGCCCAGCGTCCCCGATCCCGGTCTGTCGCAGCCGGACGCCGCGCCGATGCCCGCGCGCACCGCGCCCGCACGCACGTCTGAATCGCCCTCGTCCGCCGCGCCCGCGTCCGCTCCTGCCGCCCGATAACATGACCGCCTTTTTCCATCGCCGCGACGGCGCCCTTGCCGTCGAACAGGTGCCGCTCGCGCGTATCGCCGAGCAGTTCGGCACGCCGACCTACGTCTATTCGCGCGCGGCGCTGACCGCCGCCTACCAGGCCTATGCCGCCGCCTGCGCCGGCCATCGCGCGCGCGTCCAATACGCGATGAAGGCCAATTCGAATCTCGCCGTGCTGCAGGTGTTCGCGCAGCTGGGCGCGGGCTTCGACATCGTCTCCGGCGGCGAACTGCAGCGCGTGCTGGCGGTGGGCGCCGATCCGCGCAAGGTCGTGTTCTCGGGGGTCGGCAAGTCCGAGGCCGAGATGGAGCTGGCGCTGGCGCACGACGTGCTGTGCTTCAACGTCGAATCGATCCCCGAGCTGGACCGCCTGAACGCGGTCGCGGGCCGCGTCGGCAAGCGCGCGCGCGTATCGCTGCGGATCAATCCGGACGTCGACGCGCGCACCCATCCGTATATCTCCACCGGCCTCAAGGGCAACAAGTTCGGCATCGCCTTCGACGACGTGCTGCCGACCTACCGCGCCGCGGCTGCGCTGCCGCACCTGGAGATCACCGGCATCGATTGCCATATCGGCTCGCAGATCACCGAGGTCTCGCCCTATCTGGAGGCGCTGGACAAGGTGCTCGACGTGGTCGAGGCGCTCGAGCGCGAAGGCATCGTGCTGTCGCATATCGATGTCGGCGGCGGGCTGGGCATCACCTATGACGACGAGACGCCGCCCGATATCACCGGCTTCGCGCGCACGCTGCTCGAGCGCGTGGCGCAGCGCGGCCACGGCCATCGCGAGGTGCTGTTCGAACCGGGCCGCTCGCTGGTCGGCAATGCCGGCGTGCTGCTGACCCGCGTCGAATTCCTCAAGCCCGGCGAGGCGAAGAACTTCTGCATCGTCGATGCGGCAATGAACGACCTGGCGCGTCCGGCGATGTACGAGGCCTTCCATCGCATCGAGCCGGTGGTGCCGCCGGTGGGGTCAAATCCGGGCGAGGCCGTGACCTATGACGTGGTCGGCCCGGTGTGCGAATCGGGCGACTGGCTCGGCCGCGATCGCGCGCTGGCGGTGGCGCCGGGCGATCTGCTGGCCGTGATGTCGGCGGGCGCCTATGGTTTCGTGATGAGCTCGAACTACAACACCCGTCCGCGCGCGGCCGAGGTGATGGTCGACGGCGACGCGGTGCACCTGGTGCGCGCCCGCGAGCGCGTCGAGGACCTGTTCCGCGACGAGAAGCTGCTGCCGCGCTAACGTCGCGACGACTCTGCCGCAGCAGCCGTGGTGCCCGGACGGCGCGTCCCGCGCCACCACCACCACAGCCGCGCCCCGAGCAGCGCCGCCACCACGGCGGCGTAGATCGACACCTCGCCGAAATCGTTCTTGCCGGCCTTGTGCCACCAGTAGTGCAGGATCGCCAGCACCGCGATCGCATAGATGCTGCGGTGCAGGGCCTGCCAGCGCCGGCCGCCCAGCCGCCGCACCATCGCATGCGTCGAGGTCGCGGCCAGCGGCACCATCAGCACGAACGCGGCAAACCCCATCGTGATGAACGGACGCTTGAACACGTCCTTGGCCATGTAGGCCAGATCGAAGCCGCGGTCCACGCCGAGCCACAGCATGAAGTGCAGCGTGCCGTAGAAGAAGGCGAACAAACCCAGCAGCCGCCGGATCCGCAGCAGCCAGCTCCAGCCGCTCAGACGCCGCAGCGGTGTCACCGCCAGCGTCGCGCACAGCATCACCAGAGTCCAGGTGCCAGTGGAGCGCGTGACGAACTCCAGCGGATTGGCGCCGTACTGGCCGGTCGCGCCGAGATAGACGAGCCGTGCGAACGGCAGCAGCGCCAGTACCCAGATCAGCGCCTTCAGCGCGCGCAGCCGCGCCGGCGGCAAGGTGCCGGGCGTGGCGGCGGACGTGGCGCCGGTACGGCGCGCGGCTGTCGGCCCGGCGGCGCGTGGGGCGGCCGGCGTCGTCTCGGTGGAAGGCATGCGGTAATCCGAAGACAGGCTAGAAGAACTTGCGCAGATCCATGCCCTGGTACAGCGAGGCGACCTGCTGCGCGTAGCCATTGAACGGCAGCGTCTTGCGCTTGGGCGCGAACAGCGCCGCGAAGCCGCCGCCCTTGTCGTCGCCGATGCGGCGCTCGGTGGCCTGGCTCCAGCGCGGGTGGTCGACTTCCGGATTGACGTTCGAATAGAAGCCGTACTCTTGCGGCGCGGCCAGGTTCCAGCTGGTGGCGGGCTGCTTGTCGACGAAGCGGATCGCGACGATCGACTTCGCGCTCTTGAAGCCGTACTTCCACGGCACCACGATGCGCACCGGCGCGCCGTTCTGGTTCGGCAGCACCTCGCCGTACAGGCCGAAGGTCAGCAGCGTCAGCGGATGCATGGCCTCGTCCAGGCGCAGGCCTTCGCGATAGGGCCAGTCCAGCACCGGGCTGCCAAGTCCGGGCATCTGCTTCTTGTCTGCCAGGGTCACGAACTCGACGTACCTGGCGCTGCCCAAAGGCTCCGCACGCCGGATCAGCTCGGCCAGCGGAAAGCCGACCCACGGAATCACCATCGACCAGCCCTCGACGCAGCGCAGCCGGTAGACGCGCTCCTCCATCGCGGCCATCTTCATCAGGCCGTCGATGTCATGGACCTTCGGCTGCCGCACCAGCCCTTCGACCCTGACCTGCCACGGACGCGGCCGCAGCGTGCCGGCATTGCGGGAAGGATCGGACTTGTCGGTGCCGAACTCGTAGAAATTGTTGTAGGTGGTGACGTCCTCGTAGGGGGTGCGCTTGTCGGTCACCACATAGGCGGGATTGGGCGTGGCCGCCAGCTTCTGTCCGCGGCCCGGCTGCTGCGCCAGCGCCCGCCGCGCGGCCCACGGTGCCAGCGTGCTGCCGGCCGCGCCGGCGGCGACCATTGCCAGCCAGCGGCGGCGCGCGGCGAACGCCTCGGGCGGCGTGATCTCGCTGGACGGAATGTCGTCGCCGCGCAGCCATTTCGGAGAGGGAATCCACATCGTCGTTCCTTGCTTGGCGGAGCGCCGGCGCGCCGGGCGGTCCCACGGATCGCGCCGGGCCGGCACAGTTTGGACCGGCCGGCCGGCCTTTGGTGCGGCGGGCCGGGCTGCCCGTGGCCGACGCGTTACGTCACCTTACGGCGTCGCGATATGCCAGACGTTCATCACCTTGTCGCCGGTGCGGTCGCCGGGCTTGGTGTCCTTGGCGAAGCGGTACAGCGGCTTGCCGCGATAGGCCCACTGGCGGCTGCCGTCGTCGCGCGTGATGATGGTGTACTGGCCGGTGGCCGAGGTGCCGGGCTGGGCCAGCAGCGGCGGCCAGTTGACCGCGCATTGTCCGTTGCAGACGCTCTTGCCGCTGCCCGCGGTGTCGCGGTCGAAGGTGTACAGGGTCAGGCCTTGCGGATCGGTCAGCACGCCGTTGCTGACCTTGACGGTCGGCGGCATGTTGCCGGTGATGCTGGCAGTGCTGCTGGCGCTGGCACTGCTGCTGCCCGAGCCCATGCCCATGCCGGAACAGGCGGACAGCAGGATGGCGGCGCTGATGGCGGCGGTAACGGCGGCGCCGGGAAGGCCAAGACGACCGGAAGCGGTAAGGCGCGAGAGGGTCATGATGTCTGTCTCCAGGGAAGGCCGGCGCCGCCCACCGGCGCCGTGTTTCCCAGTAAACACCCTCAGGCGCCGTTTTATTCCCTTTCCATAAAAAAACCTGCCCGAAAGGGCAGGTTTCCTCGCTTCCGCGCCGAATTCCGCGCGAGGAAGCGCAGTGTAAATCACAATTCGCCGTAGCTGTGCAGCCCCGACAGGAACATGTTGACGCCAAGGAAGGCGAAGGTCGTGATCAACAGCCCGATCAGCGCCCACCAGGCCGCCATCGCGCCGCGCAGGCCCTTGATCAGGCGCATATGCAGCCAGGCGGCGTAGTTCAGCCAGACGATCAGCGCCCACGTTTCCTTCGGATCCCAGCTCCAGTAACCGCCCCAGGCCTCGGCCGCCCACAGCGCGCCGAGGATGGTCGCGATGGTGAAGAAGGCGAAGCCCACCGCGATCGCCTTGTACATGACGTCGTCGAGCAGCTCCAGCGCGGGCAGGCGCTCGGCCAGGATGCCGCGCTGCTTCAGCAGGTAGGCCACCGCCACCATCGCGGCCAGCGCGAAGGTGCCGTAGCCGATGAAATTGGCCGGCACATGGATCTTCATCCACCAGCTCTGCAGCGCGGGCACCAGCGGCTGGATCTCGTGCGCATCGCGGCTGACCGTGTACCACAGCAGGAAGCCGACCGCCGCCGATACCACCAGCATCACGAACGGGCCCAGCGCGCCGGTGCGGTAGCGGCCCTCGTAGTACAGATGGAACAGCGTCGTGATCAGCACGAACAGCACGAAGACTTCGTACAGGTTCGACACCGGGATATGGCCGATATCGGGGCCGATCAGGTAGGACTCGTACCAGCGCACCAGCATGCCGGTAAAGCCCAGCACCACCGCCGCCCAGGCCAGCTTGTGGCCGATGCCGTAGCCGGTCTGCGAGCGCGCCAGCAGGCCGCCCCAGTAGAACAGCGTCGACAGGAACACCAGCGCGCACATCCACAGGATGGCGGACTGGCTCGACAGCAGGTACTTGAGCAGGAAGGCCTGCTCCGCGCGCGCCAGTTCGCCCTGGTACAGCTGCACGGCGAGCAGCGCCAGCACGGCGAGCCCGGCCATCAGCGCGCGCACAGGCTTCCAGTGCCAGCCCAGCAGCGCGAAGGTGGGCACCGCGCCGATCAGCACCGCCTTGTCGTAGCCGTCCATCCACTGGCCATAGCGCGCCAGGCCGACGCCGGCGCCGACCACCAGCAGCAGCGCAAAGAGCCAGTCCAGCCACGACAGCCGGCCCAGGAACGACGGCTCCAGATACGAGGTGTCCGCTGCCGCCGGGGCGTGCCCTTCGTTCGCCGTGGGGTTGGCGGGGGCGTGCAGCTTGGAAGAATTGGAAGACATGACGAAATCCCTACCGTGTCGCCGGCGCCGCTGGCGGCGCGTCCTGCGCTGCCGCCGCGGCACGCTGCACGTCCTCGCGCAGCGCGGCGAATTCCTTCTCGAAGTCCAGGGTGCGCCGCTGGGTCGACATTGCCATCAGCGCGTGGCTGCCGGCGGCGCGTTGCGCGCCGTGGTTCGGCTCCGCGTCAGGCTTTGCGTCCGAATTGACGTCCTTCACCCAGACCCACACGCGGCGCTCGCGGATATAGAGCATCGCGAACACGCCCAGCACCAGCAGCAGGCAGCCAAGATACACGATGTTCTTGCCAGGCGCACGGGTCATCTGGAACACGCTGGCCTTGACCTCCTGGAAGTCGTCCAGCTGCAGGAATACCGGCGCCGCGTAGAAGAAACTGTCCGACAGCGCGTTGATCGCCTGCTGCAGGAAGGCGCCGCTCTGCGCGCTGTTGGCGACCACCGGCAGGTCGGCGCGTTCGCGCGCGAGCTGCCACAGCTCCCACATCGAGCCGTTCAGGATCTTCAGCAGCACGTCGGCCGCCTTCTGCTGCTCGGTTTGCGGCACCGAGCGCTCGAGGAAGGCCGCGATCGCGGCGAAGCCGCCCGGCGGCGCATCGGCATCGTGCCGCGCCGCGCCGGCGAACAGATCGAGCGCGCGCCGCGCGCTTTCGGCCAATTGCGCGCGCACCTCGGCCTTGTCGTCGCCCGGCATCGAAGCCAGCGCGAAGCGGCGCGCGGCCTCGCCACGCAGCGCGCTGTCCTGCAGCGCCGCGCGCAGCCGCATCCAGTCGGCCACGCTGCCCTGCTCGTCGGCCGGAATGCGCAGATAGCGGAACGGCTCGCTCGGCGCATCGCGCGTGCCGGCGAGAAACACCGACTGGCCGTCGAGCTGGACCGGCACCATGTAGTTGTGGAATTCGCGGGCCTGGCCGTTGCGGTCGCGCAGCTTGTACTGCACCGACGGGCCGACATTGCGCAACTGTTTCTCGCGCTCGGGATTGGCGGCCGAGCCCAGGCGCGCCTCGATGCGCTCGTTCAGCGAGCGCGTGGCCACGCCGCGTACGTCGGTCTTGCCCGAGGCATCGGTGACGTTCTCGATGTTCATCAGCCGGAAGTCGCTGAACTCGACCGCCAGCCCTTCGGCATCGACGGCGCTGCCGGTGCCCTTGAGCGGCGCGCTGTTGCCGACCGTGCCGGCGAACGGGAAGGTCTTCGCCGAGCTGCCCTGCATCGGATAGCCGACGAACTTGAGGCGGGAGCCGCCGTCCTCGAAGCTGGACTGGTAGATCGCGATGCCGTCGACGATCAGCGGTTCGTTGACCTTGATGGTGGCGCTGGTCTGCTTGCCGGTCGCGCGGTCGGTGACGACCACGTCGGAGGCGAACAGCTTGGGCATGCCGGTCGAGTAATGCTCGATGATGAATTTCTTCAGCGTCAGCGTGAACGGCAGGTCCTGCACCAGCGCCCCGTCGGCGACGTTCAGGATCGCGGTCGACACGGTGGCGCCCTCGGGTACGAAGGCGTTGCCGCGAAAGCCCGGATTGCTGCTGGAGAGCCGGTGCTGCGGCGGGATCTCGTTGATCACCGCATTGCCGCTGATCGGCGTCTTGCCGCCGAACCACATCTGCGCGCGGATCAGCATGTCGCCATCGAGCAGGCCGCCGATGCAGATCACCACGATCGCCGCGTGCGCGAGGATATAGCCGAGCTTGTTGGCCGCGCCGGCCTTGGCCGCCAGCAGCGTGGCGCCGTCGTGCTCGACCTGGCGCACGCGATAGCCGCGGTTGGCCAGCAACGCGCCCAGGCGTTGCACCGCGCCGGCGCGCGAGGGCGCCGCCTCGAATTCGACGCGGTGATGGAAGGCGCGCAGGCTGCGCTCGCGCACATGGTCCTTCCACGAGCGCATGTCGGCCACCATCTTCGGCGCATTGCGGACCAGGCACAGCGAGGTGGACACCACCAGGAAGGCCAGGATCAGCAGGAACCACCACGAGCCGTAGACCTTCTGCAGCGACAACGCGTGGAACAGCTCGGCCCAGAACGGTCCGAACTGGTTCACGTAGTTCGCGTACGGCTCATTCTGCTTGAGCACGGTGCCGATCACGCTGGCGATCGAAATTACCGACAGCAGCGCGATCGCAAAGCGCATCGACGAGACCAGCTCGACGGTATCGCGCAGCAGGCGGTGGGGGGTCTTCAGGCGCAGGCCCGAAGTGGAAGCGATCGGCATGGCAGCAAAGGCAGGAGGCGCGGGGCGCAAAAAACAAAGAGGGAGGCTCGCTGACGCAGGCCACCCTCTTCGATCATCGCCGGCTGGTTTGGTTGCGCCCCCGCGCCGCGCCGGCGGGGGCCGGCCGGCCCGGGGGTACCGGCGGGCTTAGCGCAGGCCGGCGACGTAGTCGGCCACCGCCTTGATCTCGGCATCGGACATCCGCGCCGCGACCTCGGTCATCACCGCGTTGTTCTTGCGGCCGCCCTGGCGGAAGGCGACCAGCTGGGCCTCGGTGTACTCGGAGAACTGGCCGCCGATGCGCGGATACTGCGCCGGGATGCCGGCGCCGGCCGGGCCGTGGCAGGCCGCGCAGGCGGGCACCCCCTTGTTGGCGATGCCGGCGCGATAGATCTTCTGGCCCAGCTCGATGGTGTCCTTGTTCTTCGCCGAGGCCGGCTTCTGCGTCTGGCGAGCCAGATAGGCGCCGACGTCGCGCATTTCCTGATCTGTCAGCTGCGCCGCGATCGGCGTCATGATCGGGTTGTTGCGGACCTTGGCCTTGAAGTCGGCCAGCTGCTTGTGGGCGTATTCGGGATGTTGCGCGGCCAGCTTCGGATTGACCGCGGCGCCGCTGTTGCCGTTGGCGCCGTGGCAGCTCAGACAGGCGGGAACATTGCGATCCGGTGCGCCCTGCGTGTAGAGGGTCTCGCCCTTGGCCGGGTCCGCCTTGGCGGCGGCTTGCTCGGCGGCCGAGGCCAGACCCGTGAAGGCCGTTGCCGGCAAGGCCAGTGCTACGACAGCCACAAGTTTCGCAATGCCATTCATTCGCACACCTTGTCTGAATTGTTTTGAATTCGCTATCGCGTGCCGGTCAGCCTCCGGCCTGCGGTGAGGACGCGCATTGGGGCGAAAAGACGGGACAGACCCGTTGGCAGACCACTGCCGGCCGGCATTTTCAGATCATGCCGGCGGCCAACGAGGCCAAAAGAACGTCGAACGCCACCCGGCCGGGAGGCCGTTAACCGCGGTATTGTACAATAAATCGCTTCTCGGATAGACGCTTGGCGCACTCCCGCGCGGGCTCCCCGACCCTGCCTCTCCTCATGTCCCTTCTACACCAGGCCCGCTTCTTCACCACCGTCAATCATCTGCGCGACCTGCCGGCCACCGCCGTGCCCGAGGTCGCCTTTGCGGGACGGTCCAATGCGGGCAAGTCGACCGCCATCAACGTGCTGTGCAACCAGAAGCGGCTGGCGTTCTCGTCGAAGACGCCCGGCCGCACGCAGCACATCAACTTCTTCGCGGTGGCGCCGGTCAAGGCGCCCGATCCGCTGGCCTTCCTGGTCGACCTGCCGGGCTACGGCTATGCGCAGGTCTCCGGCTCGGCCAAATACCACTGGCAATCGCTGCTGAGCGACTATGTGCAGGCCCGGCAGCAGTTGGCCGGGCTGGTGATCATGATGGATGCGCGCCGGCCCTTCACCGACCTCGATTGCCAGATGGTCGAGTGGTTCCTGCCCACCGGCAAGCCGATCCATGTGCTGTTGACCAAGGCCGACAAGCTGACCAGCAGTGAGAACGCGCTGGCGCTGCGCGAGACGCGCCGCGTGCTGGCCGACTATGCGGCGCAGCTGCAGGATCCGCCCTTGCTGACCGCGCAGCTGTTCTCGAGCCTGAAGCGCCGCGGCATCGAGGAGGCGCAGCGCCATATCGCCGGATGGCTCGGGCTGCCGGAGGCCCAGCCTGCCGGTGCGGCGACCGCGGCCGATGCAGCGCCGCAGACCGGCGGCGCAGCGCCCGGCGACGCAGCTCGCGGCGACGAGCCCGGCAGCGACGGCACCCCTTCTTGAGCGAGCGTGCAAAAAAAACCCCGCTGCAAGCAACGGGGGGGAATATTCCCGCCGCGAGGCGGGTACCCGCTCAGGGAGGAGTAGCGGGGGACCTCACGCCACGCACGCGGCGCAACGCAAAGGGTCCGCGAGTATGATAGCGGGCACGCACAAAAGTTTAGTTTTTTATTGGACGCGGGACGCTGCCGCCCGGCAGGCCAAGCCCCTGCCACATCCGGTCCGTTCGCCGTGACGCCGTGATCGCCCCGGGTGTCGTGGGCCGCACCGCTCCGCCGTCCCCTGACTGACGATCCCCACCATGTCCACCTTCCCCGAATTCCGCCCCCGCCGCATGCGCCGCGACGATTTCTCGCGCCGCCTGATGCGCGAGCACCGGCTGTCGCCGGACAACCTGATCTATCCCGTGTTCGTGCTCGACGGACAGGGCCAGCGCCAGGGCGTCGCGTCGATGCCAGGCGTCGAGCGCGTGTCGGTCGACCTGCTGCTGCCGGTGGCCGAGCAATGCGTGCAGCTGGGCATTCCGGTGATCGCGCTGTTCCCGGTGATCGATCCCTCGCTGAAGACGCCGGACGGCATCGAGGCGACCCGCGACGATGGGCTGATCCCGCGCGCGGTGCGCGCGCTGAAGGACCGCTTCCCCGAGCTGGGCGTGCTGACCGATGTCGCGCTCGACCCGTACACCAGCCACGGCCAGGACGGCGTGCTCGATGCCGACGGCTACGTGCTGAACGAGGAAACCGTCGAGATCCTGGTGCGCCAGGCACTGACGCAGGCCGCGGCCGGCGTCGACATCGTCGCGCCGTCGGACATGATGGACGGCCGCATCGGCGCCGTGCGCAACGGTCTCGAAGACGCGGGCCACATCCACACCCGCATCATGGCGTACTCGGCCAAGTACGCGTCGGCGTTCTACGGCCCCTTCCGCGACGCGGTCGGCTCGGCCGCCAATCTGGGCAAGGGCAACAAGATGACCTACCAGATGGATCCGGCCAACACCGACGAGGCGCTGCGCGAGGTCGCGCAGGACATCATGGAAGGCGCCGACATGGTGATGGTCAAGCCCGGCATGCCGTATCTGGACATCGTTCGCCGCGTCAAGGACGAGTTCCGCTTCCCAACCTACGTCTACCAGGTCAGCGGCGAGTACGCGATGCTGAAGGCGGCCGCGCAGAACGGCTGGCTCGACCACGACAAGGTCATGGTGGAGTCGCTGCTGGCGTTCCGCCGCGCCGGGGCCGACGGCATCCTGACCTATTTCGCGCTCGACGCCGCGCGCCTGCTGGCGCGCTGATCCGTCGCGCATGCAGCTGCTCGGGTTTTCCGCCAGCCAGGTCCACCCGCTCGACTCGCTCGAGGCCGCGCGCGCCTTTCTCGCCGAACAGGCCGCGCCGCGCTTCGTCTGGGTCGATTGCACCCTCGCCGAGGTCAGCGCCGCGGCCGCGGCGTGGCGCGACCAGCTGCAGACGCTGACCGGCGCGCCGGTGCTGGACCTGCATCTGGCCGATGCCACCAATGCCGCGCATCCGTCGTTCTTCGACACGACGCATGCCTACGACATGGTGATCTTCCGCAAGCTGACGTTCGAGACCAGCCGGCTGATTGCCGAGGCGGGAAGCGAGGGGCCCGCACCGGCTGTCGCCAAGGCGAACGGCAGCGGCGCGCAAGTTGCGGCGGGAGCGGCGGCGACAGCGGGTACACCCGCTACGGGGGCCGCAACGGCCTCGGCTGGCACATCGGCCGCAGCAGCAAAGCCGCGCCGCCATCCGCCTGGCTTCCTACCCGCGCTGGCGCGCATCGACACGCAGCCGGTGGCCTTCTTCGTGTTCGACCACGTGCTGGCCACGGTGCGGCCCGGACAGTCGCGCACGATCGAGCAGGTCCGCCAGCGGCTGCTCGAGCTGACGCGCGCGCCGCGGCCCGAACTCCGGCAGAACGGCGGCACGGCGCTGGTGCACGGCATCCGCCCGCCGACGCGTCCGGAGGACCTGATGCTGCGGCTGCTGAACGCGATGGTCGACCGCTATCTCGAACTGCGCGCGCCGCTGACGCGCCAGCTCGACCGCTGGCAGCGCGCGCTGCTCAATGCGCGCAGCGGCTTTTCCAGCTGGGAGGGCCTGCTCGATGCGCGCATCCAGCTGCGCCGGCTGGAACATCTGTGCGAGGAACAGCGCGACGCGCTGCAGGAGTTCCGCGACAGCCTGCTCGACAACACCTACAGCGACCCGGCCGGCGGCATCGCCAACGACCGCGACGAGGTGCTGCTGGTGCGCATCAACGACGTGATGGAACACGTCCTGCGCGTGCTGGCGCATGCGCGGCGGCTCGAGGATTCGATCGAATCCGCGGTGCAGATCCACTTCTCGGCGGTCGCGCACCGGACCAACCGCACCATGCGGATGCTGACGATGATCACCGCGCTGTTCATGCCGCTGACGCTGATCACCGGCGTCTTCGGCATGAACTTCGAGCGCATGCCGTGGCTGCAGGAGCCCAGCGGCTTCTGGTGGTCGATCTCGCTGATGGGCGCGGTCGTGGTGGGAATCGCGGCGATGTGGGCGGTCGGGCGCTGGCTGTGGCGTGAGTGATTCGGCGCGAATGATGCAGCGGGAGTGATGCAGCGCCGGTGGACGGCACCGGCGATTGCTCTGCAGGTCTTGCCGGGTTGGCGTCAGGCGCCCACCGGACCGAACGCGCGCTCCAGGCTTGCCAGGAACCGTCCGGCCGCCTGATAGCCGATCACGCGCACCGGCAGCTCGCGCCCGTCGTCGCCGAACAGGATGATGCCCGGCGGACCGAACAGTCCGAAGCGCTTCAGCAGCGCCTTGTCGTCGGCGTTGTTGGCGGTCACGTCGGCCTGCAGCATCACCACACCGGCCAGCCGCGCCTGCACGCGCGGATCGCTGAAGGTGAAGCGCTCCATCTCCTTGCAGCTGACGCACCAGTCCGCATAGAAGTCCAGCAGCACCGGCTTGCCCGCGGCGCTGGCCTGCGCGATGCGGGCATCGAGCTCGGCCACCGAGCGCACCCGCTCGAAGCGCACCGCCTCGGCCGCCGGCGCACCGTCGCGGGCGCCGGCCACCAGATGCGACAGCGGCTGCAGCGGATTGCGGCTGCCCGAGGCCAGGCCGACCAGCAGGATCGCGCCGGCCAGCGCGGACAGCACGCCGAGGCCCTTGCCAAGACGTGCGACCGGATGCGGCTCCGCGCCCAGGCCATCGAACGCGCGCAGAAACACCGCGCCGACCAGCAGCAGCGTCGCCCAGCCCAGCATCGACAGCCAGGCCGGCAGCACCGGTCCGACCATCCATAGCGCGACGCCGAGCAGCAGGAAGCCAAATACGCGCTTGGTCGCCTCCATCCAGCGGCCCGCGCGCGGCAGCAGATTGCCGGCGCCGACGCCGACCAGCAGCAGCGGCACGCCCATGCCGATCGCCATCGCGAACAGCGCGGTGCCGCCGGTCCACGCATCGCCGCTCTGCGCGATATAGGCCAGGGCGCCGGCCAGCGGCGCGGTCACGCAAGGGCCGACGATCAGCGCCGAGATCGCGCCCATCGCCGCGGCGCCTGCGATCTGCCCGCCAGGGCGGCGATTGGCGGAATCGGCCAGGCGCGTCTGCCAGCGTTGAGGCAGCTGCAGTTCATAGAGGCCGAACATCGACAAGGCGAGCGCCACCATCAGCACGGCGAACAGCGACAGCACCCACGGCTGCTGCAGCGTCGCCGCCAGCCCTTCGCCGATCAGCCCGGCGGCGATGCCCACCGCGGTGTAGACGACCGCCATGCCAAGCACATAGGCGAGCGAGACGACGAAGGCGCGGCCGCGATGCAGATGTTCGCCGACCACGATCGACGACAGGATCGGCACCATCGGCAGCACGCAGGGGGTGAAGGTCAGCAGCAGGCCGAGGCCGAAGAACAGCGCGACGATGGTCAGCAACTGGCCCCCGGCGAGCGTCGCGGCGATGTGGCCGCTGTCGTCGATGGCCTTGCCGGTATCGGCTTGTGCCGCGGTGGTCCGGCTTTCGGTGCCGGCGGGCAGCGGCGCGGCGGCGATGGTTGATGTCGCGTTGCTTGGCGTCGCACTGGTTGACGTCGCGTTGGAGCGGCCGCCGAGCAGCGCGCCGATGCCGGCGCCGCCGACCTCGTAGATGCTCTCCATCGGTGGATAGCACAGGCCCTTGTCGGCGCAGCCCTGCGAGGTCACCACCAGCGTCCATTTGCCGTCGGCGGGCGCCGACTCGACCGGCACGCGAATCGTCACCGTATCGCGGTAGGTCTCCATCTCCTTGCCGAAGGTCTCGTCAAACTTGACCTTGCCGGCCGGCAGATCCGGGGCGCCCAACTTCACCTGCGCCGGTTGCGCGGCGAAGGCGAAGCGTTCGCGGTACATGTAGTACCCGGGCGCGACATCGAAGCGGACCTCGACGGTGCGCGCGTCGATGGCGCGAGCGGCGAAGCGGAAGGCCTGCTCGGGCGGCAGGAAGTCGTCCTGGTCGGCGGCGCGGGCCATGCCGGCGCCGAGGCACAGCCAGGCCGCCAGCATCGCGAGTGCGATCGCGGCCAGCGCTTGCAAGCCTCGCCAACCTCGCCCGCGTTGCGCGCCCTGCCCCGTGACCCTGTCCATCGACCCCAAGCTGCTGCCCATCGTCGGTTTCCTGCCTGTTATTCGTTATGTCGTTGCGCTATGTGGTTGCGCTATGTCGTTGCACGATGCGGCCGCGTTCTGCCGCGTCTTTCCATGTGCCGTCTTGCGGCCCGCTCACGCGCCGCCGTCCGGCACCGCGGTCTGATCGCGTACCCAGTCGAGATAGGCCGGCAGCCCCGCTGCGACCGGCAGCGCGACGATCTCTGGCACGTCATAGGGATGGTGCTGGCGGATGACCGCTTCGAGGGCGTCGTAGCGCGCCCGCGTGGTCTTGATCAGCAGCGGCAATTCGCGCGCGGTCTCGATCGCCCCTTGCCACCAGTACTGCGACTCGCATGCCGGCAAACGGTTCACGCACGCGGCGACCCGCGCTTCCAGCAGCGCGCGCGTCAGCGCGGTGGCGCTGTCCTCGTCCGGCAGCGTGGTGATCACCACCAGTACCTGCGATGCGTCCATCGACATCTCCTGCATGACGTCGGCCCACAAACAAAAGAGCCAGGCAATTGCCTGGCTCGATTGTAAGCGGTTCGCCAATTCGCGGCGCCCGTGGCGGCCGCCGCGCTGGATTGGCGAGGGGCGAAGGTCTTACTCCGCAGCTTCCTCGGCCGGGGCCTCGGTCACTTCCGGACGATCGACCAGCTCGACCAGCGCCATCGGCGCGTTGTCGCCCTGACGGAAGCCGAACTTCAGGATGCGGGTGTAGCCGCCCGGACGGGTGGCGTAGCGCGGGCCCAGTTCGTTGAACAGCTTGGTCACCATGTCGCGGTCGCGCAGGCGGGCGAAAGCCAGACGGCGGTTGGCGACGGTGTCCTTCTTGGCCAGCGTGATCAGCGGCTCGACGACCTTGCGCAGTTCCTTGGCCTTCGGCAGCGTGGTCTTGATCAGCTCGTGCTGGAACAGCGAGTTGGACATGTTGCGCAGCATCGCGA
>JAPSLC010000081.1 GCA_031181345.1 Cupriavidus sp. | reverse complement strand
GCGCGATGGGCAAGAAGAAGGCCGAGGAGATGGCCAAGCATCGCGAGCTGTTCCGCGAGGGCGCCGCGAAGAACGGGCTGTCGGCCGACAAGGCCGACGAGATCTTCGACCTGATGGAGAAGTTCGCCGGCTACGGCTTCAACAAGTCGCACGCGGCCGCCTATGCCTTGCTGGCCTACTACACGGCCTGGCTGAAGGCGCATCATCCGGCTGAATTCATGGCGGCCAACATGTCGCTGGCGATGGACGACACCGACAAGGTCAAGATCCTCTACGAGGATTGCCGCGCCAACGGGCTGCGCGTGCTGCCGCCGGACGTCAACGCCAGCGAATACCGCTTTGCGCCGACCGATGCGAAGACCATCCGCTACGGCTTGGGCGGCATCAAGGGCTCGGGCCAGGGTGCGATCGAGGACATCCTGCGCGCGCGCGAAGAGCGGCCCTTCACCGACCTGTTCGACTTCTGCGAGCGCGTCGACCGCCGCCAGGTCAACCGCCGCACCATCGAGGCGCTGATTCGCGCCGGCGCGTTCGACACGCTGCATCCGAACCGCGCCCAACTGCTGGCCTCGGTGCCGCGCGCGATGGAGGCGGCCGAGCAGAAGGCCGAATCGGCGAACCAGGTGTCGCTGTTCGACCTGATGGCCGACGATGGCGACGCGCACCGGCCGGAGCTGATCGACGAGCCGGCCTGGACGGCAAAGCGGATGCTGCAGGAAGAGAAGCAGGCGCTCGGCTACTACTTCTCCGGCCACCTGTTCGACGCCTATCGCGACGAGGTGCGGCGCTTCGTCAAGGGCACGCTGGCGACGCTCGAAAAGGAAGTGCAGGGCAACGGCGGCGGCTACGGCCGCGACGTGCGCGGCAAGATGGTCGCCGGCGTGATCACCGGCATCCGCACGCAGATGACGCAGCGCGGCAAGATGCTCATCGTGCTGCTCGACGACGGCACCGGGCAGATCGAGATGACGGTGTTCAACGAGCTGTTCGACGCCAACCGGCACATGTTCCGCGAGGACGAGCTGCTGATCGCGCAGGGCAATGCCCGCCACGACACCTTCACCGGCGGGGTGCGCTTCACCGCGGAAACCGTGATGGACCTGACCACCGCGCGCGTCCGCCATGCGCGCGCGCTGAAGCTGTCGCTGAACGGCAATTCGTCAACCGCAATGCTGCGCGAGCTGCTGACCCCGCATCTGGCCGCCTCCGCTGGCGCGGCGGGCCTGCCGGTATGCATCCAGTACGCGAGCGCCTCGGCGGTCTGCGAGGCGGTGCTGGGCCAGGCCTGGCAGGTGGTGCCGTCGGACGATACGCTGGCCGCGCTGCGCGCGGCGCTGTCGCCGGAGTGCGTAAGTACGCTGTACGAGTGAGGCGGCAGCGAGGGAGCGGCCTGGCAGGACGCGTGCCATTCCGACAACGGGCGCTATCGGCTCCCTCTCCCGCTTGCGGGAGAGGGTAGGGGAGAGGGAACAGGGCCGGTCAATCAGCGTCCGGGTTTGGCAAGCGCCTGCTTCCCTCTCCCCCGACCCCTCTCCCGCAAGCGGGAGAGGGGAGTACCGAAGCCCCTCAGCTCCTCAGCCCTTCATCCCCTCAGCCCTTCATCCCCTTCACGATATTCCCCAGCGCGAAGAACGGCGCATACACCCCCGGGCACGCGGCATAGAGGAACATCCGCAGCCGGTGGCCCAGCCGCACGTCGCGCGCGCCGAGCAGCAGCCGCACGCGTTCACCGGTGCTGCCGGCGGCGAAGATGTCGCGCGTGAAGGTCTCGCGCGCGAGCTTGGCGGCCTTGTGGCGGCGCATCGCGTCGCCCGCGCCGGCCAATTCGGCGTCCTGGATGAACTGCAGCGTCTCGGCCAGCGAGCTGCGGTTGGTCAGCTGGATGCGCTTGACGAAGTCCGCCGGCGTGCGCCATTTGCGCTTGCCGGAGACGCCGCCGCGGCGATAGCGCACCAGCGGCCGGCGCAGCGTGATGGCGCCGCCGCCGAGCACCGCGCGCAGCGTGGTGATCTGGTCTTCCGAGATCATGCCCGGTGCGATCGGGCCGAAGCGTTCGAACTGGCGGCGGGTCCAGGTATGCGAGGCGCCGATGACGATCGGCGGTTCGGCCATCCAGCGATCCACGCCGTCATAGAGGCCGAGCTCGCTGTGCGCGATGGTGCCGTGGTCGGCGCCCTCGTAGTCCATGTCGATCAGATCCGTGGCGATCAGGTCGGGCTTGCGGCCGTGCGCCAGCCAGGCCTGCGCGACCTCGCGGCAGCGCGTCGGCAGCGAGATATCGTCGCCGGCGGCGACGAAGATCAGCTCGCCGTGCGACAGCTCGACCAGCTGGCTCAGATGTCCGCTGATGCCCAGGTTGACCGGATTGCGCCGCAGCGTCACGCGGTGGGGTCCGGCATAGCCCTGCAGCGCGCGCTGCGCGGCGGCCAAGGTGTCGTCGGTCGAGGCGTCGTCCGACACGATGATCTCCAGGTCCGGATAGTCCTGGGCGAGCGCGCCGGCGATTGCGTCGGCGATGAAGCGCTGCTGGTTGTAGGTGATCAGCAGCAGGGTCGCGGACGGCCACGCGCTGTCCTGCGCATCCGCCGTGTCCGCCGCCTCCCGCACATCGCTGCCATTCGCCGTACCGCTCATCCTCGCTTCCTCTTTCGTTGCCGACACTCGTTGCAGACACATGCCCCAGCGGGCAAGGCCGAACGATACCATGCCGCCCAGGCACCCCTTGCAGGGAGGGGAGGTGCGAGGGGCGACGGTATAATGCGCCGCGTGGCGGGCCCCGGGGCCGCCACGGCTGCCCTTGTTTCCGGCTCATGGCCAATGTGCCCGCCAACGCCGTTCCGGCGCCGATCCGTATTTCACTCCATGAGCATTGATCGCTTGTCCATCGGTGTCGCGGCGACTGCCGCGGCGCTGTCCCCTGTGCTGATGCTGACCCTGCAGGGCGGCACCGGCTACTGCTTCTTCGTCGTGCTGGCCTTCAGCCTGCTGTGGCTGAGCCAGGCGGAGA
Source organism: Cupriavidus sp. (assembly GCA_031181345.1). GTDB lineage: Bacteria > Pseudomonadota > Gammaproteobacteria > Burkholderiales > Burkholderiaceae > Cupriavidus. Next base: position 12,802 of record JAPSLC010000081.1, on the reverse strand, counting down.
ATCGCCGCCAGAGCCGCGAACTGCTGCTGCGCTACAAGTGGTACGTGGTCGCGATGACGGCCTATCCGCTGGCGATCGGCCTGCAGGCGCTGCTGACCGGCGAGGTGCCGTCGCGCGCCTTCGATTCACCGTCCCGCCTGCTGCTGTCCGTGCCGATCTTCCTGCTGCTGGCGGCGGTGCCGGCCGAGCGGCTGCGGCCGTTTCAGTGGGGCTGCGTGATCGGCGCGCTGGGCGCGTGCTTCTGGTCCGTGCTGATCCTGTTCTCGCCCGCGGAGTGGGTGATGTCCGGCCGCGCCGGCAATCCTTTCACCAATCCGATCCCGTTCGGCGACACCGCGCTGGTGCTCGGCTTCATGGGCGCGATTCCGCTGGCCGAACGAGGCCGTCCGCGCTGGGAGCAGGTCCTGCGCCTGCTCGGCCTGGCCGCCGGCTGCTATGCGTCCTATGCGTCGGAGAGCCGCGGCGGCTGGATCGCCATTCCGGTGATGCTGTGGGTGCTGCTGTGCCGCTTCGACCTGGCCCGGATGCGCCCGCGCCGGCTGATGCTGGTGTTCGCCGCCTCGCTGACGCTGGGCGCGATGGCAGCCTTGAATACGCCGGTGGTGCAGAGCCGCATCGCCGCGGCTACGTCGGACTTCGAGCGGCTGGCGCACGGCGATGCCGATACCTCGATCGGCCTGCGCCTGCAGCTGTGGCAGGCGGCCTGGACGCTGTTCGAGCGGGAACCGGCGCTGGGCGTGGGCAAGGGCACGCTGAAGGAAAACCTGCAGGTGCTGGCCGAACGCGGCGAGGCCTCGCCGGCGATCGTCCATCCGCACGCACACAACGAACTGTTCTCGACGCTGGCCGAGATGGGGCTGCTTGGGCTGGCGGTGCTGCTGCTGCTGTACTACGGCTCGGCCGTCTATTTCTGGCGCCATCGCCATTCGCCCGACCCCGACATCGCCACCGCTGCCGCGATGGGCCTGGTGCTGACGCTCGGTACGGTGGTGTTCGGGCTGACCATCGACGTCTTCACGCTGGTGATGAACACCGCCTTCTTCGGCCTGACCTCGGCCACGCTGCTGGGCATCATCGCCAACCGCACGCGGCAGCTGGAACTGGCCGCCGCGGCCTGGCCGCGCTGAGCCGACGCGTACCCGTACCCGTACCTGTCCTGTACCGCTCAGGCTCCGGCAAGCCGCAGCAGCGCATCGAGATGCGCGGCCGGCTCCGGGTTGTAGCGCAGATGCCGGCGCGGCTCGGCGATACGCGCGCCGCCGTCCTTCGACCACGCGGCGGACTCGCGCATCGCGGCGGCGATGGCCGCCACGTCGCTGCGCGGGAAGCGCCGCGCCACCGCATCGTCCATCACCTCGAGGCAGGCGATATTGTCGGCCAGCAGCACCGGCGTGCCACACAGCACGGACTCGATGCCGACCAGTCCGAACGGCTCGTAGCTGGACGCCAGCACGGTGAAATCGGCGGCGGCATAGAGCTCGGCCATGTTGGCGCAGTAGCCCAGTTCGCGCACGCCCGGCAGGGTCCTGCCGACCGGCCGGCCGGCGACGGCCAGCGTCGCATCGAGGCCGCTGTCGGCCAGCGCACGGGCCAGCACGTCGAGGCCCTTGCGGGCATGGTCCGACGAGGGGAACAGGAAGACCGGCGCGTCGCCGAAGCCGAAGCGCTGGCGCAATGCCGCGCGTGCGGCATCGTCGACCGGCCCGAAGCGCGCGGTATCGACCGGCGGATAGAGCAGGGCGAGCCGGTCGGCCGGCACGCCATACAGCTCGGCGAGCTCGTCGGCCATCAACTGCGAATGCGCGACCACGTAACGGGCGGCCGCGTAGTGGCGCGATTCGAGTTCGATCTGGCGCCGGTCCCAGAAGGTCGGGGCACGTCCGGACGCGCGCAGATAGCCGCGATGGGTGCCGCCGCAGATCGCCAGATCGGCGCCGACCACGCGGTTGCAGCCGATCAGCAGGTCGCAGTGGCGATGCGCGTCGCGCATGCCCCAGGAGAACGCGGTGTCGCGCATCTTGCCGGGCAGCCAGCGCACGTGCACCGGATGCCGGTCGACCTGCCCGTACTCGGGGATGTCGCCGTCGAAGCGGCGGGCGAACACCGCGGGGCGCTCGCCGCGCGCGATCAGGCCGCGCGCCAGGTCCAGCGCATAGCGTTCAAAGCCGCCGCCCTTGCCGAAGCGGTTGCAGGAGATGCCGATCTTCATGGACACGGATATCGGAAGGGGAGGTAAGCCGCGGTCATGGGCAGCGGGTCGCGCATTGGCCGATCATTGGCCGCCGGCCTGCTGCCGGCCCAGGTACCACAGCTTCAGGTATTTGTAGTAGCTCGCCTGCGCGTTCATCAGCGCGACGCCGAAGCCTTCGGCGCCGTCGAGAATGCTGCGGCGGAGCAGCCAGGTCCGCACGAAGGCCCACAGGCCGTGGCCCGCGGCGGCCAGCGGCGACGAGCGCTTGCCGCGGCTGAATGCCTGGCGTGCGCCGGCCGACGAATAGCTGTCGATCTTGCGCAGCACGTCGGAGTAGTCGCGATAGCTGTAGTGCGTCAGCGCTTCGCGCAGCCGGCCGAGCCGGCCCTGCACGATCAGGCTCTCGTGCACCAGCGCATCGCTGAAGCGCCCATGGCCGCGGCGGACAAGCCGCGTCACGTAGTCGGGATACCAGCCGCCATGGCGGATGAAGCGGCCGCAGAACTGCGACAGCCGGGGCATCTCGTAGCCGTCGGCGCCGTCGCTCGCGATGGCGGCAAGGATTTCGTCGCGCAGCGCGGGGCTGACGCGCTCGTCGGCATCGATGCTGAGGATCCAGTCGCCGGAGGCGGCGTCGACCGCGCGGTTCTTCTGCGGACCGAAGCCGGGCCAGTCCTCGGTCTGGATCACGCGCGCGCCCATGTCCCGGGCAATCGCCGGGGTGGCGTCCGCGCTCATGCAATCCACTATAATCGCCTCGTCACACCACTTCACGCTCTCCAGACAGGCCTGGATATTGTGGGCTTCGTTGCGGGTGATGATGACGACGGAGAGTTTCATTGACGTGGTCGTATGGCCTGCTGTATGACGCGACCCAGCCGCGATCCGACCGCAATCGGCACGGTATCGCCCCGGTCGAGCGCGGCGCCATTGTACCCCGGCCCCTGCCGGCCTCAGCGCCGGGCCGACCCCGCCGGTGCCCGCTTCCGGTCTCCGGCCCGGGCTCGCCGGCGCCTCTGATTATTCCGAAGGAGTGTTCTTGTCCCGCCCATCGACGCCTGGTGTGCAAACCATGCCCGCCCGACTCTGGTCCTACCTGCGCCCGGAGTTGCGCATCTTCATCGCCGCGATCGTGGCGATGGCCGTCGTGGCCGCCAGCGAAGGGGTGATCCCCAAGGTCGTCAACGATCTGCTGGACAAGGGCTTCGGCGGCGACTACGCCGGCAAGCTGTGGCATGTGCCGGCGATCCTGACCGGCGTCGCGCTGATCCGCGGCCTGGCGCAGTTCGCCTCGGGCTATCTGCTGAGCCTGATTTCCAACCGCGTGCTGCTGAAGATGCGGCTGCAGATGTTCGAACGCATGCTGCATGTGCCGGCGATGTTCTTCCATCGCAATACCGCGGCATCGCTGATCAATGCGGTGATCTTCGAGGTCAACCAGGTGCTGCAGATCCTGACCAGCGTGTTCATCACGCTGGTGCGCGATTCGCTGACGGTGGTCGCGCTGTTGATCTACCTGTTCTATACGAACTGGCGCCTGACGCTGATCGTCGCGGTGATCCTGCCGGTGATCGGCTACCTGATGTCGAAGATTAACCGGCGCCTGCGCAAGCTCAATCGCGAGCACCAGACGCTGACCAACAGCGCCGCCTACGTCGTCGAGGAAGCGGCGGGCGGCTTCAAGGTGGTCAAGCTGCATGGCGGCGAGACCTACGAGCTGGCGCGCTTTCGCGCAATGGCCGAGCGGCTGAAGAACTATTCGATGCGGATGGCCGTCGCGGGCGGGCTGAACCAGCCGGTCACCGCGTTCCTGGCCGCGCTGGCGCTGTCGGTCATCATCACCATCGCGATGGTGCAGGCCCAGGGCAACCAGACCACCATCGGCGGCTTTACCGGGTTCGTGATGGCGATGCTGCTGCTGATCTCGCCGCTGAAGCATCTGACCGACATCAACCAGCCGCTGACGCGCGGCATGACCGCCGCCGAAATGATCTTCCGCCTGATCGACGAGCCGGTGGAGCCGCAGCAGGGCGGATTGCCGCTGGACCGCGCCCGCGGCGAGCTGGTGTTCGAGCGCGTCGGCTTCCGTTACGGCGACGCCGGGCGCCCGGCGCTGCAGGACGTGTCGCTGCGGGTCAGCCCGGGCGAGGTGCTGGCGCTGGTCGGTCCGTCCGGCAGCGGCAAGACCACGCTGGTCAATCTGGTGCCGCGCTTCTTCGACCCGACCGAAGGGCGCATCCTGCTCGACGGCCAGCCGCTCGATGCGCTGACGCTCAAGGACCTGCGCCGCCAGATCGCCTTCGTCAGCCAGGACGTGGTGCTGTTCAACGACACCGTCGCCGCCAACGTGGCCTATGGCGTGCACTCGGCCGACCAGATCGACATGGCGCGGGTCGAACGCGCGCTCGAGGCCGCGTATCTGACCGACGTGGTCAAGGGGCTGCCGGAGGGCCTGCAGACCAATATCGGCGACAACGGCATGAAGCTGTCGGGCGGCCAGCGCCAGCGCCTGGCGATCGCGCGTGCGCTGTACAAGGACGCGCCGATCCTGATCCTGGACGAGGCCACCTCGGCGCTGGACTCCGAGTCCGAGCGCCAGGTCCAGGCCGCGCTGGAGTCGCTGATGGTCGGCCGTACCACGCTGGTGATCGCACACCGGCTGTCGACCATCGAGAACGCCGACCGCATCGCGGTGCTCGATCAGGGGCGCATCGCCGAGCACGGTACCCATGCCGAGCTGCTGGCCGCGAACGGCCTGTACGCCGGGCTGCACCGCATCCAGTTCGCCACGCAGTAAGCCGGCCGCGTGGTTCGGCGCCGCCCGGCAAGGCTTGGCGTGCCGCCGTGGCTGGCCAATACTATGGCAGGCCTCGCGCGCCGCGCGGGCCTTGCCGACAGACGGATCAACCGGAACCCACCGAGGAGACCACGATGAGCGAATCGCAGCAAGCCAGTCCTTCCTCGACTGCATCGGCCGGCAAGCCGATCAGCCGCTACCCCGTGCCGACGCTGGAGCAGGTCCCCGACGATATCCGCGAGCGGATCCTGGCGGTGCAGGAGAAGGCCGGCTTCGTTCCCAATGTGTTTCTCGCGCTGGCGCATCGGCCCGCCGAGTTCCGCGCCTTCTTCGCCTATCACGACGCGCTGATGGACAAGGAGGGCGGGCTGACCAAGGGCGAGCGCGAGATGATCGTGGTCGCCACCTCCGGCGTCAACCAGTGCCTCTATTGCGTGGTGGCGCACGGCGCGATCCTGCGCATCTACGAGAAGAAGCCGCTGCTGGCCGATCAGGTCGCGGTCAACTACCGCAAGGCCGACCTGCCGCCGCGCCAGCGCGCGATGCTCGACTTCGCGATGAAGGTCTGCCAGGCCTCGCACGAGATCGACGAGGCCGATTTCGAGGCGCTGCGCCCGCACGGCTTCTCCGACGAGGACGCCTGGGATATCGCCGCGATCACCGCCTTCTTCGGCCTGTCCAACCGGATGGCCAACACCATCGGCATGCGTCCCAACGACGAGTTCTTCCTGATGGGACGTGTGCCGAAGGCCAAGCCCTGATCCGGTTCCAGGACCGGCCATCTCGCCCGCGGGCGGCGGATGCCGTCCGCTCAGACCTGCAAGGAGTCTGCATGCCAAGGATCGTCGACCGATCGCGTCTTTCCTCGTTACTGTCCCCACTGCGTTCCTCGCTGCTTCCGCGCCTGACCGGCATGGGCCGGCTCGCCTGCGCGGCCACCGGCGTATCCGTGCTGGCGGCCTGCGCCAGCGAACCGCCGCCGGGCCCGCCGCCGCCCCCGATGGGAGGCGCCGCCACGCCGCAAGGCTGCGCCGCCGACAAGCTGGCCGACGACGCGCTGGTGGGCAAGCCCGAGGCCGAGGCGATCGCGCTGCTGGACGGCTGCGCCTGGCGCATCGGACAGCGCGACGCGCAGCAATTTCCCGGCACCATGGATTACCGCCCGGACCGCCGCACGCTGGGGATCGCGGGCGGTCTGGTGGTCTGGGTCAAGCGCGGCTGAATCGGCTGCTGATTGCGGGGCGCCGGCCCGCCTCGCGGCGCCGGTGCCGTCGCGCCGGTGCCGTCCCGCCGATGCCGTCCGTTACGCGGCAGCTCTACTTGACCTGCGCGCACATGCCGCTCGCCGGGTCGAACATCACCGGCCACGCTTCCTCGTAGATTCCCGGCGTGCAGCGCTTCTGGCAATTGGCATGCGCCAGCGTGACGCGCCGCGGGTCCTGCCACACCATCAGCTTGCAGCCGCTGTCGTCGCGCGCGACCAGTTCGATATGCGGGGCCTTCTGGACCTGCCTGAACTCGCTCAGCTCGAAGGCGCACGAGCCGCGGCGCCGGGGCACCCAGAGCTTCCAGTTCAGCGCCTGCACCTCGTTGGCGGTCACGCGCACGCGGGCCTCTTCGCGAAAGCCGTCGTCCTCGGTGCGGCTGCAATAGCCGGCCAGTTCGATCACGCGCGCAGCGATCGGTGGTGGAGGCGCAGGGGTGACCTGGCGCTCGGGCGCGGCCGGCGGCAACGACGGCGCGCGCTTGGCCAGTTCCTGCACGGGCGCGCAGCCCGGCAATGCCAGCAATCCCACCATCAGTCCCGCCAGTAGTCCCGCAGGCAGCAGGCCTGCCCATGGCGCGATCCACCGCGCCGACGGCTCTTGGGCCATTGCGTCATTCCAGCGTGTCATCGTCCGCTCCCGCCGCCACACCAGGCGCGCGCCATCTTGATCTTCGTTATAGAGGATCGCCGTCGAGTTGGTCATGCGGTCTGACCCTGAGGGGCGTTCGACTCCGTCGCCCGCGGTGGTCGGCAAATATCGCTTGTCGTTGCCGAGCTGCGATGCAAAGGGCCAATTGTGAAAGCCGTGGCGCCAGCGAACCGCGATGCTGTGGACCTGGCCGATTCGCGTCAAAGGCAGCAGGTGGGGCTCGACCGAGGTCGAGGCGAGGTCGATGCCGATGCTGACGTCGATGCCGATGCCGCGGTGCCGCCAGACCTCCTTCGAACACCATCACGGAGATCGATATGAACGTCAATATGCGTCTTAGTGCCATCAACCATGCAGCCCAGCAGGCAGGACCATCCGCCGGCGCCACACCGGCCGACCCGCGGACCGTGCAGCGGTCATCGTCACCGGTTGGCGCGACGCCGGCCCAGGGCGCGCAGCGTTGCGACAGGGAGCCTTTGCCGGTGTCTGATGCCATCGCTCGGTCGATCGCGATGGCGGAGGCAAGACGCCAGCATGATGGAGTGCAGGCGCCTTTGGTCGCAGCGCAAAAAGGGGAGCGTTTCACGGACCGGTTGAAAGGCGCGGTGTGGTTGGTGGTGCGGCCGTTCGGGACGCCGCAGCATCCGGTGCCGAGCACGCGCCGCATACTGGGACGCGTGCTGGTCACGGCCGCCCAGGTTGCATTGGCCGGCAGTGGTGTGGCCATGATGATCCTGGGCGGGGCGGTGGTCCCGGCCGCGATTGCCGGAGGGGCCTTCCTCTTGGTGATGGGCGCCGCTGTCGTGATTTCCGTGCGGTACACGCGCTCGCGCTGGCACGTCGCTACACCGACCGAACAGACCTCCCGCACCGAATGATGTCTTCCAGTGGCCGCACCGCCGCCGCGGCACGCTGCGCGCCGGCAGCGGCCTCGCTTACATCAGGATGATGTCGTACTGCTCCTGATGGAAGGTCGATTCGACCTGCAGCGAAATCGGCTTGCCGATGAAGTCGCCCAGCATCGCCATATGCTGGCTTTCCTCTTCGAGGAAGAGGTCGATCACTTCCTGCGACGCCAGGATGCGGAATTCGCGCGGATTGAACTGGCGCGACTCGCGCATGATCTCGCGCAGGATCTCGTAGCAGACCGTGCGCGGCGTCTTGACCTGGCCCTTGCCCTGGCAGACCGGGCATTGCTCGCACAGCACGTGCGCCAACGATTCGCGCGTGCGCTTGCGCGTCATCTCGACCAGGCCCAGCTGCGAGAAGCCGTTGACGGTGATGCGGGTGCGGTCGCGCGACAGCGCGCGCTTGAGCTCCGACAGCACCGCGTCGCGGTGCTCGGCGTTCTCCATGTCGATGAAGTCGATGATGATGATGCCGCCGAGATTGCGCAGGCGCAGCTGGCGCGCGATCGTGTGCGCCGCTTCCAGATTGGTCTTGAAGATCGTGTCGTCGAAATTGCGGGCGCCGACATAGCCGCCGGTGTTGACGTCGATCGTCGTCATCGCCTCGGTCTGGTCGATCATCAGGTACCCGCCCGACTTCAGGTCGACGCGCCGCGACAGCGCGCGCTCGATTTCCCCGTCGATATTGAACAGGTCGAAGATCGGCCGCTCGCCGGTGTAGTGCGACAGGCGCGGCAGCACCGCCGGCGTGTATTCCTGTGCGAACTCGACCAGCTTCTGGTAGTTCTCGCGCGAGTCGACCTGGATCACGCCGGTGGCGTCGTTGACGAAATCGCGCAGCACGCGCTGGGCCAGGCTCAGGTCCTGGTACAGCAGGCTGGGCGCCGGCAGCGTGGTGGCGTTCAGCCGGATCGCGCCCCAGATCTTGCGCAGATAGGCGATGTCGTTGCCCAGCTCCTCGTCGGTCGCTTCCTCGGCGATGGTGCGCACGATGAAGCCGCCGCGCTCGTCCTCGGGCACCAGCCCCTGCACGCGGGCGCGCAGCGCTTCGCGATCGACCTCGCCCTCGATCCGTTGCGAGATGCCGATATGGGGGTCCTGCGGCAGATAGACCAGCGTGCGCCCGGCGATGCTGACCTGGGTCGACAGCCGCGCGCCCTTGGTGCCGATCGGGTCCTTGATCACCTGCACCATCAGCGCCTGGCCTTCGAACAGCGTCTTCTCGATCGCCAGTTGCGTGCTGCCGTTGCGGTCCGGTTCGCGCCGTTGCCAGATGTCGGCGACGTGCAGGAAGGCGGCCCGTTCCAGCCCGATGTCGATGAAGGCCGATTGCATGCCGGGCAGCACGCGCACCACCTTGCCCAGATAGATATTGCCGACCAGTCCGCGCGTCAGCGTGCGCTCGACATGAAGCTCCTGCACCGCGGCCTGCTGCACGATGGCCACGCGCGTTTCCTGCGGGGTGATATTGACGAGGATGTCTTCGGTCATGTTGTATGCGATCCGTCGCCGGCTGGCTGGCTCCGTCGACGGTTATCCATCGCGGCGGAGCAGGTTGGTCCCCTGGAGGCCGGGCGGCGCGGTCGGCGGGCGAACCGCTGCCTTTTCCCGGCGTTGCTCGGCGTGCTCGGCCTTATGCAGCGGTGCGCCTCAGAAGCGCAGACCGGCCTGTCGCAACAGCGCTGCCGTCTCGAACAGGGGCAGGCCCATGATACCCGAATAGCTCCCGGCGATCCGCTGCACGAACTCGGCGGCGCGGCCCTGGATGCCGTAGGCGCCGGCCTTGCCGAGCGGCTCGCCGCTGGCGACGTAGCGCGCGATCTCGTCCTCGCGCATCGCACGGAAGCTGACCTCCGAGATCGACAGCGCGTGGTGGGCGCCGAGGGTCGAGACGATCGTCACCGCGGTCAGCACCCGATGCGTGGTGCCGGACAGCGCCGCCAGCATCGCCGCGGCGTCGTCGGCATGCTCCGGCTTGCCGAGGATGCGCCCGTCCAGGCAGACCGTGGTGTCGGAAGCGAGGATCGGTGCGTCGGGCAGCGCGCGGCGCTCGCGGCGGCGCAGCGCGGCCTCGGCCTTCAGCGCGCAGACGCGCTGCACGTAGTCGTCGGGCGTCTCGCCGGGCAGCACCGCTTCGAGCGCCTCGGCGTCTTCGTCGTCGTCGGGCAGCAGTAGCTGGTAGGACACGCCGAGCTGGGTCAGCAGCTCGCGGCGGCGGGGGCTTTGGGAGGCGAGGTAGAGGACGTCGTGGAGCACGGTGGCACGGGCGCAGCGGGGGCGCGCAGGGACGAGGGTGGACTGGGGCGAAACGATGCGGCGATAGCGGCGATAGCGGCAATAGCGGCAATAGCGGCAATAGCGGCGATAGCGGCGATAGCGACCCGGCGAGGGCAGATCAGACCCGATGGTAAGGGTGGTTCTGCGTGACGGTCCAGGCGCGGTACAGCTGCTCGGCCAGCAGCACGCGCACCATGCCGTGCGGCAGGGTCAGGCTGGAGAGCCGCAGCAGCGTCTGCGCGCGGGCCTTCAGCGCGGGATCGAGCCCGTCCGCGCCGCCGATCAGGAAGGCGACGTCGCCGCCGTCGCGCTGCCAGCCGGTCAGCTGCTCGGCCAGCTGCATCGTCGTCAGGTCGCGGCCACGTTCGTCCAGCGCGACGATGCGGCACTGGCGCGGCAGCGCGGCCTCGATGCGCGCGGCCTCGCGCTGCATCACGGTCGCCGCGTTATTGCTGGCGGTGCGCGCCTCGGGCTTGATCTCGCGCAGCACGATGCGCAGCTCCGGCGGCATGCGCTTGGCATACTCCGCGAAGCCTGCCTCGATCCAGGCCGGCATCTTGTGTCCGACCGCGACGATCAGCAACTGCACGGCGACGCGCTGCTGCGGGAGCGGGCCCGGCTCAGGCCGAGCGAGTCGCGCGCTTGCGCGGGGCCGCGGTCTTGGCGGCGGCGGTGCGCGTGGTGGTGGTCCTGGCCGCGGTACGGGTGCCGGTGCCGGTTCCCGTCTTGGCCGCGGTCTTGGCGGCCGGCTTGGTGGCGGTCTTGGTGGCGGTCTTGGTGGCGGTCTTGCGTGCGGCGCCGGTACCGCTGCCGGTACTCGTGCGTGCCGGCGCCTTGCGTGCGGGCGCCGCGCCGCTGCTGCTGGTGGTCCGCGTACGGGCCACCGGCTTGCGCTGCGTGGCAATCGCGTCCGGATCGGTGTCCTCGTGACCCATCGGCGGCGACGGCTCCTTCATCCCTTCCGGCAGGCGGGCCAGCGCCGGGCGTTCGCCGACGGCGCGGCGCGTGCTGCGGCGCGGCGCCTTGTCTTCGGCGTCCTCTTCCTCGTCCATCGGCTCGCTGGCCTTGGCCAGCCCCTTGGTGGCGCCGAGCTTGATGCGCACCGGCTTGTCGCCCCAGATCTCTTCGAGGTTGTAGTACTGGCGCAGCTGAGGCTGCAGGATATGCACCACCGCGTCGCCGCAGTCGACCAGCACCCATTCGCCGGTCTCCATGCCTTCCACCGCGATGATGTGGCCGCCGGCTTCCTTGACGTTGTCGCGTACCGAGGCGGCCAGCGCCTTGGTCTGCCGGTTCGAGGTGCCGCTGGCGATCACCACGCGGTCGAACAGTTCGGTCAGGTGCGAGGTGTCGAACACCTTGATGTCCTGGGCCTTGACGTCCTCGAGGCCATCGACGATGGCGCGTTGCAGTTTGCGAATATCCATGGTGCCTTGGTGGTGCCCTTGTATTTTGTCAGCGAGGGATCGGTGGCCGTGGCCGCGTCCCGGGCCAGTGCTAAGGGCCGGCCCGGTTCCACGGTCCTGCTCAGTCCTGGCGATAGAGTCCGTGGGTGGCGATGTAGTGTGCCACGCCCGGGGGGAGTTGGTCATCCGGGCGCTGCCCCGCGGCGAGGCGCTGGCGCAGGGCGGTGGAGGAGAGGTCGACGGCGAGCGTCTGGTCGATCCACATCCGGCCGGAGGGCGTGGATTGTATCAGGTGCGCGTCGGCGCGGCGCTGCGCCAGCGCGTCGCGCACCGGGCCGTCGAGCTGATCCAGCGCGAAGCCGGGCCGGGTCGCGACGCACAGATGGACGTAGTCGAGCAGATCCTCCCAGCCGTGCCAGGTGTGCAGGCGCAGCAATTGGTCGGCGCCCATCAGCCAGGCCAGCGAGGCCTCGGGGCCGTACTGCTCGCGCAACTGGCGCACCGTGTCGATGGTGTAGCTGGGGCCGGCGCGATCGACCTCCATGCGGCTGGCGTGGACCCGCGCCGGCGCGTCGGCGAGCGCCGCGGCGGCCAGCTCGGTCATCGCCAGCCGGTCGGCGGCCGGTGTCACGTCGTTGCCTTTCTGCCACGACTGGCCGGTGGGGATCCACAGCAGCTCGTCCAGCTGCAGATGGTCGATGCAGAGCCTGGCCAATGCCAGGTGCCCGACATGGGGCGGATCGAAGGTGCCGCCGAGGATGCCGAGGCGCCAGGGGCGGCCGTGCCGGGCGGGATCCGGATCGTCGGCCTGGGTTGGCCGGATCGGCGCGCTGGCGGCGGGGCGGGTGATGTTCATCGGTGAGGTTCGGACCTGGTTCAGACCCACGCGCGCGCCGGCAGGAAGTCGGTGTACAGCGCCGCTTCGGCGCTGCCCGCTTCGGGCTGCCAGTCGTAGCGCCAGGCGGCCTGCGGCGGCATCGACATCAGGATCGATTCGGTGCGGCCGCCCGATTGCAGGCCGAACAGCGTGCCCCGGTCGAACACCAGATTGAATTCGACATAGCGGCCGCGGCGATAGGCCTGGAAGTCGCGTTCGCGCGGGCCGTAGGGCGTGTCCTTGCGTGCCTGCAGGATCGGCAGGTAGGCGTCGAGGAAGCCGTCGCCGACCGCACGCATCATCGCGAAGCTGTCGTCGAAGCCGAGCGCGGAGAAGTCGTCGAAGAACACGCCGCCGACGCCGCGCGCCTCGCCGCGATGCTTCAGGAAGAAGTACTCGTCGCACCAGCGCTTGAAGCGCGGATAGAGCT
>JAPSLC010000014.1 GCA_031181345.1 Cupriavidus sp. | reverse complement strand
CCCTTGCCGCCCGCGAAGAGCGCGGCGCCGGAGATGGCTGGCAGCGGGCTCAACAACATGCCCAGAACCTTTATGACAGTGTGCTGATGATGCCCCGCTACGAGGTCGCGCACAATAAACTGCCGCCCGCGTCGCCGCAGGACGGCAACGCCGAAGTGGCCTGCGGCAGAGAAGCCGCGCTGAACCTGTTCAAGACCGTGCGACCCAATATCGTTCAGTCGATCCGCGCCTTCCGCGTGCCCGAGCTGGCACAGGCTGCCGCCGACCTCGGCCAGCATTTCCTCTATGCCAATTGCGCCCATTGCACGACCAAGGGCGAGGTGCTGGAGACCATCGCCACGGCGTTCCTGTTCCCGAAGCACTTCGGCAAGAACTTCGACGCGCTGGCCGATTGCCTGACCGACATGATCCACAAGGCCGGCGTGCAGCCCGGTTTCGTCATCGTGCTCGAAGGCCTGCCGTGCGCGCAGAAGTTCGACAAGGAAGCGCGCGAGACGCTGCTCGACGTGTTCCGCGACGCCGCCGAGTTCTGGGCCGAGCGCCGCGTGCAATTCCGCGTGTTCTACTCGTTCGCCTGAGCGCGTGCGCCGGACTCGGCGCGGATTTGCTGATAGAAGAAGGCCCGCCAACTGGCGGGCCTTTTGCATCGAGAGCGGCGCAGCGGCCGCCTCGACATGTCGCCAGTACGATCAGGCCGCCGGCGGCACCTGGCCCTGCGGCGTCAACTGGTCGATCAGTTCCGGCAGGCCGGCGCTGAGCTGCGCGGCAACGTCGTCGCGCGACAGGCCGGTGCTGGACGACAGCGTGTCGAGCGCGCCCGTGCCTTGCAGCGCGTCGGCCAGCGACGATGGGGAGACCGGCTGGTTCGGACCGGTGCCGATCCACGAGGACACCTGCTCGCCCAGTCCCGCCTGCGCCAGGATCTGCTGCAGTGCGCCGATGCCGCCGGCCGCCGCGCCGATGGTTTGCGCCTCGCCGGCCGCGCCGCCTTGGCCGCCGAGCAGGCCCCCCAGCAGCGAACCCAGATCGAGGCCGCCACCGCCCCCCGCCAGCCCGCCCAGGATGCCGCCCAGGCCACCCGCCATGCCGGCCGGGTCCTGCGTCGCATCCGCGCCATCCTGGCGGCCGCGCATGGCCAGCATCGCCAGCAGGCCGAGTGCGAGCATCATCTTCGGATTCATGCCGGAGTGGCCGGATTCGCCGGCCTGCGCCGGGTTGGTTTGGCCAAGCACGCCGCCAAGCACACTATCGAGCAGTCCCATCTTCAGCTCCTGTTGTTGATTCGTTTATCGGACCGGCCGGTGCCATGCTGCGCGGACCGGCTCGGCTCGATAGCGGTCGACGGCGCGGTGCCGTCAGAATCCGCCCAGCAGCGCGTTCAGCGCGGCCAGGCAGGCCAGACCGGCGGTCTCGGTGCGCAGGATGCGCGGTCCGAGCGACACCGCCGTGAAACCTTGCGCCAGCGCGGCGCGTTCTTCCTCGGGCGAGAGCCCGCCCTCGGGACCGATCAGCAGCGTGACGCCACTGGCGATCCAGTCGGCACGGTGGGTTTGCGCGAGGGTCACCAGCGGGGATTCGGCGCGCGGCGACACCAGCAGCCGCTGTCCGGCATCGGCCGGAATCGCCGCCAGCCACGCCTCCAAGTTAGCCACCGGCGATACCGCCGGCAAGCGATTGCGCCCGCATTGTTCGCAGGCCGCGGTGACCAGCGCCTGCCAGTGCGCGTGGCGCTTCTGGGCACGTTCGCCGCTGAGCCGCACCACCGCGCGCGCGGTCTGCAGGGGCTGGATCGCACCGACGCCAAGTTCGACGGCCTTCTCGATCAGCCAATCCATCTTGTCGCCGCCGGCAATGCCCTGGGCCAGGGTCACGCGGAAGGGCAGTTCGCATTCGGCGGTGTCGCGCGCGCCGATCTGCGCAGTCGCACTGCGTTTGCCGATCTCGATCAGCGTCGCGGCATGGCTGCCGCCGCGTCCGTCGAACAGCGTGATCGGCTCGCCGGGGTGGAGGCGCAGCACCTGGACATGGCGCACCACCGCCTCGGGCAGCGGCAACAAGGTATCGGGGGCAAGCGGTTGATCGACGTAGAAGCGGGGTGGCATTGAATCCAGATAAATCGGTCAGGCGGCTTGCGAGCCGGTGGCCGCGGCGACGGCCTGGTCAAGCGGCCGGGCGAAGCCCCAGCGGTAGCCGTCGAGGTCCTCGACCATGCAATAGCGGTCGCCCCAGAACTGGTCGCCGGGCGCCATCAGGCTGATCGCGCCGGCCGCCACCGCGCGCGCATGCATCGTGTCGACGTCGTCGCAATAGAGGTAGAAGGTCTGTGGGCATTCGAAGCCAGTCGAGCGCGGCGTGCGGGCGGTGCTGCCCCAGGCGCCCTCGGGGGCGAACATCACGACCAGTTCACCGTGGTAGTGCATCTCGGCATGGGTGGGCACGCCGTTCTCGTCCACCACATTGCCGGGCACGAAGCCGAAGGCGCGGCTGTAGAAGTCCAGCGCGCGGCGAGCGTCGCTGACCGTCAGGTAGGGGATCAGCCAGGGCGTGTTGGCAGGTTTGGTCATGATGGTGTCCTCCCGGATTCCGTGCGGCATGGGCGCCGGGGTGGGCGCACCTGCACGCTCGCTCCACGGTGGCGGCATCGCGCGGGCGGCCAATGCGGGGCGAGCGGTGCGCCCGGCTTGCCGCGAATCTTCCGGTGGAGCGGTCAGCCGAGCATATCATGCCGATGTGGCGCCGCCGTCGAACAGAGGTTGCAGGTGGCGCGGCAGCGCGAACAGCGCCGCATGCAGGCCGGCGTGATAGCAGCGCAGTGCGCCGTCGAGCTGCCAGTCGGCGAGCCGCGCGGCGAGCACGGCCGGATCGGCGGCGCGCACGTCAAGACTGTCGCTGGCGACCGCGATCGCCCACAGCGCGCCATAGACCGGAATCGCCACCGTCATCGGCTGCACCACGCGGAAATGGTCGCGCAGCCGCCGCCACAGCAGCCGCGCCGTCTCGGGGCGATGGAAGGGCGGGCCCAGATGCAGCGACATCACGCCGCCCGGCGCGAGGCAATCGTGTGCCGCCTGCAGCCCGCGCGCGCCGAACAGCGCGGCGGCAGGACCACCATCGTCGGCCTCGGTCAGATCGAACACCAGCAGGTCGAAGCGCCGGCCCGTATCGCGCAGCGCCTCCATCACGGCCAGCCCGTCGCCGATCTCCAGCGTCACGCGGGGGTCGTCGAAGGCGCCGTGGTGGATGCCGGGCAGCCAGCGCCGCGCCAGCCGCACCACCTGCGCATCGAGTTCGGCGACCACGACCTCGCGCATGCCCGGCAGACGCAGCAGTTCGCGCGCCGAGCCGCCGTCGCCGCCGCCGATCACGAGGGCGCTGGCGGGGGACCCATGGGCCAGCGCCATCGGGTGGATCATCACCTCATGCTGGATGAACGCGTCGGCTTCCGCGCTCATGATGCGGCCATCGAGACGGAAGACATGGCCGAACAGCGGATGCTCGCCGATCTCGATGTGCTGGTGGGCCGAACGTAGCGACGCCCGCAGGGTGACGCCGGCCAGTGTGGCGCCGACGCCGCCGGCGAGCCATTCGCGCCATTCGAGGGTCGCGTCGGAGGGCGTCGCCGGGGTCGCCGCCGTACCGGAAACGTCGCCTCCTTCTGGTAAAATCGCGCTTTTCCCGCCGCCAACTTCCCGCCGCATGTCTCACCTCGCACACCCAGCCACCAGCCCCTATGCCAGCCAGCCCGCGTCGCTGATGGCCAATGCGATCCGCGTCCTGGCGATGGACGCCGTCCAGCAGGCCAATTCCGGCCATCCGGGCATGCCGATGGGCATGGCCGATATCGCCGTCGCGTTGTGGAGCCGTCATCTGAAGCATAACCCGGTCAATCCGAAGTGGGCCGACCGCGACCGCTTCGTGCTGTCCAACGGCCACGGCTCGATGCTGCTGTACGCGCTGCTGCATCTGAGCGGCTACGAGCTGCCGATCGAGGAGCTGAAGAACTTCCGCCAGCTGCACAGCAAGACCGCGGGACATCCGGAATACGGCATCACGCCGGGGGTCGAGACCACCACCGGCCCGCTGGGGCAGGGCATCACCAATGCGGTAGGCATGGCGCTGGCAGAGCGGCTGCTGGGCGAGGAGTTCAACCGTCCCGGTTTCGACATCGTCAACCATTACACCTATGTCTTCCTCGGCGACGGCTGCCTGATGGAGGGCATCAGCCACGAGGCCTGCTCGCTGGCCGGCACGCTGCAGCTGAACAAGCTGATCGCGCTGTGGGACGACAACGGCATCTCGATCGACGGCGACGTCGAGCACTGGTTCGCCGACGACACCCCGAAGCGCTTCGAGGCCTATGGCTGGAACGTGATCCGTGCGGTCGACGGCCATGATGTCAACGCGATCGACGCGGCCATCGCGCAGGCCAAGGCCAGCGACAAGCCGACGCTGATCTGCTGCCGCACCGTGATCGGCAAGGGCTCGCCGAACAAGCAGGGCGGCCACGACGTGCACGGCGCCCCGCTGGGCGGCGCCGAGATCCTGGCGACGCGCGAAGCGCTGGGCTGGAGCCACGCCCCGTTCGAGCTGCCGGAAGAGGTCTACACGGCGTGGGACGCCAAGGCCAATGGCGCCGCGCTGGAAAAGGCCTGGGCCGCGCTGTTCGAGGGCTATTCGGAGCGTTATCCGTACGAAGCCGGCGAATTCGAGCGCCGCATGCGCGGCGAGCTGCCCGGCGCGTTCGACGCCGCGGTGCAAGCCTACCTGGCCAAGTGCGAGGAGAAGGCCGAGACCATCGCCACCCGCAAGGCCAGCCAGAACGCGATCGAGGCGCTGGCGCCGGTGCTGCCCGAACTGCTCGGCGGCTCGGCCGACCTGACCGGCTCGAACCTGACCAACTGGTCGGGCAGCAAGGCGGTGCGCGTGGACGCCTGGGGCAACCATATCAACTATGGTGTGCGCGAGTTCGGCATGAGCGCGATCATGAACGGCATCACGCTGCATGGCGGCTACATCCCCTACGGCGGCACCTTCCTGACGTTCTCGGACTACAGCCGCAATGCGCTGCGCATGGCGGCGCTGATGAAGATCCGCACGCTGTTCGTGTTCACGCACGATTCGATCGGCCTGGGCGAGGACGGTCCCACCCACCAGTCGATCGAGCACGTCGCCAGCCTGCGCCTGATCCCCAATATGGATGTCTGGCGCACCGCCGACACCACCGAGACCGCGGTGGCCTGGGCCGAGGCGATCCGCCGCGAGAACGGCCCGAGCTGCCTGATCTTCAGCCGCCAGAACCTGCCGTTCCAGAAGCGCGACGACGCCACCCGCGCCAACATCGCGCGCGGCGGCTATGTGCTGCGCGACAACGTCGATCCGCGCACCGGCCGGCCGCATGCGGTGATCGTGGCCACCGGCTCCGAAGTCGGCCTGGCGGTCGGCGCGGCCGACCAGCTGGCCGCCGAAGGCATCCGCGTGCGCGTCGTGTCTGTGCCCTCGACGACTGTGTTCGACAAGCAGGATGCGGCATACAAGTCGACAGTCCTGCCGGCGGGTGTGCCCCGCGTGGCGGTCGAGGCCGGCGTCACCGACTTCTGGTGGAAGTACCAGGTGCAGGCGGTGGTGGGCATCGACACCTTCGGCGAATCGGCGCCGGCTGGCGTATTGTTCAAGCACTTCGGTTTCACCGTCGAGAACGTGGCGAACACCGTCAAGAGCGTGATCTGACTTCGAGGGACGTGCGGGCGCGGCGGCGCTGCCGTCGCCGGCCCGGGCGCCCGCAGCTTTTTCTACTTCCCGTTCAGGAGACGTACCATGACTATCAAGGTTGCCATCAACGGCTATGGCCGTATCGGCCGCAACGTGCTGCGCGCCCACTACGAAGGCGGCAAGAAGCATGACATCGAGATCGTTGCGATCAACGATCTCGGCGATGCCAAGACCAACGCCCACCTGACGCAGTACGACACCGCCCATGGCAAGTTCCCGGGCACCGTGTCGGTCGAGGGCGACTACATGGTCGTCAACGGCGACAAGATCCGCGTGCTGGCCAACCGCAACCCGGCCGAACTGCCGTGGGGCGAGCTGGGCGTCGACGTGGTGATGGAGTGCACCGGCTTCTTCACCACGAAGGAAAAGGCCTCGGCACACCTGGCCGGCGGCGCCAAGAAGGTCATCATCTCCGCGCCCGGCGGCAAGGATGTCGATGCGACCATCGTCTACGGCGTCAACCACAACGTGCTGAAGGCCACGGACACCGTGATCTCGAACGCGTCGTGCACCACCAACTGCCTGGCCCCGCTGGTCAAGCCGCTGCACGAGAAGCTGGGCGTGGTGACCGGCCTGATGACCACGGTGCACGCCTACACCAACGATCAGGTGCTGACCGACGTCTATCACGAGGACCTGCGCCGCGCCCGTTCGGCGACCCAGTCGATGATCCCGACCAAGACCGGCGCCGCCGCCGCGGTCGGCCTGGTGATGCCGGAACTGAACGGCAAGCTGGACGGCTTCGCGATCCGCGTGCCGACCATCAACGTGTCGCTGGTCGATCTGTCGTTCGTCGCCGCGCGCGAGACCACCGTCGATGAAGTCAACGCGATCCTGAAGGCGGCGTCGGAAGGCGAGCTCAAGGGCATCCTGGACTACAACACCGCACCGCTGGTGTCGGTCGACTTCAACCACAACCCGGCCTCGTCGACCTTCGACGCGACGCTGACCAAGGTGTCGGGCAACCTGGTCAAGGTGTCGAGCTGGTACGACAACGAGTGGGGCTTCTCCAACCGGATGCTCGATACCACCGTGGCGCTGATGAACGCCAAGTAAATCGGCTGGCAGTGGAGGGCCGATGTCACCGCCCTGGCGGCGACTCGGAAGCGGCGCCCATGTGGCGCCGTTTTTTATGCCCGGTGTGCGCTAGCGCACGCTCGGATTGTAAAATATGATAAATACGACACGCGGACCCTTCCACGGAGGGGTTCCCGGGCGGGCAAAAATGGCGTTTTCGCTTCCCCGAAGTGGCGATTTGATCTTACACTAGCCTTAGTGTCCTCGCGTGCGCTCGCCTGGCCACGCGTATCAAACCTGAACTGGGCGTGATCATGGTGAACGTTGACACCAAGCTGCTCGTGATCTTCACCGAGTTGCTCAGCAAGCGGAACGCGACCTATGTCGCCGAGAAGATGCATATGACGGCGCCGGCGGTGTCTCACTCGCTGGGCCGCCTGCGCGAGATCTTCGACGACCCGCTGTTCATCCGCGTCCCGCATGGCCTGACGCCGACGCCGCGCGCGCTCGAACTGGGCCCGAAGATCCGCGAGATGCTCGACCTGTGGTCCTCGATCAACGAGGGCGACGTCGACAAATTCGATCCCGCGGTCGCGTCCGGCACGCTGCATATCGGCTTCGCCGCCGAACTCGGCGATACGGTATTCAACCGCTTCGTGCTGCGCCTGGCGCAGCTCGCGCCCGAACTGCATATCCGGCTGGTCGAATCGCATTCGTGGGAGGCCGATGTGGCCTCGATGCGTGCCAACGAACTGGACCTTGCGTTCTGCGCGCTGCCGACCGGCCACCCCGAGATCGTCGAGGAAACGGTCGCCTCGCTGAACCTGTGGGTTTGCGCGCGCAAGGGTCATCCGCTGCTGCAGACCGCCTGCACGCTCGACGACTATCTCGAATGCGGCCATATCTTCATGGCCTCGGCCGGCGGCACCGGGCGGCCGGCGCCGTCGCTGATTCCGCTGGACTACGCGCTGCAGCAGCGCGGCCTGAAGCGCAACGCGGCGCTTACCGTGCATTCGTGGCGGGCCCAGGCCGAACTGGCCGCGCAGACCGACATGATTTTCACCGTCAACGCGCTGACCAAGGACGTCGCCTGCGAAAGCTACGGCCTGAACGCGTTCCCGCTGCCGGCCGAGATCCAGACCACGCTGGGCCTGAACATGTTCTGGCACCGCAGCCGCAACACCCATCCGATGCTGGTGTGGGCGCGCGGGCTGTTCCGCCAGGTCGTGGCCGAATTCGTCGGCGTGCCGGCGCCAGGATTGCCGCAGCGGATGGCCGAGATCGAGCGCGAGCAGGCCTAGGCCGCGCATCGCTGCACAACAAAAAACCGGCGCCAGGCGCCGGTTTTTCTTTGCCGCCGCGTGCCTTGTCGCACGCGGTCCGTATCAGCGCTTGGGCCGATGCGGGCAAGCGGTCTTGGTGCAATTGCCATACAGCGACAGCGCATGCTCCTGCAGCGCAAAGCCGCGCTCGCGCGCGATGCTTTGCTGGCGGTGTTCGATCTCGGCGTCGAAGAATTCCTCGACGCGCCCGCAATCGAGGCAGACCAGGTGATCGTGGTGCTTGCCTTCGTTGAGCTCGAAGATTGCCTTGCCCGATTCGAAGTTGTTGCGCGACAGCAGGCCGGCTTGTTCGAACTGGGTCAGCACCCGATACACGGTGGCCAGCCCGATATCCATATGCTCGTTGAGCAGGATGCGATAGACGTCTTCCGCGCTCAGATGGCGCTGCTCGCTGGTCTGGAAGATTTCGAGGATCTTCAGCCGCGGCACGGTCGCTTTCAGGCCGATATTTTTGAGTTCCGCCGGACTCGGCATGGGCGTGACTCCCTAGAGTACAATGTCTGGATTGTTGAATCATAAGGGTTTTGCCGGCAAAAGTCGCCCGGCGCCGCCGGTGCCGGCAATGCGCTGAGCCCTTCACGCGGTGGCGAGCACGTGTCCGCCCGGACACGCTGGCCATGCCCACCGACCGGCACATTCCCTTCCTTCGGTAGCGAGAACTGCGAGTTACATGGATTCCATTCGAACATCCGCCCTGCGCCCGGCGCTGCTGACCACGCTTCTGGCAGCCATCACGCTGGCCTCCGCCGCCTGCTCGACCTACGACAGCACTTCCCGCAAGATCGCCAGTGCGATCACGCCGTACCGGATCAATATCGTCCAGGGCAACTTCGTCTCGCGCGAAGCCGCGGCGCAATTGCGCGAAGGCATGACGCGCGACCAGGTGCAGTTCCTGCTCGGCACGCCGCTGCTGACCGACGTGTTCCACGCCAATCGCTGGGACTATGTGTTCTCGTTCAAGCGCGGCAACACCCAGGTGGTGCAGCAGCGCCGCTTCACGGTGTTCTTCGACAATGATCGTCTGGCGCGCTTCGGCGGCGACGAACTGCCGTCGGAATACGAGCTGATCGCCGAGATCGACGGCATGAAGCGCACGCCGGAGGCGAACAAGGGCGCCAAGTCGGCCCCGCAGCAGGCCGCCGCGCCCGCCGAGCAGCAGGCCCGGCAGCCGCAGGAGCCGGCCGATGCCGCGCAGCCGCAGGCCGAAGCCCAGCCGCCCGCCTCGGCGCCCGAGGCCTCCACGGCGCCCGCCGGTGCAGCGCCCTCGCAGCCCGCGGCCGAGCCGGCCAGCGAGCGCGCGGCCAGCGCCAGCCCCACCGACACCATCAAGTAAATCGCGGGGCGCGGGCCAGCGGCCCGCCCATGCTGTTGCACCGGCCCCGGGCGCCGTTGCCCGGAGGCCACCATCGGACCGCGTCTTGCCCGGACCGTCCCGCGCAGTGCCTGGCGCCGTTCCGGTCTTCCTATCCTGTCATTCGTTGCTATTCGCCTGATTTCTTTCCGGGGAACCGACTCGCCATGAAACTCGCTATTGCCGGGGCCTCCGGCCGCATGGGCCGCATGTTGATCGAATATGTGCTGGACGCCGAGGGCGTGACGCTGGCCGGCGCGCTCGATGTGCCGGGTGCTGCCGCGCTCGGGCAGGACGCGGGCCTGTTCATCGGGCGCGAAACCGGTGTCACGATCACCTCGGACATCGAGGCCGCGCTGTCGGCGGCCGATTGCCTGATCGACTTCACCCGTCCGGAAGGCACGCTGGCTCACCTGCAGGCAGCGCGCCGGCTGGGCGTCAAGATGGTGATTGGTACCACCGGCTTCGACGACGCCGGCAAGGCCGCGCTGGCCGAGGCCGCGCAGTCGATCGGCGTGGTCTTTGCCGCCAACATGAGCGTCGGCGTCAATGCGACGTTCAAGCTGCTCGAGGTGGCGGCGAAGATGCTGTCCTCCGGCTACGACATCGAAATCATCGAGGCACACCATCGGCACAAGGTGGACGCGCCCTCGGGCACCGCGCTGAAGATGGGCGAGGTCATCGCCGAGGCGCTCGGCCGCGACCTGAAGACCTGCGGCGTGTTCGCGCGAGAGGGACATACCGGCGAGCGCGATCGGAATTCGATCGGCTTTGCCACGGTGCGCGGCGGCGATATCGTCGGCGACCACACCGTGCTGTTCGCCGGCATCGGCGAGCGCATCGAGATCACGCACAAGTCCTCGAGCCGCCAATCGTATGCCGATGGCGCGGTGCGCGCGGCCCGCTTCCTGGCAGGCAAGCCCAGCGGGCTGTTCGACATGCAGGACGTGCTGGGCCTGAAATGATCGCTGTCGTCCCCGCGTATGCGGGGACCCAGTGACTTGGTCGTCCCGGCGCCATCGCAAAAGCCGCTGGGTCCCCGCCTTCGCGGGGACGACGAATGGTGCCGTTTGCGCAGGCCACCGCCGGTTATAATCGGCGTTTCCCGCACGCCGCAACGGCCGCGTGCCTCCAACCGCAGCCAGATTCCACATCGCCGGCGCGCCGCGCGCGCGTCGCTGTCCCAACCATGCAAGACAAATACCTCCCCGCCGAAGTCGAACAATCCGCCCGCCAGCACTGGCAAGCCATCGACGCCTATCGCGTCGACGAGCACGCGGTAGGTCCCGACGGCAAGGAGAAGCCCAAGTTCTATGCCTGTTCGATGCTGCCGTATCCGTCGGGCAAGCTGCATATGGGGCACGTGCGCAACTACACCATCAACGACGTGATGGCGCGCTACCTGCGCATGAATGGGCATAACGTCCTGATGCCGATGGGCTGGGACGCCTTCGGCATGCCTGCCGAGAACGCCGCGATCAACAACCGCGTGGCGCCGGCGGCCTGGACCTACGACAACATCGCCTACATGAAGAAGCAGATGGCGTCGATGGGCCTGGCGATCGACTGGTCGCGCGAGGTCGCCACCTGCGATCCGAACTACTACCGCTGGAACCAGTGGCTGTTCCTGAAGATGCTGGAGAAGGGCATCGCCTACCGCAAGACCGGGACCGTCAACTGGGACCCGATCGACCAGACCGTGCTGGCCAACGAGCAGGTGATCGACGGCCGCGGCTGGCGCTCCGGCGCGGTGGTCGAGAAGCGCGAGATCCCGATGTACTACCTGGGCATCACGCAGTACGCCGAGGAACTGCTTGGCGAGCTCGAGGGCCTGGGCTGGCCCGAGCGCGTCAAGGTGATGCAGCAGAACTGGATCGGCAAGAGCGAGGGCGTGCGCTTCGCCTTCCCGCACGCGATCGTCGGCGACGACGGCGAACTGATCGGCGGCGGCAAGCTGTACGTGTTCACCACGCGCGCCGACACCATCATGGGCGTGACCTTCTGCGCGGTCGCAGCCGAGCACCCGCTGGCCACGCACGCCGCCTCGACCAATCCCGAGCTGGCCGCCTTCATCGACGAATGCAAGCGCGGCTCGGTGATGGAAGCCGACATGGCGACCATGGAAAAGAAGGGCATGCCGACCGGGCTGAAGGTCGTGCACCCGCTGACCGGCGAGCCGGTCGACGTCTGGGTCGGCAACTACGTGCTGATGACCTACGGCGACGGCGCGGTGATGGGCGTGCCCGCGCACGATGAGCGCGACTTCGCCTTCGCGCGCAAGTACGGCCTGCCGATCAAGCAGGTCATCGACGTCGAGGGCAAGCCGTTCTCGACCGAGGCCTGGCAGGACTGGTACGCCGACAAGGAGCATGGCCGCTGCATCCATAGCGGCCACTACGACGGCCTGCACCATCGCGCCGCGGTGGACGCGATCGCCGCGGCCCTGGCCGCCAAGGGCCTGGGCGAGAAGAAGGTGACCTGGCGCCTGCGCGACTGGGGCATTTCGCGCCAGCGCTACTGGGGCACGCCGATCCCGCTGATCCACTGCGACAGCTGCGGCGTGGTGCCGGTGCCCGAGAAGGACCTGCCGGTGGTGCTGCCCGAGGACCTGGTGCCGGACGGCAGCGGCAACCCGCTGGCCAAGGATCCGCGCTTCCTCGAATGCACCTGCCCGTCCTGCGGCAAGCCGGCCCGGCGCGAGACCGACACGATGGATACGTTCATCGACTCGTGCTGGTACTACATGCGCTATACCTGCCCGGACGCGACCACCATGGTCGATGCGCGCAACGATTACTGGATGCCGATGGACCAGTACATCGGCGGCATCGAACACGCGATCCTGCACCTGCTGTACGCACGCTTCTGGACCAAGGTGATGCGCGACCTGGGGCTGGTCAAGTTCGGCGAGCCGTTCACCAACCTGCTGACGCAGGGCATGGTGCTGAACGAAACCTACTATCGCGAGGACGCGAGCGGCAAGAAGCACTGGTTCAATCCGGCCGACGTCGACGTGAAGACCGACGAGCGCGGCCGCCCGGTCGGCGCCACGCTGAAGGCCGACGGCCAGCCGGTCGAGATCGGCGGCGTCGAGAAGATGTCCAAGTCGAAGAACAACGGCATTGACCCGCAGGCGCTGATCGACCAGTACGGCGCCGATACCGCGCGCCTGTTCACGATGTTCGCCGCGCCGCCGGAGCAGCAGCTCGAATGGAGCAGCTCCGGCGTCGAGGGCGCCTCGCGCTTCCTGCGCCGGGTCTGGGCCTATGGCCAGGCCAACGCCGAGGCGATCCGCGCGGCCGGCGCCGGCGGCGAGGCCGTCGACGCTGACCGTGCGCTGCGCCGCGAGGTGCATGGCGTGCTGCGCCAGGCCAACTACGACTACCAGCGCATCCAGTACAACACCGTGGTGTCCGCCACGATGAAGATGCTCAACGCGCTGGAAGACGCCAAGTCGGCCTCGCCCGTGGCCCGCCGCGAGGGTTTCGGCATCCTGCTGCGCGTGCTGTACCCGGTGGTGCCCCACATCACCCACGTGCTGTGGCAGGAGCTGGGCTACGCCGCCGTGCATGGCGATCTGCTCGACGCGCCGTGGCCGCAGGTCGACGAAGCCGCGCTGGTGCAAAGCGAGATCGAGCTGGTGCTGCAGGTCAACGGCAAGGTGCGCGGCAGCCTGACGGTGCCGGCCGATGCCGACCGCGCCGCGATCGAGGCGATGGCCGCCGCCAGCGAAACCGTCGCCAGGTTCTCCGCCGGCGCCGCGCCGAAGAAGATCGTGGTGGTGCCCGGCCGCCTGGTCAATGTGGTGATCTGAGGCAGGCCGCCGCCAGGACGCCCGCCGCCGCACCACCGTCTCAATTTGCAAGGAATCGCGCCATGACTAGACCGAACCCGAATCGCCGCGCCGTGCTTGCCGCGCTGCTGGCCGCCGGTGCGCTGGCCGGCTGCGGCTTCCATCTGCGCGGCAGCTCGGACTTTGCTTTCAAGCGGCTGTATGTCGGCATCCCGAAGAACTCGCTGATGGGCGCCGAATTGACGCGCGCGATCCAGGGCGGTTCCGACACCATCGTCGTCAGCGATCCGAAGCAGGCCGACGCGCTGCTCGACGTGCTCGAGGACGCCCGCACCCGGACCGTGCTGTCGATCACGACGGCGGGCGTCGTGCGCGAATACCGGCTGACGCAGCGCTTCACGTTCCGCCTGCGCGATGCGGCCGGCCGCGAGATGATCGCGCCGTCGCAGATGGTGCTGTTCCGCGACCTGACCTACAACGAGGCCAACGCGCTCGCCAAGGGTTACGAGGAAGAGCAGCTGTATCGCGACATGCAGCGCGACATCGTGCAGCAGCTGATGCGCCGGCTCGCCGCCGCCAAGCCCGCCTGAGTCGGCGCACGCAGCGCGCACAGGCACGGCAGGCAAGACACGCAAGACAGGCAAACACAGGCGAACACGCGGCCACCGGATGCAGCTCAAGCTCGACGCCCTAGACGGTCACCTGCGCCAGGCTCGGTCGCGCGGGCTGGCGCCGCTGTACGTGGTGCACGGCGACGAGCATCTGCTGGTGCTCGAAGCGGTCGACCGCCTGCGCCAGGCGGCGCGCGAGGCCGGCTACAGCGAGCGCGACGTGCTGGTGTCCGAGCGCGGCTTCCAATGGAGCCAGCTGCTCGAGGCGCAGCAATCGATGTCGCTGTTCGGCGACCGCAAGATCGTCGAGCTGCGCATTCCGTCCGGCAAGCCCGGCAAGGAAGGCGGCGAGGCGCTGCGCGCGGTCGCGGCGCAGCTGTCGACGGCGCAGTTCGCCTCCGATCTGGTGATGCTGATCACGCTGCCGCGGCTGGACTTCGCCGCCTCGAAGTCCGCGTGGTTCCAGGCCCTCGAAGGCGCCGGCGTCTCGATCAAGGTCGACAGCGTCGATCGCACCCGGCTGCCGGCGTGGGTCGGCGAACGGCTGGCGCTGCAGAACCAGCGCGTGGAACCGGGGGAACCGGGCCGCCGCGCGCTGCAGTTCATCGCCGACAAGGTCGAGGGCAACCTGCTGGCCGCCCATCAGGAAATCCAGAAGCTCGGCCTGCTGTATCCGGCCGGCGTGCTGACCTTCGACCAGGTCCATGACGCGGTGCTCAATGTCGCCCGCTACGACGTGTTCAAGCTGTCCGAGGCGATGCTCGGCGGCGACGTGCCGCGGCTGGTGCGGATGCTCGAAGGACTGCGCGGCGAGGGCGAGGCCACGGTGCTGGTGCTGTGGGCGCTGACCGAGGAAATTCGCGTATTATCCAAGGTCCGGCAGGGGCTGGCCGGCGGCAAGCCGATGGGCGTGCTGACCCGCGAGCTGCGCATCTGGGGGCCGCGCGAGAAGCTGGTGCCGCAGGCCGCGCAGCGGCTGTCCACCGAGCGGCTCGAGGCCGCGCTGGCGATGGCCGCCAGGCTGGACCGGCAGACCAAGGGCCTGCGCGTCGAGGGCATGCCGGCCGAGCCGTGGGACGGCCTGCTGCAGCTGGCGCTGATGATCGCGCGCTGATCTGCCTCTGATCTGCCGCCGATCCGCCCCTGACGCGCGGCCAAGCGCCGCCGGAACCCGCGACGTCGCGCCGCCCGCAGCGCGCGCGCCAAATACAAGATTGCCAGGCCGCACCGACCGGCCCCCGATATGAACGAGCTCGACCTCTACCAGTACATGGACCGCGTCGGCCGCCAGGCCCGCGCCGCGTCGCGCGCGATGGCGCGCGCTTCCACCGCCGACAAGAACCGCGCGCTGCTGACCATCGCCGCCGCGATCCGCCGCGACGCCGAGCAGCTGAAGGCCGTCAATGCGCGCGATGTCGAGCGCGCCCGCGCCAACGGCCAGGACGCCGCCTTCGTCGATCGCCTGACGCTGTCGGACAAGGCCATCGCCACCATGGCCGCGGGCCTGGAGCAGATCGCCGCGCTGCCCGATCCGATCGGCGAGATCGGCAACATGAAATACCGGCCGACCGGCATCCAGGTCGGCCAGATGCGCGTGCCGCTCGGCGTGATCGGCATCATCTACGAGTCGCGCCCCAATGTGACCATCGACGCCGCGGCGCTGTGCCTGAAGTCGGGCAACGCCACCATCCTGCGCGGCGGCTCGGAAGCGATCGAATCGAATACCGCGCTGGCGAAGCTGGTCGCCGAGGGGCTGGCCGAAGCCGGCCTGCCGGCCGAGGCGGTGCAGGTCATCGAGACCACCGACCGCGCCGCGGTCGGACGCCTGATCACGATGACCGAATATGTCGACGTGATCGTGCCGCGCGGCGGCAAGAGCCTGATCGCCCGGCTGATGGAAGAGGCGCGCGTGCCGATGATCAAGCATCTGGACGGCATCTGCCACGTCTATGTCGATGGCGACGCGGACCTCGACAAGGCGGTGCGCATCTGCGACAACGCCAAGACGCAGCGCTACGCGCCGTGCAATACGATGGAGACGCTGCTGGTCGCCGACGCGATCGCCGCGCGCGTGTTGCCGCCGCTGTGCAAGATCTACCAGCAGAAGGGCGTCGAGCTGCGGGTCTGTCCCGCCACGCGTGCCACGCTGGAAGCCGCGGGCATCCAGGGTCTGGTCGACGCCACCGAGGAAGACTGGCGCCTCGAATACCTGGCGCCGGTGCTGGCGATCCGCACCGTGTCCGGCCTCGACGAGGCGATCGCCCATATCAACACCTACGGCTCGGCCCATACCGATTCGATCGTCACCGAGAACTATTCGGCCGGCATGCGCTTCCTGCGCGAGGTCGATTCGGCCAGCGTGATGATCAACGCCTCGACCCGTTTTGCGGACGGCTTCGAATACGGCCTCGGCGCGGAGATCGGCATCTCGAACGACAAGCTGCACGCACGCGGCCCGGTCGGCCTCGAAGGGCTGACCTCGCTGAAGTACGTGGTGTTCGGCCACGGCGAGATCCGCTCGTAAATCACCGAGTCATACGGATCGCCGATGCTCTGGGTCAAATCGCTGCATATCGTCTTCGTGGTCTCCTGGTTCGCGGGGCTGTTCTACCTGCCGCGCATCTTCGTCAATCTTGCGATGGAGACCGATCCAGCCGCCGTCGCGCGGCTGCAGGCGATGGCGCGCAAGCTGCTGCGCTTCATGACGATGCTGGCGATACCCGCGCTGGCGTTCGGGCTGTGGCTCTATCTGGGCTATGGCATCGGGCGCGGCCCGGGGCAGGGCTGGATGCATGCGAAGCTGGCGCTGGTGCTGGTGCTGCTCGGCTATCACCATGGCTGCGCGGTGCTGCTGCGCAAGTTCGAGGCCGGTCGCAATACGCGCTCGCATCGCTTCTACCGCTGGTTCAACGAACTGCCGGTGCTGGTGCTGCTGGCGATCGTGGTGCTGGTGGTGGTCAAGCCGTTCTGACGCGTCCGCGCCGGCCGGCATGGCGCTGTCGTCCGCATCGCCCCGCATCGTCCGCATCGTCCGCATCGCCTACGTCCCCATAACCCCCGCCTGAACCTACTCCGAGGAACCGATGAGCAAGCAGATCGACTACTACTTCTCGCCGCAGTCGCCGTACGTCTATCTGGGCCACGCGCGCTTTGCCGAGATCGCGGCCCGTCACGGCGCCCAGGTCAACCTGAAGCCCTGCGACCTGGGCAAGGTGTTCGCGACCTCGGGCGGCCTGCCGCTGGCCCAGCGGCCGCCGCAGCGCCAGGCCTACCGGCTGGTCGAGCTGGCGCGCTGGCGCGACTACCTCGGCGTGCCGCTCAATCCGGAGCCGAAGTATTTTCCGGTCTCGGGCGATGCCGCCAGCCGGCTGATCATCGCGGCGCGGCTGGCACATGGCACCGCCCGTGCGATGGCGCTGCTCGGTGCGATCGGCCAGGCGCTGTGGGCCGAGGAGCGTAATATCGCCGATGCCGCCACGCTCGCGGAGCTGGCCGACCGGCTGGACCTGGATGGCGCGGCGCTGCTGAAGGCCAGCGAAGGGCAGGGCGTGCAGGAGGAATACGCGCGCCATACCCAGGACGCGATTTCGGCCGGCGTGTTCGGCGCGCCGTGGTATGTCCATGACGGCCAGCCGTACTGGGGGCAGGACCGGCTCGACTTCCTGGATCGCGCGCTGGCTGCCGCCTGAGTGCGGACCGTGCCGGCCCGGGCCGGCGCCGGCGCCTCCGTCCGCCACGGCGGACGTTTTTGTTTGAAGCGGTTGCGCCACCGTTTCGCCTGCCGTTTGTTTGACGCGTTTGCCACCCTTTTGCGACCCGTTCGCGCCCCTATTTGCCGGACCGCTGTGATGACCCAAGCCTTCTTCGCCCCTTGCCCGCGCGGCCTCGAGAGCGCGCTCGCCGACGAGCTGCGCGAGATCGCCGTGCGGCCCGATGTAGATGCCCTGGCGCCGTTCGACGTCCATCGCGAGGTGCCGGGCGGCGTCAGTTTCTCCGGCGACATGGCGGCCGCCTACGCGGTCAATCTGCATTCGCGCATCGCCAGCCGCGTGCTGCTGCGGATTGCCGCCCGCGGTTACCGTCACGAGGACGATATCTACGAGCTGGCGCGCGCGCAGCGCTGGGACCAGTGGTTCGGCCCGGACGAGACCATCAAGATCGAGATGACCGCGCACCGCTCGCCGCTGCGCAGCCTGAACTTCACCGCGCTGCGGGTCAAGGACGGCGTCTGCGACGCGATGCGCGAGCGCCTGGGCGCGCGGCCCAGCGTCGACACCGCCAGTCCCGACGTACGGATCTACGCGCATTTGACCGAGCACGACTGCACGCTGTACCTGGATACCACCGGCGAGCCGCTGTTCAAGCGCGGCTGGCGCATGGAGAAGGGCGAGGCGCCGCTGAAGGAGAATCTGGCCGCCGGCATCCTGCGGCTGGCCGGCTGGACGCCGGGGAAGACCGCGCGGCCCTTCTACGATCCGATGTGCGGCAGCGGCACGTTCCTGGTCGAGGCGGCGCAGGTCGCGCTCGGTCTGGCCCCCGGCGCGGGCCGCAGCTTCGCCTTCGAATGGCTCAAGGGGATGAACCAGAAGCCGTGGAAGGCGCTGAAGGGCGAGGCCCAGGCCGCGAGCCAGCGCGCCGCGGCGGCCGCATCGTCAGCGCCGGCGGACCTCGCCATTGCCGGCAGCGATATCTCGACCGACATGCTGGCGATGGCCAGCGCCAACTGGCAGCGGGCGGGCCTGCCGGGCGAGCTGCGCACCAAGCAGGTCGATGCGCGCCACGTGCAGCCGCCGTTCGCGCAGCCGGGCCTGCTGCTGCTGAACCCGCCCTATGGCGAGCGTATCGCGGTGCGCGGCCAGCGCCGGCCCGCGTTCGACGAGGCGCCGTTCGACAGCGCCGAGGAGGACGCCGCCAACCAGTTCGCCAGCGCGTTCGCCACCACGCTGAAGCAGCATTTCTCGGGCTGGGAGGCGTGGATCTTCACCGGCGACCTGTCGCTGCCGCGCCGCCTGCGGCTGAAGGAATCGCGACGCGTGCCGCTGTACAACGGTGCGATCGAATGCCGCTTGTTCCGGTTCGAGATGGTGAAGGGCGGGAATCGGGCGGCGTCGTAACCGCGTGACGGTGTTCTCCCTCTCCCCGCCGGGGAGAGGAGAGCAAACCGCTGGGCCGACGGGAGCCGTGATCAACGCCCCGTCAGGCTGCCTTCGTTGCGCTCGAACTCAGTCAGGAAGGTCCGGAGGCTGACCACCGGCTCGTCCAGCAGATGGCGCGGCAGGTCGAACAGCGCGTACAGGAATTCCTCCCGCCCCTCGACGCGTTCGGCCGGCAGGCAGTACTGCTCCCAGTCGACGCAGGCCGGCGTGTACATGCCGTTGCCGGGCCAGAAGAACGGCACGATGCGACCTTCGCGCAGGCCTTCGGTCAGCGCCGCCGGGGCGTCGTAGGCCTCGGCCGACTCCACCTGGCTGGCCAGGCTGGTGCGCGTTTCGATCACCATCAGCGTGGCCTGCCCCTGTGCGGTCAGCAGCAGGATACCGGCCGGATTGGGGTACAGGTAGTACTCGACGAAGCCGTAGCGCGCCGCCAGCTGGCGCACGCGCTCGGCCATGGCGGCATCGGACAGGAACGAGAACGAGTGCCGCGTCAGCAGGTCGCGCAGCGTGTGCGACAGCGTGGTGAAGTACTGCTGCTGCAGCGCGTCGATTTCCTGGTCCAGCCGCTCGACCATATTGCTGTCGTGCTTCTTGACGTAGCGGTCGATCAGGCCGTGGTTGAAGCCCTGCACCGCGACGCCTTCATCGGCCGTGCCGGTCAGCAGGATGGTCTTGCACGGCAGGTCCTGCAGCGCGCGGCAGAACTCCAGCCCGTCCATCTGCGGCATCGAATAGTCGACGACGATCACGCCCGGCTGCACGAAACGGTGAATGTCGTGGATCTGCCGGTGGATGCGGTCGATATCGAGCTGCACGGTGCGGCGCTCGGTCAGGAAGGTCAGGTCGTCGTGCGTGACGCGCACCGGCAGGAAGCCGGTGAAGCGCGTGGTGTAGGCCTCGCGAATCCACTGCAGCGCCTCGCGCGGGTCGGTGAAGGTGACCACCGGGCGGGTCCGGTCCATCTGGAAGACCAGGCTGTCCATGAAGGAACGGCTGTCGTCGACCAGCACGGTCAGGATCGGATGTTGGAAGACAGGCAGATGCCTGTCCTGCGGATTGAATGTCATGTCGCGTGCGACCCCGGGAGGCGAGAAGCGGGTCCGGCTGCAGCAGGGAACGCGGGGCCGGCGCCAGGGCCGTGATGGCCGGCGCATGCCGGCCCCCGCGGCCGAGGGCCAGTATAGCGCGCCGGAGCGGGGGCGCAACCGGCCCCGGCAGGGGCCGGCCAGACGCGATTTGCGGGCAGGACCCTCCGCCTCAGGCGACCGCCTTGACCATGTCCTCGACCACCTTCTTGGCGTCGCCGAACACCATCATGGTCTTGTCCATATAGAACAGCTCGTTGTCCAGCCCGGCATAGCCGGCCGCCATCGAGCGCTTGTTGACGATGATGGTCTTGGCCTTGTAGGCCTCGAGGATGGGCATGCCGGCGATCGGCGAATTCGGGTCGGTCTTGGCCGCCGGGTTGACCACGTCGTTCGCGCCCAGCACCAGCACCACGTCGGCCTGGCCGAACTCGCTGTTGATGTCCTCCATCTCGAAGACCTGGTCGTACGGCACCTCGGCCTCGGCCAGCAGCACGTTCATATGGCCGGGCATGCGGCCCGCGACCGGGTGGATCGCGTACTTCACCGTGACGCCCTTCTCGGACAGCATCTCGGTCAGCTCCTTGAGCGCATGCTGGGCGCGCGCCACCGCCAGGCCGTAGCCGGGCACGATGATCACGGTCTCGGCATTGCCCATCAGGAAGGCCGCGTCGTCCGGCGAGCCCGACTTGACGTTGCGCTGCGCCTGGGCGCCGGCCGCGGCCGCGCTGCTGGCCTCGCCGCCGAAGCCGCCGAGGATCACGTTGAAGAACGAGCGGTTCATCGCCCGGCACATGATGTACGACAGGATCGCACCGGAGG
The DNA here is from genome assembly GCA_031181345.1 of Cupriavidus sp. Classification (GTDB taxonomy): domain Bacteria; phylum Pseudomonadota; class Gammaproteobacteria; order Burkholderiales; family Burkholderiaceae; genus Cupriavidus. Next base: position 70,288 of record JAPSLC010000014.1, on the reverse strand, counting down.
AGCCCACCAGCGAGCCGGCGATGATCAGCATCGGGTTGTTCAGCGAGAAGCCGATGCCGGCAGCCGCCCAGCCCGAGTACGAGTTCAGCATCGACACCACCACCGGCATGTCGGCGCCGCCGATCGGGATGATGATCAGCACGCCGAGCACGAAGGCGATCGCCAGCATCACGAGGAAGGGCAACCATTGCTGGGTCATGAAGAAGGCGATGCCGAAGCCGACCATGGCGACGGCCAAGGCCAGGTTCAGCCAGTGCTGGCCCGAGAACACCACCGGCGCACCCTGAAACAGCCGGAACTTGTAGCGCCCCGCCAGCTTGCCGAAGGCGATCACGGACCCGGAGAACGTGATGGCGCCGACGAAGCAGCCGATGAACAGCTCGATGCGGTTGCCCAGCGGAATCTCGTGCGAGCCGGCCGCGGTGATGCCGAAGGCGGCCGGTTCGGCCACCGCCGCGATGGCGATGAAGACCGCCGCCAGGCCGATCAGCGAGTGCATCGCCGCGACCAGTTCCGGCATCTTGGTCATCTCGACCTTCTTCGCGACGTAGGCGCCGATGCCGCCGCCGACCACCAGTCCGGCCAGGATCAGGCCGAGCCCGGTGCCGATCGACGACTGGCCGATGCCGGCGGCCAGGAACTCGTTCTTCAGCTTGACGATCAGCGCGACGGTGGTCAGCGCGGCGATCGCCATGCCGATCATGCCGAAGGCATTGCCGCGGCGCGCGGTGGCCGGATGCGAGAGCCCCTTCAAGGCCTGGATGAAGCAGACCGAGGCCACCAGGTAGAGCAGCGTGACGACGTTCATGCTCATTGCGCGCCCTCCTTGCTGCCTGCCTGAGCCGACTTCTTCGGCTCCTTCTTCTTGAACATCTCCAGCATGCGCTGGGTCACCAGGAAGCCGCCGAACACGTTGACCGCGGCCAGGGCCACGGCGAGCGTGCCCATCGCGCGGCCGACGCCGCCCTCGGTCAGCCCGGCGGCCAGCATCGCGCCGACGATGATGATCGCCGAGATCGCGTTGGTGACCGCCATCAGCGGGGTATGCAGCGCCGGCGTGACCGTCCAGACCACGTGGTAGCCCACGTAGATCGCCAGCACGAAGATGATCAGGTTGATCACCGTGTGGTTCACCATCTCCATCGACTTCTCCTCCCGTTGCTTGAATTCGGTTGCCCGCGGTTGCCCGCGTAGTTATCCGCGCAGTTGCTCAAAATGGCGCGGTCGGCCTTGCCATGGGTTCGCCGGCCAGCGACCGCGTTGGTGACCGTGCCGACGGCGCCACGAACACGCGTTCCCAATCGCGCCGCATGCTGACCACGGTCCAGCGATGCGCGGCGGCGGCCTTCAGCGACGCGCCGTCCGGCTCGGTATAGGCCGACTCGCGCTGCGCGTCGTCATGGTCGATCAGCAGCTGGAACGACGGCCCCTGCCGTCCCTGGCTGTAGGCCAGCATGGCGATATCGCCGGCACCGCCGACATTGCCGGCGGCGAACACGGGCCGCTTGCCGATCTGCAGCGCGATATTGGCGGGTTTGTTCTCTTTGTCGTTGAAGCTGTCGACGCGCGGCTCGCGCCACACCGCGTTGCCCTGCGCGGACTCGCGAAAGCGCAGCGCCAGCCGGGAGCCGATCACCTGCTGTGGCGCGATGCCGTAGTAGTCGGCGGCGAAGGCGCGCATGAAGTCGGCGGTGGAACCCGCGCACAGCCAGGTCTGGTAGCCCTGCGCGCGCAGATGGCCGAGCAGTTCCAGCATCGGCTGGTAGATGCCGTCGCGCAGCGGCGCGCGGCTGCGGGGATGGCGGGCGACGGCGAGAAAGCGCCGCGCCTCGTCCTGAAACGATTCGAGCGCGGTGTTGCCGTACACCGCGTGCAGCAGCTGCAGCGCCGCGGTGTCGCCGCGCTGCAGATAGCCGCGCGGATCGGCGAGGAATTCGCGGTAGGGGCTTTGCGCGCCGAGCGTGGGATCGGCGTCGGTGCGCGCACGCGCGAGATGCGCGACGAACAGCAGTTCGGCGCGCGGGTCCTCGCGCCACAGCGTGCCGTCGTTGTCGAAGATGGCGATGCGGTCCGCGGGGGCGACGAAGTCCGGGCCGCCCGGAGTGGTGGTGTCGCGCACGAAGCGCAGGATCGCCTGTTTGGCGGGGCCGTCGCGCCACGATGGCAGCGGGTCCGCCGCGCTCGGACTTGCCGGCGTACCGCCGTCATGCGGCGCAAACGCGGGTGCCGATACGCCCGCGCAGGCCGCACAGCCCGCCGCCACGACAACGATGAGCCAGCGGCGCCATGCGCCAGGGCCACCGTTGGCATGCCGGGACTGCGGGCGAGACTGCCTGCGCGCGGCGATCATGGAATCACACCTTCTTGATTTCCTTGATGCGGTTGTTGTCGTCGACCAGCACGATCTTCGGCTTGTAGTCGGCCAGTTCCGCATCGCTCATCGGCGCATAGGTGCAGATGATCAGGTGGTCGCCCAGGTGGGCGCGGCGTGCGGCGGCCCCGTTCAGCGAGATCTCGCCGGTGCCGCGCTTGCCCTTGATGATGTAGGTCGAGAAACGCTCGCCGTTGTTGACGTTATAGAGCTCGATCTTCTCGTACTCCTTCATGTCCGCCGCGTCGAGCAGATCCTCGTCGATGCCGCACGACCCCTCGTAGTGCAGGTCGGCCTGCGTCACGGTGACGCGGTGCAGCTTGGCGCGCAGAATGATGCGTTGCATGGTGTTGCTTTCCTTCGTTGATGCTGGCGCCGCGACGGCTCGAACGGGTGGCCGCGGCACCGTGAAAACGCGCCCGGGATGGGCGCGGGTTGAATCGATGGGAGGTTGCGGTGCTGCCGGAGGGTCCGGTCGTTCGACCGGACCGCCGCTCAGGCGGCCTGGCGTGCCAGTGCGCCGTCCTTGCTGATCAGGCAGGCCGCGACGATATCGTCTTCCGGATTGATTGTCAGCTTGCCGTCCTGGTCGACGATCAGCTTGAGGAAGTCGAGCACGTTGCGCGCGTACAGCGCGGAGGCGTCGGCCGCCAACATGCTGGCCAGGTTGGTGTAGCCGACCAGCGTCACGCCATGGCGCTCGACCACCTCGTCCGCCACGGTCAACGGGCAGTTGCCGCCTTGCGCGGCAGCCAGGTCGACCACCACCGAGCCTGGCTTCATCGCCTGCACGGTCTCTTCCTTCAGCAGCACCGGTGCGCGCCGCCCGGGGATCAGCGCGGTCGTGATGACGATATCGGCCTGCTTCGCGCGCTCGTGTACCAGCGCGGCCTGGCGCTGCATCCAGCTTGCCGGCATCGGCCGCGCATAGCCGCCGACGCCCTGCGCGATCTCGCGCTCCTCGTCGGTCTCGAACGGCACGTCGACGAACTTCGCGCCCAGCGATTCGATCTGCTCCTTGACCGCGGGCCGTACGTCGGAGGCCTCGATCACCGCGCCCAGCCGCTTGGCGGTCGCGATCGCCTGCAGGCCCGCTACGCCGGCGCCGAGAATCAGCACGCGCGCGGCCTTGACCGTACCGGCGGCGGTCATCAGCATCGGCATGAAGCGTTGATAGTGGTTGGCGGCGACCAGCACGGCCTTGTAGCCGGCGATATTGGCCTGCGAGGACAGCACGTCCATACTTTGCGCGCGGGTCGTGCGCGGCGCGGCTTCGAGCGCGAAGGCGACGATGCCGGCGGCGGCCATGCGGGCGTTGTTGTCGACGTCGAACGGGTCGAGCATGCCGACCAGCGTGGCGCCGGGGCGGATCTGCGACAGTTCCTGCGGATCGGGGGAGCGTACCTTCAACACGAGTTCGGCGCCGAAGGCGCGGGTCGCGTCGACGATGCTGGCACCGGCCGCCTCGTAGGCGGCGTCCGGACAGCTTGCACGCACACCGGCACCGCTCTGCACCAGTACCTGGTGGCCCTGGGCGACGTATTTCTTGACGGTTTCGGGGGTGGCGGCGACACGCGCTTCGCCGGCCCGTGTCTCCAGCGGGATACCGATCTGCATCGTCAGCTTCTCCTGTTGCGGTGCCGCTCCGCGCTACGGCCGGGCAGGCATCCGGGCTCGTTTGTCGGCGCCGCGGTCAAGCGCAGCGCACAATTTTTCCGCAGCTTACAGGAAACTGACGGCAATGGGTGCGATCGGGCGCGTGGTCGCGGCGGGCCGGCGCCGTCCGCGCCGCTGCAGGGCGGGGCGCCTGCCGGTAGAATGCCGGATTGCCTAAAACTTGTGCATCATGTCCCAAGACTGGAAAACCAGCGTCACCGTGGCCGCGGTGATCGAACGCGGCGGGCGCTTTCTGCTGGTCGAAGAAGAAACCCGCGACGGCCTGAAGCTGAACCAACCCGCCGGTCATCTGGACCCGGGCGAGAGCCTGGTGCGCGCCGTGATCCGCGAAACGCTGGAGGAAACGGCCCACAGCTTCGAGCCGCGCGCGCTGCTGGGCTGCTATCTGGCCCGTTCGGTGACGTCCCCGACGGGGCAACATCCCGAGGGCGACATCACCTATGTGCGCTTTGCCTTCACCGGCGATCTGGGTCCGCTCGACAGCGGCCGTCCCCTCGATACCGGCATCGTGCGCACCGTCTGGCTCAGCGCCGACGAGATCCGCGCCTGCCCCGAACGCCATCGCTCCCCGCTGGTGCTGGCCTGCGTCGACGACTATCTGGCCGGCAAGCGCTTCGCGCTCGACGCGCTGTACACGCATCCGTCCACGTTGATGCCGGGAGCGGTGCAATGAGCGCCGCGATGGATGCGCCATCCAATGCCGCGATTTCCGCCCGTCCCGAGCTCAATGCCAACATCGGCCGCGGCGAACGGGTGGTGGTCGGCATGTCGGGCGGGGTGGACTCCTCGGTCACGGCCTGGCTGCTGAAGCAGCAGGGCTACGAAGTCGTCGGCCTGTTCATGAAGAACTGGGAGGACGACGACGACAGCGAATACTGCTCGACCCGGCAGGATTGGCTGGACGTGGTGTCGGTGGCCGACCTGATCGGCGTCGACGTCGAGGCCGTCAATTTTGCCGCCGAGTACAAGGATCGCGTCTTCGCCGATTTCCTGCGTGAATATTCGGCCGGCCGCACCCCGAATCCGGACGTGCTGTGCAACGCCGAGATCAAGTTCAAGGCCTTTCTCGACCATGCGATGTCGCTCGGCGCCGAGCGCATCGCCACCGGCCACTATGCGCGCGTGCGCCAGGGCGAGCACGGTCGGTTCGAGCTGCTCAAGGCGCTGGACCCTACCAAGGACCAGAGCTACTTCCTGCACCGGCTGAATCAGGCGCAGCTCTCGCGCACGCTGTTCCCGCTGGGCGAGTTGCCGAAGACCCAGGTCCGCGAAATCGCCGCGGAAATCGGGCTGCCGAACGCGAAGAAAAAGGATTCCACCGGAATCTGCTTCATTGGCGAGCGTCCATTCCGCGATTTTCTGAATCGCTATCTGCCGACCAAGCCCGGTCCGATGAAAACGCCTGACGGCAAGGTGGTGGGCGAGCATATCGGGCTGGCGTTTTACACATTGGGCCAGCGCAAGGGCATCGGCCTGGGCGGCAGCCGCGACGGCAGCGGCGACGCCTGGTACGTCGCGCGCAAGGACATGGCCGCCAACACACTGTACGTGGTGCAGGGGCACGACCATCCGTGGTTGCTGTCGCCGACGCTCGAAGCCGCGGACCTGTCGTGGGTGGCGGGCGAGCCGCCGGCTGCGGGCACGGCGCTGTCGGCCAAGACGCGTTACCGGCAGAGCGATGCGGCATGCCAGGTGGTGACCGCGGACGGCGATCGCTTGCGTCTGGCTTTCCAGGAGTCGCAATGGGCCGTCACGCCGGGCCAGTCGGCGGTGCTGTACCAGGGCGACGTCTGTCTCGGCGGCGGCATCATCCAGTAGGCAGGCGAGCGATGGCGGCGCTCGGCCACGTTAGCGTGGCGGCGCGGCAACAGGGTGGCGGAACCGAAAGCGGGCCGGCTTTCGGCAAAGCGCGGCAGCGGGGGTCGGCAGACAATGCGCGTCTGCCTGCGGCGCCTGCGATGGCGCTCCGTTTCCGCGTTCCGGGCGGCGAGGCCTCGATCGCCCGTGCCCATATCCCTGCATCATGCCCCTGAATCCGTCTGTCATTCACCAGGCGCCAACCGCGCCGTCCTTGCCCACGCCTGGTTTGCCCCTCTCTTCCCATCCGGCCGGCACCGGGGCGCTCATCATCGCGCCGCAAGCCGGACATCCAGCGCCGCCCACCCCTACGACGATTGCCGCGATCGCGCTGGTTCCGGGCCATATCTGGGAACGCGTGGCCGGCATGCTCGCACCGCGAGATCGTGCCAGCCTGACGCGCGTGTCGAAGGCGATCCTGCAAGCGGTGGGGGTCATGCTCCATTCCGACAAAATGGAACACGACGCGCGGCTGGCGGTCACGCCGTCCATCATTGCCGCAGTCTTGCGCGGGTGCAGCGCCCCGACGCCTGCCTTACCTCAGCAGCATCGCGACAAACGACAGTGCGTGGCCCTGGTACGGCCCGTCATTCCACTGACGCGTCGAGCCGAAATCCTTACCACGCTCGTGCGGACCGTCTTCGGCCTGCCCTATACGACCCGCCAGCAGCACTATGTGGTCAAAGCCGTATTGGAGCTGCCCGCCTCCGTGCGCGGCAAGCCGCTACAGCAGGTGCTCACCCTGGCGGGCCCCCGGACCAGGAGCAAAGCGGATTCCGTGCGCGCCACCTTCCAGGAGTGTGGCGTCTCGCCAGACGACCTGATCGTCGCGGTTCTCGAATTGCCGGCCAATCAGCGCGGGCCGTGCTTGTGCGCCTATCTCCGCCTATCGTCGCAAAGGATGTCCGCGGAAGGGGTGGCGCTGTGGGCCGATTCGGCCCGAGCGCTTCCGCTCGACCAGCGCGTCGCCGTGCTGATGGCATTGCTCGATAGAGTCGATTGGCGCTATAGCATGCCGGCAGATGCCGATGGCCATTTACAGCTGCTCAAAGCCAATGGCGAACTCGTGGACGCCATGCAACGTCCGCATCCCGCGCAGAAGACGCTGTTGCTTGCCCTGGTGAAAAAACTGGAAGCCTACCGCTTGTCCGAGATGTTCCGTCCCGAATCCCATCGGGCCACGTGGCCGACACTTTGGGAGGCCGTGGTGGCGTCCACCAATGCCCTGCCCGTCCAGGACAGGGGCACTGTGGTCAAGGCATTGGCGGCGGTGTTTCAGCCCGTCGAGGCCGCTCCCACCTTCAATATCGAGCCCCCGGCGCTGACTGAATTCCTCGACTTCCTGGAAACGACCAACGACAACGCCGTGATTTTGGCGCGCTACGCGCATCTAACGGAGCCGATCCAGTTGGCGGCGCAGGAGTCCGTGATACACAAGACATACAGGAACGACACAGAGCGGGCGCAATGGGCACCGCTGGTCGGCGCCATGCTGGCGTGTACCACCAACGCACGAATGGAAACCGGTTCGCTCGATCCCGTGCTGATCGAAGCATGGGAGTCGATGATGTGCCAAACGCGAGAATCGTCGAAGGCCAAGCGTGACTGGCTGAACGTCACGGCATCGGCGCTGTCGCGGATTGCGCCACTTCCGCGCGCCGAGGTGTTGAAAATGCTGGCGGTCAAATTCACGAAGATGGATGAACGCCATTGGATACTGGAGCAGACCCGTACGCTGCCATTGATGCTTCAGGCGCCGATCCTCTGCCGGCTGGCGATGTTCGACCTGAACAGGTGGAGCACCGAGCAAACCGCCGCCATACCGCTATTGGGGCAGCTGGTTGCGGCCACGGCGGCATTGCCGGGACAGTATCAAGGCTTGCCGCTGATAGCACTGCAGGAACTGCGCGCCGAGCGGAGCCGGCATCCGGCGCTACAGGATCTGTGGAACCGCTTCGGTGCGATGCGCTGGGCGGCGCCCCCCGAGGACATCCGTTTCGAGTGACGCTCGGGCGGGCGCCGGCTCAGCCCCGCGGCGGCTCCGTATCGACGAACGACTGGCGCTTGACGATCTTGTCGTGGAACGCGACCAGGTTGGGATGGCGCTCGCGCCAGGCGATGTCCGGGAAGCGGAAGTCCAGATAGGACAGCGCGCAGCCGACGGCGACGTCGGCCAGCGAATAATGGTTGCCGGCGCACCAGGTGCGATCGGCCAGGCCGTGGGCCATCGCCACCAGCGCACTGTCGATCTTGCCGAGCTGGCGGCGCACCCAGCGTTCGCTGCGCTCGGCGGGCTCGCGCTGGGTCTGTTCCAGGCGCGCGAGCAGCGCCGCGTCGAGCAGGCCGTCGGCCAGCGCCTCCCAGCAGCGCACCTCGAGCCGCTCGCGGCTGCCCTGCGGGATCATGCGGCTGACCGGCGTCAGCGTGTCGACGTATTCGACGATCACGCGCGAATCGAACACCGCGCCGCCGTCCTCCATCACCAGGCAGGGCACCTTGCCGAGGGGATTGAATTGACCGATCGCCGTGTCCGGCGACCACACGTCGACTTCCACCATCTGATAGTCGATCTTCTTCTCGGCCATCACCACGCGCACCTTGCGCGCGTAAGGGCTGGTCTGCGATGCGTACAGCTTCATGTTCTCCCCTTGAGCTCGTTATGGAGTGCATCGGGCCCGCGTTGGATGTCTCGCGATGGAGCGCCTGGCCTCGTGCGCCGGCGGTGGCGCGCGGGTCCGGTCTGCCTTGATGCACTTCGTAACAGGCTACTGGCTCGGCGTGGCGAGTATAACCGCCCGGGAGGCCGTTCCGGCACCGCGCGGCCGTCGAACGGCCCGCCTGCGGGGCTGCCAGCAACACTGGCGACGATGGCGCGGCGCAGCGGGAAGGGCGGTGGTAAAATCGCGGCTTTCCAGCGCCGGCGGCCAGGCCGGTGCGCCGGATCGCGCAGGATCGCGCAAGGTCAGTTTCCGGCTTCGTATGCGTCTGAGTACATCGGATGTGCCAGCGCAACTCGCCGCTACCGCATGCGCCAATCGCGCCTTGCCGATACCGTTCCAGGTTTCCCTCTTCACTCCCTCCCGCCGTCTGCCAGCATGTCCGCTACCGCCTCCCCCGCCGCGCTCTCGCCGCTCACCGCCCTGTCCCCGATCGATGGCCGCTATGCCGCCAAGGCCGACCCGCTGCGCGAATGGCTGTCCGAGGCCGCCTTCATGCGTCACCGCGTCAAGGTCGAAGTCCATTGGCTGATCGCGCTGGCCCGCACCGGCCTGCCCGACATGCCGAAGTTCTCGGCGCAGTCCGAAGCCGCGCTGCTGGCGCTGGTCGACAACTTCAGCGAAGCCGACGCCGCCCGCATCAAGGAGATCGAGGCGGTCACCAATCACGACGTCAAGGCGGTCGAATACTGGATGAAGGAGCGCGTGCAGGACAACGCCGAACTGGTGGCCGCCAGCGAATTCATCCACTTCGCCTGCACCTCCGAGGACATCAACAACACCTCGCACGGCATGATGCTCAAGGGCGCGCGCGACAGCGTACTGGTGCCGACGCTGCGCCGCGTGCATGCGCGGCTGGTGGAACTGGCGCGCGCCAACGCCCGCGAGCCGATGCTGTCGCGCACCCACGGCCAGCCGGCCAGCCCCACCACGCTGGGCAAGGAAATGGCCAACGTGGCCGCGCGCCTGGCGCGTGCGATCGAACGGATCGAGCGGGTCGAGCTGCTCGGCAAGATGAACGGCGCCGTCGGCAACTACAACGCCCATCTGTCCGCCTATCCCGAGTTCGACTGGGAAGCCTTCTCGCGCGAAGTCATCGAGAACCGGCTCGGCCTGGCCTTCAACCCGTACACGATCCAGATCGAGCCGCACGACTACATGGCCGAGCTGTTCGACGCGGTGGCCCGCGCCAACACCATCCTGCTGGACCTGGACCGCGACGTCTGGGGCTATATCTCGCTGGGCTACTTCAAGCAGAAGACCAAGGCCGGCGAAATCGGCTCGTCGACGATGCCGCACAAGGTCAATCCGATCGACTTCGAGAACTCCGAGGGCAACCTGGGCCTGGCCAACGCACTGCTGCGCCACCTGTCGGAGAAGCTGCCCGTCTCGCGCTGGCAGCGCGACCTGACCGATTCGACGGTGCTGCGCAATATCGGCGTCGCCTTCGGCTACAGCCTGCTGGCCTACGAGGCCTGCCTGCGCGGGCTGGGCAAGCTCGAAACCAACCCGGAGCGGCTGGCCGAGGACCTGGACAACTGCTGGGAAGTGCTGGCCGAACCGGTGCAGACGGTCATGCGCCGCCACGGCATCGCCAATCCGTATGAACAACTGAAGGAGCTGACCCGCGGCAAGGGCATCTCGCGCGAGGCGCTGCGCACCTTCATCGAAGGCCTGGCGATCCCCGACGAGGCCAAGGCACGACTGCTGGCGATGACGCCGGGCAGCTATATCGGCCGGGCGGTGGAGCTGGCGGAGCGTTTGAAATGATGGAATAGGGCCGCGGCATCGGATCGCGCCTCGCGTCCTGTTCCAACGAGCCGCCCATGGGGCGGCTTTTTTGCTTCCTGCCGGCGCTACGGTCCAGAGTCCGGACTCCGTTGAACGATGTCCGCGCCTCCTATTTCACAACCGGGCCGCGTCGATACCGTTGCACAGATGACCGGAAGCCTGCGCCGCCGCTGCAATTGGCATATGGCCTTCAAATGCTTTGAACAACTCAATGAACTTCCGCCTTCCCGACGTCACTTTCCGGACGCAATAATGCGAGAATCAACAGCGTCTGCCGAAAGAATAAAGACTGAAGCCGGATTTCATCGATGCGTTCCACTCCCCCCGCGCGCTATGGCGCGACCGCGATCGGCCTGCACTGGATCGTCGCGCTGCTGATTTTCGCGGCCTTCGGGCTCGGTCTTTACATGACCGATATCCCGGGCTTCACGCCGACCAAGCTCAAGCTGTACTCCTGGCACAAGTGGCTGGGCGTGACGGTGTTCGCGCTGGCGGTGCTGCGCGTGCTCTGGCGCCTGACCCATGCCGCACCGGCGCCGGCGGCCGGCATGCCGGCCTGGCAGGCCGGCGCGGCCAAGGCCGCCCACTGGCTGCTCTATCTGCTGATCCTGGTGGTGCCGGTGACCGGCTATCTGTACAGCCTCGCCGCCGGCGTGCCGGTGGTCTATCTGGGTGTGTGGCCGCTGCCGCAGCTGATCGAGCCGAACGATGCGCTGAAGGAGACGCTGAAGCTCGCCCATGTCTGGCTGAACTATCTGATGGCGGCGATCGTCGTGCTCCATGCCGCCGCCGCGCTGAAGCACCAATGGCTTGACCGCGACGGCACGCTCGGCCGGATGCTGCCGTTCCTGCGCTGAGTCCGCCGAAAAAGCCGTGAGATTCCGCCAAAATCCGCCCGATTCCCGCTGTTCCGCATTGACCGAATGAAACCGAGGAGTCCTCGATGAAACGTATTCCCCGTCCCGGTGCCTTGTTGCTGGCCGCGTCGCTGGCCTGCGCCGGATTTGCCGCCAATCTCGCCGCCGCGCAGCTCGATGCCGGCAAGAGTTCGGTGACCGCCGTCGCGCGCCAGATCGGCGTGCCGATGGAAGGCAAGTTCAAGCGCTTTGCCGCCGCGGTGGACTTCGATCCGGCCAAGCTGGCCGCCTCCAGCGCCAAAGTCGAGATCGACGTGGCCAGCTTCGAGATCGGCGATGCCGCCACCACCAAGGAGGTCAAGGGCAAGGACTGGTTCGATGCCGCGCGCTTTCCCAAGGCGGTGTTCGAGTCGACCGGCATCAAGCCCGCCGCCGCCGGCAAGTTCGATGTCGCGGGCAAGCTGACCATCAAGGGCAAGACCGTCGACGTGGTCGTGCCCGCGACCTATCGCCAGGAAGGCGCCAATCAGGTTTTCGAGGGCGTGCTGCCGATCAAGCGCAGCGTCTTCAATATCGGCGAGGGCGAGTGGAAGGACACCTCGGTGGTCGCCGACGAGGTCCAGATCAAGTTCCGCCTCGTCACGGCCGCCAAGTCCTGAACTGAACGACCCCGCTTCAGAATTCGCGATCTCGCGCTGAAACCCCCGTTGCCATCATCGGCGGACTTCAACCGTTGAAGCCGACCGTCGAACCCAACCGTCGAACCCAACCGCTTACCGGAGAACCCATGAAACTGCGTACCGCCGCCGCCATCCTCGCCGCCGCTTCCGCCACCGCCTTCGCTGGCCTCGCCTCGGCTGCCGCCGTGACCTACAACCTCGATCCGAGCCATACGTATCCGAGCTTCGAGGCCGATCACCTGGGCGGACTGTCGAAGTGGCGCGGCAAGTTCGACAAGTCCAGCGGCGTCGTCACGCTGGACCGCGCCGCCAAGACCGGTACGCTGGACATCAAGATCGATACCGCATCGATCGACTTCGGCCACGGCAAGATGAACGAGCACGCCAAGAGCCCCGACATGTTCGACGTGCAGGCCTATCCCGAGGCCACCTACAAGGGCAAGTTCTCGAAGTTCGCCGGCGACGTGCCGACCGAGGTCGATGGCGTGCTGACGCTGCGCGGCGTGTCCAGGCCGGTCAAGCTGGAGATCCGCGAGTTCAAGTGCATCCAGCATCCGATGCTCAAGCGCGAGGCCTGCGGTGCCGACGCCTATGCCACCTTCAACCGGACCGACTTCGGCATCGATTACGGCGTCAAGATGGGCTTCAAGCCCGAGGTCAAGCTGGCCATCCAGGTCGAGGGCGTGCGCGCCGACTGATGCCGCAGCGCCCCAGGGGGGCGCATCCGCATTGCTTTCCGAGGGCCGGTTCATCCGGCCCTTTTTCATTGGCGGCAACCCTCCCGCGGTGGGGGGCATGTGGGCCGCTCCCCCTCGTTGGGATGAGGGTCGTTGTCCACTGCAGCGGGCCCACAGTACAATCGGTCGCTGATTCGCACCTGGCGGCCGGGAGCGGGGCGGCGGCAGGCGTTGCCCGCTCGCGCTCCAGGCCGTTGCCGGCCGGCTTTCGGTCAGGCTGCTGGCTCGCATCGGCCTGTCGTTGGCCCGGCGGCAGTCCCGCAGCTTGCCCCTACGCCGCTCACTTCCCGATCAGGATCGCAAGCGTATGCCCAACCCCTAGTTTCCGTGCATCGCCTTCGCGTAGCCGTTCGCGAGTTCCTTCGCCCATGCCGCGCCGGACCGTTCCGACCCCCGTGTCGGCATGAGCCAGCCGCATTCTTCGGATTATCCCTGGCGCAAAACCGTGTACTCCCAAACGCAAATTGATCCGGTGGTCAGCTTCCGCAACTCGCAGGGCGAGCAGGTGCGGGGCACGATCATTAATCTCCAGAGAAAATCTCTGGTGATGGAAGTCTATAACCCGTACTCGATTGTCCAGGTCAGCGAGGTATTGAGCGACCTGAGCGTGAGGATCGGGGCCAAGAACGCCTATCTTGGCAAAGCGGTGGTGATGAGCCTGGTCAATACCGGTCTCACGGCGGTGGTCTCGCTGACGCTGATCGACGAATGGCGCGAGCTGAGCGACCTGCCCAACGAGCCGCGCTCGGTGGGCCGCGAGGCCGAGCTGTTCGTCAGCGACTGGGACACGCGCTTCAACATCCGCCGTGATTACCAGATCGCCGTCAACGAGATGCGCGCCTTCCTGTCCGAGGTATCGCGCTGGGTCGAGCAGGTCGACCTGACCGAAAGCCTGCCCAAGGTCGACGGCCGCTTGCGCGAGGACGTGTTCCAGGAGTTGGCCACGCCGATCATGGTCAAGGTCAAGTCGTATCTGGACCGGCTCGAAGGGGAGGCCGAGCGCGTCGACGTGGAGCTTGCGCCCGTGCATCGCACTTACGCGCAATCGGCGCTGCATCCGCTGCTGCTGCGCGCGCCGTTCGTCTATCGCACCTTCACCAAGCCGCTGGGCTACGCCGGCGACTACGAGATGGTGAACCAGATCCTGAGCGATCCGCAGCAGGGACCGACCACCTACTTCCAGATCGTCAATACGGCGTTCCTGAAGGCGGCGGTCGCCACCGCGCACCGCAACCGGATCGATCTGCTGGTCGACTTCCTCGGCCGCCAGGCGGACAGCGCCCATGCGGCGGGGCGCCCGTTCCGCGTCCTCAACGTCGGCTGCGGCCCGGCCTTCGAAATCCAGCGCTTTGCGCGCGAATACGCCGCGCCGGACCGGCTGTCGTTCCAGTTGGTCGACTTCAGCGAAGAGACGCTCGAATTCACCCGCGGCTCGGTCCAGCGGGCCGCCCGGGAGGCGGGGCGCAGCGTGCAGGTCGAGATGGTGCACGAGTCGGTGCACGAGCTGCTCAAGCGGCGTATCGCGGTCGAGGATCCGTCGGTGCGCGAGTTCGATGCGGTCTATTGCGCCGGCCTGTTCGACTACCTGTCCGACAAGGTCTGCGCCCGCCTGCTGAACCATTTCGCCGCGCGCACGCGCCCGGGCGGCCGGGTCCTGGTCACCAACGTCCATTCGAACAATCCCGAGCGATACGGGATGGAGCATCTGCTCGAGTGGTATCTGATCTATCGCGATGAAGCCAAGATGCTGAGCCTGCTGCCCGAGCAGTCGACGGACCACCAGGTCTATGTCGATGAGACGGGCGTCAACGTGTTCGCTGAAGCCACCATCTCCTGAGGCGGCGCCGCCGATCTACCATGACTGTCAACCGACTCTACGCCGGATACCAGGCCGAACTGGCCGACTTTCGCCTGGCGTTCAGCCGCGGCGGGGCCTACACCGCCATCGTGCTGGTGCTGCTCGGCATGGGTCTCGATTACGGCCAGTACCCGGAATGGCAGGTGCCATTCGCGGTCGCGCGCATCATCGTCTCGATGCTGATCGCGGGCATCGTGCTGGTGCTGTACAGCCGGCACGGACGCAGGCTGGCGCCATGGCTGACGCTGTCGTGGCTGCTGCTGCCGCAGCTGATGATCGCGTGGATGATCTGGGAGACCGATGGCGTCGCCTCGCCGTACTACGTCGGCTTGAACCTGGCGATCTTCGCGTCCGGCATCGCCCTGCCGTTCGGCCTGTGGCAGAACGTCGTGTTCGGCGGCCTGTCGTACCTGTGCTATCTGGCGGCCTGCCTGCTGCATCCCGACGGCCTGCAACCGGTCGGCACCTTCCTGGTGAACTCGCTGTTCGTGCTGTTTGCCGGCGCGGCCAGCGCGGTCTACACCTACTTCAACGAGAAGGGCCGCTTCCAGCTGTTCCGGCTGAAGGAAGAACTGGCCAACAAGAACGAAGAGCTCGCCCGCATCAACGAAAACCTGGCGCAGATCAAGGGCCAGCTGCTGCAGCAGGAGAAGATGGCCGCGGTCGGTACGCTGGCGGCGGGGTTGCTGCACGAGGTCAACAACCCGGTCAATTTCTGCCTGATGGCGATCGAGATCGCGCTGGAGGAGCCCGAGGCCAAGGACAGCGCCTCGCTGCAGGAATGCCTGATCGACGCCCGGCAGGGGATGCAGCGGATCCAGCATATCGTCTCGGACCTGAAGATCTTTGCCTATCGGCAGCCCGGCGCGGAGGTCGAGGGCAGGCCGTTCCTGTTCGAGAAGGCGCTCGACTCGGCCAGCCGGCTGACCGCCCACGAATTGCGCGGCGTGCGGATGACGCGCGAGCTGCCGCCGGACACGCTGGTGTTCGGCGACGAGGCGGCCATCATCGGCGTGCTGATCAACCTGTTCTCGAACGCGGCACTGGCGATGCGCAAGGCCGGCACGCCCGCACCGGCGATCCACACCACCGTGTTGTGGAAGGACGGCCGGCTGCACGTCAACGTACGTGACAACGGACCGGGCATCCCCAGCGAGAATCTGGCGCGCGTGTTCGAGCCCTTCTTCACCACGCGCGAGGTCGGCCAGGGCCTTGGCCTGGGGCTGTCGATCAGCTATGCGGTGATCGAGCGGCATGGCGGCGTGCTGTTCGCGGAAAGCGAGCTGGGCCAGTGGGCCGCGTTCAGCTTCGATCTGCCGCGGGCGGAATGAGCGCGCCATGACAGAACAGCGGACAGACATACGGCCGGAACCGCGGCCAGAAGCGCGGCCAGAAGCGCGACCAGAAGCGCGACCAGAAGCGCGGCCCGAGCTGCGGACCGATTTGCGCCAGCCGCGGCTGACCGTGCTCTACGTCGACGACGAGGAGATGGCCTGCAAGTACTTCGCCCGCGCGGCCGGCGCCGAGTACGAGGTGCTGCTCGCCCAGGGGGCCGATCAGGCCATCGAGATGCTGCGCAACGACAGCGGCCGCACCGCGGTGCTGGTCACGGACTTCCGCATGCCGGGGCGCAACGGTGCCGACCTGCTGCGGCAGGTTGCCGCCGAGTATCCGCAGATCGTGCGGATCCTGGTGACCGCGTACGCGGACAAGGACATGCTGCTGCAGACCGTCAACAGCGGCGAGGTGTTTCGCATCCTCGAGAAGCCGCTCGGCCTGCAGGCGGTACGCGACGTGCTGGCGCTGGCGCGCGAGCGCTATCGCGAACGGCAGTCGCGGCACCAGCGGCTGACCGCGATCGACGAGACGCTCGCCTTCCTGGCGCACGAACTTAACACCCCGCTGGCGGCTATCGCGAATTTCGCCCGCGGTGTTGAAAGCCGAAGCAGCGCCGAATACGATCCGCAGCGCCAGGCCGAGATCGGGCAGGCGGCCGCGGTGATGCACAGCAATGCGCAGTACTGCCTGGCGGTGATCTCGTCGTTCCTGCAGTCGGTGCGCGGCAATGGCGAACGGCCGCTGACCAGCGAGAACGATCGCGACATCACCGCCGGCAGCCTGATCATGGCGCTGCTCGACAGCTATCCCTTCACGGGCGCGCAGCGCAACTGGGTCGAGGTCGAACTGCACGGCGACTTCATCGTCCACACGCTGCCGAACTGCGTGTCGCTGGTGCTGTCGTCGCTGCTCAACAATGGCTTGCGGGCGCTGACCGATGTCCCCAAGCCGTCGCTGCGTTTCCGTGTGGTGGCACAGCCCGACCCCGTGATCTGCATCAGCGACAACGGACCTGGCATTCCGCCCGACGTGATGGAGCGCCTGCTGGTCGATCCGGTCACCACGCATGCCGCCGCCGGCGGAAATGGCCTCGGCATGATTTTCTGCAACCGCGTCATGCAGTCGTTCGGCGGCGGCATCCGGATCGAGTCGATCCCGGGCGCCGGCACCACCGTGACGCTGGAATTCCCTCATACGAAGAATCGAATGCACAGCAATAGGAGCGGTCAATGAACGAACCGAACGACAACCAGGCATCGCCTCCCGCGATTCTGTTCGTCGACGACGAGGCCACCGCGGTCAAGTATTTCCAGAGGGCGATCGGCGGGCTGGCGCCCGTGATCACCGGCGGTTCGGTCGAGGAGGGCAAGGCGCTGCTCGAAGCGCATGGCGAGACGCTGGCCGTGCTGGTCTCGGATCAGCGCATGCCCGGCGAATACGGCAACGAGTTGCTGCGCCACGCGCGCGAGCACTACCCGCATATCGTCCGCATCCTGACGACCGCGTATTCGGAGCTCGAGTCGACCGTGCAGGCGGTCAACGAAGGGCAGATCCACCGCTATATCAAGAAGCCGTGGGATATCACCGCGCTGCGCATGGAGCTCAAGCAGGCGCTGGAAATTGCCGGGCTGCGCCGGGAGCGCGACCAGCTGGTGCGCGAGAAGCTGAGCGTGATCCAGCGCCAGACGCTGGCCGCGCGCATCGGCATGGTGCGGGCGCTGTGCGCCAGCCTGATCGGTCCGGAGCGCTTCCAGCCGGTCGAGACCTATCTGGCGGCCGCCGCGCTGGCCGGTGCCAAGGGTCCCGAGCCGGACTGGGCGCGGATGGACTACGCCGACCTGGTCGGCTCGGAAAGCCAGCGCAGCGGGGCCTTCGGCCATGCGGTGGCCAGCCGCCTGACGCAACTGCACGCCGCGCATGACGCAGCGGCAGGCGCCGATCCGCTCGCGGTGATCGCGCAGCAGCTGGGCGATGCGGTGCGCCGCGATGGCGATGCCCTGGTGTGGCTGTCGTTGCCGGTGCTGTCCGAATTCCTCGGCGCGCCGGTCGGGACGGCGGTGTCGGAGCAGCATGCGGCTTGGTTTGCCGCGCTGCTGTGGCTCGATCGCAGCGGCAATGCGCTGCAGATGCTGCGCGACGGCAACACCGCCGTCTCGCGCCTGGCGCCGGCGTCGGCCCAGTTCGGCGCAGACCGGCTGGCGATCTGGATCGAGCAGTTCTGAGGCGGTTTTCTCCCCTCTCCCGCTTGCGGGAGAGGGGCGGGGGAGAGGGCAGCGGGCGCTGGTTTTGCCACTGTGGTTGGAAACCACACCCTCTCCCCGACCCTCTCCCCCTGAGGGGGAGAGGGAGAACATAGATGGTGAGCGGTACGCTGTCCTCGGAGGGGCGGTGAGAACACAGGCGGTGAGCGGTACGCGCAAAAAAAAAAACGGGGCCTGAGCCCCGTTTTTTCATGCCTGCGATGTTGTTTGCCTGCGCTTACGCCTGCGCCCCGTAGTTCGGATCGTCGCGATCCGCCCCGCCGGCCTTCTTTTCGCCCTTGATCAGGTCCTCGCGCTTGACGCCCAGCCACATGGCCAGCGCCGCGGCGACGAACACCGACGAATAGATGCCGAACAGGATGCCCACCGTCAGCGCCAGCGCGAAGTAGTGCAGCGTCGGGCCGCCGAAGAAGAACATCGACAGCACCATCATCTCGGTCGAGCCGTGCGTGATGATGGTCCGCGAGATCGTGCTGGTGATCGCGTTGTCGATGACCTCGTGGGTCGTCATCTTGCGGTACTTGCGGAAGTTCTCGCGAATCCGGTCGAAGATCACCACCGACTCGTTGACCGAGTACCCCAGCACCGCGAGCACCGCCGCCAGCACCGACAGCGAGAATTCCCACTGGAAGAAGGCGAAGAAGCCCAGGATGATCACGATGTCGTGCAGGTTCGCGATGATGCCCGCCACCGCGAACTTCCATTCGAAGCGGATCGACAGGTAGATCATGATGCCGGCGATCACGCACAGCAGCGCCAGCATGCCGTCGGTGGCCAGTTCCCTGCCGACCTGCGGGCCGACGAATTCGACGCGCTGCAGATTGGCGTCGGGCGAGACCGCCTTGAGCGCGCCCATCACCTGCTCGCTCTGCTGAGCGGAGCTGACCGGCTTGCCGTCTGCGGCCTTCTGCAGCGGCAGGCGAATCATCACGTCGCGCGAGGTGCCGAAGTTCTGCACCTGCACGTCGGTGTAGCCCAGCTTGCCGACCTGGCCGCGGATCCGTTCCAGATCGGCGGGTTGCTGGTAGCTGACCTCCATCACCGTGCCGCCGGTGAACTCGATCGACAGGTGCAGGCCCTTCTGCCAGAGGAAAAAGACGGCGGCGGCGAACGTCACGAAGGAAATCACGTTGAAGATCAACGCGTGCTTCATGAACGGAATGTCGCGCCGGATGCGGAAGAATTCCATGGTGAATCCTGTATCTGCTGCAGCGTGCTGCGTTCGGGTATTTCTTCAAACCGGAGCCGCGGGGCAGGGCCACGCGCGGCTCGGGATCACTGGGCTCACTTGTTGGCCACGGTGCTCTTGTTTTCCGGAGTGGGCCGCCAGATCTGGCCGATCGACACGCTCTGCAGCTTCTTCTTGCGGCCGTACCAGAGGTTGACCAGGCCGCGGTTGAAGAACACCGCCGAGAACACCGACGTCAGGATGCCCAGGCAGTGCACCACCGCGAAGCCGCGCACCGGGCCCGAACCGAAGGCCAGCAGCGCCAGGCCCGCGATCAGCGTGGTCACGTTCGAATCCAGGATGGTGGCCCATGCGCGGTCGAAGCCAACCGCGATCGCCATCTGCGGCGACGCCCCGGCCCGCAGTTCCTCGCGGATGCGCTCGTTGATCAGCACGTTGGCGTCGATCGCCATGCCCAGCACCAGCGCGATGGCCGCGATGCCGGGCAGCGTCAGCGTGGCCTGCAGCATCGACAGCACCGCGATCAGCAGCAGCAGGTTGACGCCCAGCGCGATCACCGAGAACACGCCGAACAGCAGGTAGTACAGCACCATGAAGACGGCGATCGCGGCAAAGCCGTAGGCCACCGAGTCGAAGCCCTTTTCGATGTTGTCGGCGCCCAGCGACGGGCCGATGGTGCGTTCCTCGATGATCTCCATCGGCGCGGCCAGCGAGCCGGCGCGCAGCAGCAGCGCCAGGTCGTTGGCGGCCTCGGTCGAGTAGGAGCCGGTGATCTGGAAGCTCGAGCCCAGTTCGGACTGGATCGTCGCCACCGTCAGCACTTCGCCCTTGCCCTTCTCGAACAGCACGATGCCCATCGGCTTGCCGATGTTCTCGCGCGAGACGTCGCGCAGCACGCGGCCGCCCTGGGCGTCGAGCTTGATGTTGACCGAGGGGCGCTGGTTCTGGTCGAAGCCGGCCGACGCGCTCTCGATGCGGTCGCCGGTGAAGATCACCTGCTTCTTCAGCACCACCGGGGCGCCGTTGCCGTGCAGGAACAGCTCGCTGCCGAACGGGATCGGATCGCCCTGGCGCGGGGCGCGCGGCGCGTCCGGATCGACCAGGCGGGCCTCCAGCGTGGCAGTACGGCCGATGATGTCCTTGGCCTTGGCGGTGTCCTGCACGCCCGGCAGCTGCACCACGATGCGCTCGGCGCCTTGCTGCTGGATCACCGGCTCGGCCACGCCCAGTTCGTTGACGCGGTTGTGCAGCGTGGTGATGTTCTGCTTTACGGCGGCGTCCTGCACCGCGCGGCGCGCCACCTCGGTGAAGGTGCCGACCACGTTGTTGCCGTCCATCGCGAAGGTCAGGTCCGGCAGGCTTTCGGCCAGCACGCCGCGGGCGCGGGTGGCGTCCTCGGGATTGTTGAAGCGCACCGTCACGCGGTCGCCGTTGCGGTCCACGCCGCCGTGGCGGATGCCCTTGTCGCGCAGCACCGTGCGCGCGTCGCCGGCCAGGCTGTCGAGCTTCTTGTCGACCGCGCCCTTCATGTCCACCTGCAGCAGGAAGTGCACGCCGCCGCGCAGGTCCAGGCCCAGGTACATCGGCAGCGCATGCAGCGAGGTCAGCCACTTCGGCGAGCCGGACAGCAGGTTCAGCGCGACCACATAGGTCGGGTCGTTGGGATCGGGGTTGAGCGCGCGCGAGATTACGTCCTTGGCGCGCAGCTGCTCGTCGGTGGTGCGGAAGCGTGCCTTGACCGAGCCGGACTGCCCCGACACGTCATAGAACACGCCGTCGGGCTGCAAGCCGTTCTGCGCCAGCACCTGTTCGATCTGATTCTGCATCGCCAGATCGACCTTGACGGTGGCCTTGCCCGACGAGACCTGCACCGCAGGCGCCTCGCCGAAGAAGTTGGGCAGCGTGTAGAGGATGCCGATGGTCAGTGCCACCAGAATCACGAGGTATTTCCAAAGCGGATAGCGATTCATCTTCGGCCAGTCTTTCTACGGTCTTTCTACGGCCGGCGCGGCACGCGGACGGGAATCCGCGGACGTCTCGCGCAGGCAACCGGTTGGCAAACAGCCGCCTGGCCCGACCGGAGACTTCCCGGGGCGGGGCCAGGCGGCTGTGCGGGCACGCTATTGGCGGCGTGCCGGAACCTTGCGGCGAATCCGCAAGGCCTGAGAGAGCGAGGGGCTCAGAGCGCCTTCAGCGAACCCTTCGGCAGCACGGCCGTGACGGCGTTCTTCTGCACCGTGATCTCGGTGCCTTCGGCGATTTCCAGCGTCACATACTGCTCGTTGACCTTGGTGACCCGGCCCAGGATGCCGCCGGCGGTGACGACTTCGTCGTTCTTGGCCAGCGCTTCCAGCATCGCCTTGGCTTCCTTCTGCCGCTTCATCTGCGGGCGGATCATGATGAACCACAGCACCGCGAACATCAGGATGATCGGCAGGAAACTCATCAGGCCACCCGCCGCGCCGCCGGTCCCGCCGGCGGTCTGGGCAAATGCGTTCGAAATCAGCACGTTGCTTCTCCGTCACAAAATTGATTCAAGGAATCGGGCATTCTATCACCCGCTTCGGCCGGTTCAGCGGCTTGTCTCGTCTGGCCGGACCGGCCCGCCGCGGCTCGCCGGCGGCAGGGCGGGCAGGCCCGTCTACTGCGTGCCGCGCGCCCGGTCGGCGGCGAACTGGCGGCGGAAGGCGTCGAAGCGGTGCTGCTCGATCGCCTCGCGGATTTCGCGCATCAGCTGCAGGTAGTAATACAGATTGTGGATCGTATTGAGCCGCGCGCCCAGAATTTCTCCGACCCGGTGCAGATGATGCAGATAGGCCCGCGAGAAATTGCGGCAGGTGTAGCAGGCGCAGCTTTCGTCCAGCGGGCGCGGGTCGTTGCGGTGCGCCGCGTTCTTGATCTTGACGTCGCCGAAGCGCGTAAACAGCCAGCCGTTGCGCGCATTGCGGGTCGGCATCACGCAGTCGAACATGTCGACCCCGGAGGCCACGCCCGCCACCAGGTCCTCCGGTGTGCCGACGCCCATCAGATAGTGGGGCTTGTCCGCCGGCAGCCGCGGGCCGACGTGTTCGAGCACCCGCATCATGTCTTCCTTGGGTTCGCCGACCGACAGCCCGCCGATCGCCAGGCCGTGGAAGCCGAGCTCCGACAGCCCCGCCAGCGATTCGTCGCGCAGGTCCTCGAACATGCCGCCCTGCACGATGCCGAACAGCGCGTTCGGGTTCGCCAGCCGCTCGAACTCGTCGCGCGAGCGCTTGGCCCAGCGCAGGCTCATCCGCATCGAGCGCGCGGCCTCCTCATGCGTGGCCGGCCGGCCCTCGATCTCGTACGGCGTGCATTCGTCGAACTGCATCACGATGTCCGAGTTCAGCGTGCGCTGGATCTGCATCGAGATCTCGGGCGACAGGAACAGCTTGTCGCCGTTGACCGGCGAGGCGAAGGTCACGCCGTCCTCGGTGATCTTGCGCAGCTCGCCCAGCGAGAACACCTGGAAGCCGCCCGAGTCGGTCAGGATCGGCTTGTCCCAGCCGACGAAGCGGTGCAGGCCCTGGTGGGTGTCGATGACCTCCAGCCCCGGCCGCAGCCACAGATGGAAGGTATTGCCCAGGATGATCTGCGCGCCGATCTCGTTCAGTTCCAGCGGCGACATCGCCTTGACCGAGCCATAGGTGCCGACCGGCATGAAGATCGGCGTCTCGACCACGCCGTGGTTCAGGGTGACGCGGCCGCGGCGGGCGTTGCCGTCGGTGGTAAGCAGTTCGAATTCGAGCATGGCGTAGGAGTGGCGGAGATTCGGTGGGTCGGGCGTGCCGAGGGCAGGGCGCGGGCGGCGGATCAGGGCTGGCGCTGCAGCAGCATCGCGTCGCCATAGCTGAAGAAGCGGTAGCGCTGCTCGACCGCGTGGCGATAGGCGATGCGGATCGGCTCGATGCCGGCCAGCGCGGATACCAGCATCAGCAGCGTCGACTTGGGCAGGTGGAAGTTGGTGATCAGGGCGTCGACCAGCCTGAAGCGATAGCCTGGCGTGATGAAGATGTCGGTGTCGCCGCTGCCGGCCAGCAGCTCGCCCTCGGGCGTCGCGGCCGATTCCAGCGCGCGCAGCGAGGTGGTGCCGACCGCGATCACGCGGCCGCCGGCCGCGCGGGTGTCGCGCACCGACTGCGCCAGCTCCTCGGAGATCGCGTACCACTCCGAGTGCATCTTGTGCTCGGCCAGGTTCTCGGTGCGCACCGGCTGGAAGGTGCCGGCGCCGACGTGCAGCGTCAGGAAGGCGCGCCGCACGCCGTGGGCATCGAGCCGGGCGAACAGCGCGTCGTCGAAATGCAGCCCCGCCGTCGGCGCCGCCACCGCGCCCGGATGACGGGCATAGACGGTCTGGTAGCGCGTCTCGTCGTAGGCGTCGGGATCGTGCGCGATATAGGGCGGCAGCGGCAGGCGGCCGAAGCGTTCGATCAGGTCCAGCGCCGGCTCGGGAAAGCGCAGCGTGAAGAACTGGTCCACGCGCGGGCCGACCGTGACATCGAAGGCATCGGCCAGCCGCAGCGTGCTGCCCTCGGCCGGCGTCTTCGAGGCGCGCACCTGGGCCAGCACCGTGTCGCCGTCGAGCACCCGCTCGACCAGCACCTCGACCTTGCCGCCGCTGGCCTTCTGGCCGAAGAAGCGCGCCTTGATCACGCGGGTGTCGTTGAACACCAGCAGATCGTTCGGGCGCAGGTAGTCGGTCAGGTCGGCGAAGGCGCGGTCGTCCAGTTCGGTGGCGCCGTCCGCGCCGGTCCGCACGACCAGCAGCCGGCTCGCGCTGCGGTCGGGCAGCGCGGACTGGGCAATCAGTTCGGGGGGCAGCGGAAAATCGAAATCGGACAGCGTCAGCATAAAAGGACAGGGGCCGGCGCCTCGAAACGAGGCCGGCGCATACGAAACGGGACGGCAGCAGGTTGGGAAACCGCCGGTAGCGCCTGGAGCGCGCGGCGCAGGCATGGGTACAATCGGCGGACCCGCTATTGTAAGGCTTCGGCCGCCAGGCTTGCCGCCGTGGCCGTGATGGCGGCTATTCCGCCGGGGCGACCCCGCGGAGCGCCGACGGCCCAGCCGTTTTCCACGATCCGATCCGACACGCCAGCGGCGCCGCCGCGCCCTGCCGACCACCGCCTCGATGCCCGTCACCGCCAGCGAACGCACGCCCGAGCCAGACGCCCAGCCGCAATCGACCGAGCCGCGAACGAGCAAGCCGGCCGCCAAGTCGACGAAGCCCGCCGCGGCCGCCAAATCCGGCAAGGCCGCCGCCGCCCCGTCGTCGGCCATGGCCAAGCTCGCCAAGCTGGGCCTGAAGCGCGACGTCGACCTGGTGCTGCATCTGCCGATGCGCTACGAGGACGAGACCACGCTGCTGCCGATCCACGAGGCCGTGCATCGCGCGGGCCTGGGCTTCGCCGTGCAGGTCGAGGGCGAGGTGGTGTCCAGCGAGGTCACGCTGCGGCCGCGCCGGCAGCTGGTGGTGCGCATCGCCGACGACAGCGGCGAGCTGACGCTGCGCTTTCTCAATTTCTACGGCAGTCAGGCCAAACAGATGGCCGAAGGGGTGCGGCTGCGCGTGCGCGGGGAGGTCCGTGGCGGCTTCTTCGGCGCCGAGATGATCCATCCAGTGGTGCGCCCGGTCGGTCCCGACGAGCCGCTGCCCGATCGCCTGACGCCGGTCTATCCCGCCACCGCCGGCATCTCGCAGGGCTATCTGCGCAAGGCCATCGGCGGGGCGCTGCAGCGCACGCCGCTGCCGGAGACGCTGCCGCGGCCGCTGCTGGACGGGCCGCTGGCGCCGTTGAAGCTGCAGCCGCTGGCCGAATCGCTGCGCCTGCTGCATGCGCCGCCCCCGCAGGTCGACGAGGCCGCGCTGATCGACCGCTCCCACCCGGCGTGGGTGCGCATCAAGTTCGACGAGCTGCTGGCCCAGCAGCTGTCGCTCAAGCGCGCGCAGGCGGCCCGCCGCGCACGCAACGCGCCGCCGATGCCGCGCCGCGCCGGCGGCCTGCTGGATCGTTTCCTTGCCGCGCTGCCGTTCGCGCTGACCGGCGCGCAGCAGCGCGTGGTGCGCGAGATCGCGGCCGACATGGGCGCGCCGCACCCGATGCACCGGCTGCTGCAGGGCGATGTCGGCAGCGGCAAGACCATCGTCGCCGCGCTGGCCGCCTGCCAGGCGATCGACGCCGGCTACCAGGCCGCGCTGATGGCGCCGACCGAGATCCTGGCCGAGCAGCACTACCGCAAGCTGTCGGGCTGGCTGGCGCCGCTCGGCGTCGAGGTGGTGTGGCTGGCCGGCAGCCTCAAGCGCACCGAGAAGCGCGATGCGGTGGCACGGGTCGAGTCGGGCCAGGCGCAGCTGGCGATCGGCACCCATGCGCTGATCCAGGACGCGGTGCGTTTTGCGAAGCTGGGCCTGTCGGTCGTCGACGAGCAGCATCGCTTCGGCGTGGCGCAGCGGCTGGCGCTGCGCGGCAAGGCCGACGGGACGGATGGATCGAAGCAGGACGGCGCCGCAACCGGGCAACACGCCGAGGAGCCCGCCACCGTGCCGCACCAGCTGATGATGTCGGCCACGCCCATCCCGCGCACGCTGGCGATGACCTATTACGCCGATCTCGACGTGTCGGTGATCGACGAACTGCCGCCCGGCCGCAGTCCGGTGGTCACCCGGCTGGTCAATGACGCACGCCGCGACGAGGTGGTCGAGCGTGTGCACCACGCCGCCGCGCAGGGCCGGCAGGTCTACTGGGTCTGCCCGCTGATCGAGGAGAGCGAGGCGCTGCAGCTGCAGACCGCGCAGGAAACCTACGAGACGCTGGCCGCCGCCTTGCCCGACCTGAAAGTCGGGCTGGTTCATGGCCGGCTGCCGCCGGCCGAGAAGGCCGCGGTGATGGACGCCTTTTCCGCCAACCGGCTGCAGGTGCTGGTGGCCACCACGGTGATCGAGGTCGGGGTGGACGTGCCCAACGCCTCCTTGATGGTGATCGAGCATGCCGAGCGCTTCGGCCTCGCGCAGCTGCATCAGCTGCGCGGCCGGGTCGGCCGGGGCAGCGCCGAGTCGGTCTGCCTGCTGATGTACCAGGCGCCGTTGTCGCCGACCGCCAAGCAGCGCCTGGCGACGATGCGCGAAACCACCGACGGCTTCGAGATCGCGCGGCGCGATCTGCAGATCCGCGGCCCCGGCGAGTTCCTGGGGGCGCGCCAGTCGGGCGAGGCGATGCTGCGCTTTGCCGACCTCGAGACCGACGCCTGGCTGGTCGAGCCGGCGCAGCAGGCGGCCGAGCTGCTGCTGAGCCGCTATCCGGAGGCGGCGCAGGCGCATCTGTCGCGCTGGCTGGGTGGGCGCGAGCATTACCTGAAGGCTTGAGATCGGCCTAGGCCGTGCCGCGGCAGGCAAGAGCCGCCTACGCCGCTTTGCCGCGCGGCTCTGACAGAACCTCGATTCGAAGGTAAAATCTATCGCTTCTGAAAAGCGATAATTTGCGAAGCACTTCTGTAACGTGCTTTCGCGGCGATCGGACCGTCCCGCCGGCCAGTGCCAGCCCGCCGGGACACGTCTGCGGACCGTCACGACATCGCCCGCTCCACCGCAACTCCCAAGCCGATACGACATGACGCTGACCGAACTGAAGTACATCGTTGCCGTCGCGCGAGAGCGCCATTTCGGCCGTGCCGCCGAGGCCTGCTTCGTGTCGCAGCCGACGCTGTCGGTGGCCATCAAGAAGCTCGAGGACGAGCTGAACGTGCAGATCTTCGAGCGCGGCACCTCCGAGGTGTCGGTGACCGCCGTCGGCGAGCAGATCGTCGCGCAGGCGCAGCGAGTGCTGGAGCAAACCATGGCGATCCGCGAGATCGCCAAGCAGGGCAAGGACCCGCTGGCCGGCCCGCTGCGTGTCGGCGTGATCTACACGATCGGGCCGTACCTGCTGCCGGCGCTGGTCAAGCAGATGATCCACACCGTGCCGCAGATGCCGCTGATGCTGCAGGAGAACTACACGGTCAAGCTGATCGAGCTGCTCAAGCAGGGCGAGATCGACTGCGCGATCATGGCCGAGCCGTTCCCGGACTCCGGCCTGACGGTACGGCCGCTGTACGACGAGCCCTTCGTCGTCGCGGTGCCGCGCGGCCATCAACTGGAAAAAGCCGAGAACGTCGCGCCCGACGAACTGAAGCAGCAGACCATGCTGCTGCTGGGCAGCGGCCACTGCTTCCGCGACCATGTGCTGGGCGTCTGCCCCGAGCTGTCGCGCTTCTCGCAGGCGGCCGACGGCATCCAGAAGACCTTCGAAGGCTCGTCGCTCGAGACCATTCGCCATATGGTGGCCAGCGGCGTCGGCATTACCGTACTGCCGCGTACCTCAGTGCCCGACATGCATGCCAGCAACGACCTGCTGTCCTATGTGCCGTTTGCCGAGCCGGTGCCCGATCGCCGGGTCGTGCTGGCCTGGCGCAAGAGCTTCACCCGGCTGCCGGCGATGGAAGCGCTGTGCGCCGCGGTGGCGGCCTGCGAACTGCCCGGCGTGCGCAAGCTGACGCCGGACGCGCTGGCCAAGGCGGCCTGATCTTCCCGATCCCTTGCTGTGTTTTTGCCGGCGCGGTGCCATGCCGCCGCGCCGCTGTATTCCTCCCCTGCGCCGTGTCCCCCGCCCGCAGCCACCACCGCGCTGTTAGCTTTACGCTATATCATAGTTTTAAATAATTAAATTCTAATACCAATAGGTGATTGTTAAACTCCTTCCATCGACGCACGATACCGCTCGCAGAAGGAGTCAGCATGAACCGCAATCGTCCCTTGTCGTTGCCCGGACCGGGCGCCGTCTGGCGCGACCTGCGCCGTCAGCTGACCGACTGCCTGGCCTGCTTCGCCACCGTCTATTAACGGCCGGCGAAGGGCCGCAAAACGGCGGCCGTCACGGCGGCATCGCAAAGGCCGCGTAGTCTCGCGGTCGGTCGCGCAGCCGTTTCCCCGCATCCCGATTCCCCCATCCCTACTAGCAGAGGTCACGATGAGCAAGGACAAGGACATCCTCACCACCGCCGCCGGCGCGCCGGTCGCCGACAACCAGAATTCGCTGACCGCCGGCGTGCGCAGCCCGATGCTGCTGCAGGACGTCTGGTTCCTGGAAAAGCTCGCGCACTTCGACCGCGAGGTCATTCCCGAGCGCCGCGTGCATGCCAAAGGCTCGGGCGCGCACGGCACCTTCACCGTGACGCACGACATCACGCAATACACCAAGGCCTCGATCTTCGCCGAGGTCGGCAAGCAGACCCCGCTGTTCCTGCGCTTCTCGACGGTGGCCGGCGAGCGCGGCGCCGCCGATGCCGAGCGCGACGTGCGCGGCTTCTCGGTCAAGTTCTATACCGACGAGGGCAACTGGGACGTGGTGGGCAACAACACGCCGGTGTTCTTCGTCCGCGATCCGCTCAAGTTCCCCGACTTCATCCACACGCAGAAGCGCAATCCGCGCACCAACCTGCGCGACCCGATCGCGGTCTGGGACTTCTGGTCGCGCCATCCCGAATCGCTGCACCAGGTCACGATCCTGATGAGCGATCGCGGCCTGCCGCAGAACTACCGGCAGATGCACGGCTTCGGCTCGCACACGTACTCGTTCATCAACGCGGCGGGTGAGCGCTTCTGGGTCAAGTTCCACTTCAAGTCGCAGCAGGGCATCGCCAACTGGACCAACGACGAAGCGGCGAAGGTGGTGGCCGGCGACCGCGAGAGCGCGCAGCGCGACCTGTACGAGAACATCGAGCAGGGCAATTTCCCGCGCTGGAAGCTGCAGGTGCAGATCATGCCGGAGGCCGACGCGGCCACGTATCGCATCAATCCGTTCGACCTGACCAAGGTCTGGCCGCATGCCGACTATCCGCTGATCGACGTCGGCGTGCTGGAGCTGAACCGCAATCCGGACAACTACTTCGCCGAGGTCGAGCAGGTGGCGATGAACCCGTCCAACATCGTGCCGGGCATCGGCTTCTCGCCGGACCGGATGCTGCAGGGCCGGCTGTTCTCGTACGGCGACACGCAGCGCTACCGGCTGGGCGTCAATCACCACCAGATCCCGGTCAACGCGCCGAAATGCCCGTTCCACAACAGCTTCCATCGCGACGGGGCGATGCGCGTGGACGGCAACCAGGGCAGCAAGCTGAACTACGAGCCGAACCGGCAGGGTGCCTTCGCGGCTGGCGAGCGCGCGGTCGAGCCGCCGCTGGCGGTGGGCGCGGTGGCGGACCGCTTCGACCACCGGGCGGACGACGACGATTACTACAGCCAGCCGCGCGCGCTGTTCCAGCTGTTCGACGAGGGCCAGCGCCAGCGCCTGTTCGGCAATATCGCGGCGGCGATGCAGGGCGTGCCGGCCGATATCGTGCAGGTCCAGCTTGCGCACTTCCGCAAGATTGATCCGGCCTATGCGGCAGGCGTGGAGCGTGCGCTGAACGTACGCTGAAGGCCGGCGCAGCGCGCCCCAACGGGCGGCGCGGGTTTGTCCGCGTTCCCGTTCGGATGCCATAATGCGATGCCGGGGCCGCTGGCAAAGACGCTGGCGGCCCCAGTCGCATTTTTTCCGCAGTTAGTCGTGGCCACATCAGAACGGAGCGTATCGATCATGGCGAAGAAGAACGAGATGAGCGTGAACATCGGGATTTCGGACAAGGACCGCAAGAAGATCGCCGAGGGCCTGTCCAAGCTGCTGGCGGACACCTACACGCTTTATCTGAAGACGCACAACTTCCACTGGAACGTCACCGGCCCGATGTTCAACACGCTGCATCTGATGTTCGAGACGCAGTACACCGAACTGGCGCTGGCGGTCGACTCGATCGCCGAACGCATCCGCGCGCTGGGCTATCCGGCACCGGGCACCTACAAGGAATACGCGCGGCTGTCGTCGATCCAGGAGGAAGAGGGCGTGCCCGAGGCCACCGACATGATCCGCAAGCTGGTCGAAGGCCAGGAAGCCGTGGTGCGCACCGCGCGCTCGATCTTCCCGCTGGTCGAGGCCGCCGCCGACGAGCCGTCCGCCGACCTGCTGACTCAGCGCATGCAGACGCACGAGAAGACCGCGTGGATGCTGCGCTCGATGCTGGCCTGAGCGGGCTCGCGTCGTGACGATGCGCCGCCGCAGCGCCAGCGGCGCATCGTTCCAGGTTGCGGCAGGGGCCTCGCCAGGGGCGATTGATCTACCCGCAACCGCTGGGCCTCGTTCCCGCTTCCACTTCTCCGCTTCCCCGTGCCGCTGTCCCCCTCCCACCGCCCGACCCCGATGTTCGAACGTCTCGCCCTGTACGCGCGCCTGGTGCGCATCGACAAGCCGATCGGCACGCTGCTGTTGCTGTGGCCGACCTTGTGGGCGCTGTGGATGGCCGCCGGCGGACCGCCGCCCTGGCCGATCTTCTGGATCTTCGTGGTCGGCACCTTCCTGATGCGCTCGGCCGGCTGCGCGATGAACGACTGGGCCGACCGCGACTTCGACAAGCATGTGAAGCGCACCCGCGAGCGGCCGTTGACGGCCGGGCGCATCCAGCCCTGGGAGGCGCTGGCGGTGGCCGGCGCGCTTGCCGTGCTGGCCTTCCTGCTGATCCTGCCGCTCAATGCGCTGACCAAGTGGCTGTCGGTGGCGGCGGTGATCGTCGCGGCGACCTATCCGTTCTTCAAGCGCTTCTTCGCGATTCCGCAGGCGTATCTGGGCATCGCCTTCGGCTTCGGCATCCCGATGGCCTTCGCCGCGGTGCAGGCGCAGGTGCCGCCGGTGGCCTGGCTGATGCTGCTGGCCAATGTGTTCTGGTCGGTTGCCTACGACACCGCCTACGCGATGGTCGATCGCGACGACGATCTGCTGATCGGCATGAAGACCTCGGCGATCACGTTCGGCCGCTTCGATGTCGCGGCGATCATGATCTGCTACGCCGGCTTCCTGGCGCTGATGGCGCTGGCCGGCAGCATGCTCGGGCTGGGCTGGCCGTACTGGCTCGGCCTGGCGGCCGCCGCCGTGACGGCGCTGTATCACTACACGCTCATCCGCGGGCGCGACCGCATGCAGTGCTTCGCGGCGTTCCGGCACAACAACTGGCTGGGGGCCTGGGTGTTTGCCGGTACCGCGCTGGCCTACGCGCTGCGGTAGCGCTTGTCGTTCCCGCGCAGGCGGGAACCGGGTGACTCCCAACGCCGCTGGGTGCCCGCCTGCGCGGGGACGGCAGTGGTATCAGCCTTCCTTGCCGAACTCCTCGCCCATTTCCGCGCCGCGCGCCGCGGCGGCGTGGACGGCCTTGACGAAGGCCTCGCCCACCCCCGACTGCTCCAGCACCGTCAGCGCCGCGTAGGTGGTGCCGCCCTTGGACGTCACCCGCTCGCGCAGCGTGGCGACCGGCTCGCTCGATTGCGCCGCCAGCGCGGCCGCGCCGCGGAAGGTCTCGATCGCCAGCTGGCGGCCTTGCGCCGCGCTCAGGCCCAGTTCGGTGGCGGCGCGCTCCATCGCCTCGATCACGTAGAACACATAGGCCGGGCCGCTGCCCGAGACCGCGGTGACCGCGTCCATCTGCGCATCGTTGTCGAGCCACACGCATTGGCCGACCGCCTCGGCCAGCGCGGTGGCGATGGCGCGATCCTCGGCCGACAGGCTGGCCGGCGCGCTCAGCCCGGTCATGCCCTTGCCGGCCAGTGCCGGCGTATTCGGCATCGACCGCACCACGCGCGCATGGCCGCCCAGCCAGCGCTGCATGTCCTGCAGGCGGATGCCGGCGGCCACGCTGATCACCAGGCCGCGGCTGCCGGCGGTGCGCAGATGCGGCAGCAGCTGCTCGGCTGCCTCGCGGAACTGCTGCGGCTTGGTCGCCATCACGATCACGTCGCTGCCGGCCAGTTCGGCGTCGGGCGCCTCGACGGCATGCACGCGCTGCTCGCGCGCCAGCCGTTCGCGCGCCGGCGCGTACGGGTCGGCGACGCGGATCGACGTCGGCGGCACGCCGCGCGCGATCAGGCCGCCGATCAGGGCGGTGGCAAGGTTGCCGCCGCCGACGAAGCCGAAGGTCAGGGTGGTGAGCATGGGTAGGTCTCGCTGTGGGTCTGGAATCGGGGAATCGGAACCTGGGCAGCCGGGTTCATGCAGGGTTCAGGCCGGGTTCATGCGCGCTTCATGCGCGTTCATGCCGGCCGCGGGCGCGCGCCGAAGATCGCGGTGCCGATGCGAACGATCGTCGCCCCTTCGGCTACCGCCGCCTCGAGGTCGGCGGACATGCCCATCGACAGCGTGTCGACCGCCAGACCGTCCTCGCGCAGCGTGGCCAGCAACGCGCGCAGCGCAGCGAAGGGCCGGCGCTGTGTCGCGACATCGTCCGCAGGCTCGGGAATCGCCATCAGGCCGCGCAGATGCAGATTCGGCAGCAGCGCGATGGCGCGCGCGAGGGGCAGCACGTCGGCCGGCGCGACGCCGCTCTTGCTGGCCTCGCCGCTGATATTGACCTGGATGCAGACCTGGAGTGGTCCCATCGAGGCCGGACGCTGCGCCGACAGCCGCTCGGCCACGCGCAGCCGGTCGACCGAATGCACCCAGTCGAAATGCTCGGCCACCGCCCGGGTCTTGTTGCTTTGCAGGGGACCAATGAAGTGCCACGACAGTTGCTCGCGCAGCGATGCCAGCGCGGCGATCTTCTCGAGTCCTTCCTGCACGTAGTTCTCGCCGAAGGCCCGTTGGCCCGCCTCGAACGCCTCGCGCACCGCGCCGGGTGGAAACGTCTTGGACACCGCCAGCAGCGACACGTCGCCGGCCGATCGGCCCGCCTCGAGTTCGGCGGCGGCAAGGCGCCGGCGCACGGTTTGGAGATTGGCGGCTATGACCGGCATGGTTCGGCAAACATCGAAAGAAACGGTTGGCAACGAGGGGTAGGCCATTATAGATGCGGTGCACCCCGCCGCTCGGCTGCCCTTTACCAGGCCTGCCTGCAAGCGCTCGCGAGGATGCAGTGGTGGCGGTATGCTCGGCACCGTGCGCGGCGCGTCGCGAGGCGGCATCCCGCTCCCTTCTCCCGCTTGCGGGAGAAGGGAGCGAACCGGCGCGCAGATCGCGCGCTCCCATCCAATCCACCACAGGAACACGCCATGGAAAACGTCTACCAGTTCAGTGCCGAATCGCTGGCCGGCCAACCGGTATCGCTATCGCAGTTCGAGGGCAAGGTGCTGCTGATCGTCAATACCGCCAGCGAATGCGGCTTCACGCCGCAGTACGCCGGCCTGCAGCGGCTGCACGAGCGCCATGCGGGACGCGGCTTCGTGGTCCTCGGCTTTCCGTGCAACCAGTTCGGCAAGCAGGAGCCCGGCGATGCGCAGCAGATCGGCCAGTTCTGCGAATCGCGCTTCCAGGTCAGCTTTCCGATGTTCGCCAAGATCGATGTCAACGGCGCCAACGCGCATCCGCTGTATCGCTGGCTGACCGGGCAGAAACCGGGCCTGCTCGGCATCGAGGCGATCAAGTGGAACTTCACCAAGTTCCTGCTGCGCCGCGACGGCACGGTGTACAAGCGCTACGCGCCGACCACCAAGCCCGAGGACATCGAGGCCGACATCGAGACGCTGCTGGCCGAGCCGGCGCGCTGAAGCCGCAGCGGCCGGCGCCCGGCGCTCAGTCCCGAATCAGCGCGGCATCCACGTCGCCAGCAAGGGCACCAGCACCGCGGTCAGCACGCCGTTCAGGCCCATGCCGAGCGCGGCGAAGGCGCCAGCCTCCTGATTGACCTGGAAGGCGCGCGCGGTACCGATGCCGTGCGCCGCCAGCCCGGTGGCGAAGCCACGCACGCTGTAGTCGCGCATGCCGAGCAGGTTCAGGATCTTGGTCGCGCTGATCGCGCCGATGATGCCCGTGCCCATCACCAGCACGGCGGTCAGCGACGGCAGGCCGCCGATCTTCTCGGCCACGCCCATCGCGATCGGAATGGTCACCGACTTGGGCGCCAGCGAGCGCACCACCTCGGGCGAGGCGCCCAGCAGCCAGGCGATGCCGACTGCCGACACCACGGCGACCAGCGAGCCCGCCAGCAGCCCGCCCAGCAGCGGCAGCACGTGTGCGCGCAGCTTCGGCAACTGCTGGTAGAGCGGCACCGCGAGCGCCACCGTGGCCGGCCCAAGCAGGAAGTGCACGAACTGCGCGCCGTCGAAGTAGGTCTGGTACGGCGTGCCGGTCACGGTCAGCACCGCGACCAGCAGTGCGACCGAGATCATCACCGGATTGGCCAGCGGCGAAAAACGCGCGCGTTCGTAGATGCGGAAGGCGAACACATAGGCCAGCAGCGTCGCGGTCAGCCCGAGCAGCGGGCTGGCGGCCAGATAGACCCAGATCTCGTTCAGGCGCGGGGTCATCGCGTCTCTCCCGCGTCGGTTGCGGCAGGGTCCCCAGCGGGGCCGGTGGGGGAGGACGGGGGTTTGCGCATCAGCGCGCGCGTGACCAGCGCCGTGGTGGCGATGGCCAGCCAGGTCGACAGCACCAGCGCGACGATGATCGGCATCCATTCGCCGCCGATGCGGCTGCCGTGCACCATGATGCCGACGCCGGCCGGCACGAACAGCAGCGACAGGTGCTTGAGCAGTTCGGCGGTGGTGCCCTGGATGATCGCCAGCAGGCGATCGTCGATCGCGAGCCAGCAGAACAGCAGGATCATGCCGATCACGGGACCGGGCACGGGCAGGCGCAGCGCGTAGCTGAACACCTCGCCCACGGATTGGAATACCAGCAGGATGGCAAGCGTCTGGAGCATGCGAGGGGCAGGTTGGTCGGCAGGCGGAATCACCGCGATTCCGCCTGCGGCAGCCCCCGCGCACCGTCAACCGAGCATGCGATCCACCAGTTCGATCCAGTGCAGCACCGGGGTCTGCGTGCCGCTTTGCAGATGGGTGATGCAGCCGATATTGGCGGACACGATGGTGTCCGGCTGCGTGGCCTGCAGTTTGGCGAGCTTGTCGTCGCGCAGGCGATAGGCCAGATCGGGCTGCAATACCGAATAAGTACCCGCCGATCCGCAGCACAGGTGGCTGTCAGCGCAGAGTTTGACCTCCACGCCGAGTGCGGTCAAGAGCGCCTCGACCTTGCCGCGAATCTGCTGGCCGTGCTGCAACGTGCAGGGCGGGTGCCATGCGACCCGCTGCGCGGGCGGCGGCGCGGCCTCGGCCAGGCGTTGCAGCGGCTCGGCGAACGCGGGCAGCAGCTCGGAGACGTCGCGCGTCAGCGCCGAGATGCGCGCCGCCCGCTCGGCGTACTTCGCGTCGTGACGCAGCAGATGGCCGTACTCCTTGACCATCACGCCGCAGCCCGACGCGTTCATCACGATGGCCTCGGCGCCGGCTTCGACATGCGGCCACCACGCATCGATATTGCGGCGCATATTGTCGAGCCCGCCCGCATGGTCGCCATTGTGGTAGCGGATTGCCCCGCAACAACCGGCCTCGGGCGCGACCACCATCTGCACGCCGAGACGATCGAACACGCGCGCGGTCGCCGCATTGATGTCGGGCGACATCGACGGCTGCACGCAGCCGGCCAGCAACAGCATCTTGCGGGCATGCTCGCGTTGCGGCCATGCCCCCGCGGGCGCGGCCACCGGCACCTTGTTGCGCAGCACCTCGGGCAACAGCGGACGCACCAGCTGCCCCATGCGCATCGCCGCGCCGAACAGGCGCGGCCGCGTCAGCCCTTCGCGCAGCATCCAGCGCGCGATGCGCTGGCGCGCCGGGCGATGCAGGCCCTGCTCGGCCAGCCGCTCGTCGACGACCTGGCGGCCGATATCGACCAGCCGGCCGTAGGTCACGCCGGACGGGCAGGTCGATTCGCAGTTGCGGCAGGTCAGGCAGCGGTCCAGATGCAGGCGCGTGCTTTCGGTGACGGGATTGCCCTCGAGCACCTGCTTCATCAGGTAGATGCGCCCACGCGGCCCGTCGAGCTCGTCGCCGAGCAGCTGATAGGTCGGGCAGGTCGCGGTACAGAAGCCGCAGTGCACGCACTTGCCGACGATGGACTTGGCTTCTTCGCCATCGGGCGTGTCGCGGAGGAAATCGGCCAGGGTCGTTTGCATGATGGGGACCAGTGTGTTTGTCGCGCCGGCTTGTCGTTGGCTTTTGTCGTTGAGACTTGCCGGGGCGCTTGTGTCAGCGAATGCCGGAAGAGCGCGGATTCAGAACTCCGGGTACAGCCGCCCGGGATTGAAGGTGCCGGCCGGATCGAAGGCCGCCTTCAGCCGCGCGTGGATCGCCATCAATGGCGCGGACTGCGGCGTAAACACGCCCTCGGACTTGTCGCCGTTGCGAAACAGCGTGGCGTGCCCGCCCGCGGCCTGCGCGATCGCCCGCACCTGCGCGGCCGGTACCGGCTGCGCGGGAATCCACCAGCGCTGGCCGCCGCCCCATTCGA
The DNA here is from genome assembly GCA_031181345.1 of Cupriavidus sp. Lineage (GTDB taxonomy): Bacteria > Pseudomonadota > Gammaproteobacteria > Burkholderiales > Burkholderiaceae > Cupriavidus. The sequence continues at coordinate 33,541 of JAPSLC010000014.1, read as the reverse complement.
TCAGCTGCGTGCCGCCCGCCGCCGGCGGCAGGGCCAGCGGTGTGGCCGTGGTCGGCACCGCCAGGCGCCACAGCGGCGCGCCGGCATGGGACGGCGCGAAGAACGGATGGGTCTGCTCGCGCAGCGCCTGCCACAGTGCCTGCGCCTCACCTTGCGGGAGCGCCTCGCCGCCGAGGCGCTCGCGCGCCGCTCGCAGCGCTGCGGCCGCGCCGGACAGCCGTACGTGCAGCACGCCGTCGTGCCAGACCGAGGCCGCGATCGGCAGCGGCTGGCCGCCCCACTGGTTCAGGCGCGCCAGCGCTTCGGCCTCGTCCAGTTCGAAGCGCAGCGTGGCGTCGTCGAACGGCACCGGCAGCACCTTCAGCGAGACTTCGAGGATCAGTCCCAGCGTGCCGAGCGAGCCGGCGATCAGCCGCGAGACATCGTAGCCGGCGACGTTCTTCATCACCTGGCCGCCGAACTGCAGCGTGTCGCCGCGGCCATCCATCATCTGCACGCCGAGCACGAAGTCGCGCAGCGCGCCCACCGACTGCCGGCGCGGACCGGAGAGCCCGGCCGCGACCGCGCCGCCCAGCGTCGCGCGGCTGACGCCGTCGGTGCCGGCGAAGTGCGGCGGCTCGAACGCCAGCATCTGGCGCCGCTCGGCAAGGGTCGCCTCGATCTCGGCCAGCGGCGTGCCGCAGCGCGCGGTGATCACCAGTTCGGCGGGGTCGTAGTCGACGATGCCGGCGTGGCCGCGCGTGTCCAGCGTCTCGCCCTGGGGCGGCTGGCCGTAGAAGTCCTTGCTGCCGCCGCCGGTGAAGCGCAGCGGCGTGCGGCTGGCGGCGGCGTGCCGGATGGCATCGCGGAAGGCGTCGAGCTTGTCTTGCATGGCGTTGGCAGGGATGGCTGGGGTTCTGGTTTTCTGTGGTTCGTGGCGCTTTGCGGGCGTTGGTGCGGCCGCTATGCGGCCGCGCCGGCGGGCGCTCTCGTTCTCTCGTTCTGTTGTCCGCGTCGCGGGGGCGTCAGGCGTTGTCGGGGACCTCGACCTGATAGGGCGGCAGCTTCTTGCCGCAGTGCTTGCAATAGGAGGCGTCGGGGTCGTGACCCTCGGTCAGGCAATGCACGCAGGTGCGCGTGGTCAGCGGGCGGCGGATGATGCTGGCGGCCAGTTCGGCGCCGACGATGCCGGTCGGGAAGGCGATGATGCCGTAGCCGAGCAGGATGGTCAGCGAGGTGATGAACTGGCCGATGGCGGTCTTCGGCACCATGTCGCCGTAGCCGGTGGTGGTCAGCGTCACCACCGCCCAGTACATGCTGCGCGGAATGCTGACGAAGCCGTTCTCGGGGCCCTCCACCACATGCATCACGGTGCCGAGGATCACGGTGATGATGAAGACGGTGCCCAGGAATACCGAGATCTTGCGCCGGCTGTTGGCCAGCGCGCGGTAGAGGATCTGCGCCTCCTCGAAGTACACCGTCAGCTTCAGGATCCGGAACACGCGCAGCAGCCGCAGCAGGCGCACGTCGATCAGGAAGGCCAGCTCCGGCATGAAGAAGGCCAGCCAGGTCGGCATGATCGAGACGAAGTCGATGATGCCGAAGAAGCTGAACACATAGCGCAGCCGCCGCCGCACCACCAGGATGCGCATCACGTATTCGGCGGTGAACAACAGCGTGAACATCCACTCGAGCACGGTGAAGCCCACCCCGAGCCGCGCGTGGATCGCCGGCACGCTGTCGAGCATCACCACCAGCACGCTGGCGACGATGGCCAGCAGCAGCGCGACATCGAACTGCCGGCCCTCGCGCGTGTCGGCCTCGAAGATGATCGTGTACCAGCGCTGGCGCCAGCCGGCGTCCGGCTTGCCCAGGTACTGGCGCACGTACGCTTCCTGCCGGCGGCGCGGGTCGTCGCGCTGGGCCTGGCGGGGGCCGTCGTTGCGAGGGGCTTGGCGGTAGTCGGCCATCGGCGTGCGGGCCTCGCTCAGAAGCGCGGCAGGTCCGGATGCGGCAGCAGGCCGCGGCGCACGTGCATCTTGCCGTATTCGGCGCAGCGGGCCAGCGTCGGAATGGCCTTGTCCGGATTGAGCAGCCGCGCCGGGTCGAACGCCGCCTTCACGCGCAGGAACGCCTCGCGCTCTTCCGGCGCGAACTGCACGCACATCGAATTGAGCTTCTCGACGCCGACGCCGTGCTCGCCGGTGACGGTGCCGCCCAACTCCACGCAGGTCTCCAGGATGTCGGCGCCGAACAGCTCCGCGCGCTGCCATTCGTCGTGGTCCGCGCCATCGAACAGGATCAGCGGGTGCATGTTGCCGTCGCCGGCGTGGAACACGTTGATGCAGCGCAGGCCGTACTTGTGCTCCATCTGCTCGATGCGCTTGAGCAGCGTGCCGATGTGCTTGCGCGGGATGGTGCCGTCCATGCAGTAGTAGTCGGGCGAGATCCGGCCCGCGGCGGGGAAGGCGTTCTTGCGGCCGCTCCAGAAGCGCAGCCGCTCGGGCTCGCTTTGCGACACCGCGATGCGGGTCGCCCCGGATGCGCGCAGCACCTCGCTCATGCGCTCGATTTCCTCGGCCACTTCCTCCGGCGTGCCATCGGACTCGCACAGCAGGATCGCGGCGGCGTCGAGGTCGTAGCCGGCATGGACGAATTCCTCGACCGCCGCGGTTGCCGGCTTGTCCATCATCTCCAGCCCGGCCGGGATGATGCCGGCGGCGATCACGTCGGCCACCGCATTGCCCCCTTTCTCGACGTCGTCGAAGCTGGCCATGATGACCTGCGCCAGCTGCGGCCGCGGCACCAGCTTGACGGTGACCTCGGTGGTGACCGCCAGCATGCCTTCCGACCCGATCAGCACCGCGAGCAGATCGAGGCCGGGCGCGTCGGGCGCGGCGCTGCCGAACTCGACCACATCGCCTTCCATCGTGATCGCGCGCACGCGCAGCACGTTATGGACGGTCAGGCCGTATTTCAGGCAATGCACGCCGCCCGAATTCTCGGCGACATTGCCGCCGATGGTGCACGCGATCTGGGACGAGGGATCGGGCGCGTAGTACAGGCCGTACGGGGCCGCGGCTTCGGAAATCGCCAGGTTGCGCACGCCAGGCTGGACCACCGCGGTGCGCGACAGCGGATCGATCGACACGATGCGCTTGAACTTGGCGAGCGACAGCACCACGCCGCTGGCGATCGGCATCGCGCCGCCGGACAGGCTGGTGCCCGCGCCGCGCGGCACCACCGGGACGCGCAGCCGGTGGCACAGCCGCAGGATTGCGATCACCTGCTCCTCGCTATCGGGCAGCACCACCGCGAGCGGCACCTGGCGATAGGCCGCGAGGCCGTCGCATTCATAGGGCACGGTGTCTTCGGGGCGCGTCAGCAGCGCCGGCTCGGGAAGGATGCGCGCGAGTTCGCGCAGCAGCTCGGCGGTCTGCTCGGGCGAGAGCGCGGCGGCCAGCGCGGCGGAGGAGGCCGCGGGGATGACAGCGTCTTGCGGGGCGTTCATGGCGACTCCTGTATGGCCTCGCAGCCTTGTCGGCGCAGGCGAGGCGGGGACGGCAGACTATAGCGCAGGCGATGGCCGCGCAGCCGCCGCCGCACGTGAATTCGGCGCGCCGCGCCGATCAAAACCGCTCATGCGCGGCGGGATGCCGGGCACCGGGCCTTACCACTCGAGGCTGAGCAGCCAGTCGACGAAGTAGCGGGCCTCGGGCTTGAGCGGCGCCTGTTCGCGCTCGACGATGTAGTAGCCATGCGGCGACTCCGATTCGATATCGAGCAGCCGCACCATCTGGCCCAGCGACAGCCAGTGCCGCGCCATGCGCTGGCGCACCAGGGCCACGCCCTGGTTCGAGGCGACCGCCTCCAGCATGAAGCCGATGTCGTTGAACTGCGGGCCGCTCTGCGGCTCGGGCCAGTCCAGCCCCGCGGTCTCGAACCACGGCTTCCACGGCTCCAGCGGGCTGCGCAGCAGCACCAGATTGGCCAGGTGTTCGGGGCGCGTGATCGAGCGCCCGTCGATCCGTTCATAGTACTCGCGCCCGCAGGCCGGAAACACCGGCTCGACCAGCAGCCGCGTGGTCTTCAGGTCCGGATAGCGGCCCGTGCCATAGCGGATCTCGACGTCGGTGTCCTCGGCCTTCACATCGAGGAAGGGGATGGCCAGCTGCAGTTCCAGGTCGATGTGCGGATAGAGCGCCCCGAACTCGGGCAGCCGCGGCACCAGATGCTGGCGGCCGAAGGTCGGCGGCGTGGCGACGCGCAGCCGCGTGCGCATCTTGTTGTACTCGGGCCGGGCCAGCTCGTTCAGCGACTTCAGGGCGTCCTGCACATCGCGCAGATAGCGCGTGCCGGCCGCGGTCAGCCGCAGCGCGGTGTTGGCGCGCACGAACAGGTCCTCGCCCCACAGCTCTTCGAGGTTCTTGATCCGGTGCGACACCGCGCTGGGCGTTACCGACAGTTCCTCGGCCGCGCGGGCGAAGCTGCCCAGCCGCGACGCCGCCTCGAAGGCGATCAGCAGATGAAGCGGCGGGATGCGGTTGAACAGCGCGGCCATGGGGATCGGCTCAGCGGCTCGGGCGGAAGATCTTGCCCGGGTTCAGGATGCCGTTCGGATCCAGCGCCCGCTTGATCGCACGCATGACGTCCAGCGCGTCCTCGCCATGCTCGCTGACCAGGAAGTCCATCTTGTGCAGGCCGACGCCGTGCTCGCCGGTGCAGGTGCCGCCCATCGCCAGCGCGCGCGCGACGATCGCCGCGTTCAGCGCCTCGGCCTGTTGCAGTTCCTCGGGCTTGTCGGGATCGGTCAGGATCGCCACGTGGAAATTGCCGTCGCCGACGTGGCCGACGATCGGGCAGGGCAGGCCCGAGGCGATCAGGTCGCGCTCGGTCTCGACCACGCAGTCCGCCAGCCGGGAGATCGGCACGCAGACGTCGGTGGTCACCGCCCGGCAGCCCGGCTTGAGCTGCAGCATCGCGAAGTAGGCGGTATGGCGGGCGTTCCACAGCCGGCTGCGGTCTTCCGGCCGCGTCGCCCATTCGAAGCCCTGGCCGCCATGCTCCGCGGTGATCTGCTGCACCGTCTCGGCCTGCTCGCGCACGCCGGCCTCGGTGCCGTGGAATTCGAAGAACAGATGCGGGCTTTCCGGCAGCGTCAGCCGGTCATGGCGGTTGATCGCGCGGATCGCGAGGGCGTCGACGAACTCGACCCGCGCCACCGGCACGCCCAGCTGGATGGTGTCGATCACGGCCCGCACCGCGCTGCCCATGTCGGGGAAGGCGCAGACCGCGGCCGAGATCGCCTCGGGCTGCGGATACAGCCGCACCGTGATCTCGGTGATGATGCCGAGCGTCCCTTCGCTGCCGACGAACAGCCGGGTCAGGTCGTAGCCGGCCGAGGACTTGCGGGCATGGGTACCGGTCTTGATCACGCGGCCGTCGGCGGTCACCACGGTGAGCGCCAGCACGTTCTCGCGCATGGTGCCGTAGCGCACGGCGTTGGTGCCCGATGCGCGCGTTGCGCACATGCCGCCCAGCGAGGCGTCGGCGCCCGGGTCGATCGGAAAGAACAGGCCGGTGTCCTTGATTTCCTGGTTCAGCTGCTTGCGCGTGACGCCGGGCTGGACGGTGACGGTCAGGTCCTCGGGCTGGACCGCCAGCACCTGGTTCATCTGCGACAGATCCACGCTGATGCCGCCGGCCACGGCCAGCAGATGGCCTTCCAGCGACGAGCCGGCACCGTAGGGAATCAGCGGCACGCCGTGGGCGTTGCACAGCTTCGCCACCTCGGCGACCTCTTCGGTGCTATGGGCGAACACCACGGCGTCGGGCGGGGCCGGCGGGAACGGCGATTCGTCGCGGCCGTGATGCTCGCGCACGCCCGCCGAGGTGGTGAAGCGCTCGCCGAAGCGCGCCTGCAGGGCGTCGGCCACTTCCGGCGGCAGCGGACAGCGAGTCAGGTCGGCGTGGGGCGTGGGATGGTTCATGCTGGTCTCCGGCGGGGCTGGGCGGGCTGGCTTGCCTGGGCTGGCTGCGGTTGCCATTCGAAGGCGACCGAGCGCGTCGCTGCCCGTGTCTGGATGCGGCCGCGCGGGGCGGCCCGGTGTTGCGGACCCCGTTATTCTACGCCGCGTGCATGGCGCGCCATAATGCGACATCGTGACGGAGGACTTCCATGGGCAATCGATTGAGCCGAATCGCCACCCGCACCGGCGATGCGGGTACCACCGGGCTGGGCGACGGCAGCCGCACCGGCAAGGACAGCCTGCGCATCGCCGCCATCGGCGAGGTGGACGAACTGAACGCGCAGCTCGGCGTGCTGCTGACCGAGGCGCTGCCCGACGACATCCGCGCAGCGCTGCTGCATATCCAGCACGACCTGTTCGATCTGGGCGGCGAGCTGTCGATCCCGGGCTATACGCTGGTGAAGCCCGAGCAGGTCGCCCAGCTCGACGATTGGCTGGAACACTACAACGCCGACCTGCCGCGGCTGGCCGAATTCATCCTGCCGGGCGGTACCCGCGCCGCGGCGCTCGCTCATGTCTGCCGCACCGTCTGCCGGCGCGCCGAACGGGCGCTGGTCGCGCTCGGCGCGGTCGAAGCGGTCAACGAGGCGCCCCGCCAGTACCTGAACCGGCTCTCGGACCTGCTGTTCGTGCTCGCGCGCGTGGCCAACCGGGCGGGGGGGCAGACCGATGTGCAATGGCAACGCGGGCGCACGAATTGATTTGACATAAGTGACGGTTCGGGCGGATTCTCGCCCCCGGCGGCGCCGCGGGTTTCCTTCAGTTCGGCGCCCTAAAAACCAACAAAATTACTCGGATTTGCCGGTTCCGCCCTTGAAAAGGTGCCGGCCGGCCACACTTCGGCCTCAGGTTGAGTTGAGGCCGCGCGGATAGCGATGGCTCAAGAGGAGAGAATAAATGGGTAAGATCATCGGTATCGACCTCGGTACCACCAACAGCTGCGTCGCGATCATGGAGGGCAACACGCCCAAGGTGATCGAGAACTCGGAAGGGGCGCGTACCACCCCCTCGGTCATCGCCTACATGGAAGACGGCGAGATCCTGGTCGGCGCCCCCGCCAAGCGCCAGGCAGTGACCAATCCCCGCAACACCCTGTACGCCGTCAAACGGCTGATCGGCCGCAAGTTCGAAGAGAAGGAAGTCCAGAAGGACATCGGCCTGATGCCGTACTCGATCGTCAAGGCCGACAACGGCGACGCCTGGGTGTCGGTGCGCGACCAGAAGCTGGCCCCGCCGCAAGTCTCCGCCGAAGTGCTGCGCAAGATGAAGAAGACCGCCGAGGACTACCTCGGCGAGCCGGTGACCGAAGCGGTCATCACCGTGCCGGCGTACTTCAACGACGCACAGCGGCAGGCGACCAAGGACGCGGGCCGCATCGCCGGCCTGGAGGTCAAGCGCATCATCAACGAGCCGACCGCGGCCGCGCTGGCCTTCGGCATGGACAAGAACGAGAAGGGCGACCGCAAGATCGCGGTGTATGACCTCGGCGGCGGTACCTTCGACATCTCGATCATCGAGATCGCGGACGTCGACGGCGAGAAGCAGTTCGAAGTGCTGTCGACCAACGGCGACACCTTCCTCGGTGGCGAGGACTTCGACCAGCGCCTGATCGACTACATCATCGGCGAGTTCAAGAAGGAGCAGGGCGTCGACCTGTCCAAGGACGTGCTCGCGCTGCAGCGCCTGAAGGAAGCCGCCGAGAAGGCCAAGATCGAACTGTCGAGCTCGCAGCAGACCGAAATCAATCTGCCGTACATCACGGCCGATGCCTCGGGTCCGAAGCACTTGAACCTGAAGATCACGCGCGCCAAGTTCGAAGCGCTGGTCGAGGAACTGATCACGCGCACCATCGAACCGTGCCGCATCGCGATCAAGGACGCCGGCGTCAAGGTCAGCGACATCGACGACGTGATCCTGGTCGGCGGTATGACCCGCATGCCGAAGGTGCAGGAACAGGTGCGCGAGTTCTTCGGCCGCGACGCCCGCAAGGACGTCAACCCGGATGAAGCCGTTGCCGTTGGCGCGGCGATCCAGGGCTCGGTGCTCTCCGGCGATCGCAAGGACGTGCTGCTGCTCGACGTGACCCCGCTGTCGCTGGGCATCGAGACGCTGGGCGGCGTGATGACCAAGATGATCAGCAAGAACACCACGATCCCGACCAAGCATGCGCAGGTGTTCTCGACGGCGGACGACAACCAGCCGGCGGTGACCATCAAGGTCTACCAGGGCGAGCGCGAGATGGCCAGCGGCAACAAGCTGCTGGGCGAGTTCAACCTCGAAGGCATCGCTCCGGCCCCGCGCGGCATGCCGCAGATCGAGGTGTCGTTCGACATCGACGCCAACGGCATCCTGCACGTCGGCGCCAAGGACAAGGCGACCGGCAAGGAAAACCGGATCACGATCAAGGCGAATTCGGGCCTCTCGGAAGAAGAGATCCAGCGCATGGTCAAGGACGCCGAGGCCAACGCCGAGGAAGACCGCAAGGCCCGCGAACTGGCCGACGCGCGCAACCAGGCCGACGCGCTGGTGCACTCGACCCGCAAGGCGCTGACCGAGTACGGCGACAAGCTGGAGTCGGGCGAGAAGGAAAAGATCGAGGCTGCGATCAAGGAACTGGAAGACGCTGCACGCGGCGGCGACAAGACCGAGATCGACGCCAAGGTCGCGGCGCTGTCCGAGGTCAGCCAGAAGCTGGGCGAGAAGGTCTACGCCGACATGCAGGCCAAGGCGGGCGAGACCGGCGCCGCCGGGGCTGCTGCTGGCGCTGGCGCGGCCGGCGCTGCGCACGAGGCGCAGCCGCAGGACGACAACGTCGTGGATGCCGAGTTCAAGGAAGTCAACGACAAGAAGTAATGCGACGGACATGGGATGGCGCGGGCCTTGCGCCGGCGCCATGCCTGTCCCGACGCCGGGCGGCGGATATCGGACCAAGCGCGGACCTGCGGGCCGGCGCCGTCGGATTTCCCCGCTCGGCTTTTTGCTATTCGTCGACCGGCGCGCATGTGCGCACGGGTCGGCCAATCAGGGTTTGAGCCACCATGGCAAAACGTGACTACTACGAAGTGCTCGGGGTGGGCAAGAACGCGAGCGACGACGACATCAAGAAGGCGTATCGCAAGCTCGCGATGAAGTACCACCCGGACCGCAATCCAGACAGCAAGGATGCGGAGGAGAAATTCAAGGAGGCCAAGGAGGCCTACGAGATGCTCTCCGATCCCGAAAAGAAGGCGGCCTACGATCAGTACGGCCACGCGGGCGTGGACCCGAACATGGCGGGCGGCTTCGGCGGTGCCCAGGGCTACGGCGGCTTCGCCGAAGCCTTCGGCGATATCTTCGGCGACATCTTCGGCCAGGCGGCCGGCGGACGGCAACGCGGGGGGCCGCAGGTCTATCGCGGCGCCGACCTGCGTTACAGCATGGAGATCTCGCTCGAGCAGGCCGCGCACGGCCACGAGGCGCAGATCCGCGTGCCGCATTGGGACGACTGCGACCACTGCCACGGCAACGGCGCCGAGCCCGGCTCGCACGTCGAAACCTGCCCCACCTGCAAGGGCATCGGCCAGGTGCGCGTGTCGCAGGGCTTCTTCACGATGCAGCAAACTTGCCCGAAGTGCCACGGCACCGGCAAGTACATCCCCAAGCCGTGTGTCAAATGCCACGGCCAGGGCAAGCTCAAGACGCAGAAGACCCTCGAGGTCAAGATTCCGGCCGGCATCGACGAAGGCATGCGGATCCGATCGACCGGCAACGGGGAACCCGGCATCAACGGCGGCCCGCCGGGCGACCTCTATGTCGAGGTCCATATCAAGCCGCACCCGGTGTTCGAGCGCGACGGCGACGATCTGCACTGCCAGATGCCGATCTCGTACGCCACCGCCGCGCTGGGCGGCGACCTCGAAGTGCCGACGCTGAACGGCAAGGCCAGCTTCCCGGTCCCCGAAGGCACCCAGACCGGCCGCACGTTCCGCCTGCGCGGCAAGGGCATCAAGGGCGTCCGCTCCGGCACGCCCGGCGACCTCTATGTGCACGTCAACGTCGAGACGCCGGTCAAGCTGACCGAAGCCCAGAAGGAACTGCTGCGCCAGTTCGACCGCTCTGTCCATGAAGGCGGCTCGCGGCACAGTCCGCAAGAGCAGTCCTGGTTGGATAAGGTGAAGAGCTTTTTCAGCTGAGTCATGCTTTCCCGCGATTGGCGGGGACCAGCAAAAAAGCCGCGCCCTTTGTTGGGCGCGGCTTTTTTGTTGATGTGTGGGTCGTTGTGCTAAGGCTGGATCCGCTGTGCCGTCATACGACGTTGCATAGCAGCGTAGAGCAGCCGCGATCCGGCTTGGACCGCTCGGTGCCCGTTTCCAGCTTCTTCGGCTGCGGCGGTACCCAGTCGATCCTCTTCGGCTCCACGAAGCGGAACGATTTGACGTCCTGGCGCCAAGTTCCGTTGGGTTCGTAGTGAGGGTGCACGACGTGGAAGGTGTCGGCGAACGCTTGCTTCATCGATTCCTCGTTGTCGAAGGGGCCGAGGACGTTCAGTGATACCCCTTTCTTTTCCGCAGCCAGCAGGCGGAGCTTGTAGTGGTTTGTCGAGGTGTAGAAGTCAGGCCCTTTTTCCATTCGAGCACAAATGAGCGGAATCGACTCCTTCAGTTCCTCTCGAACGTAGCTTGTATCTTTCACTAGCAAGCTGCGGGTATCGCAGTAGAAGTGCTCAGCCAAGGGCGGAGCCGGAGGCAATACAGGGACGCCGGGAAAGTGGCGTTGTAGAAACCGTCCCTTGGGGCCAGGACCGTATAGCAGTTCGAAATCCTCCATGTCCATTACGCCGCTCAAAAGGCCTGCCACTAGCACAATGTCGTGCCGTGAATCGTGCAATGGAAGCTTTTGAGCATCAGCCGCCGAAATTCCTAGACGCGTGAGGTGATGTGGCTTGATCCCATCGGGATGGTCAGAGTCTCTCCGAACGTGTTGCACAAACAGATCCAGGGTATCAAAAAAGACCTTGCGCGATATCTTATCGGCGGCGTACGCAGAAGCCACCAGCAAGATGGCTGGGACGCCTAGAAAATGTATGTGCGCACCGTGAACGCACAGATTGCGCGCTTTCAGTATCTTGAGCATGTCACTTTTGTCCAAAGTTTCTGCATTCAAGGATTTACAAGCATTCGCAACCCCGTTGGCGGAATGATCGCTTGGCGCGATAGCGAATTGTCGTAAGCGCTTTCCTTCTGAGGGCGGTGAATCGATGCAAGCGGGCGTCATGAAGGCGCAGGCTTGACGCGCAGATCCCATGGGATTTAGCGCGTTGAAAGGTGACAAGCGGCTAGTGGAGGTGTGGAGCATGGTGTAATTCCTGAGATTGAACTAGGGAGCCGACTTGCGCGTGGATCTCGGAATTTAAGGGGTCACGCAACTCGGGGGGAATATGACGCACGGACTGACCTTCACGCTGCCTCACAAGCAACTTGGGGTGGGCCCCCTCAGATCCCGATGCGTCTGTCTCCTCCAAAGACTTCGGTGCGCGTGGAACGATTCGAGCGTTGAACCAAAGCAACTCCGTCGACACTGATACCGTTCTGGTCTCGCTGAGCATGACGCCGCCGTGGAGACCGATTTCTTCTTCGCGATAGTCTCCCGTGTAGGCGCCGAATCCACCAAGCTTGTAGTGCTCCTTTGTGGTCAGCAGCGCCAAGCAGCGCTGTGTCAAACCGTAGCGACTAGCCAGATCACCGAACGGTGAACTCGCACCGTTCAGTCCTTCCGCCAGCGCTGTCCAGGCGTTGAGCTCGGCGAGCTTGTCGTCCAACAAATATCGCCGAACCATGAAGGTCTGCCTGGAATCCCGCGCATGCAAATGCAAGTACTGCATGCACCTGTGGAGGTCCAGTTTTCTCACTTCAGGTGTCAGCGATTTGTTGTATGCATCCCATTGCTCGTGCACCTCCGCCATGTTCAGATGTGCGGTCAAGTCGTCGACATTGCGGAAAACAATGTCCCACGCGAACGAAGGCTGCGTGATGCCGTCTCTTGTTTCTCGCCGAATGAAATGTTGAACGCCCCGCTCTCCGAACGTTACAGTCATACCCAACAGCTCGCCTGTTGGCAGTCCGCTCTTGAGATGTCCCGTGAATTGTTTTGGCAGCACGGTAGCCAACACGCGCACGGCCGCGTTGTATCGGGAGCCCGACCCAATGCCGTGAACCGCTAGCCGCGTTGAACCTGTCCGGTCGACCCGCGCTTGGTGCGTCAGGATATCTGTATCCCTGCCCAGGCGTGCGTTGACGGAGCCCTGAAGAAGCCCTTCTTTTACCTTGACGCCAACGCCGGCCGAAATGCCGACGTTGACGCTCTCGCTCGACGTCTTATTGTCAAAAACATTGAGGGCGAGGGCCCCCTTCAAGAGCGGCTGAAAGCACTGGTAGCACAGCTCCCGAAGCGCGCGATCGTGTTTTGACTGATATGGCCGTGCAGCCAGATCTTTTTCAATCTTGTTCGCCAATTTCTTGCCGAATACCACGTTGACGGCGTCCTGGCTTGTCTTAACCCACTCTCTTGAACCGGGGATCGCTGGGGCACGGATGGCGATGCCGGTTTCGGTACCCTCTCGATCGACATAACTGGCGTCTACACCGACGTCCAGCGCTGTTGCCGTCGAAACGGTGATGCCGCCCCCGACCTGGCCGGTTTCTGCCTTCGTCTCGCTCACGATCATTGTTTGGCCGCCGACCGAACTACTGAGGATGCCGAAACTTCCCGTACGGGTGGAGGTACTCGCATGCGAGAAGGAGACGCCTATCGTCGGTGCCGGACCCGCTAGTACTGCCGCCGCACCGGCACCGATGCTGACGCTTACGCCGACGCCCGCGGCCCTCGAAACGCTGCCCTTGGCGCCATTACCGAGATTGGTGTCCATTCGATGACTTGCGATCTGTCGGAAATCTTCCCTGGTGCGCGGTGCCTCGGGGAGCGCAACTCCGGCATCGACCTTGTCTCGGCCGGCTCGCAGCATCGCGACGACCTGCCGATACTGCTGGAAGCGGCGACCTATCTCGGGCACTTCCTTAGATACTTCGGACATCGACGAGATCTCGAGCGAGTCGGGGGCCGTTGTACTAAGCATGCCGGCCTCCACCGCCCATCCGTCTATCAAATCAAGATCGATTTGTGTAATGCGATTCAATTCCGCTTCGATTTCCGGTCGATGCAGACGATTGGCTGGGAGGTCGACCAAATCACTGATCACTGCCTTCTTGAATGCGTCTGTGACGGTATACGCGTGCAGCCGCATGCCGAACTCGGTGCAGTTCAGCCATTGCGTTAGAAGACTATATCGGACGAGTCCGGCTATTCGCTGCGTGGCCGCGACTTCCCGCGCCGCCACATCGAATGGTGCCCGGAGAGCTAAGTCGGCCCTCGGATACCGCGCTTGTATGGCCATCAGATGCTGGCGAAGCTCTGCCAGACATGTTTTGGTATCGCCTTGAATGTGGAACTGGTGATTCGACCTTCGAGGGTCGTCCTCCGAGTAGGACTGAACCGCACTATCGATCTCCATCGTCCGTGCCAAATCGTCGCGCCGCGCCAAAACCTGCTCGAGTTCCAGGTCCAATTGCACGGCTGCTTCCGCGGACAATCCGAGCTCCCGTATTTCGTCTCGGAACACCAAAACATCCCGCAACAAGGCTTCATGCGGGAGCAACGGAGCCCCGGCGGCCATCTTGAAATGCAACGCCAACAACCGTGTCATGCGACCCATTGCCGTCTGGTAGTCCTGGCTTTGCTGCGTCACGGTTCTCCGGGTGGCAGCCTGGGTCATCGGGTCACCGAGCGCCAAGGCAACGGGTGAATCGTCGGGCATTAGCTCACTTTCGACGCCCGTCAGCAGATCCACGTGCCTGCGGGGCAGCCATTCCAGCACCAGCTTGTTGAGAAGGTGTTGAAAGTGTGCCAACAGGCCGTTGTCCAAGTCGTCGCGGAATCCGTTGCGCCACAATGCGAGGGCCACGACTTCGTCTTTGGACAACGGTGCTGCCACGGAGGGTGCGGAGCTTTCGCTTTCCATGGCTCGGCGCTGAGCCTTGAGCCATGCTGGATCGGCCACAGCGCGAATCTGCATCAGCTTGACGGCGCCAAGCAACGCGCGATACGCCAGCCGATGTTCCCGTGGGTGGTTCGGATCGGCGAGCATGGCTGCGACATATCGTGCTGCGCCAATCGGATGTCCCAGCAACGCTCGCAGGACTTCAGTATCACCTGCGACTTTGCTGCCGCGGCTCGCCGCTGGGTCGAGTGCGGGATCGCTGCACGCAATCAGGTGATCGCATGATTGAAGATATATCCGCAACGCCGCCTGCCATTGCTCCATAACCGGTGCAGGCATTGCTGCAGGCTTGCCTATCAGTTCACAAAGCATCTGGAAGCCAAACTCGCATCGGGATAGCAGGCGTGCTACCTGCCAACATTGGACCGCTGCCTCGCTTTCGTCGCTGAGTTGATGCCACGATGTGCCAAGCCAGTTCAGCAGTTCCGCTGCTTCCTGCGGAGTTCGTTTCAGTGGCTTCAGTTCGCTAGAGACATCGATCGAGATGGCATTTCCGAGCAGCAGCAGCTTTACGCGCGTGACGATCAGCGGGTTTGCCCTTGTAGCAATTGCAACCCGGGAGTCCCGGGGAGCCACGATGGCATGCATCCGTGCATAAAGCTGGGGGAATGCCTGCTGCGCGTCTTGGCCAGCGAAGTCGAAGGCCGCCATGAGCTCCGTTTCGCAGGCCTTCTCGTCCAGGTCGGGCGTTTTTCCAGACTGCAATGGCGTCGCTACTCCAAGCCGACAGAGCAAATGATTTCGCCACGCGTAATCTCGCTTGCTCATGGGCTTGCAAGCTGACGAGATTTTGATTGCGCTGGCGGGCCGCGTGCCATGATTTCCCAAATGGTCGGCGACGTAGTCCGACTGGCCGACTGTGATCCTTTTCCCCGGAGTTTGATAAGTGAGTGTTGGCGTCAGGATGGTTGGCGGGCCTTTTGCCTTCTCCTGCCCGTCCGGCATTTCCGTCCAGCTTTCCACTGCCTTGCCGATCCGATAGGACCGACTGCCTACCCCGCGGAGCTGGAAAAAATCCGCGACCTTGTGAGTGAAGAACTCCTTGATGGCCTGGAAGAATCGCTTCGCGAGCGGGAGATCGTCGATATCCAGACGGCAGACCTGAACGCCAAACTGGTGAGTCCTGGTTACCAGGTAATCGTGGCCCTCGACGCGTATATTCAGGAAACCGATATTGTCTTTATCGACATTGAGTAGCGGTTGTTTCTGCGACCTTGGGATGGTGGCCAAATCCTCAAGGCGCGCACACTCGATGATGGATGTCCTGTCTCCCATCTCTCCCCCGTTGCGGTTTCAGTCCCGTGCGACATGCACGGGGTGACGGTCCCGTTTTTTGCGCCATCACTGCGGACGGCATGGCGGCAACGATCCGCGCATTGCGAAGACCTCGCTATAAAAAACGGCGGAGATTTGTTTTTGCTGGTAACGAGGAAGACGGCGGCCTGGTGGGAAGGCAAGCGGACCGCGACGTCAAATGGTGCTCGTCCCCAGGAAGTTGAGGGGGAAGTTTGCGTCGCGGGCGATAATGTCGGCTCCCGTTTGTCTGCCCGCTCGACGCCGCGCGCCCAAGGCGTTCTCTCTCCCTGCTGCCCGATGTCCACGTTGTCCCCTAGCCCAGGCCCGTCCGCTTCCTCCGCTCTTCCTCGGCTCGACCCGGCGTCCCCGTTCGTCCTGCTCGACGCCGCCACGGACGAGGCGGCAACGTGCCGGCTCTATACCGGCTTCATGCACATGGATGTGCTGCCAGCAGGTGAGCTGGAGGGCCTTGAATCGAGCCTGAGAGAGGGATGGAAGGCCGGATGGCATGCCTGCCTGTTCGCCCCGTACGAATTCGGTGCGCCGCTGGTTCGCGTGCCGACGCTGGCCCGGCTCGGTGCGGACAATCCGTTCGCCGACGGCGGGATGCGCGTCCTGTGGTTCGCCTCGAAGACGATGTGCGATGCGGTGGCCATTCGGCATTGGCTGCAAGCCCAGTGCGACACCACCGTGCCTGCTGGCGCGATGCAAGTACGTTCGGACACCGATCGCGCCGCATTCCACGCCGCCATCGCCCGCATCCATGAATGGATCGAGGCCGGGGACACCTACCAGGTGAATTTCACCCAGCGCCTGCGCTTCGAAGCCTTTGGCGATCCGATCGCTTTCTATCGGGATTTGCGCGGCGCGCAGCCAGTGCCGTATGGCGCGCTGGCCCGGCTGCCCGGCGATCACTGGGTGTTGTCGCTATCGCCCGAGCTGTTCTTTCGTCACGACGGCGGCGGCGAGCTGGTGACCCGGCCGATGAAGGGAACTGCCTTGCGCAGCGGCGATGCGAAACGCGATGCCAAAGCCGCCGCCGCCCTGGCTGCCGACGACAAGAACCGGGCCGAGAACGTGATGATCGTCGACCTGCTGCGCAACGATCTCGGCAGGGTCGCGCAGCCTGGTACGGTGCGAGTGCCGGAACGCTTCGTCGTGCAGCCGTTTGGACAAGTCCTGCAAATGACCTCGACCGTCACAGCGACCGCGCGCGCCGGGACCACGCTGGCTGGGCTGCTGGCCGCGCTGTTTCCTTGCGGCTCGATCACCGGTGCGCCCAAGCGCCGGACCATGGAGATCATCGCCGAACTGGAGCGCGCCCCGCGCGGCCTCTATACCGGTGCGATCGGCTGGGTCGATGCGCCCGAGCCGGGCGAGACGCTGGGGCGGGCGGCCTTGTCCGTGGCGATCCGCACGCTGGTACTCGGTCCGCGCCGGGATGACGGCCTGCGCGCGGGCGAAATGGGCGTCGGCAGCGGCATCGTGCACGACAGCGTTGCCGCCGACGAATATGCGGAATGCGGCTGGAAGGCGCGCTTCCTGATGGGCCACGATCCGGGCTTCACGCTGATCGAGACGATGCGCGTCGAGCAGGGCCGTTGCCTGCGACTCGATGCGCATCTGGCCCGGCTGCGCGACTCGGCGGCGTGTTTCGGCTATCGCTTCGACGAGGAAGAGGCGCGCGACGCGATCACGCGGAAGGCGGTGTCCGTGGCGCAAGGCCCCGCACGGCTGCGGGTCACGCTGGACAAGGCGGGGACGTTGCAATTGACGGGTGGCGCGCTGGCCCCGCTGCAGGACGGACCGGTCGGCCTGCTCGTCGCCGGCACCGCCTTGCCGGTCGCCGATCCCCTGCGCCGGCACAAGACCAGCGCGCGCGCGACCTTCGACGCCGGCTGGCGCGAGGCCGAGCGCATCGGCGCCTTCGACAGCCTGTTCTTCAACCTGCGCGGCGAACTGTTGGAAGGCGGCCGCAGCTCGATATTCGTGCGCGTGGACGGCCGCTGGCTGACCCCGCCGCTTACGGCGGACATCCTGCCGGGCGTGATGCGCGACGCGGTGCTGCGCGATGGCCAGACCTATCTGGGCGGCCCGGCTACCGAGAGCCCCATTACGCGCGAGATGTTGCTGCGCGCGGACGAACTGGCGATTGCCAACGCGCTGCGCGGCGTGCTGCCCGCCACGCTGCGCTTGCCTTGATGCGCTTGCCTTGATGCGCTTGCCTTGAAAATGCCCTAGCGGTGATGGGTATCGAGGCGCCCGTCGGTCAGCTTCCAGCGCACCACGCCGGGAAGATTGATCAGGTCGCGATCGTGGCAGATCATCACCACGGTGCGGCCTTCGGCGGCGAGCTCGCGCACCAGTGCGATCACCTGTTCGCGCGCGTGGCCGTCCAGATTGGAGGTGGGCTCGTCGAGCAGCAGCAGGTCCGGCTCCAGTACCTTGGCGCGGGCCAGTGCGACGCGCTGGATTTCGCCGCCGGACAGGCGCTCCGGCGCGGTGTCCTGGACATGCGTGATCCCGGCCCAGCCCAGTGCCGCGCCGACGCGGCGCGCGACCTCGTCGGCCGGCAGTCCGCGCGCATGCAGCCCATAGGCGATGTTCTCGCGCACCGAGGTGCGGAACAGGTACGGATGCTGATGCATGTAGGCGATGCGCTGGCGCAGCGCGCGCGGCAGCGGGTCCAGCGAAGCGCTGCACGGCTGGCCGTCGGCGCCCGTCCAATCGACGGTGGCGCCCGGCGCGCGTTCGAGGCCGGCGATCATCCGCAGCAGCGTGGTCTTGCCCGCGCCGTTGACGCCGGTCAATACCACCGCGGTGGCGCGCGGGAAGGCCAGCGCGTCGATATCGAACAGCGCACGGGCGCCGATCCGTCGGCGCAGCCCGCGCACCACCAGCAGGGGCGGCGCCAGCGCGTCGGCGGCGGGGCGGTTGCGATCCGGCTCCGGTGCGTTCATCGGCGAAATCCTCCGGCGCCCTGCAGCCACGCCAGCAGCACGTTGACCAGCAGGGCCAGGGCCACCAGCACGATGCCCAGCGCGATGCCCTGGGCAAACTCGCCCTTGCTGGTCTCCAGGGCGATCGCGGTGGTGATGGTACGGGTCGAGCCTTCGATATTGCCACCGATCATCAGCGCGGAGCCGACTTCCGCGATCACGCGGCCGAAGCCGGCGACCACGGCCGCCATCAGGCCAAAGCGCAACTCGCGCAGCACGGTGAAGAAGGTGCGCCAGGCACCCGCACCGAGCACCCAGGCGGTCTCGCGCAGCCGCGCGTCGGCACCCTGCAGCGTCGACAGCGCGAACGCCAGCACCACCGGAAAGCCGATCACGGCTTGGCCGATCACCATGCCAGTCGGCGTGAACAGCAGCCCGAGACTGCCCAGCGGCCCCTGGCGCGTCAGCAGCAGATAGAGGATCAGGCCGACCAGCACGGTCGGAAACGACAGGAACGCCTGCGCCAGCACCACCACCAGCCGCCGGCCGGGGAAGTCATGGGTGGCGATCAGGTACGCCGCGCCGATCGCCGGGGCGGTGGCGATCGCCAGCCCGGCGAAGGCGACCTTCAGCGAGGTCCAGACGATCTCCCACAGCGCGGGATCGCCGCCGGCGAGCAGCGCGAACGCGGCCGCAGTGGCGGCGCCGATCTCCATCGGGCGGCGTCAGGCCGAGAAGGTGTGTTCGGGCGCGGGGAAGCTGCCGTCCTTGACCGCGGCGACATAGGCGCGGATCGCGCCCTCGATCGAGGTCTGGCCTTCCATGAAGTTGCGCACGAACTTGGCCTTGCGCCCGGGATAGATGTTCAGCATGTCCTGCAGCACCAGCACCTGGCCGGAGCAGTCCACGCCGGCGCCGATGCCGATGGTGGGGATCTCGAGCTGGCTGGTCACGGTGGCGGCCAGCGCGGCCGGCACCGCCTCCATCACGATCAGCTGGGCACCGGCGCTCTGCAGCGCTTCGGCGTCGCGGCGCAGCTGGGCCGCGCTGGCGTCGGTCTTGCCCTGCACCTTGAAGCCGCCGAAGGCATGCACCGACTGCGGCGTCAGCCCGATATGCGCGCACACCGGGATGCTGCGCTCGACCAGGAACTTGACGGTCGGCGCCAGCCATTCGCCGCCTTCGAGCTTGACCATCTGCGCGCCGGCGCGCATCAGCGCCGCGGCGCTGGCAAACGCCTGCTCGGGCGTGCCGTAGGTGCCGAAGGGCAGGTCGGTGACGACCAGTGCGGTCTGGTTGCCGCGCGCCACGCATTCGGTGTGGTACGCCATCTGTTCCAGCGTGACGGGCAGCGTGGTCTGCTGGCCCTGCATCACGTTGCCGAGCGAATCGCCGATCAGGATCACCTCGACGCCGCAGTGGTCGAGCAGCGCGGCGAAGCTCGAGTCATAGGCGGTCAGCATCACGATCTTTTCGCCGGCGGCGCGCATCGCCTGCAGCTTGGGGATGGTGATGGACTTGCGGGAGGGTTCCAGGAGATAGCTCATCGATGTGCCTCGGAGGTCCGCTTGCCGGCGCCCGGGACGGGCGGCAGCGTTCAGCTGCGGAAGATGAAATAGACGGCACCGACCATGCACAGCGCCGCCCACACGTAGTCCCACTTGAAGCTTTGCTGCATGTACAGCAGCGAGAACGGCACGAACACCGTCAGCGTGATCGCTTCCTGCAGGATCTTCAGTTGCGCCAGCGAGATGCCATGCTGGAAGCCGATCCGGTTGGCCGGCACCTGCAGCATGTACTCGAACAGCGCGATGCCCCAGCTGACGATCGCCGCGATGTACCAGGGGCGGCTGCTCAGGTCCTTCAGGTGGCCGTACCACGCGAAGGTCATGAACACATTGGACAGCGTCAGCAGGCCGGCGGTCAGGAGGTAGGGCGAGATTCCGCTTGGCGCGTACATTGGCAGAAGGACACCTTGTCGATGCGCTGGCCCGCCACCGCGGGGAGATGGTCGGCGGCGCGCCCCAGGCCCGGAATCACCAGTTCGGGTTCGAGTTCGAGCAGCGGCACCAGCGTGAACGCGCGCGCCGCCACGCGCGGATGCGGCACGGTCAGCTGCGCGCCGTCATGCATTTCGTCGCCGAACACCAGCAGGTCCAGGTCCAGCGTGCGCGGCGCATTGCGAAAGGGCCGCTCGCGGCCGAACTGGTCTTCGATATGGTGGCAGATGACCAGCAGCTGGGCGGCCGTGAAGCTGGTCTCCAGCTTGACCACCGCGTTGTAGTAATCGTCGCCGCCGGCATCGACCGGCGCGCTGCGGTACAGCGAGGATCGCGCCACGATCCGGATGCCGACCTGCTGCGCCAGGCAGACGATGGCATCCTTGACGGCTTGTTTTGCGTCGCCCAGGTTGGCGCCGATGCCGATGAAGGCCAGTGTCATTCGGTTTCCTCCGGCTGGCCGCGCGCGCCGCCTTGCTGGTCGGCTGCCGCGTCCATCTCATCCCGGGGGGAAACTTTATCCGATTTCCGCGACGGCCGCCGACGGCGCTTCTTGCGCGCCGGACCTTCGCTGCCGGCCGTGCCGGAGGCACGCGCCGCCTCGATCAGGTTCTCGCGGCCTTCGGAGTCGGCGTTCTGGAAGTCCTGCCACCAGGTCGCCAGTTCGGCCGGCATTTCACCGGCCTCGCAGCGCAGCGCCAGGAAGTCGAAACCGGCGCGGAAGCGCGGCGATTCCAACAGGCGGAACGGCATGCGGCCGACGCGCTTCTCGAAGCGCGGCTGCATGCCCCAGATATCGCGCATGTCGGTGACGAAGCGGCGCTGGATCGCCAGCTGGCCGGTCTGTCGCTCGAGCACGTCGTCCATCGCCGCGTTGAGCGCCGCGATCGGATGCTCGCCGCCCTCGCGCAGCGTCTTCCAGCGCTGCAGCACGTGGTGCCACAGCAGCGCGGCGAACAGGAAGCCGGGCGAGACCGGCTTGCCGGCCTGCACGCGGCGGTCGGTATTGTCCAGCGCCAGCTGCACGAAGCGCTGGCCCAGCGGTTGCTCGATCGCGACGTCCAGCAGCGGCAGCAGGCCCTTGTGCAGGCCGGCCTTGCGCAGCTCCTGCAGCGAGGCCCAGGCATGGCCGGACATCAAGAGCTTGAGCATCTCGTCGAACAGGCGCGCGCTCGGCACGTTATGGATCAGCGAGGCCAGGTCGGCGATCGGCTGGCGCGTGGCCTCGTCGATGTCGAAGCCGGTCTTGGCGGCGAAACGCACCACGCGCAGCATCCGCACCGGGTCCTCGCGATAGCGCGTGACCGGGTCGCCGATCATCCGCAGCGTGCGCGCCCGCATGTCTTCCATGCCGTGGTGGTAGTCGTGCACCGTCTGCTCGGCCGGGTCGTAGTACATCGCATTGATGGTGAAGTCGCGCCGTTCGGCGTCCTCCGCCTGCGAGCCCCAGACGTTGTCGCGCAGCACCCGGCCGGAGGCGTCGATCGCGTGGGTCTTGTTGTCCAGTTCGGCACGCTTGAGCCGGCGGCCTTCGGGCAGCGTTTCGCTGGCCACCGCGTCGACCAGCGCGCGGAAGGTCGACACCTCGATGATTTCCTGCTCGCGTCCGCCGTAGAAGGTCACGTGCACGATCTGGAAGCGCCGGCCGATGATGCGCGAGCGGCGGAACAGCGCCTGCACCTGGTCCGGCGTGGCGTTGGTCGCCACGTCGAAGTCCTTGGGCTTGATGCCGAGCAGCAGGTCGCGCACCGCGCCGCCGACGATAAAGGCCTGGTAGCCGGCCTGCTGCAGCGTGCTGGTGACCTTGACCGCATTGCGCGAGAGCAGCGTGGGATCGATCTGGTGCTCGTCGGCGGTGATGATGCGCGGTGTGTGGGCGCGGCCGAGGCGTCGCTGCTTGGGTCCGGGCTTGCCCAGCAGCCGGTTGATAAGCTTCTTGATCACGTCAGAACAGGTCCATGATGCGCCAGCCGGCCGCGGCGGCATGATGGCGGAGGCGCTCGTCCGGGTTGGTGGCGATCGGCTCGGTGACCTTGGCCAAGAGCGGCAGGTCGTTCATCGAATCGCTGTAGAAGGTGGTGGTGGCGAAGTCCTGCCAGCGCGCGCCCTGTTCCTTCAGCCAGGCCTCGACGCGGGCGATCTTGCCTTCGCGGAAGCTCGGGATGCCGAACACCTCGCCGGTGTAGGCGCTTTCCGCCAGGCCGTCGGCGGTGGCCGGCTCGGTGGCGATCAGGTGCTTGATGCCGAAGGCGGCGGCAATCGGCGCCGTGACGAAGCTGTTGGTCGCCGTGACGATCGCACACAGGTCGCCGGCGTCCAGATGCTTGTAGACCAGCGCGCGAGCCTGCGGCGTGATGGCCGGCTCGATCACCTCGTGCATGAATTGCTGGCGCCAGGCGTTCAGGCGCTCGCGCGGATGGGCCGCCAGCGGGGCCAGCGCGAACTTCAGGAAGGCCTGGATATCGAGGGTGCCGGCCTTGTAGTGGCCGTAGAACTCGTCGTTCTTGCGACGGTAGGTTTCCTCGTCGACCACGCCAAGACGGACCAGAAAGCGGCCCCATTCGTGGTCGCTGTCGGTCGGGATCAGGGTGTGGTCGAGGTCGAACAATGCCAGATTCATGGGCGGCGATTTTACCTTAAGGGGATGACGGCCGGCTTGGCGGCCGATTGCAGGGAGCGTGCCAGGGCGCGGGCCCGGTGCGGGCCGGGTGCGCGCTTAGGGCCATTGCGCGCGCTATTCCCGCAACTCGGCGAACATTTCGCGCAACAACGGCAGCGTCACCGCCCGCTTGCGTTCCAGCGAATAGGTGTCGAGCGCGTCCAGCAGCGCCATCAGGCTGGGCATGTCGCGATAGTGGCGCGTCACCAGCCAGTGGGGGATTTCGGGGGAGAGCTGCAGTCCGCGTTCGCGCGCGGCCTGCACCAGCGCGGCCATCTTGTCGTCGTCCGACAGCGGCGCGAGCTGGTAGACCAGGCCCCAGCCGAGCCGCGTGCGCAGGTCCTCGCGCACCGGCATGGTGACGGGAGCCAGGCTGCCGGCCACCACCAGCGCGGTGCGCACGTGCGCCCGGACCTCGTTATACAGGGAAAACACCGCGATCTGGCGCGCCTCGTCCAGCAGGTCCACGTCGTCGACCGTGTACAGCTGGCAGCTCGGATCGAAGATGAAGTCGGCAAGTGCGTGATGCGGGCTCAGATAGCGGCAGCGCAGGCCGGCATGGGCGCCGGCGTCGCACAGCGCGTGCAGCAGATGGGTGCGGCCCGAACCGGTCTCGCCCCACAGATAGATCAGCCGGTCGGCGGCGCGCTCCTGCGCCACCGCGCCCGGCAGCTCGCGCAGCCGCTGCACCGGCTCGCGGTTGGCCGAGACGAAGAAGTTCTCGAAGGTCGACGGCGGCGGGCTGCCCAGTTCGAGCGACAGTTGCTTGGGGCGCGGAGACATGGCGTATCGATTACTTTCGGTAGAGGTCGCTTGTCACATACAGCCGCCGCAACTGGCGGGCACCGACCAGCAGGACCGCGCAGGTCGGCAGCGCCAACAGCACGCCGAAGAAGCCGAACAGCTGCCCGAAGGCGAGCAGCGCGAAGATCACCACCAGCGGATGCAGCCCGATCCGGTCGCCGACCAGGCGCGGGGTCAGGTAGAAGCTTTCCACGAACTGGCCGATACCGTAGACGACCGCGACCGCGCCCAGCCCGTACAGGTTGCCGAACTGCAGCAGCGCCGCGACGATGGCCAGCGCCAGGCCGAATCCGAAGCCGATATAGGGAATGAAGACGGCCAGGCCGGTGAACACGCCGATCGGGATCGCGATCTCGAAGCCGGCGATGGTCAGGCCGATCGAATACAGCGCGGCGAGGATCAGCATTACCAGGATCTGGCCGCGCAGGTACTGCGACAGCAGCGCATCGGTCTCCGCGCTCAGCTCGCGCACCTTTGGCACCCAGCGGCGCGGCACCAGGCCCTCGATCCGGCGCATCACCATGTGCCAGTCCATCAGCAGATAGAACATGACGATCGGCACCAGGAGCGCCAGCCCGCCGTAGGTGACCAGCGCCGTGCCGGACACGCGCACATAGGTCAGCAGCACCGCCAGCAGGTCCTCCGGGCTGGCGGCGAAGCGCTCGGACATCATGCGGCGCAGGCCCGGGAAGTCGAAGCGCACGCGCACGCCAAGCTCGGAGAGCCGCGGGGCCACCACCGAATTGAGCTTCTTCAGCAGTTCGGGCAACTGCTCCCGCAGTTGCGGAATCTCGCGCTGGAGCACCGCGATCACCAGCAGCACCAGCAGCACCACGACGACGATCAGCAGCAGGATCATCAGCGAGACGGCGATCATCCGCGGCACCTTGTGCCGCTGCAGCCAATCGACGCCGGGGTTCAGGATATAGGCGAAGATGAACGCGAACAGGAAGGGCGACAGCACCGGCGCCAGCGCCAGCAGCGTGGCGAACAGCACGACGCCGAGCGCGACCCAGAGCAGAATGCGCTTGGCCTCATGGGACAGCAGGGGGGCGTTCATCGGGACAGTGGGGGAAAGACCGGCAAAAAGAGACCAGCAAAAGAGACCAGCAAAAAGAAAGGCGAGGACGGGCGGCAAGCGCGCGTCGTCGCCCGGCGGCGGCGGGTTTGCACGGCGCGAGCCGATGCAACTGGAAGCCGACACCCTGTATCCGTTAAAATCGCGATTCTACTGGACTCGCGACCCGCCAACCGGCGCCGCGAGGGCCGCATTCCTCACTTGTGCGTTACCCGACTCGCCCAAGTGTCGTCATTTCCACCATCCAGGACCCGCAGAATTCCATGAGCGCAGCCCCCACTTCCGGCCAGGCAGGCCTTTCGTACCGCGATGCCGGCGTTGACATCGATGCGGGCGACGCGCTCGTCGACCGTATCAAGCCGTTCGCCAAGCGCACCATGCGCGAGGGCGTGATGGCCGGCATCGGGGGCTTCGGCGCGCTGTTCGAGCTGTCGCGCAAGTTCAAGGAGCCGGTGCTGGTGTCGGGCACGGACGGCGTCGGCACCAAGCTGAAGCTGGCCTTCCAGCTGAACCGCCACGATACCGTGGGCCAGGATCTGGTCGCGATGAGCGTCAACGACATCCTGGTGCAAGGCGCCGAGCCGCTGTTCTTCCTCGACTATTTCGCCTGCGGCAAGCTGGACGTCGATACCGCCGCGACCGTGATCCAGGGCATCGCCCATGGCTGCGAGCTGGCCGGCTGCGCGCTGATCGGCGGCGAGACCGCCGAAATGCCCAGCATGTATCCGGACGGTGAATACGATCTGGCCGGCTTCGCGGTCGGCGCGGTGGAGAAGAGCCGCATCATCGACGGCACCACCATCGTGCCGGGCGACGTGGTGCTGGGCCTGGCCTCGTCGGGCGCGCATTCGAACGGCTACTCGCTGGTGCGCAAGATCATCGAGGTTGCCAAGCCCGACCTCGAAGCCGATTTCCACGGCCAGCGCCTGCAGGACGCCATCATGGCGCCGACCCGCATCTACGTGAAGCCGCTGCTGTCGCTGATCGAGACGCTGCCCGTCAAGGGCATGGCCCACATCACCGGCGGCGGCCTGACCGAGAACGTGCCGCGCGTGCTGCCCAAGGAAGTCACCGCGGTGCTGCAGCGGGATGCGTGGACGCTGCCGCCGCTGTTCCAGTGGCTGCAGGCGCAGGGCCGCGTCGCCGACGACGAGATGCACCGCGTGTTCAACTGCGGCATCGGCATGGTGGTGATCGTCGCCAAGGAAGACGCCGAACGCGCGATCCGGCATCTGCAGGCAGCCGGCGAGGCGGTGTGGCAGATCGGCGAGATCCGCGAGCGCGAGGAAGGGCAGGCGCCGACCGTGGTGGTCTGATTTTCCTGTGATCGGGATAAAAAAAACAGGCGGATGCTCGGGCATCCGCCTGTTTTTGCTTGGGCGTGCCGCTGGCCGTGCCGCGGCCAGTGCCCACTGCCGGTGTGGTGGTCAGCCCTGCTTGGCCGCCATCGCCGCCAGCGCCTCGCCGGTGACCCGGCAGATGCGCCAGTCCGGCAGCACGCTGGCGCCCATCGCACGATAGAAGTCGATCGACGGCGTGTTCCAGTCCAGCACGCTCCATTCGAAGCGGCCGCAGCCGCGCTCGACCGCCAGTCCGGCCAGATGAATCAGCAAGGCCTTGCCGATGCCGTGGCCGCGCCAGGCCGGTTCGACATACAGGTCTTCGAGGTAGAGGCCCGGCTTGGCGAGGAACGTCGAGTAGTTGTGGAAGAACAGCGCGAAGCCGATCGCGCGCGGACCTTCGGAGCCGGGCACCTCGGCCAGGA
This sequence comes from Cupriavidus sp., assembly GCA_031181345.1. Taxonomy (GTDB): domain Bacteria; phylum Pseudomonadota; class Gammaproteobacteria; order Burkholderiales; family Burkholderiaceae; genus Cupriavidus. Next base: position 6,900 of record JAPSLC010000014.1, on the reverse strand, counting down.
CCGCCTCGGCCGACGGACGTGCGCTGAACAGCGTCTGGCGCAGCTTCTCCGGCGTGGCCTCGACCAGATGGGTCAGCTTTTCGTACTCGGCGAGCTCGGCGATCAGGCGCAGCAGCGTGTCGCAGTCGTCGGCGGTGGCGGGGCGCAGCGTGAAGGCGGTGGCGGTCATGATGTCAGCGTCGGACGAATCCGTATCGAATTGGACAAGGGACAAAGACGCGATTATCGCCCGACGCCGGCGCCCATGCTATGCGCCCAACTGCGCCAGGCGGGCCACCTGCTGGACATAGTCCCGCGCCAGGCAATCGACCACCAGCCGCTCCGGCGTCGACCGCAACCACGTCAGCTGCCGCTTGCACAGCTGCCGGGTCGCGGCGATGCCGCGTTCGCGCATGGTGGCGAAGTCGCAGAGGCCCTCCAGATATTCCCAGGCCTGACGGTAGCCAACGCAGCGGATCGACGGCAGGCCGGCATGCAGGTCGCCGCGCGCGCGCAGGCGTTCGACTTCGTCCAGCAGTCCGCCGGCCAGCATCGCGTCGAAGCGGGCCTCGATGCGCGCGTGCAGCACCGCGCGGTCCGACGGCTCCAGCGCGATCGCGCGAAAGCGTCCGCCGGCCTCGCCATCGAAGGTCCGCGCATCGGCCTGGCGCGCCAGCAACGCGGACATCGGCCGGCCGGTCAGCCGGTGGATCTCCAGCGCGCGCTGGATGCGCTGCGAATCGTTAGGGGCAAGCCGCGCCGCCGTAACCGGGTCCACTTCGGCCAGCATCGCATGCAGCGCGGGCCAGCCGCGCTGCTCGGCCAGTTGGTCCAGTTCGGCGCGCACCTGCGGATCGGCCTGCGGCAGGTCGTTCAGGCCCTGGGTCAGCGCCTTGTAGTAGAGCATGGTGCCGCCGACGATCAGCGGCTCGCGGCCGCGCGCGCGGATCGCTTCGATCAGCGCATTGGTGTCGGTGACGAATTGCGCGGCCGAATAGCTGTCGGCCGGGTCGATGATGTCGATCAGATGGTGCGGCACCGCGGCCAGTTCGGCGGCCGAGGGCTTGGCGGTGCCGATGTCCATCTCGCGATAGACCAGCGCCGAGTCCATGCTGATGATCTCGACCGGCGCGCGCGCGGCCAGCGCCAGGGCGGCCGCGGTCTTGCCCGAGGCGGTGGGGCCAAGCAGGCAGACGATGGGAGAGGGCGAAGCGGCGGCCATGGAAGAAGCGGACAACGACGGCGCTAACGACGGCGGGGGCGACGGCCTTACTGGCCGCGCAGGAACAGCCGGTCCAGCTCGGCCACGGTCAGCTGGACCCAGGTCGGCCGGCCATGGTTGCACTGGTCGGCGCGCTCGGTCTGCTCCATCTGGCGCAGCAGCGCGTTCATTTCCTCGACGGTCAGCTTGCGGTTGGCGCGCACGGCACTGTGGCAGGCCAGCGTCGCCAGCAGCTCGTTCTGGCGCTCGGCCAGCACGCGCGAACCGCCATAGGCATGCAGATCGCGCAGCACGTCGCGCGCCAGCGCCTCGGCGTCGGCCTGCTTGAGCAGCGCGGGAATCGCGCGCACCGCCAGCGTGGTGGGCGAGACCGGAGCGATATCGAAGCCCAGCAGCGCCAGCGTTTCCTGGTGTTCCTCGGCGGCGCCGATCTCCACCGGGCTGGCCGGCAGCGTGACCGGAATCAGCAGCGGCTGCACCGTCATCTGGCGCGCGTCGAGCGCCGTCTTGATCTGCTCGTACAGGATGCGTTCGTGGGCGGCGTGCATGTCGACCAGCACCAGGCCGCGCGCGTTCTGCGCCAGCACGTAGATGCCGTGCAGTTGGGCGATCGCGTAGCCGAGCGGATGGTCGTCGGTGTCGTCCTGCCGGCCATCGCCGGCGCTCGGGCCCGGCATCGGCGCACGGTCCAGCAGCGACGGCGGCTCCTCCTCGCGGGCCGCGCGGGCATCGGCCAGCCAGGCGGGCGGCTGGCTCGATGGCGTGAAGCGCTGGCCGGCCGGCGACAGCGCATCGCGAACCATGCCGAGATAGGCCTGTCGCGGCTGCGCGATGCCCAGTTCGGTCTGGCGCGCGGCCGCGGTGTAATCGACCCAGGGGCGACCGCCGGGTTGCGCGGGGCTGGTGGCCGCGACGCGCAGCGTCGGGGCTTGGCCGCCGTGACCGATGCCGTCGTCGCCGGTATGCAGGCTGTCGCCGTTCTCGCCCGCTTGGCGCGCCAGGCAGCGCTGCACCGCGTGGTAGACGAACTGATGGACCGCGCGCGATTCGCGGAAGCGCACCTCGATCTTGGACGGGTGCACGTTGACGTCGACCAGCTCCGGCGGCAGGTCCAGGCACAGCACGTAGGACGGGAAACGGTCGCCGTGCAGCACGTCCTGATAGGCGCTGCGCACCGCGTGCGTCAGCAGCTTGTCGCGGACGAAGCGGCCATTGACGAAGAAGAACTGCTGGTCGGGACGGCCGCGCGAGGCGGTCGGCAGTCCCGCGAAGCCGTAGAGGGCTAAATCGCCGGCTTGCTCGTCCAGCGGCAGGCGCGCCCGCGCAAATTCGCTGCCGAGCACCTGCGCGGTGCGCGTGGCGACATCGCCCGCGTTCCAGTGCTCCATCGGCTTGCCGTTGTGGTGGACCGACAGCGTGACGTCGGGCCGGGCCAGCGCAATGCGCCGGATCACCTCGAGGCAATGGCCGAGCTCGGTCTGTTCGCTCTTGAGGAATTTGCGGCGCGCCGGCGTATTGAAATACAGGTGCTGCACGTCGACCGTGGTGCCGACCCCGCCCGAAGCGGGCTGCAGCGCGCCGGTATCCGCATGGATCTGGCTCGCATGGGGGCAGTTCGCCGTGCGGCTGGTCAGCACCAGCTGCGAGACCGAGGCGATCGAGGCCAGCGCCTCGCCGCGAAAGCCCAGCGTCAGCACCGATTCGAGTTCATCGAGCGAGGCGATCTTGCTGGTGGCATGGCGCATCAGCGCGACCGGCAGCTCGTCGGCCGGGATGCCGCAGCCGTTGTCGGTGATCACGATGCGACGTACGCCGCCTTCCTCGAGCCGCACCGACAGCTGCGTCGCGCCCGCGTCCAGCGCGTTCTCCAGCAACTCCTTGACCACCGAGGCCGGACGCTCGACCACCTCGCCGGCCGCGATCTGGCTGACCAGCTGGTCGGGCAGCGGCCGGATCGGGCGCGCCGGCGCCAGGCGGCCCTGGGGGCGCTGAGGGCGCTGAGGGCGGTCGGACGAAGCGGCGACGGAGGCAGGAGAGGAGGGCGGCGCGGACATGGCAGCGATTATACGTGCCGGCTTCGTTGCGGCCTTCTGACGGTCTCGTGGCGACGCTGCGTGCGGGAGGTCGCATCCGCGATGCCCAAGCCGCTGTTTGGTCACCGGTGCGGGCACGTTCGTCTTGTATGATGTCGGGCTGGAAAAAGATGGGGAACGTCTTGGATATCGTATTGCAGGTGATTGACATGCTGCTGCATGTCGACAAGTACCTCGGCACCGTGATTCAGCAATATGGCGCCTGGGTCTACGCCATTCTTTTCGCGATCGTCTTTGCGGAGACCGGCCTGGTGGTGGCGCCTTTCCTGCCCGGCGATTCGCTGCTGTTCATCGCCGGCGCGTTCTGCGCCACCGGGGCGATGAACGAGTGGGTGCTGATCGGGCTGCTGCTGGTCGCCGCGATCGGCGGCAATACCGTCAACTACTGGGTCGGCAGCTGGATCGGACCCAAGGTGTTCGACCATCAATGGCGCTTCCTGGACCAGCAGGCGCTGCGCAAGACGCACGACTTCTATGAGCGCCACGGCGGCAAGACGCTGGTGATCGCGCGCTTCGTGCCGATCGTGCGGACCTTCGCCCCGTTCGTGGCGGGCGTGTCGCAGATGACCTTCGCGCGCTTCCAGCTGTTCAATGTGGTCGGCGCGCTCACCTGGGTGGTAGGCCTTGTGTTTGCCGGCTACTTCTTCGGCAACCTGCCGTTCATCAAGCAGTACCTGAACCTGATCGTGCTGGTCGGCATCAGCGCGGCGATCGTGCCGCTGATCCTCGGCGGCCTGTGGCGCCTGCTGCGTCGCGGCGACAAGCGCCGCGTCTCGTAAGACGCGGGCTCGAGGCGAGGCCGGCATCTGGCGATGCCGGCTTGTCCCTTCCTTTCCTTCTTGTCTTTGTTGGGGCCGCTCAGTTCAGCGACCGGCTCATCATCCGCAGCGCCGGCATGCGGTCGCGGATCTGGGTCGAATCGGCCGCATCGGGCCGTGCGCTGACATAGGCCTCCAGATCTTCCAGCGCGGGCCGGAAGCATTCCAGATTCGCGTAGGCCAGGCCCCGGTCGCGCACCTCCTCGATCGAATCCGGCAGCAGGATCACCAGCCGGTTCTGCACCGCCAGCAGCCGCTGCCAGCGCGACTCCTGCAGATAGATCGCCTTCAGGTTGCGCAGCATCCGCGCGATGATTTCGCGATGGCTGGCGGTCTGCAGGAACAGGCCCAGCGGCACCGCATTCGGATCGGCGATGCCCTCGCGCTCCAGGTACGGGTCCAGCATGTCCTGCAGCTGCTCCTTGGACAGCGTCTCGCCGGTCAGCGGATCGAGCACGACCTCCCCCGCGGGAATCGACATCCGCAGCAGGAAGTGGTTGGGGAAGGAGACGCCCTTGAGCGGCAGGCCGATCTGCTGGCCCAGCTCCATGTACAGCACCGCCAGCGAGATCGGAATGCCGCGCCGCTGCCGCAACACCACGTTCAGATACGAGTTGTCGGGGTCGTAGTAGTCGTTCGCGTTGGGGCCGAAGCCCAGGTCGCGATAGAAGAAATGGTTCAGCAGCCGCAGGCGCTGGATGGCCGGAGTGCCGTCGGCGATCCGCCGTTTCAGCCGCAGGGCGAGCACATCGATGGCGGCCAGTTCAGCCTGCAGGTCCAGATCAGGGTAGGCGTCCTGTGCGATCGACAGGGCCGTTTCGGTCAGCGGGATGCCGCTGTCGTCCGCCACCAGCGCGGCAAAATAGTCCAGGACTTTGGTCGAGGTCATAGCGGTTCCTGGTTGCGGCCGGCGCCATGGTCTTCAGGCTGCTTTGCGCTTGAAGGCAGCATAGCGCAGGCCCGTGAGCCACAGTGTACCGAAGTAGACGACCGCCGCAAGCACCAGGCACGATGCCATCAGCGCGATCCGCAGCAGCGGCGTGGTCCCCATGGCGACCCAGTCGAAGGTGCGCGCGAACCACAGCAGCACGCCGGACAGCAGCGTCGCCGCGGCCGACAGCTGGGCGAGAAACAGCCACCAGCCGGGCGCGGGTCGATAGACGCCGACGCGGCGCAGGCCGATGAACAGCAGCACGGCATTGAGCGTCGCGCTGACGCTGATCGACAGCGCCAACCCGGCGTGCCCCAGCCACGGCACGAAGGCGAGGTTGGCCAGCTGCGTCATCACCAGCATCGCGATCGCGATCTTGACCGGGGTGCGGATGTCCTGCCGCGCGTAAAAGCCCGGCGCGAGGATCTTGACCAGGATCTGGCCGACCAGGCCGACGCCGTACGCCATCACCGCCAGTCTCGTCATCTCGACCGCATGGGCGTCGAACTTGCCATAGTGGAACAGCACCGCGGTCAGCGGCTTGCCGAACACGTACAGGCCGATCGCGCTCGGGATCGCCAGCAGGAAGGTCAGCCGCAGGCCCCAGTCGAGCAGCGCCGAATATTCGACGGCGTCTTCGCGCGCGCTGGCCTTGGACAGGCTCGGCAGCAGGATCGTGCCGATCGCCACGCCGAGCAGCGCGGTCGGAAACTCCATCAGGCGGTCGGCGTAGGTCAGGAAGGACACGCTGCCGGTAGCCAGGCGCGAGGCGATATTGGTATTGATGATCAGGCTGATCTGGGCGACCGATACGCCCAGCAGCGCCGGTCCCATCTGCCGCAGGATGCGGCGCACGCCGGGATCGCCCCAGGCGGCGCGCAGGTTCACGCCGATGCGCGGCAGCATGCCGATGCGCTTGAGCGCCGGCACCTGGATCGCCAGCTGCAGCACGCCGCCGACCAGCACGCCCCAGGCCTGCGCGTAGATCGGCTGCTCCAGATGCGGCGCGACGAACAGCGCGGCGCCGATCAGCGACAGGTTCAGCAGCACCGGCGTGAAGGCGGGCACCGCGAAGTTGCGCCAGGTGTTCAGCACGCCCGAGGCCAGCGCCACCATCGAGATCAGGCCGATGTAGGGGAACATCACGCGGGTCATGAAGACGGCCGCGTCGTAGGTCTGGTTGTCGCCGCGAAAGCCCGTCGCGACGATCGTCATGATCACCGGTGCGGCGAGCACGCCGAGCAGCGACACCGCGGCCAGGGCCCACGCCATCACGGTGGCGACCGCATCGACCAGCAGCCGGGTCGGCTCGTCGCCGCGCTTGCCGTGGTACTCGCCAAGGATCGGCACGAAGGCCTGCTGGAAAGCGCCTTCCCCGAAGATCCGGCGCAGCATGTTGGGGATGCGGAAGGCGACATTGAACGCGTCGGTCATGTCCGAGGCGCCGAACGCGCGGGCGATCAGGATCTCGCGGATCAGGCCCGTGATGCGCGACAGCATCGTCAGGCCGCTGATGGTGGCGAGCGATTTGAGCAGGTTCAAGGTCGGGGAGGAAAGGGAAACGGTTGGGGCGCCGCCTCGGGGCGCGTCGCCGGGTCGGCAGATCGCAGTCAGACGGGCGCCGAGCGCCGAAAGTTGCAATCGCACCACACCGGGCGAGCGGGGGCCCGCCAATTGTGGCGCCAATTATACGGATTGGTGTGCGCGCCCCGCCGCCTTCACGACGAGGCGGGATCTTCCTTGCGGCGGCTTCGATCTTGTGTGTATAATCGCCGATTCGAGAAGATAGTTGCGTTCCGGATTCGTGTGTCAGTGCATCCCGGGTCGCTCTTGTGCAATCCACGCACGCATCTGAAT
>JAPSLC010000080.1 GCA_031181345.1 Cupriavidus sp. | reverse complement strand
CGACGCCGAACTGGTCAAGGTCGAGCCGCGCGATCGTTTTCCCGAACCGCTCGAAGTCGGCATGCAGTTCGAAGGCGTGCCGGAGGACGGCGACGAAGAAGATTCGGTGATCTATACCGTCACCGATGTCGCCGAAGACAAGGTGGTGCTCGACGGCAACCATCCGCTGGCCGGCATGGCGCTGCGTTTCTGGCTGAAGGTCTCCGAGGTCCGCGAAGCGACCGCCGAGGAAGTCGAGCACGGCCACGCGCATGGCGCGTCGGGCATCGAAGTGGTCGACGAGGACGAAGACGACGACAGCCCCCGCACGCTGCACTGATCGACGTATGCATCCATCGAACGAAAAAGCCGGCATAGCCGGCTTTTTCGCTTTCTGAGGGGCAATGCGGCGGGCTAGTTCTTGCTTGCGCCGTCCTGCAGCGCGACCGAGAACAGCGAACGCGAATCGGGCGAGATCGTCAGTTCGGTCCACTGCTTCGGCGAGCCCACCGGCAGCGCAACGCGCGTGAAGCTGCGGATCGTCTTGCCCTTGGCATCGCGCAGCGGCGTATCGATGCCGAAGCCGCCGAGGCTGCTGTGGATCAGCAGCACCTGCCCGCGATAGTCGCTGACCAGCTCGCGCAGCTGCCGCTTGAATTCGAGATAGCCGTCGCGCTTGCGATGGCGCAGGAAGCCGTCGAGCAGCGTCGGCTTGCCGCGCTTCTCCCAGCCATTGCCGAACTGCGGGTCGCCGTGGACCACCAGCACGATGCCATCGAGCGATTCCTGCTCGGCGACCGAGAACGCGCGCGCCAGCCATTGCCGATTGGCTTCGCGGCGATCTTCGAATTCGCCGTTGCGGCCCGCCTCGGTGCGATAGTGGTTGTTGTCGTCGGGCACGTTCATGCCGACCAGCAACACCTTGCCGGCCGTCCAGCGCACGTTCTCGCGATAGCTGCGGAACTTGGCCTGGTCCGATTGCCGGATCAGCCGAAGCTTGCGTTGGCCCAGCGAGTCGTCGTCCGGAAAGGCCAGTTCGCGCAGCCGCGCCAGCCGCTCGTCGGGATCGAAGCTGCCATTGATCGCCTGCTCGCATTCGGCCCAGTCGGTCTCGCCGGGGATATAGACCAGCGGCAGCGGTGACTGGTCGAGCAGCCGCAGCCGGCCGGCCAGCATCGCATCGGCGCACGACTCGGTGTCCCCCTTGATGCCGCCGGCATGGATCACGAAGGCGAGCCGCCGTTGCGCCAGGTTGTCCAGCAGCTGCTGCGTCGGCGCCTCGGCGTCGGGCCATTGGGGCAGGTCGGCGATCAGCGCGATGCGGACCAGGCGCGAGTCGGCGGTCTTGTTGCCGGCCTTGTCGCGGGCCTTGCCATCCGCCGACAGCGCCTTGGCCGCGACCGGCTGCACGGTGGCGGCGCTCTGCGTAGACCACGCCCCCAGCAGCGTCGCCGCCATCGCGATGGCCAGCAGCGGTCGGCACGACAGTGCCCGGCAGCGTGCGCGTCGCATCGTCATGCCGGCTGACCGGATTCCTCGGCGAGCGCCTTCAGACGGTACAGCGCGTCGAGCGCCTGCCGCGGCGTCATGCTGTCCGGATCGAGATCGCGCATCGCCTCGCCGAGCGCATCGTTGGCGGGCGCGGCCGGCGAGGTGCCATCGTTGCCGTCGTCTTCTTCATCGGCGTCGACATCGGGCACCGTTGGCGCGGCGAACAGATCCAGCTGGGGCGTCGGCGTGGCATCGGTCGATTGCTGCTCGAGCCAGGCGAGGTGCTTGCGCGCGGCGCGGATGACCGGCTGCGGCACGCCCGCCAGCTGCGCGACCTGCAGGCCGTAGCTCTGGCTGGCCGGGCCATCCTGCACCGCATGCAGGAAGACGATGCCGTCGCCATGCTCGACCGCGGACAGATGCACATTGGCCGCCTGCGGAAACTCCTGCGGCAGCTGCGTCAGCTCGAAATAGTGCGTGGCGAACAGCGTGTGGCTGCGGTTGTGCGCCAGCAGATGGCGGGCGATCGCCCACGCCAGCGCCAGTCCGTCGAAGGTCGACGTGCCGCGGCCGATCTCGTCCATCAGCACCAGGCTGTGCGGCGTCGCGTTGTGCAGGATGCCGGCCGCTTCGGTCATCTCGACCATGAAGGTCGAGCGGCCGCCGGCCAGATCGTCGGCCGCGCCGATGCGGGTGAAGATCCGGTCGATCGGCCCGACCGTCGCGCGACGCGCCGGCACGTAGGCACCGACGCAGGCCAGCAGCACGATCAGCGCGGTCTGGCGCATGAAGGTCGATTTACCACCCATGTTCGGGCCGGTGATCAGCAGCAGCTTGCGCGCCTCGGTCAGCTGGCAGTCGTTGGCGATGAACGGCGTCGATTCCGCGGCCAGCTGGCCTTCGACCACCGGATGGCGGCCCTGCACGATGTCGATCACGTTCTCGTCGACGCGCTCCGGGCACGACCAGTCCAGCGTGCGGGCACGTTCGGCGAGGGCGGCCAGCACATCGAGGCGCGACAGCGCCGCCGCAACCCGGCGCAGCTCGCCGATATGCGGCAGCAGCAGTTGCAGCAGCGCCTCGTAGAGCTGCTTCTCGCGCGCCAGCGCACGGTCCTGCGCCGACAGCGCCTTGTCCTCGAAGGCCTTCAGCTCCGGCGTGATATAGCGCTCGGCGTTCTTCAGCGTCTGGCGCCGGCGATAGTCGTCGGGCACCTTGTCGGCCTGGCCGTTGGTGACCTCGATATAGAAGCCATGCACGCGGTTGTATTCGACGCGCAGATTGGCGATGCCGGTGCGGGCGCGCTCGCGCGCTTCCAGGTCGATCAGGAACTGGCCGCAGTTCTCCGAGATGTCGCGCAGCTCGTCGAGCGCGGCGTCGTAGCCGCGGGCAATCACGCCGCCATCGCGCACCGCCGTCGCCGGCTCCGGTGCGATCGCGCGCGACAGCAGCTCCAGGCAGTCCTGCGGCACCGCCAGCTCGGTCAGCGTCTGCGCCAGCAGCGGGGCGGTGTCGTCGGGCACCACGCAGGCTTGAACGTCGGGCAGGGCGGCCAGCGTATCCCGCAGCGACGACAGGTCGCGCGGACGCGCGCTCAGCAGCGCCAGCCGGGCGGTGATGCGCTCGACGTCGGCGAGCCGGCGCAGGCGGGTGCGCAGCGTATCGGGATCCTGCGCCAGCAGCGCGCCGATGGCCTGCTGCCGCGCCTGCGGGATCGCGCGCTCGCGCAGCGGGTGGTGCAGCCAATGGCGCAGCAGCCGGCTGCCCATCGCCGTCGCGCAGGTATCGAGCAGCGAGAACAGCGTCGGTGCTTCGCCGCCGCGCAGCGTCTCGGTCAGTTCGAGGTTGCGGCGCGTGGCGGTGTCCAGGCCGACGAACTCCGTTTCGTGCTCGACCGTGACGCCCTGCACATGGCGCAGCGATTGTCCCTGCGTGCTGGCCGCATAGTTCAGCAGCGCGCCGGCCGCGCCGAGCGCCGCCCCCAGCGTGCGGCAGCCGAACGGATCGAGACTGGCGACGCCCAGTTGCTCGCGCAGGCGGCGTGCGCCGGCGTCCTGATCGAAATGCCACTCGGGCAGCCGGGTACGCGCGCACGGATGCCCGGGCAGTTCGATGCCATCGGTGTGCAGCAGCTCGGCGGGGCGGATGCGTTCGAGTTCGCGCGCCAGCTGGGCCGCCTCGCATTCCATCAGCCGCAGCTCGCCGCTGGCCAGGTTTAGCCACGCCAGCCCCGTCTTGCTGACGCCGCGCCGCGTGGTCTGCTGGTGCACCGCCATCAGGAAGGTATCGGCCTTGTCCGGCAGCAGCGCCGCGTCGGTCAGCGTGCCAGGGGTGACGATCCGGACGACCTTGCGCTCGACCGGTCCCTTGCTCGTGGCCGGATCGCCGATCTGCTCGCAGATCGCGACCGACTCGCCCAGCTTGACCAGCTTGGCCAGGTATTGGTCGACCGAATGAAAGGGAATGCCGGCCATGCGGATCGGCACACCGTTGGAGCTGCCGCGCGCGGTCAGCGTGATATCGAGCAGCCGCGCGGCCTTCTCGGCGTCGTCGTGGAAAAGCTCGTAGAAATCGCCCATCCGGTAGAAGAGCAGGGTGTCCGGATGGTCGGCCTTGATGCGCAGGTACTGCTGCATCATCGGCGTGTGTTTTTCCGTGGCACCAGCCGATGCGCTGGCGACCGCGGTAGTTGGCAGGTCTTCGGACATGCAATCCTCTCGGCGGGCCGCTGCGAATGGGCAGCGGCCGGGTTCGGAGCGTGCGCGAGGCCGTGGGCATCGGACGCAAACGCGCATTTTACTGCGCGTTGCGGCGGGGTACGGAGAGGAATTGGATGAAAAGGCGGCAGGGAGCCGCGAATGGGTGGCCGGAGGGGCGAGGCGTGCCCGGGGACCGAGCCCTCAGGCGATACGCAGTTCCATCCGCCTGCCGAGGGCGCGGAAGGCGGCCTCGATCGTGTCGATCTTGGTGGCGTGATCGAGATTGACGATGCGCTGGACGTCCTGCGGGCGGGTATCCAGGCGCCGTGCCAGTTCCGACTGGCTGACCTTCTGCGCAAGCATCTCGTTCAGCAGCAAGACCTTCGCGGACAGGCTCGCTGGCAAGTCGACCAGTTCCTGGCCGGCCTTGGGGGCCGAGGGCATTGGCACAGGCCGCCGATCCTCGAAGTAGAACTCCATCGCCGTGACAAGGGCGTCGGCGGCCATCTCGAGGGCATCGTCGCGCGAGTCGCCACAGGTGAGCGCCTCGGGGATGTCGGGGAAGGACACCGCCACACCATCGTCGTCGGCGGTGAGGATGACGGGGTAGCGCAGCATGTGGAGTACTCCTGTGCGGTGGACCGATTCGGCCCCGGCTTCACGCCAATCCAAGTTGCTTCAGGATGGCCTTGCGCGTCGGCTCGGCGATGTCCTTGCCGGGATGCCGAGGCATCGTGCTCTGTCGGCCATTGAGGTAGACCTTCAGGTGCTTTCCGCCGTCGACGAAGGTCGCGCCTTGCCGGCTTAGCCAGCGTCTGAACTCGCTCTGCTTCACTTCGCCTCCGTCCTCGAACGGAGGCGAAGTGTCAGCTAGATTCGCTCATACGCCTTCGGCGAATATAAACAATTTTGCGTATATTGCCCACCGATTTCCGTGCGACGGCGTACTGGACACCGTCGGACATCGTCAGCCGCTTTCCCGTTTCAGGCTGCCGGCCCGCCGCTATCCAGCGAGTACGGCGTCAGCAGGCGCACCATCTGCGCGAAGGCCTTCGGGTTGCCGGCCAGTACCTCGCCCTGTTCGAGCTGGCGCGCTTCGCCCGCGTAGTTGCCGACCAGGCCGCCGGCTTCGGTGATCAGGAGCATGCCGGCCGCCATGTCCCAGGGCTTCAGGCCGGTCTCGAAGAAGCCGTCCAGGCGGCCGCAGGCGACATAGGCCAGGTCCAGCGCGGCCGCGCCGGGGCGGCGCAGGCCGGCGCAGCTCCTGGTCATCAGCGCGAACACTTCGACATAGGCCTCGAGGCCGTCCAGGTCGCGGAAGGGGAAGCCGGTGCCGATCAGGCAGTCGGCCAGCTTGTCGCGGCGGCTGACGCGGATGCGGCGGTTGTTCAGGAAGGCGCCGGCACCCTTGGTGGCCGTGAACAGCTCGTCGCGGGTCGGGTCGTAGACCACCGCCTGCACGGGCGATCCCTTGTGCATCTGGGCGATCGACACGCAGTACTGCGGGAAGCCGTGGATGAAATTGGTGGTGCCGTCGAGCGGGTCGATGACCCAGGTGTACTCGTGGCCTTCCTCGTCCTCGCGCCAGGACTGGCCGGACTCTTCCGCTAGAATGCCGTGTTCCGGGTAGGCGGTGCGGATGATCTCGATGATCGCGGCCTCGGCGGCGCGGTCGACCTCGGTGACGAAATCGTTGTGCTGCTTGCGCGAAACGCGCAGGAGATCCACGTCCATCGACGCGCGATTGATGATGGAGCCAGCCTTGCGAGCGGCCTTGATGGCGATATTGAGCATCGGGTGCATGAATCTCTCCAGCCGCCGAAAAGCGGGCAGCGCTGCGGACGGCATGGCGCGCGCGGCTCCCGGCGGACAACACAACGGATTGTAGAAGAACGGACGCGCTGACCGGATCTCCGGTGGCCGGCATCGAAGCCTTGGCCAGGGTGGCGGAGTGGCGCGCCAAAAATGGAACCCTGCATTGTATAGGAAGTCGTCAATGGACACGAGCGAGCACGCCAACGAGGCACCGGTCGCGCAGCAGGCGGCCCTGGACGCCGCGTTCGCGCGGGTGCGCTTCGTGCTGGTCGAAACCAGCCATCCCGGCAACGTCGGCTCGGTGGCCCGCGCCATCAAGACCATGGGCTTCGGCGCCCGGCCCGGCGCGCTGGTGCTGGTGTCGCCGCGGGAACCGGCGGTGCGCGAACATCCGGAAGCGGTCGCGTTGGCCAGCGGTGCCGACGACGTGCTGCGGGCCGCGCGCGTGGTCGACGATCTCGAGACGGCGCTGGCGGGCGCGTCCTATACCGTCGCGATGACCGCGCGCCAGCGCGAATTCGGACCGCCGCGGCTGCTGCCGCGCGATGCGACGGCGCGGGCGAGCGCGCACCTGCTGGCGGCCCCGGCCGGCATCGATGCCGAAACCACGGCGCAAATCGGCCCGGGCGCTACGCCGGAACTGCCCGACATCGCCTTCGTCTTCGGCAACGAGCGCTTCGGCCTGCCCAACGAGGCGGTGGACCGTTGCTCGGTGGTCACCCATATCCCCGCCAATCCCGCCTACGCCTCGCTGAACCTGGCCCAGGCGGTGCAGCTGATCGCCTACGAGATGCGGCTCGCGCTGCTGCAGGAGCGCGCGGCGGCGCCGAGCGATATCGGCTATGCTGGGCAGGCCGCCACGGCCGAGCAGATCGAGGCGATGTTCGCGCATCTGCAGCAGGGCCTGGAGGCGATCGGCTTTCTCGATCCGGCCCATCCGAAGAAGCTGATGCCGCGGCTGCGCCGGTTGTTCGCGCGCAGCGGGCTCGAGCAGGAGGAGGTCAATCTGCTGCGCGGCATCGCCAAGCAGATGACGCTCGCCGGGCGCGGACCGCGCAGCGGCGACCGCAGTGGTGACAGCGGTGGCGACCGCAGTGGCCACACCACGGAGACATGACATTGGCGCGAATCGCCGGCCATTCCTGGCGCATTGAACCCTGGCGCACCGAAACGCCTCACGCACGTCGCGAGCGGGCCGGCCGTCTGTCGCTTGCTCGGCGCCAGAGCGCCATTTGCACTGCTGTCCACGCTTTCCACCGCGAGCGATGTTGACGCCCGCGCCGCGCACGCCGGGGCTGCTCCCGCGCGTGTCGACGTAGCGGCGGGGCAGGTGCGGCGCCCGATGCCCATGACGGCATCAGGGTGCCAAATCTCTTACACTCCCTGCTTCCGTTTTCCCCCAGGGCTTTGCCCGGACACGACCCCGACGGCATGCGCGCCCCAATGGCGCGCGGCACGACGGGGCAATCGCACACGACCAAGATGTTCTCTCGCCTCAAGGAAGATATCGACACCATCATGCAGCGCGACCCCGCCGCGCGCAGCCGGCTGGAGGTACTGACGTGTTACCCGGGCCTGCATGCCGTGGTGTTTCATCGCTTCGCGCACGCCTGCTGGAATGCAGGGATGCATTGGCTGGGCCGCTGGATCTCGCACTGGTCGCGCTTCCTGACCGGCATCGAGATCCATCCCGCCGTCAAGATGGGCCGTCGCGTGTTCATCGATCACGGCATGGGCGTGGTGATCGGCGAGACCGCCGAGATCGGCGATGACTGCACGATCTACCAGGGCGTGACGCTTGGCGGCACCTCGCTCTACAAGGGCCAGAAGCGGCATCCGACGCTGGGCACCGGCGTGGTGGTCAGCGCGGGCGCCAAGGTGCTGGGGGGCTTCACCATCGGCGATGGCGCGCGCGTCGGCTCCAATGCCGTGGTGCTCAAGCCGGTGCCGCCGGGCGCGACCGCGGTCGGCGTGCCGGCCCGCATCATCCTGCCCGACGCGCCGCCTTCGCAGCAGGGCGCGCGGCAGGAGTTCTCGGCTTACGGCATCACGCCAAATGCCGACGATCCGGTGTCGCTGGCGCTGAAAAGCCTGATCGACCATGCGGCCAGCCAGCAGGAAAAGCTCGAGGCGGTGCAGGCGGCATTGGACCGGCTCGGCGAGCATCTGGAGAACACGCCGAACGATCGCTTCGATGCCAGCGAGCTGCGCAAGCTGATGAAGTAACGCGATGGCATGAAGGACCGGGGCAGGCCGCGCCGGCCGTTGCCCCATGCTGCTCGGACGAGCTGCTCAATCGAGCTGGGGCAGCTCGCGAAAGCCTTCGGCATCGAGCTGCAACGCCGCCGCGCGCGGATGCGCGCCATCGAGATCCCAATCGGTCAGCACCCAGCGCAGGCCATGCGGCTCGTCATGCCGGGCCGGCCTGTGCGTGTGGCCATGCACCATCGCGGCCGTGCCGCTGTCGCGCAGCAGCGCCGCCACCGCGGCCGGCGCGACATCGCCGTAGTCGCGCGGCGGCCCGGGCCGCTGGCGGCCGGCCTCGCTGTCGCCGCGCAGCTTGCGCGCGATGCCAAGCCGCCACGACAGCGGCAGCGCCAGAAACAGCCGTTGGATCCAGGGTTTGCGCGTCCAGTGCCGGAAGCGCATATAGCGCGTGTCGTCGGTGCACAGCATGTCGCCGTGCGTCAGCACCACGCGATGGCCGGCGCAATCGATCACGGTCGGGTCGGGCAGCAGCGTGACGCCCGCCTCGCGGGCAAAGCGCGGGCCGAGCAGGAAGTCGCGATTGCCGTGCATCAGGTAGACCGGCACACCGCGCGCTGCCAGACGCGCGAGCGCCGCGGCGACGGCGCGCGGAAACGGCGCCTCGCTTTCCTCGTCGCCGATCCAGAATTCGAAGAAGTCGCCAAGGATGAAGAGCGCGCGCGCCTGTCCGGCCGCGCGTTCGAGCACGCGCTCGAATGCCGCCAGCGTGCGCGGCATCCCGGGCGTCAGATGCAGGTCGGAAATGAACCACGCCGGCGCCTCCACCGCGAGCGCGGAGGCAGCCGGCGTGCTGGCGGCAGGGCTCATCGATTCGGAACGATTTCCATGGACGAGGGCATGCCGCCGTGAGGGGCGCGCGCTGTGCCGCAAAGACGCAGCACGCGCCGTGCCGGGCAGTCGCAGCGCACGATTACTCGAGCACCACCGCCTTCTCGATCACGACGTCCTCGAGCGGCACGTCCTGGTGGAAGCCGGCGCTGCCGGTACGCACGGCCTTGATCTTGTCGACCACGTCGGTGCCTTCGACCACCTTGCCGAACACCGCGTAGCCGAAGCCCTGCGGCGTGGGCGAGGTGAAGTTCAGGAAGTCGTTGTCGACCACGTTGATGAAGAACTGCGCGGTGGCCGAGTGCGGCGCGTTGGTGCGCGCCATCGCCACGGTGTAGCGGTCGTTCTTCAGGCCGTTGCCGGCCTCGTTGTCGATCGGGTCGTCGGTGGGCTTCTGCTTCATGCCGGGCTCGAAGCCGCCGCCCTGGATCATGAAGTTCTTGATGACGCGGTGGAAGATCGTGTTGTCATAGTGGCCCTTGCGGACATAGGACAGGAAGTTCTCCACCGTCTTGGGCGCCTTGTCGGCGTCGAGTTCGATGACGATGGCGCCGTGATTGGTTTGGAGCTGGACCTTGGACATGGCTTTCCTCTGTTACTTGACGATGGTGGCCGACTCGATGACGATCGGCGTGGCTGGCACATTACGCATGGGGCCGTAGGCGGTGGTGGGCGACTTCTTGATGCGGTCGACGGTATCCATGCCTTCGACCACCTTGCCGAACACGGCATAGCCGTTACCGTCCGGCTGCGGATAGTCGAGACTCGGATTATCTACCACATTGATGAAGAACTGCGCCGTGGCCGAGTTCGGGTCGCCGGTGCGGGCCATCGCCACGGTGCCGGCCTTGTTCTTCAGGCCGTTCTGCGATTCGAGCGGAATCGGCGCGCGCGTCGGCTTCTGCTTCATGTCGCGGTCGAAGCCGCCGCCCTGCACCATGAAGCCGTTGATCACGCGGTGGAAGATCGTGCCGCTGTAGAAGCCGCTGTTCACGTATTCGAGGAAGTTGGCGACGGTCTTCGGCGCGGCCTCGGGATAGACCTCGATGGTGAAGTTGCCGGCGCTGGTGGCGAAGCGAACGCGCTCCGCGGCCGCAGCAGGGGCGGAAGCCGGCGCCTGCGCGTGGGCGGCACCGTAGCTCAGGGTGCCGGCCATCAGCGCGGCCAGCATGGCGCCGAGGGCGCCGCGTCGGGTCAGGGACATGGGGATCTCCAGGGAGTGGGCGAGGGCGATCGGCGGATACCGGCGTCGATGGACGCGCCATCCCGGCAATCGCCCCGCATGGATAACGATCACGCCAGCTCGCTATGCCTTGCACAGGGCAGGGGCGCGAGCGGGGCGGTGCGGGCCGCTCAGTCCAGGTCTTCGCGATCGGGGCCGGGCGGCCTGGGCAGCGGCGGCGCCGCGACCGGTGCCTGCGGCGCGGCGGCGGGCTCGCGCGTGCGCGGTTGCGCGGTGGGCGGCGCATTGGCCGGCGTATTGGTCGTCGTCGCGGCCGATGCCCTGGTGCCGACCGCGGCCAGGCCGCTGCGGGCGCGCGCGTCGCCGGGATTGCGCTTGAGCGCTTCGGCGTAGGAGCGCTCGGCGAGCTTGCGATAGACGTCGCCCAGATTGGTATAGCCGATCGCAAAGCCGGGCTTGGCTTCGAGCGCGGCCAGCAGTTCGGCCTCGGCGCGCTTCAGATCGCCCCGGCGCGCATAGATCAGCGCCAGATTGTTGTGCGGCTCGGGCAGTTCGGGGTATTCCTGTGCGATCTCGTGGAAGGCCTGCACCGCTTCGTCCTCGCGGCCGGCCTGCGACAGCGCCCAGGCGCGCTCGAAGCGGGCCTGCACGTTGCGCGGATTGGCGGCGATCACCTTGTCGAAGCGCTCGATCGCCTCGGCATAGCGGCGCTGCTGCGCGGCCTTCTCGGCGTCGGCCATGCCCGGGTCGCCCGAGGGCTGGAAGCCCTTTGCGCCGGCAGCGCCGCCGCCGGGGAAGCCGACGGACTGCGCCAGGGCCGGCGCAGCGGGCAGGGCGCACAGCAGCGCGGCGGCGCTCGCCACGGTGACGGCGCACGCGCGCACGCTGCCGCGCACGTTGCGTACGGAGGCTGCGGCGGCGCGCCGCCGCACGGTCATGATGCCGGGCGTGACGTGAAGCATGGCGTCGGTCGCGACGTTGGGCGTTGGCAAGCTCATGTAGGTGCGGTCCTTTATACTTCGCGGCATTCTAGCAAAGCGTGGCATCGACGCCGACGCGCGAAGGGTTCCGGTAAGATATGGCCTCGCTCGGCGAACCGATGTCGAGGCCGTGCCCGCGATGCATCTGGTCACGTCGTCCGGCAATTCGACCGATGCGCGACCGGCCAGTCGGCACCGGCTCGCGCGCGGCAGGCGCCACGCATTCTCTTCGAACACCCCGTTTCATGCATCCACTGAACATCTACAACACGCTCGCGCGCGAGAAACAGCCCTTCGTGCCCATCGAACCCGGCAAGGTCCGCATGTATGTCTGCGGCATGACGGTGTACGACTACTGCCACGTCGGGCATGCGCGCGTGATGGTGGTGTTCGACATGGTGCAGCGCTGGCTGCGCGCCGCGGGCTACGAGGTGACCTATGTGCAGAACATCACCGACATCGACGACAAGATCATCCGCCGCGCGGCCGAGAACGGCGAGACCATCGGCGAGCTGACCGAGCGCTTCATCGGCTATATGCACGAGGACGCTGCCGCGCTGGGCATCCAGCGCCCGGACCACGAGCCCCGCGCGACGCAATACGTGCCGCAGATGCTCGACATCATCGGCAAGCTCGAGGCCAAGGGCCTGGCCTATCAGGCCAGCGACGGCGACGTCAATTACGCGGTGCGCAAGTTCAACGGCTACGGCAAGCTGTCCGGCAAGTCGCTGGAGGACCTGCGCGCCGGCGAGCGCGTGGCGGCCAACGATGCCAAGCACGACCCGCTCGACTTCGTGCTGTGGAAGTCCGCCAAGGACAGCGAGCCGGCCGAAAGCAAGTGGTCGTCGAAGTGGGGCGCCGGCCGTCCGGGCTGGCATATCGAATGCTCGGCGATGAGCTGCGCGCTGCTCGGCGAGCATTTCGACATCCATGGCGGCGGCGCCGACCTGCAGTTCCCGCACCACGAGAACGAGATCGCGCAGTCCGAAGGCGCCAGCGGCAAGCCCTTCGTCAATGTGTGGATGCATAACGGCTTCGTGCGCATCAACGACGAGAAGATGTCGAAGTCGCTCGGCAACTTCTTCACGATCCGCGACGTGCTCAAGCAGTACGACGCCGAGGTCGTGCGCTTCTTCATCCTGCGCGCGCACTATCGCAGCCCGCTGAACTACAGCGACGCGCATCTGGACGACGCGCGCCACGGCCTGACCCGTCTCTACACGGCACTGAAGGACGTGCAGCCCGACACGCTGCCGCTCGATTGGGACGAGGCGCACGCGCGCCGCTTCGCCGAAGCGATGGGCGACGACTTCAATACGCCGATCGCGGTCTCGGTGCTGTTCGACCTGGCCGGCGAAGTCAATCGCAGCGGCTCGCCCGCCGCGGCGCGGCAGTTGAAGGGCCTGGCCGCCACGCTGGGCCTGCTCGGGCGCGATGCGCACGCCTTCCTGCAGGGCGGCGCCGATGCGGCCGGCATCTCGCCGGAGCAGATCGAGGAGCGCATCGCCGCGCGCAAGCAGGCCAAGGCCGACCGCAATTTCGCCGAGGCCGACCGCATCCGCGCCGAGCTGCTCGAGGCCGGCATCGTGCTCGAGGACAAGCCGGGCGGCGTGACCGAATGGAGGCGTGCTTGAACGCTGCCGTGCGCAAGACGCCCGGCACGGCGGCCAAGACCGCCAAGCCGGCGCGGGCCACCGGAGAGCCGGCCATCAAGGCCGTCAAGGCGACCAGGGCAGCGAAGGTCGCCAAGGCGCCGGCCGCCGGCGGCACGGCCGCGCCCAAGGCCCGCACGGTCACCAAGGCCGACGGCAAGCCGGCCCTGAAGACGGCGCGCGCCGGCAAGGCGGCGCTGCCCGAGGCCGCGGCGATTCCGCTGCCGGTCGAGACGGTCGAGGGCGCCGTGCGTCCCGCCTACTGGGACGAGGCCTGCGCCGACCTGATGAAGCGCGACCGCATCCTGCGCAAGATGATCCCCACCTACGGGCCGGCCCATCTGGTCTCGCGCGGCGATCCCTTCGTCACGCTGGCTCGTTCCATCGTCGGTCAGCAGATCTCGGTCAAGGCCGCGCAATCGGTGTGGGAGCGGCTGGCAGCGGCCTGCCCAAAGCTGACCCCGGCGCAGCTGCTGCGGGCCGGCGTCGACAAGCTGGCGGCGTGCGGCCTGTCGCGCCGCAAGGCCGAGTACATCGTCGATCTCGCCGAGCACTTCAAGGCGGGACGGGTCCATGTCGACAAATGGGCCGAGATGGACGACGAGGCGGTAATCGCCGAGCTGACGCAGATCCGCGGCATCGGCCGCTGGACCGCCGAGATGTTCCTGATGTTCAACCTGATGCGGCCGAACGTGCTGCCGCTGGACGACATCGGCCTGATCAACGCGATCTCGGCCAACTATTTCAGCGGCGAGCCCGTCACGCGCAGCGAGGCGCGGGAAGTCGCCGCCAACTGGGAGCCATGGCGGACCGTGGCCACCTGGTACATGTGGCGCAGCCTTGATCCGCTGCCTGTCACTTACTAGTCTGGCATTCGACAGCGGGAGCTGGAAAGTGCTCCTTTCTTCATCTTCAGGCGGCGCAAGCGACGCATCCGGCCCGATTTCAGCGCCCGGAGCGCCGGGAAATTCCGGTAGAATGCGCCCCTTCACAGACAGGTACGTGTGATTCAATGAAAACCACCTTCCTGGATTTCGAACAGCCGATCGCCGAACTCGAGGCAAAAATCGAAGAACTGCGCTTCGTGCAGGACGACTCGGCCGTCGACATTTCCGAAGAGATTTCGCGGCTGGCCGGCAAGAGCCAGCAGCTGACCAAGGACATCTACGCCAACCTGACCCCGTGGCAGGTGGCCCAGATCGCTCGCCATCCGCAGCGTCCCTACACGCTGGACTATGTGCGGGAGATCTTCACCGACTTCCACGAGCTGCACGGCGATCGCGCCTTCGCCGACGATCTGTCGATCGTGGGCGGGCTGGCCCGCTTCAACGGCCAGGCGTGCATGGTGATCGGCCACCAGAAGGGCCGGGACACCAAGGAGCGCGCGCTGCGCAACTTCGGCATGTCCAAGCCCGAGGGTTATCGCAAGGCCAAGCGGCTGATGGAACTGGCCGACAAGTTCGGCCTGCCGATCTTCACCTTCGTCGACACGCCGGGCGCGTTCCCTGGCATCGACGCCGAGGAGCGCGGCCAGTCGGAGGCGATCGGCCACAACCTGTACGTGATGGCCGGCCTGAAGGTCCCCCTGATCGCCACCATCATCGGCGAGGGCGGTTCGGGCGGCGCGCTGGCGATCGCGGTGGGCGACGTGGTGCAGATGCTGCAATTCGCCACCTACGCGGTGATTTCGCCCGAAGGCTGCGCCTCGATCCTGTGGAAGACCGCCGAAAAGGCGCCCGAGGCCGCCGAGGCGCTGGGCCTGACCGCGCATCGCCTGAAGGCGCTGGGCCTGATCGACAAGATCGTCAACGAGCCGCTCGGCGGCGCGCATCGCGATCCGAAGGCCATGGCCGCCATGCTCAAGCGTTCGCTGGCCGAGTCGCTGCGCCAGTTCCAGGGCATCAGCGTCAAGGAACTGCAGGCGCGCCGCCACGAGCGGCTGATGGCCTATGGCAAGTTCAAGGAAACCGGCGTCCAGGGCCAAGGCTGATCCCGCCGCGCCCGATTTGCGCGACCCGACCGCCACGCTGACCGACAAGGTCGCACAGGCCCTGCAGGCCGGTGCGGCCTTTGTCGTTTCCGGGGCCGGCCACTATGGCGCGCATGGTCCGAAGGCGGTGGCGGTGGCCCTGTCTGGCGGCCGCGACTCGGTCGCGTTGCTGCATGCGGCCCGCGCCGCGCTCGCTGCCACCCACGTCGACAATGGCGATCGCGCGCCGCTGTTGGCGCTGCATGTCCATCACGGGCTGCAGGCCCAGGCAGACCAATGGGATCGCTTCTGCGCCGAGCTGTGCCGTGACTGGGGCGTCGAATACCGCGCCGCCCGCGTGGCCGTCGTACCCGCGCATGGCGAAGGGCTCGAGGCCGCCGCCCGGCGTGCCCGCTACCGGGCATTGACCGAACTCTGCGAGCAGCACAACGTCGGCTGGCTGCTGTTCGGCCATCATCTGGACGACCAGGTCGAGACCGTGCTGATGCGGCTGTTCCGCGGCAGCGGCGTGCACGGCCTGGCCGGCATGCCGGCGCTGCGGCGCCTGGCCGAGCGCCGCGACATCGCGCTGCTGCGGCCCTGGCTCGAGATCGAACGGCGCGAGATCGAGGCCTATTGCCGCGCGCACGGCCTGCGCTGGATCGACGATCCGTCCAACGACGACACCCGCTTCGCCCGCAACGCGATGCGCCAGCAGCTGCCGGGCCTGCTCGCCGCCTTCCCCGCGCTTCGCACAAATGTCGCCCAGGCCGCCGCGCATCTGGCCGAAGCCGCCCACGCGCTCGATGCGATGGCTGCACGGCAGTTGGCGACGCTGGCGCATCCCGGGCGCGATGCCTCCACGCTGGCCGAGCTCGACCTCGACGGCCTGCGCGCCTTGCCCGCCGCGCAGGGCGACGCCGTGCTGCGGCTGTGGCTGCGCGACCTGGGCGTGCGGGCGCCGTCGGTGGCCCGGCTGGCGGCGATGCGGGCACAACTGATCGATCATCGCGGCGGAGAGCCGGCCCTGCCGCACGATGGACTGGTGCTGCGCCGCTTCCGTGCGCGCGTGCTGGCCTGCATGCCGCCCGGCGCGCCGCCGGCGCAGACGGTCACGCTGCAGTGGGCCGGGCAGGGAATCCTGCCGGTTCCCGCCTGGCGCGGCGAGCTGCGCTTCACGCGCGACGATACCTTCGGCGTGCCCGAGGCCGCGCTGCGGCAGCCGCTGACGCTGGGGCCGCGCACCGGCGGCGAGCGCATCGTGCTGCGGCCCGGCGGCCCGGCCAGGGCGCTGAAGCAGGCGTATCAGGAGGCCGCCGTGCCGGCCTGGCGCCGGCCGTACCTGCCGCTGCTGCGCGCCGGGGAGAAGGGGGAGCAGATCGTGTTGGCCGCTGGGCTCGGCATGCATCGCCGCTGGCCCGACGCCGCGCCGGCGCCACGCTGGCGGGTCGAATGGCAGGCCTGGAGTCCGGAGGTCGGACCGCCGCAGTGACCGGCACATGGCGCGGGCGCGGCAGCCCAGGCGCCATGCCCGCCATGCCATGCCGCCTACCGCACGGGACATCGGTCCCGCAAGGCTTGACAAGGCGAAACAACCGCTATTGCGCCTTGCCGGGCGCGGGTGCTTGGTGTATTTTCAGTGGTTTTGCACAATCGCTGGCGTCGACAAGAAGATGGCTCTCATCGTTCACAAATACGGCGGCACTTCGATGGGTTCCACGGAACGCATCAAGAATGTCGCCAAGCG
>JAPSLC010000079.1 GCA_031181345.1 Cupriavidus sp. | reverse complement strand
AATGGATGCGCAACCGCTGGGGCATGCAGTTCCAGCGCGGCGCGCTGTTCTCGTCGCTGTCGGTGATCGACAATATCGCGCTGCCGCTGCGTGAACTTCGCTGCCTGCCCGACAATCTGATCTGCGAAGCGTCGCTGCTCAAGCTCGAACTGGTCGGACTGTCGGCGCGCGACGCCGACAAGATGCCGGCCGACCTGTCCGGCGGCATGGTCAAGCGCGTGGCGCTGGCGCGCGCGCTGGCACTGGAGCCGGAACTGGTGTTCCTCGACGAGCCCACCGCCGGGCTGGACCCGATGGCGTCCGACGACTATGTCGCGCTGATCCGCGAACTGCGGCGCGAGCTGAAGCTGACGGTGGTGATGGTCACGCACGACCTGGACACGCTGGTGGCGCTGTCCGACCGCGTCGCGGTGCTGGCCGACCGCAAGGTGCTGGCGGCGCTGCCGATCCCGCAGCTGGTGAAGATCGACCATCCCTTCATCCGCGAATATTTTCTTGGCGAACGCGGCCAGCGTGCGCTCAGCGCGCTGCCCGCCGGCGCCAACCCCGCATCGGACGTGGCGGCCGTGGCCGGCCACGCTGGAGAGTCGTGATGGAAAACAAGTCGAACGCCTTTCTCGCCGGCGTGTTCACCATCGGCCTGGCCGTACTCGTGCTGTTTGCACTGTTCTGGTTCGGCACCGACCATACCGAACGCGTGCCCTACGACCTGGTCACGCGCTCGACCGTGACCGGGCTCGGGCCGCAGGCCGACGTCAAGTACCGCGGCCTGACGGTGGGTCGGGTCGAATCGATCCGCTTCGATGCGTCGGTGCCGGGCCAGATCATCGTGCGCATCAGCGTCGACAAGGAGGCGCCGATCACGCGCACCACTTATGCCACGCTGGGCCTGCAGGGCGTGACCGGCATCGCCTATGTGCAACTGGACGACACCGCCGCGCAGGAAGGCAGCACCGCGCCGTCGCCGCCGCTGGAGACCTCGCCGCGCGCGGTCGCCCGCATCCAGATGCGGCCGGGCTTTTTCGAGGAACTGGAGCGGCGCGGCGATTCGCTGCTGACCCAGGTCGAATCGCTGATGGCCTCGCTCAACGACATGTTCCAGGGCGAGAACCGGCGCGAGCTGATGACGACGATCCGTTCCATCAAGGAAGGCGTCGACGACTATGCGCGCGTCGCGCGCGCGCTCGAACCGGCCGCGCGGCAACTGCCGCAGGTCACCGCGAACCTGAATGCCACGCTGAAGTCGACCCAGCAGCTGACGCGCGAGCTCGGCAGCCCCGACGGCACGCTGATGCGTACCGTCGACGGCGTCGGCCAGCAGTTGCGGGCCGCGGCCGGCTCGGTCGAGCACGCGGCCAACAACCTGAACGACCAGACCTTGCCGCAGCTCAACGGCCTGGCGCGCGATGCGCGGCAGACGGTGCGCAGCCTGGACCGCGCCGCCGGCCAGTTCAACGAGCGGCCGCAGAGCGTGCTGTTCGGCGGCTCGGCCACCCCGCCCGGCCCCGGCGAGGACGGCTTCAGCACGCCATCGGCGGCGAGCGCACCGTGAATCCAACCCTGCACCGGGAATCGAAGCCCATGACCGACGCCGTTCAGCCCCGCGCCCCGCGCCTGCTCCGCCTCCCGCGCATTCCCGCCCTGCCGCGCATCGGGGCCGGTGCGATGCTGACCGCCGCGCTGCTCGCCGGCTGCTCGCTGCTGCCGGCCACGCCGCACAGCACCACCTACGATCTCGGCCCGCCCACCGCCGCGCCGGCACCGGGCAAGACGCTGCCGCGGCTGCGTGTGCTGTCCACCGATGGCCCGTCCTGGCTCGACGGCAACGCGATCCACTACCGGCTGCGCTATGCCCAGGCCGAGCGCCTGCAGCCCTATGCCACGCAACGCTGGATCATGTCGCCGGTGCGGCTGTTCGACGAACGGCTGCGCGACGCGGTGTCCGCGCGCGGCGAGCTGAGCTGGGGCGGCGACACGCAGGCGCCCGCGCTGAAGGTCGATATCGTCGACTTCGAGCAGGTCTTCGACAGCGCCGACAGCAGCCGCGGCGTGGTGCAGGTGCGCGCCACCGTGATGCGCAACGGCATGATCGGCCAGAAGACCTTCACCGCCGAGCAGCCGGCCCCCAGCGCCGACGGCGCCGGCGGCGTGCGCGCGCTGGCCGGCAGCACCGATGCGGTGATCGCGGCAATCATCGACTGGGTGGCGACGCTGCCGGTACGCTGAACCGGTACGCCAGACAAGCGGCACCATGAAACAGGCCGATCTGCCTCCCTCCTCCGCTCATCCGGACCCGCGCCTGGGCGCGGCGCCGCTGGAAAGCGCGACCACGCTGCGCCATTCGCCGCTGGCGCGCTTCGGCCTGCTGTGCGTGACGCTGCTGATGATCTACGCCAGCCTGTATCCGCTCACCGGCTGGACCGACAACGGCATCTCGCCGTGGGCGTTCCTCAATGCGCCCAAGCCGCGCTACATCACCGACTTCGATCTGCTGACCAATGTGCTCGGCTATTGCCCCTTCGGCGCGCTGGTGGTGCTGTCGCTGCATCCGCGCGTGACAGGCGCGCGCGCCGCGCTGCTGGCCTTCGCCGCCGGCATCGTGCTGTCCGGCGCGATGGAGGCGTTGCAGACCTGGTTGCCCAATCGCATTCCGTCGAATATCGATCTGATGACCAATGCGCTGGGGGCGCTGCTGGGCGCCACGACGATGGCGCCGTTCGCCAGCGCGATGATCGACCGCGGCACGCTGCGGCGCCTGCGCATCGCCTGGTTCGAGTCGCACGCCAGCTTCGCCATCATCCTGATCCTGCTGTGGCCGTTCGCGCAGATCTTTCCGCAGGAGCATCTGTTCGGCATGGGCGGGCTGGTGCGGCAGTGGCTGACCAATCCCGAGTCCTGGCCGATGCAGCTGGTGCAGTGGGTGTTCCCCGGCTTCCTGCGCCTGCAGGAAGACATCGGCCTGCGCCCCGACGACATGCAGGAGCACCAGCTGCTCGAATCGCTGGTGACTGCCTGCGCATGGGTCGGCACGGGACTGTTCGCCTCGGTGGCAATGCGCCGGCAGGCCCCGACGCTGCGCATCCTCGCCGGCCTGCTGGCCGCCACGCTGCTGCTCAAGGGACTCGCCGCGGAGCTGCAGTTTCCCGCCGACAACGCCTTCAACTGGCTGTCCGACGGCGGCCGCTACGCGCTGGTGACCGGCACGCTCGCGCTGGTGCTGCTGGTGCGCCTGCCGCGCCCGCTGCGCGGCATCCTCGCGATGAGCGCGCTGCTGACGCTGGTGATCCTGACCAACGTGCTGCCGCCCAACCCTTATGCATGGGTCTCGGAACAGGGCTGGCGCCTCGGCCGCTTCGTCCATTTCAACGGCCTGGCCCAATGGCTCGGCTGGCTGTGGCCCTTCCTCGCCTTCTGCTATCTCGCCTGGCGCGTCGAGCAGTTCGGGCTGACGCGGCGAAGGGAACGGAGGAGCCGGCGCGGGGGGCGGCGGGCGGCGCCGAACACCGGCGACTCCGCCTAAGCCCGCACCGCAATCCCCTCATCCCGCAAACGATCCCGGATCCGCTGCGCAAAGGCCAGCGCGTGCGGGCCGTCGCCGTGCAGGCAGACGGTATCGGCCTGGATCGGGATCCATTGGCCGTCGATCGCGCGCACCTTGCGCTCGCGGACCATCGACAGCGTTTGCGCCAGCACGGCCTGGTCGTCGTCCAGCAGCGCGCCGGGCGTGCCGCGGCGGACCAGGGAGCCGTCGGGGTTGTAGCCGCGATCGGCGAAGACCTCTTCCTTGACCGTCAGCCCGGCCTCGCGCGCAACCTCGATCATCACGCTGCCCGCCAGGCCGAAGAAGGTCAGCTGCGGGTCGAAGTCGCGTACCGCGTCGACGATCGCCTGCGCCTGCACGCGGTCGCGCGCGGCCTGGTTGTAGAGCGCGCCATGCGCCTTGACGTGGGCGAGGCGGCCGCCCTGGGCCCTGACGATCGCGGCGAGCGCGCCGACCTGGTACAGCACGTCGGCATAGATCTGGCGCGGGTCGCGCTGCATCTCGGTGCGGCCGAAATTCTCGCGGTCCGGGTAGCTCGGATGCGCGCCGATGGCAACGCCTTTCGCCAGCGCCCACTGCACCGTCTGCAGCATGGTCGACGCGTCGCCGGCATGCCAGCCGCAGGCGATATTGGCCGAGCTGATCAACGCCAGCAGCGCTTCGTCGCTGCCGCAGCCTTCGCCGAGGTCGGCGTTCAGATCGATCTGCATGGCGGGTCTCCTGGAGGGTTCGTTGGACTGGTCCGCGTCACGGCAGCATGGCGTCGGCTGGCGACAGCGGGCGCGTCATCGCGCGCCGCCGCGAGGCCAGCGCCTGGGCCGCGGTGCGCGCCTCTGCCTGCCACGCCACCGCCTGCGCGACCTGCTGCAGATACGTCCGCAGCTGCGCGCGCGCGGCCTCGGCTTCCTCGAGGCTGACGCGGAGAAAACGCACGGGGGCACCGAGCGGAGCCTGCGCCAGCCGCCACTGGTCGGCCTCGATGACCACGCCGATCTTTGGATAACCGCCGGTGGTCTGCGCATCGGCCATCAGCACGATCGGCTGGCCGCCCGGCGGCACCTGCATGACGCCCGGCACCACGCCATGGGACAGCAACTCCGGCGCGCCGGGCCGCCGCGCCAGCGCGGGACCTTCGAGCCGGAAGCCCATGCGGTTGCTGTTCGGCGTGACGGTCCAGTCGGCCTGCCACAGTGCCTGCTGGGCCTCGGCCTCGAACTGATCGTACTCCAGGCCGGGCAGCATGCGGATCGGCAGCGCGCGGCCGTCGGCGACCGCTGGCGACGGCAACGCCCATGCGGGCGACAGCACGCCGATCCGCGGCGCCGTGGTGGAACCCGGCCGCAGCGCCGCCAGCCGATCGCCCCGCCGCAGCGCGCGGCGCTGGTGCCCACCGAAGCCGGCCTTCAGGTCGGTGCTGCGCGAGCCCATCGCCAGCGGCACATCGATGCCGCCGGCCACGCATAGATAGGTCCGGGTGCCGGCGCGCGCGGCGGGCAGCGTCAGCGTGCTGCCCGCGCGTACGTCGAACGCATGCCAGCACCAGACCGGCTCGCCGTCGACATCGGCGCGGCATTCGGCGCCGGTCAGCGCGATGCGCAGATCGGCATGGAAGCGCACCGTGGCGCGTCCCAGCGTGAATTCGATGGCGGCCGCGCCTGGCTCGTTGCGAAGCAGCAGATTGCCTACCCGCAGCGCGACGCTGTCGAGCGCGCCGGCCCCGCCGACGCCGAAGCGCCGCATGCCGTTGCGGCCGAGATCCTGGATCGACGCGAGCGCGCCGGGGCGGAGGATCTCGATCATGCCCGCACCGGTTTGGCGATCGATGCAGCGACCGATTCGACGGACTGAACGACGAAGCGCACGGTGTCGCCCGGCGCCAGCAGCGAGGGCGGATCGCGCTCGGGTTCGAACAACGCCAGCTCGGTGCGGCCGATCAGTTGCCATCCGCCGGGCGCGGCCGCCGGATAGACGCCGGTCTGCTCGCCACCGATGCCGACCGCGCCGGCCGGGACCGCCAGGCGCGGCTCGGATCGGCGCGGCGTGGCCAGCGCCGGGTCGAGCCCGCCGAGATAAGCGAAGCCGGGCTGGAAGCCGAGAAAGTAGACGGTGTAGCTGCCGGCGCTGTGCCGCCGCACCACTTCCTCGGGCGTCAGGCCGGTATGGGCCGCCACGTCGGCCAGGTCGGGGCCGTCGTCGCCGCCGTAGCGCACCGGGATCTCGACGATGCGGCCGCTAGCATTGACGCTCTCGCCGCGCTCCCACGCCTGCGCCAGCGCGGCTTCGAGCTGGGCCGGGTCGGCCTCGTCGTCGAACAGCACGGTCAGGCTGTTCATGCCGGGATAGGCGTCGACCACGCCGGGCCATGCGCCGGCCCGATCGGCCATCGCCCAGAAGCGGCGTTGCACGTCGAGCGACGCGGGCGGCGGCACGCTGCACAGCAGCGCGCGCTCGGCAAGACGGTGGATCGTGCAGCTGGCCATGATGGGTATCGGTCCGGATCGAGGTGGCGCGCGGGGTTCGGGCCCCCACGACGGAACGCACGAAGCGTCTTATCCGCAATTTATCGAGAAAGTGAGTTTTGCGAAACCTGTGCCGCGATACCGGCGCCTAGGGTTTTCCATAGCGGCGCGCGGCGATAGTTGATTAGATCAATCGTCGATGTCCCGCTTAAATTTCCCCGCATCCTCGTAGAAAGGAACCTCACGGAGACGCCATGACATTCGCACAATTCGCCCGCAAGGCCCGCCACGCGGCGATGGCCGTTGTACTGCTGGCAGCCGGCGCCGCCGGCGCACCCGCCGCGCTGGCCCAGAAGATCGACAAGATCGACGGACCGCTGCGCTTCGTTGTCGGGTACGCGCCGGGCGGCGCCTCGGACCGCGCCGCGCGCATCGTCGGCCAGGCGCTGCAGGCCCGCTACGGCGTCACCGTGGTGGTCGAGAACAAGGCCGGCGCCGGCGGCCGGCTGGCCGCGCAGCAGGTCAGGCACGCCGGTCCCGCCGACAACGTGCTGATGCTCGGCAATCCCGCCGTGATGACGGTCGCGCCGCTGGTGTTCAAGGACACCAGCTACGATCCCGACGCCGACTTCGTCCCGGTGTCGCAGGTCTCGTCCTACGACTTCGCCGTGATCACCGGCCCGCAGGTGCCGGTGCGCGAGATGTCGCATCTGGTCGCCTGGCTCAAGGCCAATCCGGGCAAGGCCTTCTTCGGCGTGCCAGCCACCGGCAGTCTGCCCCACTTCTTCGCGCTGATGCTGGCCGAGCGCGCCGGCGTCAAGGGCGACGTGGTGGGCTACAAGGGCTCGGCGCCGTTGGCCACCGACATGCTGGGCGGCCAGGTGCCGGTCGGCGTCGACACGCTCGACGCGGTGCTGTCGCTGCATCAGAGCGGCAAGCTGAAGATCCTGGCGGTCTCGGGCAAGACACGCTCGTCGTTCGCCAGGGAGATCCCCACGCTGAAGGAGGCCGGCATCGATCTGGCGGCCGACGGCTGGAACGCCTTCTTCGCGCCGAAGTCGATGCCGCCCGAGAAGGTCAAGGCGCTGTCGGCGGCGATCCACAGCGTGATGTCGGACCCGGCGGTACAGCAGCGCTTCGTCGCCGCCAACATGCAGCCGGTGGCCAGCACGCAGCAGCAGACCGCGGACATGCTCAAGGCCTACAACGCGCAGTGGCAGCCGGTGGTCAAGCGCAGCGGCTTCCAGCAATAAGCTTCCGGCAACGATGTTCCCGCAATGACATCCGGCCCGACTGACCGGCAAGGAGCGACGGCGATGGCCCGCAACATCCTCTTCATCATGTGCGACCAGCTGCGGTGGGACTACCTGTCCTGCACCGGGCATCCGACCATCCGCACGCCGAACATCGACGCGCTGGCCGCGCGCGGGGTGCGATTCTCGCGCGCCTATGCGCAATCGACGATCTGCGGCTCGTCGCGGATGAGCTTCTACACCGGCCGCTATGTCGATTCGCACGGCGCCGCGTGGAACAACTTCCCGCTGAAGGTCGGCGAGATGACGCTGGGCGACTATCTGCGCCCGCTCGGCCGGCAGACCGTGCTGGTCGGCAAGACCCATATGGCGGCCGACACCGAAGGCATGGCGCGCCTCGGCATCGATCCCGAGTCGCGGATCGGCACGCGCGTGGCCGAGTGCGGCTTCGATCCGTACGAGCGCGACGACGGCCTGCACGGCAGCGGCCCGGCCGGCCGCTACGATCCGAAGCCCGTGCGCTACAACGACTATCTGCGCGAGCTCGGCTACGCCGGCGACGATGGCTGGGACGACTGGGCCAACGCCGGCGAGGACGAGAACGGCAACCTGCTGTCGGGCTGGCTGCTGCGCAATGCGACCCGGCCCGCGCGCGTAGCGGAGGAGCATTCGGAAACGCCGTACATGACGCGGCGTGCGATGGAATTCATCGAGCAGGCCGGCGACGCGCCGTGGTGCCTGCATCTGTCCTATATCAAGCCGCACTGGCCCTGCATCGCGCCGGCGCCCTATCACGCGATGTACGGGTCCGCCGACGTGCCGCCGCCGGTGCGCAGCGAGGCCGAGCGCGCGCAGCCGCATCCGATCTACCAGGCCTTCCTGAACTCGCGCGTCAGCCGCGCGTTTTCGCGCGATGAGGTGCGCGAGGCGGTGATTCCCGCCTATATGGGCCTGATCACGCAGATCGACGACCAGATCGGCGTGCTGATGCGCTGGCTGGAGAGCAAGGGCCTGGTCGATGACACGATGATCGTGTTCACCTCCGATCATGGCGACTACCTGGGCGACCACTGGATGGGCGAGAAGGACCTGTTCCACGAGCCGTCGGTGCGGCTGCCGCTGATCGTCGTCGATCCGTCGCCGGCCGCCGATGCCACGCGCGGCTCGATCTGCGATGCGCTGGTCGAGGCGATCGACCTGGTGCCGACCTTCGTCGAAGCCTGCGGCGGCGCGCCGCAACCGCATCGGCTCGAAGGGCGGCCGCTGCAGCCCTGGCTGCACGGCCAGCGCCCGGCCAGCTGGCGGCGCCATGCGATCAGCGAATACGACTATTCGGCCACCGGCGTCGCGGTGTCGCTGGGGGTCGCGCCGCTCGATGCGCGGCTGTTCATGGTGGTCGACGAACGCTGGAAGTACATCCATGCGCCGGGCTTCCGGCCGATGCTGTTCGATCTGGTCGAGGACCCGCACGAGCTGCACGACCTCGGCGCCGATCCCGCCCACCAGGCGCAATGCGAGCGCATGTATCTGGCCCTGGCGCGATGGGGCCTGCGGCAGTCGCAGCGTACCGCGATCAGCGACGAGCGCATCGCCGCGATGCGCGGCGCGTCGGTCCGCAAGGGCATCCTGCTGGGGTTCTGGGACGAGAGCGAGCTGCCGGAAGAGCTGCTGCACGAGAAATGGCGCGGCGCCCGGGAGGCGCTGCGCTAGCGGGCGGCGCTGTCCTTGTCCGAGGCCACGTCTGCCTCCGATTCGGCCGCCGATTCGCCTTCCGGCGCCGTCCATTGGCGCCGCGCGCCGCCGCCACGCCAGCGATTGGTGCTGACCGTGGTGGCGACCTGCCGCTTCACGCGTACCGCCTGCTCGGTCAGCGCGGTCAGCAGCGTGTCCAGGGTCGCCAGGTCTTCATTCGATAGCGTCTCGACCAGTTGACGGTTGATGGCCGCTGCCTCGTCGAACAACTGCCGGTAGAGCGCCTGCCCGGCCGGCGTCAGCGCGACGCTGGCGCGCCGGCGGTCGCCGTCCAGCGCCTGCCGCCGGATCAACCCCTTGGCGGCGAGGCGCGTGATCGCCCGCGACACGCGCGTTCGGTCCAGGTGGCATTGGTCCGCGATCGCCGAGGGCGCCTGCGCGCCGCGCACGGCCAGCAGCCCGAGCAGCGCCCATTCGCGGCGTGACACGCCGTACTGGCCCTCGCACAGGCGGATCACCGCCGCGCCGCTGGCGCCAACCAGCGCCGCGAGACGGAAATTGAGCAGATCGGTGATATCGCGCGGCTCGCGCAGGCGGCTCTCGCCTGCGCGAGCCGCAGATGCAGCCGCGCGATCGTCGTCAGGCAAGGCGTCGGACAAGGCGGATGGCGGCGCCCCGAACGGGCGCCGGGCGGGATCAGGCGAAGCCGGCCTGGTGCGCCTGCTGGTCGGCATGGTAGGAGCTGCGCACCATCGCACCGACCGCGGCGTGGGTGAAGCCCATCTTGTAGGCCTCTTCCTCGAACATCTTGAAGGTGTCCGGATGGACGTAGCGCAGCACCGGCAGGTGGTGGTTCGACGGCGCCAGGTACTGGCCGATGGTCAGCATGTCGATGTCGTGGGCGCGCATGTCGCGCATGACCTCGAGGATTTCCTCGTCGGTCTCGCCCAGGCCGACCATCAGGCCCGACTTGGTCGGCACGTCCGGATTGCGGCGCTTGAACTCCTGCAGCAGCTTCAGCGAGTGCGCGTAGTCGGCGCCGGGACGGGCCTGCTTGTACAGGCGCGGCACCGTTTCCAGGTTGTGGTTCATCACGTCCGGCGGGCAGGCCTGCAGGATGTCCAGCGCCTTCTCAAGACGGCCGCGGAAGTCGGGCACCAGCACCTCGATGCGGGTGATCGGCGACAGCTCGCGGGTCTTGCTGATGCAATCGACGTAGTGC
Organism: Cupriavidus sp.; assembly: GCA_031181345.1. GTDB lineage: Bacteria > Pseudomonadota > Gammaproteobacteria > Burkholderiales > Burkholderiaceae > Cupriavidus. Next base: position 6,687 of record JAPSLC010000079.1, on the reverse strand, counting down.
TGGGCGCCGCCGTCGCGCAGGTCGTCGCGGTCGACGCTGGTGATCACCACATAGTTCAGCTTCAGCTGGGCGATGGTCTTGGCCAGGTTCAGCGGCTCGTTGACGTCGAGCGGGTCCGGGCGGCCGTGGCCGACGTCGCAGAACGGGCAGCGGCGCGTGCACTTGTCGCCCATGATCATGAACGTCGCGGTGCCCTTGCCGAAGCATTCGCCGATGTTCGGGCAGCTCGCTTCCTCGCACACCGTCACCAGGTTGTTGGCGCGCAGGATGTCCTTGATCTCGTAGAAGCGCGAGTTGCCGGTGGCCGCCTTCACGCGGATCCAGTCCGGCTTCTTCAGCTTCTCGGCGGGGACGATCTTGATGGGAATGCGGGCGGTCTTGTCGGCCGACTTCTGCTTGCGGGTCGGGTCGTAGGCCGCGCCTTGGGCGGCATCGCCTTGGGGATTCGAGGTGGCGATCAGGGCGTCGCTCATGGTGTTCTCCGCGCGCTCCCCGCGCGCATAGGTCGGCTAGGCCGTGGTCAGGGGTGTCAGTTGGCCGGAGGCCGTGGCGGCTTGCTCGTTCGCTTGCTCGTTCGCTGCCGGCTCGCTGGCCGCCGCGCGAAGCTGCGCCGCCGCCAGTACGTCGCACAATGCCGCCGCCAGGCGTCGCGCGATCTCGGGTTGGTGCCGGGCGTCGACCGGTTCCCGGCGCACGCCGCCGTCGGCATCGAGCGCCGGCACCGTCGCGCCGGCGCGGGCCATGTCGACCGTTTCGAGGCCGGCATAACCGCACGGATTGATGCGCAGGAACGGGTCCAGATCCATCCGCACGTTCAGGCTGACACCGTGGTAGCTGCAGCCGTTGCGGATCTTCAGGCCCAGCGCGGCGATCTTGGCGCCGCGGTGCGGACCGTCGGAAAGATAGATGCCGGGCGCGCCAGGCTTGCGTTCGGCGGGCAGATTATACGCCGCGAGCGTGTCCAGCACCGCCTGCTCGATCGCATGGACCAGCTCGCGCACCATCAGATGACGGCGGCGCAGGTCCAGCAGCAGGTAGGCGACGACTTGTCCCGGGCCGTGATAGGTGATCTGCCCGCCCCGATCTATCCGCACCAGCGGAATCGCCGGATCGGGGGACAGCAGATGCGAGGGGTCGCCCGCCTGCCCCAGCGTGTAGACCGGAGGATGCTCGACGAGCCAGATCTGATCGGGAGACTGGGCGGTACGCGCGGAGGTGTAGGCGCGCATCGCGTCGAAACAGGGCGCGTAGTCCTCCCGGCCCCGTTCGATGACTTCGATTGCTTGCATGCCGAGAGTGTAGCGAAAAGGGCCGGTTCGCACCGGCCCCTGCCTCGCTGGCGGCTGTCACCCTGGCGCCATCAGGGTTGTCCGCGGGTGGGATGACATTCCTCGGGGATCGGGCGCGCCGGCGGCCGGCTGTACACCAGCCGCAGATGGCGCCGGCCTGGCCGATCCGCCTGCGGCTCAGGACGCCGCGACGACGTCCTGGTTAGGCGACCATTGCGTACCTCGAACCAGTCGCCGCACGATGCGATTCACCAGATGCGGCAGGTTGGTGGCGGCCGGGCGGCGGGCTTCGGCGATCAGCGCCAGGCGGACCGGCCGTTCGGCGCGCGGATCGACGCTGAGCACCACTTCGTCGCCGCGGTTCAGTTGCAGGCTGGCGCCGCAGCGCAGCCAGTAATCTTCCGAGTCGCCGTCGCGGGTAACCCACAGGTTTAGGCCGGCGGCATCTTCCACATAGAGCCGTTGCGCGGTATGCACCGACAGCGGCGCGACCTCGCCCGGGTTCAGGCTGAAGACGGTCGTTGTGAGCAGGGTTTCCATTTTGGACTTCCTTCACTAAGGTGACGGTACCGTCCGGCACGCGAATCTCGCGTGGCTGGCGTCGCGCTTTACCGTGTCTGGCCTGCATTGGCCTCGGCGCGCTCGCTGTTGCGGTCCCGATGCAGTGCATTCTAGTGATTGCCCGGCCACCTCCAAAACGATATATATTGATTTCCCTTGTTAGCCAATCTCACATAGCGACGCCGTTGCGATGACCCTCAAGCGTAATCCCGTCGAACTGCCGCGCGCCTGGCATCGCGAGCTGCCACGGCTGCCGGCATTGACCGCCCTGCGCGCCTTCGAGGCCGCGGCGCGGCACGAAAGCTTCTCCCGCGCCGCCACCGAGTTGTTCGTTACCCATGGGGCCGTCAGCCATCAGGTCCGCGCGCTGGAGGAGGAACTGGGCCAGCCGTTGTTCGCCCGCAACGGCAAGCGGGTCAGCCTGACGCCGGCCGGCCGCGTCTACGCCGAGCGCGTGCGCGACGCGCTGCTGCAGATTGCCGAGGCCACGCGCGCGCTGCAGTCCGGCACGCGCGACAAGCGGCTGACCATCAGCACGATGCCGTCGTTCGCCGCTCGCTGGCTGACGCCGCGCATCGGCAGCTTCATCGAGCGGCATCCCGAGCTGGACGTCGAACTGATGTCGTCGAACACGCTGGTCGATTTCACGCGCGACGAGGTCGACGTGGCGCTGCGGATGGGCAGCGGCGACTATCCGGGGCTCTATGTCGAGCGGCTGCTCGACGATGTGTTCTTTCCGGTGTGCAGCCCGAACTTCCTGGGCGGCAAGCTGCCGGAGCGCCCCGAAGACATGCAGGGGCTGACGCTGCTGCGCGGCGAAGGCGATCCGTGGCGGCCCTGGTTCGAGGCCGCCGGACTGGACTGGCCCGAGCCGCGCAAGGGCCTGATGTTCGAGGATTCGTCGCTGCTGCTGCAGGCCGCGGCCGAGGGCCAGGGCATCGCGCTGATCCGTTCGTCGCTGGCCTATAACGATCTGCTGTCCGGGCGGGTGGTGCGGCTGTTCGACGTCAGCATCCCGTGTCCGTGGCTGCTGTACTTCGTCTGCGCGCCGGCGATGCTGGAGACGGCCAAGGTACAGGCCTTCCGCAACTGGCTGCTGCCCGAGATCGCGGCGTTCCGGCAGATCCTGTCGCAGTGGGCCTAGGCCGGGGCTGCGGGCTTCAGGCCGGCTCGTCGTCGTCCGGCGTCGAGGTTGTCGGCGGCAAGGCCGGTGGTGCGGCTGGCTTGTCGGCTTCGGCCAGCCGTGCGCGGGGATGGGCCTGGTCGTAGACCTTGGCCAGATGCTGGAAGTCCAGCGCGGTGTAGATCTGCGTGGTCGCCACGCTGGCGTGGCCCAGCATCTCCTGCACCGCGCGCAGATCGCCCGACGATTGCAGCACGTGGCTGGCAAACGAGTGCCGCAGCATATGCGGATGCACGTCGGCCGGCACGCCGGCGCGGATGGCCTGCTGCTTGATGCGGGCGCGCACGGTCCGATCCGACAGGCGCTCGCCGCGCCGCGACAGGAACAGCGCGTGCCGATGATCGACACCGGCCGCAGGCTTGACCCACTCGTCGCGCACCGCCAACCACGCCCGCAGCGCCTGCACCGCCTTGCTGCCGACCGGCACGCTGCGGCGGCGCGAACCCTTGCCGAGCACCGTGACCTCGCCCGCGGCCAGGTCGATCCAGCCCGACGAACGGTAGCCGTCCTCTTCCACGTAGCGCAGATCGAGCTGCACCAGCTCGGAGACGCGCAGGCCGCTCGAATAACCGAGCTCGAAGACGGCCTGGTCGCGCAGCCCTTCGGCGCCCTCGCCGGCCGGCTGGCCGACCAGCGCCACCGCGTGTTCGACCGACAGCGCCTTGGGCAGCGGCCGCCCCGCCTTGGGGGCGCGCACGCCGTCGACGGGATTCGCCTCGACGCCATGCCCGTGCCGCGCGGCCCACAGATAGAAGCCGCGCCAGGCGGACAACGCCCGGGCAATGCTGGTCGAAGCGAGGCCGCCGCCGCGCAGCCGCGCGGCGAAGCTGCGGATCTGGTCGGTGCGCAGCGCGGTCAGCGCGGTACCCGGCGCGAATCTGGCGGCCTGCGCCTGCAGGACCGACAGGTCGCGCCGGTAGCCGACCAGCGTGTGCGCGGCCAGCTTGCGGCTGCTGGCGAGCCAGTCGAGATAGCTGCGCAGCAGCGGATCGAGGGCGGGAGGGGGAGTCTCGCCTGACTGCGCCGCGATCGCGGGTTCGCTGGAGCGGGCCATCCGTTGCCGCCCGATTCTCCGGGTCAGCCGCGCAGCCGCGCGAGCGCCGCGCCGGCCAGTTCGCCGATGCGGCTCAGATAGGCGGTGCCCATGCCTTCGTGAAAGCGCCGCGGGTCGGGCGAGCCGAGCACCAGCAGGCCGAAGGTCGGACCCGTCTCGGCGTCCTCGCCGGCGGGGGCGCGCAGCGCGACCATCGCGAGCGAGGCAATGTCGTCGCGCTCGAGCCAGTCGACGGCCTGCTTGCCGCCTTCACCAAGCGTGTCGGGCGCTGCCGCCGGCACGGGCTGGACGCCCTCTTCGGCGACGGCAGGCGCGATGGCCCAGGGATTGGCGCCGCAATACGGCGTCTGCAGTCCTTCGGCAAAGCGGCGCGCGGCTTCCGTTGCGGCGGCCTGTTCGCCGCGCAGCAGATCGAGCGGCGCGTGCGTTTCGGCCAGCTGCCACAGCCGCAGCGCAACGGCCGGCACATCGAAGACCTGCTGCAGGCCCTGGCTGACCGCCATCGGCAACGCCAGCGCATCGGCCTCGCCGAGCAGCCGCAGCTGCCACGCGTGCATGCGGTTCTGCGTGCGGTCGTTGTCGTGGCCGTGGCGCATCAGGTTGGCCAGCTTCAGTTCGAGGCCCTTGTTCTTCTCGCGCAGGATTTCCATCTGGCGCTGCTGCAGCGACACCGCGCGATGGCTGTGCGGGCTCGTCAGCTGCACCGAGGCCAGCAGTTCGGCATGGTCCTCGAAGAACTGGGGATGACTTTGCAGATAGGCGGCGACGTCTTGCGGATTCATTGGCGGGTCATCAAACGATTTGCGCTGGAGTGTAGCAAAGGCTGTTGGATGAGCCAGCGCTTGCCCTCTCCCCCGGCCCCTCTCCCGCAAGCGGGAGAGGGGAGAAAACCGCCAGCGTTCTCCCATCCCGTTTGTGTTCGCCCTCTCCCGCCAGTGGGAGCGAGAGAGAACCGACAGCGTTTTCCCATGCCATCCGTGTTCTCCCTCTCCCGCTTGCGGGAGAGGGCCGGGGAGAGGGCCAGGCGATCGATCGACCAACATGCCCCCAAACCCGCCGCACCATAAAAAAACCCGCGCCAAGGCGCGGGTTCTTCATCTTCCTTGACGCAGCCGATCAGCCCAGCTTCTTGCGCAGCAGCTCGTTGACCTGGGCCGGATTGGCCTTGCCCTTGGTCGCCTTCATCGCCTGGCCGACCAGCGCGTTGAATGCCTTCTCCTTGCCGGCGCGGAACTCCTCGACCGACTTGGCGTTGGCGGCCAGCACCTCGTCGATGATGGCCTCCAGCGCGCCGGTGTCCGACATCTGCTTCAGGCCCTTGGCGGCGATGATCGCATCGGCATCGCCGTCGCACTCGCCGGCCCACATCGCCGGGAACACGTCCTTCTTGGCGGTGTTGTTCGACACGGTGCCGTCGGCGATGCGCCTGAGCAGCAGCGCGAGCTGTGCCGGGCGGATCGGCGCGCCATCGATCTCGATGCCCTCGCGGTTCAGCTGCGAGGCGACATCGCCCATCAGCCAGTTGGCCGCGGCCTTGGCGTTGGCCGCGCCCGCTTCGGCGACGACCTGCTCGAACCAGTTGGCCAGCGCCTTCGACGAGGTCAGCACGCTGGCATCGTAGGCGGGCAGGCCGTATTGCGAGACGAAGCGCGCCTGCATCGCCGCGGGCAGTTCCGGCATCGCGGCGCGCACGCGCTCGACCCAGGCCGGTTCGATCTCCAGCGGCAGCAGGTCCGGATCGGGGAAGTAGCGATAGTCGTGCGCGTCTTCCTTGGTCCGCATCGCGCGCGTCTCGCCGGTATCCGGATCGAACAGCACGGTGGCCTGCTGGATCGCGCGGCCATCCTCGATCTCGGCGATCTGCCAGCGCACCTCGTACTCGATCGCCTGCTGCAGGAAGCGGAACGAGTTCAGGTTCTTGATCTCGCGGCGCGTGCCGAGCTTGTCGCTGCCGACCGGCCGCACCGACACGTTGGCATCGCAGCGGAAGCTGCCTTCCTGCATGTTGCCGTCGCAGATGCCCAGCCACACCACCAGCGAATGCAGCGCGCGCGCATAGGCGACCGCCTCCGCGGCGCTGCGCATGTCGGGCTCGGTGACGATCTCGAGCAGCGGCGTGCCGGCGCGGTTCAGGTCGATGCCGGTCATGCCGGCGAAATCCTCGTGCAGCGACTTGCCGGCGTCTTCTTCGAGGTGCGCGCGGGTCAGCTGCACGGTCTTCTCGTAGAACTCGCCCTTGCGGCCCTCGACCTGGAAGGTCAGGCTGCCGCCCTGCACCACCGGGATCTCGTACTGGCTGATCTGGTAACCCTTGGGCAGATCGGGGTAGAAGTAATTCTTGCGCGCGAACACGCTATGCGGCGCGACATGCGCGCCGATCGCCAGGCCGAACTGGATCGCGCGCTCGACCGCGGCCTTGTTCAGTACCGGCAGCGTGCCGGGCAGCGCCAGATCGACCGGGCAGGCCTGCGTGTTGGGCGCCGCGCCGAACGCGGTGGAGGCGCCGGAAAAAATCTTCGAGGCCGTCGATAGCTGCGTATGCGTTTCGAGGCCGATCACCACTTCCCATTGCATGGCGGTATTCCTGTTGGTTCCTTGCG
>JAPSLC010000078.1 GCA_031181345.1 Cupriavidus sp. | reverse complement strand
CATGATTCGAACATGCGACCCTCTGATCCCAAATCAGATGCGCTACCAGGCTGCGCTACGCCCCGAAGCCGCGCATTGTATCCGTCGGCACTGCCGCGGTCAAACGCCGCAATCGGGGCAAGACAGCCGCTTATTCGCCTTCCGGCAGACTGGCGCCGACGATATTGAAGCCGGCGTCCACGTACGTGATCTCGCCGGTCACGCCGCTGGACAGGTCCGACAGCAGGAAGGCCGCCACGTTGCCGACTTCGTCGATGGTGACGTTGCGGCGCAGCGGGGCGGCTTGCTCGAAGTGGCCGAGCAGCTTGCCGAAGCCCTTGATGCCCGAGGCGGCCAGCGTCTTGATCGGGCCGGCCGAGATGCCGTTGGCGCGGATGCCGCGCGGGCCCACCGAGGCGGCCAGGTAGCGCACGCTGGCTTCCAGCGAGGCCTTGGCCAGGCCCATCGTGTTGTAGTTGGGAACGACGCGCTCGCTGCCCAGATAGGTCAGCGTCAGCAGCGAGGCCTTGTCCGACAGCAGCGGCAGCGCGGCCTTGGCGAGCGCCGGGAAGCTGTAGGCCGAGATGTCGTGGGCGACGCGGAACGCCTCGCGCGACAGGCCGTCAAGGAAGTCGCCGGCGATCGCCTCGCGCGGGGCGAAGCCGATCGAATGGACCAGCCCGTCGAGCCTGTCCCAGCGCTGGCCGAGCGCGGCGAAGGTGGCGGCGATCTGCTCGTCGCTCGACACATCGCATTCGAATACCAGATCGCTGCCGAATTCCTTGGCAAAGTCCTGGATACGGTCCTTGAAGCGCTCGCCGACATAGGTGAAGGCCAGTTCCGCGCCTTCGCGCTTGCAGGCCGACGCGATGCCGTAGGCGATCGAGCGGTTCGACAGCAAGCCGGTGATCAGGATCCGCTTACCTGCCAGAAATCCCATAAGTTCTCCATGGTGGTCTTGTGATGCGCGTTCGCGGTGCGCCGAGGTAGGGCCGCTGCCGGCACGGTTCGTGCTGTGCCTCGCCGGGCCGCGGGGTCGGTTGACCGACCCCCTTGCCGTACCGGATCGCCGATGGCGAGCGGGCAGGCCCGTTGCGGCCGCGGCCACGCCGCGTACTGGAATGTCCGGATGGCTGGAACGCCGCCGAACGAAGGTAAAATTGTCGCACAACTTGGCCCGGGCACCGACCGCGGCCGTACTGGCAAGCGAAGTTCTGGGGGAGGGCATCGACCGGATGCAAAGGCAAGCAGCAGGGCCGTTTTCGGCATGGCATCGTATCCGGGCGCGGACTCGCACCGGCCTGGTCCAGATGCTGGCACGGTCCGCCGCAGCCGCCCTGGTGGCCGCGCTGTTGCCGACGATGCCGACCACGGCATGGGCCGCGCACGGCTTCGCGCTGCACGGCGACCTGAAATACCCGGCCGACTTCCACCACTTCGACTACGTCAATCCCGAAGCGCCGCGCGGCGGCACGCTGACGCTGGCCAATCCGGACCGGCGCACCAGCTTCGACAAGTTCAACCCGTTCACGCTGAAGGGCGTCGCCGCGCCGGGCCTGACCTCGCTGATGTTCGAGTCGCTGCTGATCGGCAGCGCCGACGAGACCGCCAGCGCCTACGGCCTGCTGGCCGAGGACGTCACGGTGGCGCCCGACGAGCTGTCGGTGACCTTCCGCATCCACCCGCAGGCGCGCTTTCACAACGGCGATCCGGTGCTCGCCAGCGACGTCAAGTATTCCTACGACATGCTGATGAGCAAGGCCTCGAGCCCCGGCTATCGCAGCATGTGCGCCGACGTGAAGGCGCTGACCGTGATCGACGAGCGCACCGTGCGCTACGAGTTCAAGCAGCGCAACGGCGAGTTGCCGCTGATCGTCGGCTCGCTGCCGGTGTTCTCGCGCAAATGGACGGCCAAGGTGCCGTTCGAGAAGCTGACCTTCGAGACGCCCCTCACCAGCGGTCCCTACCTGATCGAGCGCTACGACGCCGGCCGCGGCATCGTCTACAAGCGCAATCCGGACTACTGGGGCAAGGACCTGCCGGTGCGGCGCGGCACCTTCAACTTCGACCGCGTGGTGTACCGCCTGTACAAGGACGAGACCGCGCGGCTGGAGGCCTTCAAGGCCGGCGAATTCGACGCCATCGTCGAGTACCGCTCCAAGAGCTGGGCCAAGAGCTATGTCGGCAAGCGCTTTGCCAACGGCGAGCTGATGAAGACCGAATTCCCGCACCGCAATGGCGCCGGCATGCAGGGCTTCGTGATGAACATGCGCAAGCCGCTGTTCCAGGACGTGCGCGTGCGCCAGGCGCTGATCCTCGCGCTCGATTTCGAATGGCTGAACCGGCAGCTGTTCTACGGCGCCTACAAGCGCCTCGACAGCTGGTTCTCGAACAGCGAGCTGGCCGCCAGTGCGACCTTCGACGGCCGTCCCGGCCCGGGCGAGCTTGCGCTGCTCGAGCCGCTGCGCCACCAGTTGGCGCCCGAGGTGTTCGGCCCGATCGTGACGCAGCCGAGCACCGAGCCGCCGCGCTCGCTGCGCGATAACCTGCGCGAGGCGCGCCGGCTGCTGGCGCAGGCGGGCTGGACCTATAGCGACGGCGCGCTGCGCAACGCCAAGGGCGAGCCCTTCGTGTTCGAGTTCCTGGACGACGGCGGCGCGATGAGCCGCGTCATCACGACCTATGTGCGCAATCTGGAGAAGCTGGGCATCCAGGTCCATCAGCGCACCACCGATTTCGCGCTGTACCAGAAGCGGCTGGAAGACTTCGACTTCGACGTGGTGTCGATCCGTTTTCCCGATTCGCAGAGTCCGGGCAACGAGCTGCGCGATCGCTTCACCAGCGAGGCGGCCTCGATGCCGGGCTCGGACAATCTGTTCGGGCTGAAGTCGCCGGCGGTCGACAAGCTGGTCGACCAGGTGCTGCGCGCGCATACGCGCAAGGACCTGGTCAACGCGTCGCGCGCGCTCGACCGCGTGCTGATGCACGGCTATTACGTGGTGCCGAACTGGTACAGCGCCTCGCACCGGGTGGCCTACCGGCGCGAGCTGGTCTATCCGCAGCGGCTGCCGTACTACTACACGGCCGAGGGCTGGGTGCTGAGCAGCTGGTGGCGCAGCGATGTGCCCGGCGCCGCGCAGGCCAAGGCGGCACCGGCCAACGCGGCGCGCTGAGCGCGGCGCCGACGCCAAAGGAAAACAGGAAACGGCATGCTGGCCTATCTCCTCAAACGCGTTCTGCTGATGATTCCGACGCTGATCGGCGTCATCACGCTGACCTTCGTCGTGATCCAGTTCGTGCCCGGCGGCCCGGTCGAGCAGATGATGATGGAGCTCAAGGGCCGCGGGGGCGGCGGCGAGGCCAGCGGCGGCGGCGCGGAATACCGCGGCCGGCGCGGTGTCGACCCCGAGAAGATCAAGGAAATCCAGGCGCTGTACGGCTTCGACAAGCCGCCGCTGGAGCGCTACTGGATGATGCTCAAGCGTTTCGCGCAGTTCGACCTGGGCCAGAGCTACTTCCAGCACCGCAGCGTGTGGGAACTGGTCAAGTCCAAGCTGCCGGTATCGGTGAGCCTTGGCCTGTGGACCTTCTTCCTGACCTACCTGATATCGGTGCCGCTCGGCATCGCCAAGGCGATCCGGGCGGGCAGCCGCTTCGACGTGGTGACCAGCATGATCGTGCTGGTCGGCTACGCGATCCCGGGCTTCGTGCTGGGCGTGCTGCTGCTGGTGCTGTTCGGCGGCGGCACCTTCGTGCAGTGGTTCCCGCTGCGCGGGCTGACCTCGGACAACTGGGAGCAGCTGTCGCTGATGGGCAAGGTGATGGACTATCTGTGGCACCTGGTACTGCCGATCACGGCATCCGTGGTCGGCAGCTTCGCCGTGGTCACGATGCTGACCAAGAACGCCTTCCTCGAGGAGGTGCGCAAGCAGTATGTGCTGACCGCGCGCGCCAAGGGCCTGTCGGAGCGGCGGGTGCTGTGGAAGCATATCTTCCGCAATGCGCTGATTCCGCTGGTCACCGGCTTCCCGGCGGCCTTCATCGGCGCCTTCTTCACCGGCTCGCTGCTGATCGAGACGCTGTTCTCGCTCGACGGGCTGGGCCTGCTGTCCTACGAGGCGGTGCTGCGCCGCGACTATCCGGTCGTGCTGGGCACGCTCTACCTGTTTACGCTGATCGGCTTGGTGACCCGGCTGATCTCCGATGTCTGCTACGTGCTGGTCGACCCCCGCATCCATTTCGAGGCCATGCCGCGATGACCCCGCGTTGGCAATCCCCTTTCCGCTCGACCCCGCGGCCGCCGCGCCTGGACCGGCTGCCGTCCTCGCTGTCGCCGCGCCAGCGCGCCTGGCAGCGCTTTCGCCGCAACCGGCTCGGCTACTGGAGCCTGATCGCCTTCGTCGTGCTGTTCGTGCTCAGCATGGTCGCCGAGGTACTGTCGAGCGACCGGCCGCTGGTGGTCAAGTACCGCGGCGAGTGGTATTTCCCGATCGTGCAGACCTATGCCGAGACCACCTTCGACGGCGACTTCCCGACCCCGACCGACTATCTCGATCCCTTCATCCACCAGCGCATCACCAGCAACGGCAACTGGGCCATCTATCCGCCCAACCGCTATTCGTACGACACGCTGAACTATTTCGCCAAGGAGCCGAATCCCGCACCGCCGTCCTCGGAGAACTGGCTCGGCACCGACGACCGCGGCCGCGACGTGCTGGCGCGGCTGATCTATGGCTTCCGCGTGTCGGTGCTGTTCGGCCTGGCGCTGACCGTGATCGGCGTGGTGATCGGCACCATCACCGGCGCGCTGATGGGGTTCTTCGGCGGGCGCTTCGACCTGATTTCGCAGCGCGCGATCGAGATCTGGAGTTCGATGCCCGAGCTCTATCTGCTGATCATCTTCGCCTCGATCTTCGAGCCGAGCCTGGCGCTGCTGATCATCCTGCTGTCGCTGTTCGGCTGGATGGGTTTGTCGGACTACGTGCGCGCCGAGTTCTACCGCAACCGCTCGCTCGACTACGTCAAGGCGGCGCGCGCGCTGGGCCTGTCCAACGTGCAGATCATGTGGCGCCATATCCTGCCCAACAGCCTGACACCGGTGATCACGTTCCTGCCGTTCCGCATGAGCGCCGCGATCCTGGCGCTGACCAGCCTGGACTTCCTCGGCCTGGGCGTGCCGCCGACCACGCCGAGCCTGGGCGAACTGCTGGCGCAGGGCAAGGCCAATCTGGACGCGTGGTGGATCTCGCTGTCGACCTTCGGCGTGCTGGTGGTCACGCTGCTGCTGCTGACTTTCATGGGCGATGCGCTGCGCGATGCCTTCGATACGCGGCTGGGGCTGGCCGCGCTGCGCGGCCGGGTCGAGCCGAAGCTGCCCGACCCGTCCGCGGGGTCGGCCAGTGGTCCGGCGGCCGACGTCGCAGCGGCGGGGCAGTCCGCCGCGGGAGCGCGGCCATGAGCGAGTTGCCCGTGACCACGCCGCCGCGGCCGGTGGCCGCGCCGCCCGATGCCGGCGATCCCGCGCTAATCCGTGTCGACCGTCTGTCGGTGACCTTCGGCGAAGGCCCGGAAGCGACCCGCGCGGTGCGCGACGTCAGCTTCTCGCTGCATCCCGGCGAACGCTTCGCGCTGGTCGGCGAGTCCGGCTCCGGCAAGACCGTGACCGCGCTGTCGATGCTGCGGCTGGTCGAGGAAGCGCGCTACCAGGGCGCGATCCATTTCGAAGGGCGCGACCTGCTGCGCGTGCCCGACCGGGAGATCCGCGCGATCCGCGGCAGCGAGATCGCGATGATCTTCCAGGAGCCGATGACCGCGCTGAATCCGCTCTATACCGTCGGCAACCAGATCGTCGAGACGCTGGAGCTGCACGAGGGGCTGGACAAGCGCGCCGCGCGCGCGCGCGCGATCGCCCTGCTCGAGCGCACCGGCATCGAGGAGGCGGCGCACCGCTTCGACAGCTTCCCGCACCAGCTGTCGGGCGGCCAGCGCCAGCGCGCGATGATCGCGATGGCGCTGGCCTGCCGGCCCAAGCTGCTGCTGGCCGACGAGCCGACCACCGCGCTGGACGTCACCATCCGCGTGCAGATCCTCGAGCTGCTGCGCGACCTGCAGGCCGAGTTCGGCATGGCGGTGATGCTGATCACGCACGACCTGAACATGGTGCGCGCGTTTGCCCAACGCATCGGCGTGATGGAGCAGGGCATGCTGGTCGAGATCGGCGACACCGCCGAGGTCTTTGCCAACCCGCGCCATCCGTACACCCAGCGGCTGATCGACAGCCGGCCGCGGCGCGACGTGGTGCCGGTGCTGCCGCTGGCGCCGACCTTGCTCAGCGCGCGCGGCCTGGACGTCAACTACACGCGCAAGCGGCGCGGCCTGGCCGGCTGGTTCGGCCGCGACGTGGTGCGCGCCGTCAAGGAGGTCGACTTCGATCTGCGCGAGGGCGAGACGCTGGGCATCGTCGGCGAATCGGGCTCGGGCAAGACCACGCTGGCCCATGCGGTGCTGGCCCTGCAGCGCAAGAGCGGCGGCCAGATCCAGTTCCTCGGGCGCAGCCTGGAGCAGGTCAAGCGGGCCGAGCGCGCGTCGCTGCGGGCCCGCCTGCAGGTGGTGTTCCAGGACCCGTTCGGCTCGCTGTCGCCGCGCATGACGATCGAGCAGATCGTCGGCGAGGGCCTCGCGCTGCATCAGCCCGGGCTGTCGCCCGAGGCGATGCGCGAGCGCGTGGTCGAGGCGCTGCGCGAAGTGGGGCTCGATCGCACCGCCCTTGGGCGCTATCCGCACGAATTCTCGGGCGGACAGCGGCAGCGCATCGCGATTGCCCGTGTGCTGATCCTCAAGCCGCAGGTGGTGGTGCTCGACGAGCCGACCTCGGCGCTCGACGTATCGATCCAGCAGCAGGTGCTGGCACTGCTGTCGCAACTGCAGCGCAAGTACAACCTGAGCTATCTGTTCATCAGCCACGACCTGGCCGTGATCCGGGCCATGGCCCACCGCGTCATCGTGATGAAGGGCGGGGAAGTGGTGGAGGCGGGCGAGACCGATGCGGTGCTGGGCGCACCGCAGCATGCCTACACCCGCAAGCTGATGCGGGCGGCCCAACTCGGCATGGAGGTCGGCCCGGAACGGGGCCGGGAGCCCCGTCCAGGAGACGTCGGCGGCTGGCCCGGCTGATGTTCGTCCATGTCCGATGTCGCGGTCAATCGGAAGAATTAGCGTGCAAGTCCCACGCTATTCCTTTGATTACATGGTGATTTCGGCCGATTTTGTAACGAACTTTGACATCGCCGGCGTGAGCTTATACCATCCCGCGAGAACTTGATGTGTGGGTGGTTTGCACGCCGCACGTCTCCTGGCGGATGTTCAGAAGCCGTGCCCCGACGCCGTTGTCGGGATGCTCCGGCGCCGACATCCGCCCTCGGCAGTTTTTCCACATAGTCATCTCCGGTCCACACGACGATGGGTTGCCTCGTCGCGTGAGGGATCGTGTGATTTGAACCATCCGAACCGGAACCAACGGGAGAACCCATGCAGCGAACGGTGCTTCATTCCCTGGCGCGTGCCGCCATCGGACTGACCTTGGCATGCGGCGCGGCCTTGTCGAATGGAGCCCTGGCTGACACGGTGTTCAAGGAGCCCGGCGCGGAGCTGAGCGTCGAGGCCCAGCAGCAGTCCGAGCCCAGGAAGGGCCTGCTGTCGTCGATGATGAATTCGACCAGCCATGTCGCCAACAAGGCCGGCGACCTGGTGATGAACGCGCTGGGCCTGATCGGCGTCCGTTATCGCTTCGGCGGCAACACGCCGGAATCGGGGCTGGACTGCAGCGGCTTCGTCCGCTACGTCTTCAACGACACCTTCGGCTTCATGCTGCCGCGGCGCTCGGTCGAGATCAGCCGCGTCGGCACCAACGTCGCCGCGCACGAGCTGCGCCCGGGCGACCTGGTGTTCTTCAACACGATGCGCCATGCCTTCTCGCATGTAGGCATCTATATCGGCGACAACAAGTTCGTGCACGCGCCGTCGACCGGCAGCAAGATCCGTGTCGACGACATGCGTTCGGCCTACTGGGTCACGCGCTACAACGGCGCGCGCCGCATCGACGATATGCCCGAACGCGACAACGGCGCGGCGGGCGGCATCGGCGGCATGGTGGAGACGCTCAAGCGCTTCGATCCGAACGCCAGCGGACGGACGTTCTACGGCGGCTGAGCGCAGGCGGTGCCGATCGGTGCCGATCGCCATGCAAAAAAAGGACTGCCTCGGCAGTCCTTTTTCGTTGGTACGGTGGTGGCGTGCTGGTTGTGAGCAGCCGTGCCCGCTGCCTACTTCCCCGCAATCGGCGCGACCGGCTGCAAGCGCGCCTGCGCCAGCTTCTCGCGCAGCGCAGGCAGCGCGGCGACGGCGGCCTTTTCGCCCGCCAGGATCGCGCGGTTGCGCGCGCCGAAGTCGCTGCCGCTCATGTCCGGCAAGTCGGGGCGGATCACCACGTCGGCGCGGGCCAGCGCCAGCCTGTTGATCGACTGCCCCATGATCGCCGTGGTCTGCAGCAGCACGCCGCTCTGGCCGGCATTGTTCTGGCTGGCCGGATCGGCCGAGATATTGACCGCGATGACGAAGTCCGCGCCCATGCTGCGCGCCGAATCGACCGGCACCGGCTCGACCAGGCCGCCGTCGACATAGTCGTGCCCCTGGATCGACACCGGCTGGAACACGCCGGGCACGCTGCTGGACGCGCGTACCGCCTGCCCGGTGTTGCCGCGCCGGAACAGGATGGCGCGGCCGGTCTTCAGGTCGGTGGCGACGATGCCCAGCGGGATCTTCATTGCCTCGATCGGCCGGTTGTCGACCAGCCGGTTCACATAGTTCTGCAGCGCCTCGCCCTTGAGCCAGCCGCCGAAGCGCGTGCCGAACGGCAGCGCCCAGTCGGCGATGGTGGCCTCGTCCATCTTCAGCGCGTGCTTGTTCAGCTCGAAGCCGTCCATGCTGGAGGCATAAAGCGCCGCGACCACCGCGCCGGCGCTGGTGCCGGTGACCAGGTCGGGGCGGATGCCGTGCGCTTCCAGCGTCTTGATCACGCCGATATGGGCAAAGCCGCGCGCGGCGCCGCCGCCCAAGGCCAGCCCGATGCGCACGGGGCGCGGCGGCGGCGTGACCGCCGTGGGTTCGGCGGGAAAGTCGGGCTTGGGGCCGAGGCTGCAGGCCGCCAGCAGGGACGCCGCGGTGGCGCCCGCCGCCGCACTCAGGAAGGTACGTCGTTGCATGCGGGAAGCGAAAAGGGAAGCGAAAGGGGAAGGGCGGGGCCCGGGGGCCGGCGTTCGGGCGTTCGGGCGTTCCGGCGCTTTGCGACTGGACGGCAGCCGGCGGCGGCAGCGGTTCAGACCGGGCGATAGCATAAATGATTCCGCGGCACGGTCCGATTGTCCGCGCCGGCGTCGGTCAGCGATGACCGATGCCTTTGCTACAATGACCGGCTTCGGATCGTGGCCCCGTCCCTGTTTCGCGGGCCTGACTTTCCCCGAATTTCCGCAGTCTTCCCCGGTTCTTCCCGTCTATGACCACACGCGTCCGCACCCGCTTCGCTCCGAGCCCGACCGGCTTCATCCACCTGGGCAATATCCGCTCCGCGCTGTATCCGTGGGCCTTCGCCCGCCGCATGAAGGGCGATTTCATCCTGCGCATCGAGGACACCGACGTCGAGCGCTCGTCGCAGGAAGCGGTCGACGTGATCCTCGAAAGCATGGAGTGGCTGGGCCTGGACATCGATGAGGGCCCCTTCTACCAGATGCAGCGGATGGACCGCTATCGCGAGGTGGTCAGGCAGATGCTCGACGCGGGCCTGGCCTACCACTGCTATATGAGCACCGAGGAGCTGGACGCGCTGCGCGAGGAGCAACGCGCGCGCGGCGAGAAGCCGCGTTACAACGGCTTCTGGCGGCCCGAGCCGGGCAAGGTCCTGCCGACGCCGCCGGCCGGCGTCGATCCGGTGGTGCGCTTCCGGAATCCGATCGGCGGCAGCGTGGTGTGGGACGACGCGGTCAAGGGCCGCATCGAGATCTCGAACGACGAGCTCGACGACCTGGTGATCGCGCGGCCGGACGGCACGCCGACCTACAACTTCTGCGTGGTGATCGACGACCTCGACATGAAGATCACGCACGTGATCCGCGGCGACGACCACGTCAACAACACGCCCCGGCAGATCAACATCATCCGCGCGCTGGGCGGCACGCCACCGGTCTACGCGCACCTGCCGACCGTGCTGAACGAGCATGGCGAGAAGATGAGCAAGCGTCATGGCGCGATGGCGGTGACCGCCTATCGCGACGAAGGCTATCTGCCCGAGGCGGTGCTGAACTATCTGGCGCGGCTGGGCTGGGCGCACGGCGACGCCGAGATCTTCTCGCGCGACCAGTTCGTCGAGTGGTTCGATCTCGAGCATCTGGGCAAGTCGCCGGCGCAATACAACCCCGAGAAGCTGGCCTGGCTGAACAACCACTACATCAAGGTCGGCGACAACGAACGGGTGGCCGGGCTGACGCGGCCCTTCATCGAGCAACTGGGCGGCAAGGTGCAGGGCGCCGACCTGGTCGGCGTGGTGGCGCTGGTCAAGGACCGCGCCAATACGCTGAAGGAAGTCGCGCAAACCGCGCTGCTGTTCTATCGCGGCGAGCCGCAGCCCGATCCGGCGCTGAAGGCGGAACACCTGACCGCCGAGATCGTGCCGGCCGTGCGCGCGCTGGCGCAGCGTCTGGCGGCGCTGTCCGAATGGCGCCGCGAGGCCATCTCGGCCGAGTTCAAGGCGGTGCTGGCCGAGTTTGGCCTGAAGATGCCGAAGCTGGCGATGCCGGTGCGCCTGCTGGTGGTCGGCCAGCTGCAGACGCCGAGCATCGACGCGGTGCTGGAGCTGATCGGCCGCGACACGGTGCTGCGCCGGCTGCAGGCCGGTGTGGATGCCTGATCCAGCAAAAAAAGTTGCGGTCGGGGGCTTGCGCTTTCGCCGCAACTTGCGCATAATCTCTTTCTCCCTGCAGCGCGGTTCAACACCAAGCGGGCATCACGGCAGTACCGCAGCGGTTTAGGCGGCGAATATCCCAAGCGATATCGACGACAACCGAAGCAGTAAAAAAGTGAAATAGGGGCTTGCAAAAAAGCAAGGCTGTTATATAATCTTGGCTTCGCTGGAAACGACAAGATAATCGCTTCGGTAAAACGAGTCGATAATCCGGAAACGAAAGGCGAAACGCCGATGGCAATAACGGCGACAGCAGTAACAATGGGGCTATAGCTCAGCTGGGAGAGCGCTTGCATGGCATGCAAGAGGTCAGCGGTTCGATCCCGCTTAGCTCCACCAAATTTCCAGCGATAACATCAGCAGCACGGTGTTATCCGTTTCGACAAGGCGGTTCGCCGCGATGATCGAAACAAGACGGAACGTGTTGAAAAACAGGTTTCTGTCCCCTTCGTCTAGAGGCCTAGGACATCACCCTTTCACGGTGAGTACAGGGGTTCGAATCCCCTAGGGGACGCCAGATAATGGGCGTAATCAAACGTCCAGATTATCGGTAAAGCCCGCACTTCGGTGCTGCAATATCGATAAGCCGACTAAGGAGTGGTAGTTCAGTCGGTTAGAATACCGGCCTGTCACGCCGGGGGTCGCGGGTTCGAGTCCCGTCCACTCCGCCAAAACTGAACCCGCATGGTTAACGCCATGCGGGTTTTTCTTTTTGGTCCATGGGATATTGCCGCGCGCTTCGCAGTTACTCGCCCAATTCCCAGTCCCGGTGTTGCCCTCAGCTGCGCTCCTCGCTGATCCGAATGAAATAGAACACCAGCAGCGCACCGGCGATCGCCAGGCTCAGGCTGTTGGCCAGCCAGAAACCGGCCGCGCCGCGCGTGAACTCCGGCATCCCGTCGATCAGCCCGAATCCCAGCAGATAGCCGCCGCCGAGACCAATTCCCCACAGCGACACTGCATAGATCACCGTTGGCACCAGCGCGATCTTGTAGGCGCGCAGCACGAAGGCCGTGGTCACCTGCACGGCGTCGAAGGCCTGGTAGAGGGCGACGAAGGTCACCAGCGGCAGCGCCGCCTGTACCACCGCCGCGTCGCTGGCATAGGCCTGCAGCACCGGCGCGCGCAGCAGCCATAGCGTCGCGCCGACCACCAGCGCCAGCCCCGCCGCGAGCCGGATTCCACGCCAGCCGACGCGCCGCGCGCCGGCCCGGTCGCGGGCGCCGACCGCCTGCGCCACCAGCGTCGAGGTGGCGATGCCCAGCGACAGCGGCAGCATGTAGGCCACCGCGCCGAGGTTGGCGATGATCTGGTGCCCGGCCAGCGTCACCGTGCCCAGCCGCGTGATGAAGACCGACATCAGCGTGAACGAGGTGATCTCGATCAGATAGGTCAGCCCCATCGGCACGCCGAGCCGCAGCAGCGCCCACAGATGCGACCGCATCGGCCAGCTCCACGCCGCGAAGATGCCCAGCGGCCGATAGGCGCTGCCCTGGCGCAGGATCAGCACGCCCGACAGGCACCACATCCAGCTGATCAGCGTCGACGCCAGCGCGCAGCCCGGGCCGCCCATCGGCGCCAGCCCCAGCCCGCCATGGATGAACCACGCATTGAGCGGCACCTTGACCGCCAGCCCCAGCAATTGCAGCAGCGTCACCATGATCGGGCGCGACAGCGCATTGTTCAGCGCCGAATAGATCCGGAAGCCCAGCGCCGCGGGCAGGCCGAACGCCTGCAGATGCAGATAGGCGGTGGCCTTGTCGACCAGCTCGGGCGGCGCCTTGGCGAAGGCCAGCAGCGGGCCGGGGAAGCTGAGCAGCAGCATGCCGGCGGCGGCCAGCACAAGGCCCAGCCATGCGGCCTGCCGCACCTCGACCCCGATCTCGGCGTGGCGCCCCGCGCCATAGAGCTGGCCGGCGATCGGCGCCAGCGCCTGCAGCACGCCCATCAGGCTGATATAGACCGTCACGTAGATCGATCCGCCCAACCCGACCGCGGCCAGATCGGTGGCCGAGGCGCGGCCCGCCATGATGGTGTCGATCACGCTGAAGGCGATCACGGCCAGCTGGCCCACCAGCACGGGGCCGGCCAGCGCGGCAATGCGGCGAAGGTCCTGGATCAGGGTCATGGTCGTTCGGAGGCGCGATGCACGCCGCGGCGGGGTTGCTGCGCGATGGCGCTGGCGCTGGCGCGGGCGCGCGCGCAGTAAGCGCGGACCACGCCGGCAGGGCGGCGGTCGCCGCGAGCGGCGATCAAGGCTGACGCGGCAGCCGGCGCGTGTTCTTGCGCGGCGGCGCGGGCGGCTTTTCGATCAGCTGGTACATGCGAAAGCGTTCGTCGCGGTCCGAGGGGCGGCGGCCTTCCCAGATCAGGCGCCATTCGAAGCGCGAGATGCTCGACGGCTCGCCGTAGTCGACCGGATCGTGCCGCAGCAGCACGTCGCAGCCGTCCTCCGGGCCGCCGAAGCGGAAATGCCCGAAGAACGCGAACGAGGCCAGCTGCGCATCGCCCATGCGGATCGGCTGCACGCACTCGTAGGTAGTGGGCAGCGCCATCGAGGCGGCCTCGGCGACGTCGCGGTAGGTCTTGCCGTAGTTGATCGACGGCAGCCACAGCGTCATCGCCATCACCCACATCAGCGTGGTGCCGGCGGCGGAGATCACCACCGGGCGCCAGATCTGCTTGGGCGCCCGCGACAGCCGCCAGCGCACCACCAGCACCCAGGCCGCGGTCGCGGCGAGCGCGAACAGCACCGCGCTGGCCGAGAACACATGCAGGTAGCCGGGCAGCTGCTTGAAGATGTTGTTGGCGATGCGGGGCGGCCAGCCGGTCGTCTTGGCCAGCCACATGAACCAGACAAAGCCGCCGAAGATCGTGAAGAACAGCAGCGCGAACCAGTCGATCGCATTGATGGTCGCGCGCGTCAGCGTCGGCAGGCCGAACGCCGCCAGCACCGCCATCGGCGGCAGCAGCAGGATGAACTGCACGTCGCCGGGCTGGCGCAGCATCAGCAGCAGCACGAACAGCGGCAGCAGCAGCGCCAGCGGCAGCGCGACATGGGGGCTGCGCCGCATGCCGGCCCAGCTCAGCCAGGACCAGATGGCGATCGGCCACACCGGCCACGAGAACAGGAAGAAATTGCGGGCGACGAAGCCGATCGCGAAGCCGTTCGGCCAGCTGTAGGTGCGGCGGTCGTAGCGCGACCATTCGCGGATGAAGGTGACCGCCTCGTCGCGATGCGCGGCGCCGAAGTAGGTGGCCGCCATCCATGCCGCGACCATCGCCAGCGCGATCGGCAAGGCGACCGTCAGCACACGTCGCACGGGCAGCGGCTTGCAGACCAGCGCGCCGATCAGGATCGCGGCGAACAGCACCAGCGGCTGGATCGGCCCGCCGGCCAGCGCCAGCGCGCCAAGGCCGGCGCCCAGCCACAGCGCGCCCTGGGTCGGCATGTCGAGGCTGCGTACCAGGCCGTAGAGGCTCATCGCGACGAAGCAGACCTGGCCGACCTGCGGCGTGGTCTCGTGCCCGCGCATCGCCAGGCCGACGCAGGCCAGGAAGATCAGCAGCGCGCCATCGGCCAGCGTGCGGCCGTAGTCGCGCGCATTGGGCTGGCCGCCGAAGGCAAAGGCGAAGGGCTGCACCTCGGAGCGGCGTCCCAGCAGATAGGTCGCGTACCAGATGAAGGCGCAGGTGGCGAAATAGAACAGCGCGGTGGCCAGCCGCGCGGCATCGGGCGCGCCCAGCCAGCCGCCCGCCAGGCGGATCATGGTCGCGCCGACCCAGAACACCAGCGGGCCGTCCTGGCTGTAAGGACGGCCGGCGATGTTGGGCATCAGCCAGTCGTGCAGCCCGCCGATGGCCAGTTGCCACATCACGCCGAAGCCGGCGGCGTCCTCGTTCTTCCACGGGTCGCGGCCGAACAGGCCGACGGCGCCGTAGATGATGCAGATCGCCAGCAGCAGGGCGCGGGGCAGAGCCCCGGTGGCGGCGGCGGTCAGGTGGACGCGGGAGGCTTTGACGGGACTCATCGATCGGTCAGCGGACTGGACGGCGTAGTTTGGCGCGGCACTGGGCCCCGGGCTTGGCACCGGACTTGGCGGGCGCGGTTGACTGGTTGCATCGGAAGACCGCGCTGCGCCGGACGCGTTGCAAAAGCAAAGAGGCAGCCTGGGCTGCCTCTTTTAACACAATGTGCACCGGTTCCTGCAGGAAGGCGCGCATCGGACGGCGGCAGAAGGCATGCGGGATGCGCTGCCGGCGCCGTCTCTGGGTCCAGCGCCGGATTACTTCGCGGCGGACTTGCCCAGCTTGCTGCCGAACTTCTGACGGAACTTCTCGACGCGGCCGGCCGTGTCCATGATCTTCTGGGTGCCGGTGTAGAACGGATGCGATTCCGACGACACTTCGATCTTGGCCAGCGGGTATTCCCTGCCGTCCTTCCAGGTGATGGTTTCCTTGGTCTGGATGGTCGAGCGGGTCACGAAGCTGAAGTCGCACGACACGTCGACGAACACGACTTCGCGGTAATTCGGGTGAATGCCTTCTTTCATGGTGTTTCCTTGCAGGTTGGGTAGCCAGTCCGCGGCCGCCAGTGTCTGGCCATAGTGCTGGGCCAATCGTTGTTGCGCTGGCTGGCGGCGAGCGAACCACTTGCCGGTGACGGACAAACGCGGATTATGGCAGAGAAACAAGGACTTGGGCAAGGTGCAACAAGCAGCGCGTCGTGGCGGCGTGTGGCTGCTTTATGCTTCCTATGTCACATCGACGCCGGATCCTGCCGATAGAACGTCTTCAGCAGCCCGTAGAGCACCGGCCAATGCCGCGCAAGCCCGGCCGGCTCGACGAAGAAGGCCTCCGAGGCGACCGCGAAAAACTCGCCCGGCGCCTCGGCGCCATAGGGATCGATCACGCGCATCGGCGCCGGCAGGCGCTCGGGCTCGTCCCAGGCGGCGTCCGGCATCGCATCGCAGGCGTCGGCAAAGCGCTGGTATTCGGCGTCGAACGTCTGCGCCCACTGGCTGCGCTGCACGCCGGCATGCAGTGCGCGCGAGAAGGGCGGCACGCCATCGGCCTCGCCGTCGAGCATGTCCAGCTTGTGGGCGAACTCGTGGATCACCACGTTGTAGGTGTCGTCGGGCTGGTCCGCGGCGGCGTCCAGGCCTGCGCCGGGCAGGCTCGCGTCGGGCCACGACAGGATCACCGGCCCGCGTTCCCACGCCTCGCCGCTGGCCTCCTCGACCACGCCATGCACCAGGCCGATTTCGTCCTCGACGGTCCGCCGGATGATGAATTCGCCGGGATACAGCACGATGCCGTGCCAGCCGCGATACCACTCCAGGCCCAGCCGCAGGATCGGCACGCAGGCCTGCGCGGCGACGCTGACCACCATCTCGTCGGTCAGCGCGAGCTCGTGCGCGGTCGAATATTCCTTGTCGGCGATGAACAGCGTGGCCAGCTCGCGCAGCGCCGCCAGATCGTCGCTGCCGTAGCGCTGCAGGAAGGGCAGCGCGGCAACGGTCTGCCGCCACAGCGCGTCGTCGATCGCGTAGCGGCGCAGCTTGCGCTGGCGCGAGCGGGCATGCAGCAGTCGGGCGAGGCGGGCGAGCATGGCGGCAATCGGCTCAGTCGGTAAATAAGGGCAGGGCGGCGCGGACGAAAAAAGGCGCGCCGTGGCGCGCCTTGACATCGAGCGATTCGAGCGATGGTGCGGTGGCCTTAGCCGCCGCGGCGCATCATGTCGAAGAACTCGGCGTTGTTCTTGGTCGCCTTCATCTTGTCGAGGATGAATTCCATCGCCTGCACTTCGTCCATGTCCGAGATGAACTTGCGCAGCACCCAGATCTTTTGCAGGATCTCGGGCTTGATCAGCAGTT
>JAPSLC010000013.1 GCA_031181345.1 Cupriavidus sp. | reverse complement strand
TGGCGCGCTGCGCATCGTGCCGCTGCGGCTGTCGGGCTTCGGCTCGGTGTCGATGTATTGGCGCGAGGACAGCTTCCGCCGCGGCGCGGTGGTGGCCGCGCTCGATGCCTTGCGCGAAGCGGGCGGGGGAGGCAGCCTGTGACGGCGGTCTGCCTTCTAGAACGGCCCCACGCGCACAGTGCCGATTGGATATGATGGCGCCCGCCGGCTTGCATCGACCTGCGAGCCGCAACAACGACAACAACGATCGCAAATACCACACGAAAGGAGATCGCCCCATGACGCCCATGACGCCTCGCGTCCTCCATCTTCCCCGCCGCACCGTTCTCGCCATCGCGCTGGCCGGCCTGGTCACCGCAACGCTGGGTCTGCCGACGCCAGCCCGCGCGGCCGACTACCCGGCCAAGCCGATCCGCTTCATCGTGCCCTACGCTGCAGGCGGTACCACCGATCTGGTGGCGCGCACCGTCGGCCAACGTGTCGCCGAGAAGCTCGGCCAGCCCGTGGTGATCGAGAACCGGCCGGGCGCCGGCGGCAATATCGGCATGGAGGCCGTTGCAAAGGCGGCCCCGGACGGCTATACGATCGGCTTCGGCGCAATTTCGACCAATGCGCTGAACCCGCATATCTACAAGGCGATGCCCTTCGATCCGCGCCGCGATTTCACCGCGGTGAGCCTGCTCGGCACGTCGACCATCGTGCTGGAGGTCGGCAATCAGCTGCCGGTCAAGACCGTCGCCGAACTGGTGGCGCACGCCAAGCGCAACCCCGGGCTAACGTACGCAACGGCAGGCACCGGCACCTCGATGCATCTGGCCGGCGCGATGTTTGCGCAGATGACTGGCACCAGCCTGACCCACGTGCCGTACAAGGGCAGCAGCCCCGCAATCAACGACATGCTCGGCGGGCATATCCCCGTGATGTTCGACAATCTGCCGGCCTCGCTGCCGCATATCCAGGCCGGCAAGCTGCGCGCGCTGGCGGTGGCGGGCAGCACGCGCTCGCCGGCATTGCCCAATGTGCCGACGCTGGCCGAGGCGGGATTGGCCGGCTATTCGGTCGAGCCGTGGTTCGGCGTGTACGGGCCTGCCGGCATGCCGGCCGAGATCGTGCAGAAGCTCAATGCCGCCTTTGTCGAGGCCCTGGGCAGTGCGCCGGTGCGCGACAAGCTGGTGCAGGCCGGCTTCAATCCGAAGTCGTCGAGTGCCGCGGAACTGCAGTCGCTGACGCAGGCGGAATACGAGAAGTTCGGCAAGGTGGCGCGCAGCGCGAATATCACGGTGGATTGAGCGCCCCGATGCGGTAGCAAAGCACGGACATCGACACGCCGGTCGCGTACCTGTATATTTATACAGTCCATTTCGGGGCCAACGAACGGTCCCAACGAAGGGCCCGGAACGAACGGCCCACCGAAATGGCGCGATTCCCAGCCGTTACCGATGTCCGCCGCCGCTACTCAGCCCGATGTTCCCGCCACCGCCCAGGACCGGCTCCTCGCTTTGCAATGCGGGCAAGCGGGGCCGGCGGTCGCGGCCGACGGCGAACCCCGCTACATCGTCGCGGTCCGCACGCTGTGCGACTTCACCGCCCGCGCCGGCGATCTGGACCTGCGGTTCACGCCTTCGCCGACCGCGCTCGAAGGCATCGCCGGCCATGCCACCGTGACCTCCCGGCGGCCTGCCGGCTATCGGACCGAAATCGCGCTGAGCGGCGACTTCGGTCCGCTGCGCGTGCGCGGCCGTGCCGACGGCTACGATCCAGCCCTGCGGCGGCTCGAAGAAATCAAGACCGTACGCGGCGATGCCGCCGAGGTGCCGGCCCATCATCGGCATCTGCATTGGGCACAGGCCAAGGTCTACGGCTGGCTGATGTGCCAGCGCGAGGCGCTGGACGACATCGAGATCGCGGTGGTCTATTTCGATATCGTCAGCGGGCGTGAGCGTGCCGAGGCACAGCATTTCACCGCGGCGACGCTGCGCGAATGCTTCGAGGCGCAATGTCAGGCCTTTATCGGCTGGGCCGAGCAAGAACTTGCGCATCGCACGGAGCGCAACCTGTCGCTGGACGCGCTGGCGTTTCCGCATGCTGCGTTTCGCGCCGGCCAGCGGGAACTCGCCGAATCGGTCTATCGCGCCAATCTTTCCGGCCGTTGCCTGCTCGCGCAGGCGCCCACCGGCATCGGCAAGACCGTCGCCACGATCTTTCCTGCGCTGAAGGCGATGCCGAAGCAGAAGATCGACAAGCTGTTCGTGTTGTCGGCCCGCTCGACCGGCCGGGCGCTCGCGCTGGAAGCCGCGCGGGGGCTGGCCGCGCAACGAGAAGCGACGCCGCTGCGCGTGCTGGAGATGGTGGCCCGCGACAAGTCCTGCGAATTTCCCGGCCGTGCCTGCCACGGCGAAGCGTGTCCGCTGGCGCGCGGCTTCCATGACCGCTTGCCGGCGGCGCGTGCACAGGCGGCGCAGCGGACGATGCTCGACCGCGCCCAACTCCGCGAAATCGCGCTGGCCCACGACATCTGTCCGTACTACCTGAGCCAGGAGATGGCGCGCTGGAGCGATGTGGTGGTGGCCGACTACAACTACTACTTCGACCGCACGGCCCTGCTGCATGCCTTTGCGTTGCATGACGGCTGGCGCGTCAGCGTGCTGGTGGACGAGGCCCATCAGTTGCCGGAGCGGGCGCGCGACATGTACAGCGCCACGCTCGATCAGGCCGAATTCCGCGCGCTGCGGCGGCAGGCGCCGGCGGATCTGCGCCGCGCGTTCGATCGCGTCGGCCGCCAATGGAATGCCGCGGCAAAGACGTTGGCCGGCGACTATCAGGCCGAGGCCAAGGTACCGACGCCGTTGCTCGATGCCTTCGCCGGGCTGTGCGCCGTCTTGCTGGAGCGGTTCACGGAGTGTCCAACCGAACAGGACCCGGCGCTGCAGCGCTTCTACTTCGATGTGCTGCAATTCTGCCGGCTGGCCGAACAGATCGGTCCGCATTCCGTTTTCGACATGACTCGCATGCCGGCGCGCGGGGCGCACGGCAATGTGCGTCTCGGGGTCCGCAACCTGGTGCCGGCGCATTTCCTGCGGCCGCGGCTGGCGGCGGCCCATTCTGTCTCGCTGTTCTCGGCCACCCTGGCGCCCGCCTCGTACTACGCCGATATGCTGGGCCTGCCGGAGCGATGGGTCTGGCACGAGGTGCCGTCGCCATTCCGGCCCGAGCAGCTGCGCGTTCGCGTCGCGTCGCATATCTCGACCCGTTTCGCGCAGCGGCAGCGCTCGTTGCCCGATATCGTCGAGCTGATTGCCGCGCAGTATCGCGAGAGTCCCGGCAACTATCTGGCCTTCTTCAGCAGCCACGACTACCTGGGCGATGCGCTGGCGCTGTTCACCCAGCGACACGCCGATATCCCGAGCTGGTCGCAGGCGCGCGGCATGGGCGAGGGCGAGCAGGCCGATTTCCTGGACGCCTTCCGGCCGGGCGGGCGCGGCGTGGGCTTTGCCGTATTGGGCGGACCCTTCGCCGAGGGCGTCGATCTTCCCGGCGACCGGCTGATCGGCGCCTTCGTCGCCACGCTCGGATTGCCCCAGTTCAATCCGGTCAACGAACAACTGCGCAGCAGGCTGGAGGAAACGTTCGGCGACGGCTATGCCTATGCCTACTTGTATCCGGGCTTGCGCAAGGTGGTGCAGGCCGCCGGACGAGTGATCCGCACCAGCGAGGACCGCGGCGTGGTCTATCTGATCGACGACCGGTTTGCGCAGCGGTCGGTGCGGGAGTTGTTGCCGGCTTGGTGGCGGGTGGAAGCGTAGCTGTGGATCTTTGTATCAGCGAATCGGTTCATTCCTTATCGAGGGGAAAGCCAATGCTTATCGAGAAGTGGGGAACTAGTCTGGCCATACGCCTTCCAGGCAGCATCGTGGAGTTGCTGGAATTGCGTGAAGGTGATCATGTCGAAATCGTTGTCGATCATCCGCAGCGGTCGGCAACGCTCAGTAGTCGGGACACTGATGCGTTGTTGGAGCGCGTGCGAAAGTACCGCGGGAGATTGCCGGCAGACTTCACGTTCGTTCCCGACCAGGACACGAGTAGGCGGATCGACGGTTAATGCGGACCTAAGCATATTTCCCGGTCAATCCTCCGTCTACGCGGGCACGTGCCTCGGCGAACAGGCGCTCGACGTCCGGCTCCATGGCCACGTTGCCGATGAAAGTCTCGGTGATGCCGCCCTCCGCGCGGATCAGCGCCGTAGTCTCCTCGGCGGACGACGCATCGCGATCGACCACGCAGACGCGAGCGCCGAGGCGCGCATAGGTCAGGCTGGCGGCGCGGCCGATGCTCCAGCCCAGACCGGCGGACCCGGCGCCGGCGACGAACACGGTTCGGTCGGCGAGGCTCAGGGGAAGCGCGGGCATGCCTGTCACGATGCCTCTCCTTGCGGGGCGTTGCCGACATAGGGAATCGCGTGCTCGACGGTGTCCCAGATATAGCGGCCGGAAGGACTGTGCTGCTCCTCGACGATATGCGCGACCAGTCCGGCCGCGCGCGAGATCACCGCGAAACCGCGCATCACCGCGGTAGGCACACCGATCTCGCCGAGCAGCGCCGCGACGGCGCCGGTGGCGTTGATCGTGATCGGCCGGCCGGCGGCCTCGTCCACCGCGGCGGACAGCCGCTTGAGCGCGCGAATCCGCTCGCCGCCCAGTTCCGGCTCGGCCTCGGCCAATTCGAGCAGCTTGTAGGCGCGCGGATCGACCGGCTTGTGCAGATGGTGGCCAAAGCCCGGCACCGGACTCTTCGTTTCCTTGTAGTGGCGCGCGATGGCCCGCGCTTCGGCCTCGGGATCGTCGGCCGCAAGCAATCGATCGAGCAGCTGCGAGCAGTTCTCCATGGTGCCGACGAAGGAGCTGCCGACGGCCAGCAGCCCGGCGGAAACGGCCCCCTGCAGATTCTCCGGCGCGCTCATATAGATCAACCGCGTCGCAATAGCGCTCGGCGTCAGGCCGTGTTCCATCAGCACGATCAGCACGACATCGGTGATCCGCATATCGACGGGCCGTGGCGTGCGGCCCAGGATCTGCATCAGCATGACCTCGGTGAAGGTCTTCTTGCCCATCAGGTCATTGACCAGGTCGGCGTCGCGGTAGTGCAGGCTCGTCAGCGTATGCGTGCAAAGACGGGTCACGGGCTTGGGGGTGGCGGTCATGGCTGGTCTCCCTGGTGTGCGGATTCGATATGCGTCGCGGCTTTGGCAGAGGCGTGGGCAAGCGCCCAGTCGCGTACGGCGTTTTTCAGCACCTTGCCAACGCTGGAGCGGGGCAGGCTGTCGTTGAAATGGATGCGCTTGGGCGTGGCCACCGCGCCAAGCCGCTCGCGCACGAAGGCGATCAGTTCCGCCTCGGAAGGGATGGCGGCGCCTTCGCGCAATTGCACGGCGGCGTGCACTGCCTCGCCCCATTTCTCGTCGGGCACGCCGAACACCGCGCATTCGTGGACGGCGGGATGCTGGCCGAGCGCGTTCTCGACATCGATGGGGTAGACGTTGAAGCCGCCGGTGATGACGACCTCGCGCAGCCGATCCTTCAGATAGAGATAGCCGCGCTCGTCGATCAGCCCGCGATCGCCGGTATGCAGCCAGCCATCGACGATCGTCGCCGCGGTCAGGTCGGGGCGCCGCCAGTAGCCTGTCATCACCAGGTCGCCGCGGGCGACGACCTCGCCGATCTGTCCGGCAGGCAACAGCGTGCGGTCGGGCGCCATGATCGCGACGTCGCTGAACCAGGTGGGTCGTCCCACCGAGGCCAGATTGCGCTCGTCCTCGAAGTCCTCGGGGCGCAACACGGTCAGCAACTGCGGCGCCTCGGTCTGTCCGTAGGTGGTGCCGACCACCGGCCCAAAGAACGCGCGGGCCTGGCGGATCTTCTCGACCGGCATCGGCGCGCCGCCGTAGATCAGCCGACGCAGCCCGGGATAGTCGTCGCGCGACGTGCCGGGCAGGGCCATCAGCATGTAGATCAGCGTCGGCGGCATGAAGGACACCGTGCCGCGCCGATCGCGAAACGCCGCGCGGACCGCCTCGGCGCCGCTGCCGTCCAGGATCACGTGGCAGCCGCCTTGCGCCAGGATCGGCAGCACATAGGTCGAGGTGCCGTGCGTGATCGGGGCGGCCATCACATAGCGGTCGTCGGCATCGAAACCCCACGCATGGATCTGGTTGACGATATTGGCCATCCACGCGCGGTAGGGCTGCATCACGCCCTTTGGCGCGCCGGTGGTGCCGCCCGTGAACTTGATGGCCTGGGTGGCATCGCGATCCAGGTCGAGACTGAGAGCGAGACGAGGCCGCGTCGCACCGGCATGGCGGGCGATGATCGCTGGCAAAGCGTCGCTGCCGTCATCCGCCACGTCCGTGAAGATGCGAACGCCCTGCGCGCCGTCGAGCAGCGCGCTGCAGCCGCTGTCCAGCACAAGGATCGAGGGCTCGGTCGCGTCGACGATGCGGCGCAGCTCGGGCCGCGTGCTTTTTGGATTCAGCGGTACCCACGCCTTGCCGCTGGCCAGCACCGCCAGCAGCGCAACGAGATGCGCGGCCGAATTGCCGGCGCAGATGCCGACGCGGCTCTGCGGCGCGGCGTCGAGCGCCAGCAGGCCGGCCGCCACCGCGGCGACGCGCGCCGCCAGCTCGCGATACGTCAGGCATCCGTCCGGCGCATCGATGGCGATGTTGTCGGGCCAGCGGTCGGCGGCCCGCCAGAACAGATCGATCGGAAACATGGGACTCCTCAGTTCACACGGGCGCCGGATTGCTTGACGACGTCGTGCCAGCGCTTGATCTCGGACATCATGAAGGTGCGCATCTGCTCCGGCGTGCCGGGTTGCGGGTTCGCGGCCAGGTCCTGCATGCGTTGCCGCACCTCCGGCGTCGCCAGCGCCTTGTTCAGCGCGGCATTGAGCCGATCGACCACGGGCCGGGGCGTACCGGCGGGTGCCGCGATCGCGAACCACGACTGCACGTCGAAACCCGGGTAGCCGGATTCCGCCACGGTGGGCACATCGGGCAGCAACGGAATGCGCTGCGCGCTGGTGACCGCGATGGCGCGCAAGCGGCCGGCCTTGACGTGCGGCATCGCGGAGGGCGTGTTGTCGAACATCGATTGCACCTGCCCGCCCAGCAGGTCGGTGACGGCCGGCGCGCTGCCGCGATAGGGGACGTGCAGCATATTGATGCCGCTGCGCATGCGGAAGATCTCGCCGGACAGATGGATCGACGAGCCGCTGCCCGATGATGCGAAGGTGATGCCGGACGACGATTCCCTGGCAATGCGCAGGTAGTCCGCCACGGTCCTGACCGGCAGGCTGGGATTGACCACCAGCACGTTCGGAATCTTGGCGATCATGCCGACCGGCTCGAAGTCCCTGGCGGGGTCGTAGCCGAGCTTGTCGTAGAGCGAGGCATTGATCGTGTTGGCGATGGTGTAGACGTAGAGCGTATAGCCGTCCGGCTCCGCCTTGGCTACCACCTCGGCGCCCACATTGCTGTTGGCCCCGGCGCGGTTCTCGACGACCACTGGTTTGCCGAGTTCTTCGCCGAGCTTCAGTGCAACCAGACGTGCGAGCACATCGGTCGCGCCGCCGACGGCATAGCCAACCACAAGGCGCACCGGCTTGGCAGGCCAGGGCTGCTGGGCATGAAGGGAAGGGGAAATACCGCCTGCCAGCGCGGCAAGCGAAAGAGCAAGGGCACAGCCGAACAGGCGCCGGCGCGGCGCATTCCGTACGTTCATGATGATTGTCTCCTGGGTCGATAGCCTCGCCGGGGCGGCCCTCTTGTGGTGATGGGGCATACTGCGGACTTGCATCCCGGCACGGAAATTCTTCCCGATGACCTCTCGCATTGCGACTCGGAACGTCCGGCAGGCGGACGTTCCGCCGACCGTCCAGGAAGAGGGCGCACGTGCCCTGCGACGTGGCTTGACGCTGCTCGACGCGATTCTCGCGGGCGGCAAGGATGGCTTGCGCGTGGTGGATTTATGCCGGGCGGCGGGGCTGGAGCGCCCGACCGTCTATCGGCTGCTGGCGACGCTGATCGAGTGCGGTTATGTCGCGCAGCGCGGGCGCTTTCGCTATGTCAGCGGGCCGCGGCTGGCCGCGATGCCGCAGCGCGATGGCTCGACGGTGCTCGCCGAGAAGCTGCGGCCGGTGCTGGCCCGCATCAGCGGCGCGTGCGGGGATGCGGCCTTCGCGATCGTCCGCGACGGTTCGCTGTCGCGCTGCATCGCACGCCATGTCGGCACGCATCCGGTGCAGGTGCTGGTGATCCAGGTCGGTACGCGCCAGCCGCTGGGCGTCGGCGCGGCCGGGCTGGCACTGCTGTCGGCGCTGCCGGACGACGCGGTCGGCGAGATCATCGCCGGCAATGCCGACACGCTGAGCCAATACGGCGGCATGACGCCGGAACGCATGCGCATCCTGATTCGCGCCACGCGGGAGCGCGGATGGTCGGTGATCGGCAATCACGCGACCCCCGGGGCGCTCGCGGTCGGCATGGCGGTGCACAACCGCGACGGCGAACCGCTGGCAGGCATCAGCGTTGCCAGCACGCTGGCACGGATGCCGCGCGATCGCCAGCAATTGATCGCGCGGTCGATGCGCGAGGCGGTGGGGGCGTTGTTGCCGAAGGGGCTATAGACGGGTTGCAGGCTGGGCGAACGATGCGTCAAGCCGCCGTATACGCGGTCTTCACCGTCGTATAGAACTCCTGCGCATATCGCCCCTGTTCGCGCGGGCCATAACTCGATCCCTTGCGGCCGCCGAACGGCACGTGGAAATCGACGCCCGCGGTCGGCGCGCTGACCATCACCATGCCCGCCTGCGCGTGGCGCTTGAAATGCGTCGCCAGCTTCAGCGAGGTGGTACAGATGCCGGCGGACAGGCCGAACTCGGTATCGTTGGCGAGCGCCAATGCTTCCTCGTAGTCCCGCGCCGCGATCACCGCGGCCACCGGCCCGAAGATCTCCTCGCGCGCGATCCGCATGTCGTTGCTGCAATCGACGAACAGCGCGGGGCTCAGGTAGAACCCGTCCTTGCCCAGCGACAGCCGTTCGCCGCCGCACAGCAGCCGCGCGCCTTCCGCCTTGCCGATGGCGATATAGCGCTCGTCCTGCTCGAGCTGGCGCGCGTCGACCACCGGGCCGATCTGCGTGCGCGCATCCCGTGCGTCGCCGACCACCAGCGCCGCGGTGCGCTCGGCGAGCCGTGCGACGAAGCGGTCGTGGATGCCCTGCGTGACGATGATGCGGCTCGAGGCAGTGCAACGCTGGCCGGTGGAATAGAACGAGCCCTGCAACGCGACCTCGACCGCAAGCTCAAGGTCGGCGTCGTCGGTGACCACCAGCGGATTCTTGCCGCCCATTTCCAGCTGGAATTTCGCCATCCGCTGGCAGGCCTGCGCGGCGATGCTTCGCCCAGTCGCCACCGAGCCCGTGAAGCTGATCGCATCGACCTGCGGATGTTCGACCATCCGCTGGCCGACATCGCGTCCGCGGCCGAGCACCAGATTGAATGCCCCGGCCGGCAAGCCCGAGCGGCTCAGGATTTCCGCCAGCGCCCAGCTCGAGCCGGGCACCAGCTCCGCCGGCTTGAACACCACGCAATTGCCGTAGGCCAGCGCCGGCGCGATCTTCCATGCGGGAATCGCGATCGGGAAATTCCACGGCGCGATCAGCGCAACCACGCCGATGGGCTCGCGCGTGATCTCGACACCAATGCCGGGGCGGACGGAGGGCAGCACCTCGCCCGCCGTACGCAGCGCCTCGCCGGCGAAAAACTTGAAGATCTGCGCGGCGCGCACCACCTCGCCGGTTGCCTCCGGCAGCGTCTTGCCTTCCTCGCGCGCGAGCAGGTCGCCGAGTTCGGCGCGGCGCTGCAGCAGTTCGTTGCCGACGAAATCGAGCACATCGAAGCGCTGCTGCGGCGTCGACAACGACCACTTGCCGAAGGCTTGCCGCGCGGCGCGGACCGCCTGGTCGACCAGGGCCGCATCGCCCTGCGCGTAGTGGTCGATGATGTCCGACAGGTCGGATGGATTGACGTTGGCGCTGCTGTCGGTGCCGGCGACCCATTCGCCGGCGATGTAGTGCGATTTCACGGTGGCTTCCTTGTTGGCGAGAGCGCGGTGCCGGGCGGCGCCGCGCACGGCTTATTCCTTCTCGATACCGGCGGTGCGGATGATGCGGCCCCAGCGGTCGAGTTCGGCGAGCTGGAAGCGGCCGAGTTCGTCCGGGCTCGACAGCGCGATTTCCTGGCCGCTCTGCTCGACGACCTGTCGCACGCTCGGCGTGGCCAGTGCCCGATGGACCAGCTCGCTCAGGCGCTGCACCACCGGCTGCGGGGTATTGGCAGGGGCATACAGCGCGTTCCAGTAGCCGGCCTCATAGCCGGGGAGCGTGTCGGCGATGGTCGGCACGTTGGGCACCAGCGCCGAGCGCTTGGGGCCGCTGAAGCCGAGCACACGCAGCTTGCCGGAGCGCACCTGCGGCAGGCTCGCGGGCAGGTCGACGATCATCAGGTCGGTCTGGCCGGCAACCAGGTCCACCACCGCCGGCGGATTCGCCTTGTAGGGGACGTGGGTCATCTCGGTGCCGCTCATCTGCTGGAACAATTCGGCGGCGACGCGCGCCGACGAGCTGCCAGAACCGTAGGTCAGCTTGCCCGGCTCCTTCTTCGCCAGTGCGATCAGTTCGGTGACGCTGCTGGCCTTGATGTTCTGGTTGACCACCAGCAGCTGGTAGCCCTTGGTCAGCATCGAGACCGGTGCGAAGTCCTTGATCGGGTCGTAGGGCAGCTTCTTCAGCAGGTGCGGATTGGCCGCCTGCGTGGTGTTGGTCGTGATGAACAGCGTGTAGCCGTCGGGCTTGGCGCGCGCGACGGTCTGGGCCGCAATGCCGCCCATCGCACCGGCGCGGTTCTCGATCACCACGGCCTGGCCCGTCAGCCGGGTTACCTCATTGCCCAGCGCGCGGGCCAGGCCGTCGGTGGCGCTGCCGGGGCTGGAGCCGATGACGATGGTGATGGGACGGGCGGGATAGGTTTCCGCGAGCGCGCTGCCGGTCAGCGAGGCAAAGGCGCAGAAGGCGAGCAGGGTGCGACGAAATGGCATCGATAGTCTCCAATGAAAGTTCTTGTAGTGGGGGACGAGCGGGTCCCCCTTGGTACGAGGCGGGCGATCGCCCGCGATGGGATCAGCTCAGAATCAGCGGGCGAGCCCCCAGCCGGACATCAGCTCGTGCAGGCGGCGCTGCTGGGCATCGGTCAGCGGCCACGCGGACGGCGGCCGTGCGGCGCCGCAGTCGTTGCCCATCAGCTGCAGCGCGGCCTTGACGACCGTGACGTTGGTGCCGTTGTTTTCCTGGGCGCGCAGATCCTCGAAAGGCAGCATCTCGCCGATCAGGCGCATCGCCAGCGCATGGTCGCCGTCTTCCAGCGCGCGGTGGATCGCGACCGAACGCTCGGGCATCACGTTGATCAAGCCGGAAGTAAAGCCGCGTGCCCCGACCGCATAGAAGGGCGGCGCCCAGACTTCGGCCAGCCCGCCGACCCAGGCCAGCCCGCGGTCGGCGGTGCGGCGGATCGCTTCGGCCAGCACCATCGGCGTCGGGGAGGCCCACTTGACGCCGACGACCTCGGGAATGCGGCACAGCGCTTCGATCGCGGCCAGGCCGATGTTGTCGTTGCGCAGATAGAGCACCAGCGGCAGGCCCTGGGCGGCCTCGGCGATCTTCTGTACGTAAGCGACCACGCCGCGCGGCGCAACGAAAGGATCGGGCGGCTGATGGATCATCAGCGCGTCGGCGCCGGCTTCGCGAGAGGCGCGGGCGAGCGCGCAGGCTTCGTGCACGCTGCGGCCGACACCCGCCAGCAGCGGCACCCGGCCGGCCACGCATTCGGCGGCGGCATGGACCATGCGCACCGCCTCCTGCTCGCGCAGGCCGTAGAACTCGCTGGTATTGCCATTGGCGACGAGCACATGCACGCCGGCGTCGACGGCCCGGTCGACCACGGTCGAAAGCGGACCGGGCGAGACGGTATCATTCGCGTCGAACGGCGTGACCAGGATTCCGGAAATGCCATTGAGCGCCTCGCGCAGCGCGGAACCTTCGAAAGTCGCCACTTGAACTCCTGATGGAATGGACATGAGAGGCGCTACTGTAGAAAGCCGCCGGTGCTGCCGTCCAATCCAAACTGGCGATTACCCAATTCAAGATTTGAATCGTGTTCCAGCTATCCCATCTGCGCAGCTTCGTGGCCGTCGCGACCGAATTGCATTTCGGCCGCGCCGCGGCCTTGCTGAACATGACGCAGCCCCCGCTGACGCGGCATATCCAGCTGCTCGAACATGAAGTCGGGGTGCAATTGCTCGATCGTTCGGGCGGCGCGGTCCGCCTGACGCCGGCGGGCGCGATCTTCCTGCGCGAGGCCGAGGACATCCTGCGCCGCAGCCAGGCGGCGAAGCTGGCGGCGCGCCGGGCGATGCGCGCCGATGCCGGCAGCGTGTCGATGGGATTCATACCGGCAGCGAGCTTCGCGCTGCTGCCGCAATTGCTCGGCGCAATTCGCGCCAGCCTGCCGGAGGTCCACGTGTCGCTGCGGGAAATGCAGACCGATGCGCAGCTGGAGGCCATCGCCGCCGACCGTATCGAACTGGGCCTGGTGCGACCGTTCGCGCCGCGCAGCTTCGTCGAATCGGCGCCGCTGCTGCGCGAGCCGTTCGTCCTGGCCGCGCCGGTCGGACACCCGCTGCTGCAGGCCGACCGGCTGCCGTTGTCGGCGCTCGAAGGCCAGCCATTCATCGAGTTCTGCCGCTCGGAGTCGCGCTATCTGTACGAGATCGTGGCCGGCCGCCTGCGTGCGGAAGGCGTCGCGCCCGACACGGTGCAGACGCTTAGCCATACGCATTCGATCCTGTCGCTGGTCGATGCCGGCATGGGCCTCGCACTGGTGCCGCAGTCGGCATGGCGGCTCGGCTATGCAGGTGTGCGATTCCGGCCGATCGACGATCAGGTCGGTCTCGACGTCGAACTCCATCTGGTCTGGCGGCGCGGCAATCCGCATCGGGTGGCGGCGGCGGTGCGGGAATTGCTCGAGCGGGCGTCACCGGCGCGGTGAATGACGAGCGGGGCGCGCCCCTTTGTTCCGGGGATCGAGGAAGGATAGTCGCGGTTCATGCTAGGCTCGCTTAGTTCCGTAAAAACAGGAACTATACGTCCATTTGGATGGTATGCCTGATTGTTCCTCGAAAATGCGTAACAATGTGGTATTGTCCCGGTGTTGATGTATTGTTCCCGATGTATCGGAACTATTGGGGCCAGGCGCGCGTTGTGGTGTCTCGATCTCGGAACGTTAAACATGGTGAGAAAGCTCCCGCTGCCCGACGAATCCTTGAGTCCGGTGGTGCAAACTCTGGAATCGCTAGGAGCACTGGTGCGTAGCCAGCGTGCCCGGGGACAGCTGCGGATCGACGATGCAGCCGACTTGCTGGGAGTGTCGAAGGATCTGCTGTCCCGTTTGGAGAACGGCAGGTCCGTCGGCCTGGACAGCTTGATGAAGGTGCTCAATGGCTTGGGCCTGAAGATGCTCGTCCTGCCCAAAGGGGACGCCTCACTCGTCGAGGAGCAGCTTGCCGAGCGCGGCGCGAATTCCAGTGACAAGGGCAGCGCATGACTTACTCGCTCCGTGTGGTTTCGCAGCAGGCGACCGTGGGGCGTCTGACTTACGAGCCGCACCACGGCCTCGCCGGTCGTTATTCGTTTGCATACGACCCGACCTGGCTTTGCCGCGACGATCGGTTTCCGCTTTCCCCACATCTGCCGCTGCGTGGTGAGCCAAGCGATCCGGATACGATCGCGCGCTTTCTCGCCAATCTATTGCCCGAGGGCAGGGCGCTGGAGGTCGCCGCGGCGCATCATCACATCGCGAAGTCGAATACCTTCGCCCTGATTCGCTTGCTCGGCAAGGAGCCGGTTGGTGCGCTAAGTTTTGTGCCGGAGGATGAGTCTTCCTCGGATCCGGTACAGCAGCAGGCCGAAGCGATACCGGAAAAACGCGAGATAACGCGGGAGGAACTGAATCAGCGCATCGCAGATCGCAATCGCGATGTGCCCTTTCCTGTCTGGGATGGCAGAGTCCGGCTTTCTGTTGCAGGGTTTCAGGACAAGTTGCAGGTGTTGGTGGAAGGGGACCGCGTTGCGTTGGCGGAGGGCCGCCTCAGCTCTACCCACATCCTGAAGCCGGAGTCCATCAATGCGAAGTGGGAAAGCCTCGTCGCGAACGAACACTACTGCATGACGCTCGCTGCGGAGATTGGCCTGCCCGTTGCACCGGTCGAGATATGGCGGATTCCTGCACCCATACTGCTGATCCAGCGTTTCGATCGCATTGTGTCGCTGCTTACGGACAACGAAACGGTACGACGTGTGCAGCGATTGCACGTCATCGACGGATGCCAGGCGTTGGATTTGCCAGTGGGCTACAAATACGAGCGCAACTTCGGCAGCACCAGGGACGTCATGCATGTCAGAGATGGCGCAAGCTTTGAGAGGCTGTTTGCACTGACACCCTATTTTTTGGTGCCCGCCACCGCGCGTCTTTTCATGCTGCGCTGGGCGCTGCTCAACATCCTGATTGGGAACTGCGATGCGCATGGAAAGAACATCTCTTTCTTTGTCAGCGCAAACGGCATCCACCCCGCACCGCTGTACGACCTCGTTTCTGTGGGAGTCTATGGCGATGCCGTCGAGCAGGAACTGGCCATGGCTTATGGCGACGAATTTCTATTGCAGGGGTTGACCCCCTTTGCGATGGCGGATTTCGGCAGCCGTATCGGCGTCAACCTGAGTCTGTTGCAGCGTGAAATGGAACGAATGGCTGCCGCGGGAAGCAGCATTGCGCCCCGGCTGGCCGAATCGGATGTCTATGTTGGCAGGGAGCGCGATCTCGTGAAGCGGATTTGCCGATTCGTCGAGACGCAGGCGGACTGCATGGGGCAAATGGCAAAACAGGTCCGTCGAGTCAAGGCGGACATGCTCTGAATGGATCGAAGCCGCAAGATCCGTTGCCTCAGAACACCCCAAGCGCCAGACCGCTTGCCATCCCTTCCCCGAGCTCCGCGCATCTTGCGAGGTCTTCGCCGCCAATCTGCTTGGGTGCAAGAATCCGCTCCGGCGTCTGCGCATGCGTGCAGACGATCAGCCCCGGCGCGACGGATCGCAGGCGCCAGCCGGTCGCGATGCGGTCGATCTGCCGCAGCGCGTTCTGGCCATCGCTGCCGGCGCAGATCATCACGGCATACGGGCGGCCATTGATGCGGTCGAGGACCGGGTAATAGCAGCGGTCGAAGAAGTCCTTCATCAGCCCCGCCATTGCGGCGAGATTTTCCGGCGTGGCGAACAGATAGCCCTCGGCATTCAGGACATCGTCGGGCTGCGCCTCGGTGGCGCGGAGCAGCCGGACCGCGATGTCCGGCTGCGTCTGCGCGGCGCGGGCCGCGGCTTCGGCCATCTGCTGCGTGCCTCCGGTCATCGTGTGGTAGACGATCAGCAGCGTTTTCATCGGTGCGTGTGGGCGGGTGGGGTGACGAGGGCAATGTAGCACGCTGACTCGGGCGTGCCGTGCCTGCCATGGCGCATGGCCCACGGCTCCGAGGCGTTCCGGGAGCCGGCGATCGGGGCGGACTGCCTGGCGTCCGGGCAGGCCCCGGTGGTCGACTTCATTTGCTCAGTGACTGACCGCACGGCGTCCTGACCCGGGCCGGACCGGCCTCTTCGCGCCGTGCGCGATTCACGCCGCCTCGAAGACCTTTTCGCGCGTCTGCAGCCGTCCCGCTCCGTCCGGCAAGGCCCGATACCCCGCGGCAAACACCAGCCGCCCCGCCGCCCAGGTATGTGTGACCAACGGTTGCCCGGCAACATGGGCCACCGCAATCGCGTCCGCGCGCAGTCCCGGCGCCAGCCGGCCGCGATCGTGCAACTGGCAGGCGTCCGCCGGATTGGCGGTGACCAGGGCGGCCGCCTCGTT
This sequence comes from Cupriavidus sp., assembly GCA_031181345.1. GTDB lineage: Bacteria > Pseudomonadota > Gammaproteobacteria > Burkholderiales > Burkholderiaceae > Cupriavidus. The sequence goes on along the minus strand of JAPSLC010000013.1, from coordinate 78,799 downwards.
CAGCGGCAGCTCTGCCAGGCGCGCCGCGGCAAAGGCAGCGGCGATCAGCGTCGAAGGCTGGTAGTCCGAACAGAGGATATGGCCTACGCCCGCCTGAATCGCATCGATCGCGCGCATCGAACCGCTCTGGCTGCGGCCGCGCAGCACGTTCGGCGCGCCGAAGATCGTGGGCAAAGCCTGCGCCGCGGCCGCCTGTGCGGTGTCGAGGTTGATCGGGAACTCACTCATGCGCACGCCGAGGGCCTGCATCGCAGCGATCCGCTGCGGCGAATCGTCGTCGTGGCTGGCCGTCGGCACGCCACCTTCATGGGCGCGGGACAGCAGCCGGCGGACCCGCTCGTGGGCACCGTCGCGCTGCTCGGCCTTTTTGGCGGCGGCGTCCGCTGCTTCCTCGCGGCTCATGCCGTGGTTGCCGACCATGTAGGCGAGGTACGCGTCGAGGGTCTTGAACTGGCCCTGTCCGGGCGAATGGTCCATCACCGACAGCAGGTCGACGACGCCCTCCAGCATCAGCATCTCGAGCACCGGCACCGCGGCGGCATCGGTGACTTCGTAGCGGCAGTGGATGCGGTTGTCGACCAGGCTGTGGTCGCGATACGCCGCCACGGTGCGCACCAGCGCGGCGGCCGTGTCGTTGTTGCGCACGCCAAATTGGTTGTTGGCGAAGGACAGCGCATGGTAGGGCGTGGTGATGCCGGCCGCCGCGTTGCGCCGGTCGACCTGCGCCACCGCGAAGTCCATCGGGAACAGCACGTTGGCACGCGGTTCCACTTCCTTCTCGATCGCATCGCAATGGACGTCGATCAGGCCGGGCATCACCGTGTGTCCCGGCAGCGCGACCACGTTGGCAAGCGCCGGCACCGTGGCGGGGTCCGGTTCGATGGCGGCGATTCGCCCGTCTTCGATCAGCAGCGCGCTGTCTTGCAGCACGCGGTCGGGCAGTACCAGGGTGACGTGCGTCAGGTAAGTGGCGGACATGTCCGGCTCCGTGTCGGTTTTGGCTGGGTGCGGATAAGGTTGGCTTGGGCGCGCATCAAGCGAACGCGGTGGCCGCCTGCAAGGGCAGCAGGCGCGTGGCGACCGCATCGCGGACCGCCTCGTCGTGGAAGATGCCGATGAGGCAGCGGCCCTCGGCCAGCGCTTCCCGGATCAGCTCGATGACCACGGCGCGGTTGTCTGCATCGAGAGAGGCGGTGGGCTCGTCCAGCAGCAGGATCGGATGGCCCCCGATCAGTCCGCGCGCGATATTGACGCGCTGCTGTTCGCCGCCCGAGAACGTCGCCGGCGGCAGCTCCCACAGCCGGCGCGGCAGGTTCAGCCGTTCGAGCAGTGCCGCGGCGCGCCCGCGCGCCACGTCGCGATCGACGCCGCGTTGCTGCAGCGGCTCGGCGGCGACGTCGAGCGCGCCGACACGCGGAATCGCCCGCAGGAACTGGCTGACGTAGCCGATCACGTCTCGGCGCAGCTTCAGCACGCGTTGCTCCGGCGCGCTATTCAGCTCGACCCAGGGCGCGCCTTCCGCACTGGTATCGCGCAGCCGGATGCTGCCTTCGGTGGCGAGGTAGTTGCCGTACAGGCACCGCAGCAAGGTGCTCTTGCCGGTGCCGGATCGGCCCGACAGCACCAGGCATTCGCCGCGCGCCGCATCGAAATCGACCGACCGCAGCACCGGCAGCCGGATGCCGCCCTGGTTGTGCAAGGTGAACATCTTGCCGAGGCCGCGGACCTCGACCAGCGTTTGTGCATGCTCTGCTTGCTGTGCTTGTCTCATGGTTCAACCCTGCAGGATGGAAGAGACCAGCAGCTGCGTGTACGGATGCTGCGGATCATCGAGGATCTGGTCGGTCAGCCCTTGCTCAACCACGCGGCCGCCCTGCATTACCAGCGTGCGATGCGCCAGCAAGCGCGCCACGGCGAGATCGTGCGTCACCAGGATGGCGGCAAGGCCAAGGTCCGATACCAGCCGGCGCAGCAGGTCGAGCAGCCGGGCCTGCACCGAGACGTCAAGAGATGCGGTGGGCTCGTCCATGAAGACCAGGCGCGGATGCGTGACCAGGTTGCGGGCGATCTGCAGGCGCTGCTGCATGCCGCCGGAGAACGCATGCGGGGTGTCGTCCAGACGCGCAAGGTCGATCTCCATCTTCTCCAGCCAGGCGCCGGCAACCTCGCGCAGCTCGCCGTAGTGGCGTTGTCCGACCGCCATCAGGCGCTCGGCGATATTGGCGCCGGCGCTGACCTGCATGCGCAGGCCGTCTCGCGCGTGCTGGTGCACGAAGCCCCAGTCGGTACGAGCGAGCAGGCGCAGGCGGGCGCTCGACAGCGAGGCGAGATCCGTCAGGCCGGATTCACGCATGTCGTAGCTGACGGTGCCGCGCTGGGCAGGTGCCTGCATCGACAGGGCCTGCAGCAAGGTGCTCTTGCCGGAGCCGGATTCGCCGACGATGCACAGTACTTCGCCCGGATACAGATCGAAGCTGACGTCATGGCAGCCATGGACGCCGTCCCAGGTACGCGTCAGCCCGCGCACCGACAGCAATGGTGTCGCGCTCATCGCGCACCTCCCGCGGCCGAATCCATCGCCCGGGTCCCCTGAAGGGCCTGGCGATCGGCGCAGTACTCGGTGTCCGAGCAGACGAACATTCGCGTACCGGCATCGTCGGTGATGATCTCGTCCAGATAGCTGTCGGTGGCGCCGCACTGTGCGCAGCAGCTCGACCACTTCTCGACGGTGAAGGGATGGTCGGTGAAGTCCAGGCTCTTGACCGAGGTGTAGGGCGGCACCGCGTAGACGCGCTTCTCGCGGCCGGCGCCGAACAGCATCAGGGCCGGGTTGCGGTCGAGCTTCGGATTGTCGAACTTGGGAATCGGCGAAGGCCGCATCATGTAGCGCTGGTTGACGATGACCGGATAGTCGTAGGTCGTGGCGATATGGCCGTGACGGGCGATGTCTTCGTAGAGCTTGACATGCATGGCGCCGTACTCTGCCAGCGCATGCATGGTGCGAGTTTCGCTTTCGCTGGGCTCGAGCCAGCGCAGCGGCTCGGGGATCGGCACCTGGAACACCAGTGTCTGCCCTTCGCGCAGCGGCGTTTCCGGGATGCGGTGGCGGGTCTGGATGATGCTCGCCTCGGCGGTGCGTTCCGTCGTGCGTACGCCGGTCACCCTGCCGAAGAAGCGGCGGATATTGATGGCGTTGGTGGTGTCGTCCGAGCCCTGGTCGATGACTTTGAGCACGTCCTGCGTGCCGATGATGGCGGCGGTCACCTGGATGCCGCCGGTGCCCCAGCCATAGGGCAGCGGCATCTCGCGGCTGCCGAACGGGACCTGGTAGCCGGGAATCGCCACGGCCTTCAGCAGGGCGCGGCGCAGCATGCGCTTGGTCGATTCGTCGAGGTAGCCGAAGTTGTAGTGCGGGTCCGGCGTGGTGTGTTCCGCAAGGGGCGGGGCGATGGTGGTCATGCGACGCTCTCCTCCTGGCGCTGGCATTGCGAAGCAGCGCCACCGCATTGGGCGGCGCTGGCCGCCGGGGCAGCCGCTCTCGTATCTGTGCCCGGTTCGGCCGCTTGCCCAGCCGCTTGCCCAGCCGCTTGCCCAGCCGCCTGCCGCTGGGCGCGAAGCCGGCGCAACAGTTCGAGATTGGTCTGGAAGTCCACGTAGTGCGGCAGCTTCAGATGCTGGACGAAGCCGGAGGCCTCGACGTTGTCGCTGTGGTACAGCATGAATTCGATGTCGTTGGCCGGGTTGTCGGCGGCCTCGCCCAGTTCCGCGGCGCGCATCGCCCGATCGACCAGCGCCATCGACATCGCCTTGCGTTCGTTGTAGCCGAACACCAGGCCATAGCCGCGGGTAAAGCGGGGCGCTTCCTCGGCGTTGCCGGCGAAGTCGTTGATCATCTGGCACTCGGTCAGCTCGATCTCGCCGATGGTCACGGCAAAGCCCAGCTCTTCGACGAACAGCTCGACCTGCGCGAGGCCGTAGCGGATCTCCGCCGCAAAGGGGTGCGAGTTGCCGTATCCGCGTTGCGTCGAATAGCCCATCGACAGCAGGAAGCCTTCGTCGGCTCGCGCCAGATTCTGCAGCCGCGCCGCACGGCTTGCCGGGAACGCCAGCGGCTCGCGGGTCAGATCGCTCGGGGCGGGATCGCCGGGCGGAATCGGCTCCGCCTCGACCAACTCGTCGGCTTGCAGCAGGTCGGTCACGCGCGGCATCGTCTGGATCTCCTCGGCCTCGTTGTCCACGCCGTTGGCCGGTGTGGCGACGGCCACGTGCCGGGCGCCTTCGGCTTCGAGCGAGAAGTCGAGCAGGCGCTGCGTGTAGTCGTAGGTCGGGCCCAGGACCTGACCGCCCGGCACGTCCTTGAACGTGGACGAGATTCGCCGGCGCAGCCGCATGGCGCCGGTGTCGAGCGGCACCGTGTAGCCGAAGCGCGCCAGCGTGGTGCGATACGCGCGCAGCAGGAACACCGCCTCGATCTGGTCGCCAGCGGCCTGCTTCAATGCCAGCGCGGCCAGATGCGGGTCGTACAGCGAGCCTTCGGCCATCACGCGCGAGACGGCCAGCGGCATCTGTTCGCGGATCTGGGCCAGCGTCAGTTCCGGCACCGAAGAATCGCCGCGGCGGTACGCGTCGACCATCCGGTACGAATTGAGAATGGCGCGTTCTCCGCCCTTGACTGCGACGTACATGTCAGTCCTCCACCAGTGTGGTGCGCGGCAGCGCGCAGATTCGTTCGCCAGCGGTCAGCAGCAGGTCCACACCCAACGGAAAGCCGGCATGGTTGACCTGCCATTGCGGGCGGAAGTCGTCGGGAAGGCCGCCGACGCGCAGCGTGCGCGTGGTCTCGATGCCGGGGCCGCGCAGCGTCAGCGCGTCGCCTTCGTCGAGCGAAGCGACCTCCACGATCAGCGTGGCGGAGCGGTCCGGAAAGGCGGGATCGCCCTGGGCGCAGCGCCGCAGCGCGGGCATGTCGTAGCCGGCCGGCACGCAAACGAACTGCGCGGCGGCGATATCGTCGACCAGCGGGCAGCCGCAGTGAAAGCGAAGGAAAGCGCCGGCCGATGTCGCCATGTCGGCCGGCAGCCAGACCGGCGTATCGGGATCGGCCAGCGTCAGCAGCAGGGCCGTCATCGCCGGCGACAGGCCGTCGGGCACACCGCAGTCGGCCGCCAACGCTTCGATGCGGCCGGGATGGGAGAAGGCCTGCAGCGTCGCGCGGAAGACCTGTTGCGCGTCGTCGACGGGATTGTCGAAGCCGGGCAGCAGCGACGCGGTGGTTTGGCTCGACATCGTATGAAGGGCCGGCATCTCAGTCCTCTCCGCGGGCCATCGTGAAGAATTCGACGCGGGTCTGCGCGGCGGCGGCGGCCTCACCCGCGTCGCGTTCGGCAAGCGCGCGTGCCAGCGGATCGAGCACGATCTGTTGTACGCGGGGATGCCACTCGGGCTGCTGCAGCAGCGCGTCCAGCACGGCCGCCTGTTCGACATGGCGCGGACAGCGGCCCATGACATAGGCCACGCCCGCGATTGCCGCCTCTTCGGTGGGCGTCGGGCCCGGCTCCAGCACCACCGCGCAGCGCGTCACGGTGATCTCGCCGAGGTTGAACTGCCCACCGGTGCCGCCGGTACGCCCACGCACCATTGCCATCCCGGACTCCGGCCTGCGCAGCAGGCGGTAGGCCGGCAGCGGTGCCTGCTGGCCTAGCTGCTGGTAGGCGCGATCGAGCGCGTCGGTGTCCGCCAGGGCGAGAATCCGCAGCCATGCAGCCCGCGGCACGTCGGCGCTATCGTCGATTCGGCGGGGTCGGTCGCTTTCGCCGGTCTTGCCTTTCATCGTCATCCCTATACGTCTATACGTTTAGATGTCAGCTGCAACAACACGGCGCTACTAGACCACGATGGGATGACTGTTTGATGACGAGCCCGAATCGTGATCGGGCACCTCGCACGAGTGCATGCGGCTCGGGCACAATCGCACGATGCGATGGCCGCTGGATGACTGCTTGCAATGACGGCGGGCAATGACAGCAGGCAATGACAAGAGGAATCACGACGATGTCGGAACGAGAGGTCGAACGGGGATCGGGGGTTGCGGTATGGCGCCAGATCGGGGAGGCGCTGGCCGATGACATCCGCAAGAAGCTGTACGGGCCGGGGGAGCAGCTGCCGCCCGAGTCCGAGCTGGCCATGCGCTTCGCCGTCAATCGCCATACCGTGCGGCGGGCGATGAGCGAGCTCGAGCAGAGCGGCCTGGTGCGGATCGAGCAGGGGCGGGGCACCTTCGTGCAGGAGCATGCGATCGACTACGCGATCGCCCGGCGCACCCGCTTTTCGCAGAACCTCGCCGCGCAAGGCATGCGCGGCCATACCGAAGTCGTCGGCAGCCAGGTGAGCCGCTTGCCGGAGGTCGCGCGGCATCTGGGGCTGGTGCGCACCGCGCCGGTGCTGCATGTGCAGGTGGTGGGCAAGGCCGAGGGCCGCTCCATCGACGTGGCGGAGCACTATTTCGATTACCAGCGCTTTCCGCAGCTGGAGGATCAACTGCGCGAGCAGCGCTCGATCTCGCGCGCGCTCGCGCAATGCGGCATCGCCGACTACACTCGCAAATGGTCGCGCATTACGGCGGCGCTGCCCAGCGCGCCGATCGCGCGGCTGCTGAACCAGCCGAAGACCAGGCCCGTGCTGCAGGTCGAGGCGTTGAACGTCGACATCGACGGCGCGCCGGTGCAGTACAGCGTCACGCGCTTCGCCGGCGACTGGGTGCAACTGACGGTGTCCGACGCCGACTGACCGATGGCCGAACGCGAAGCCGTGGCCGGTCGATTGGTCTAGACATCCGCCTGTCACCTTGCCGCGCTAGTCTCCCGATTCGACATACCGACGAACACCACCATGCCGGCGCATCGATACGCGATCTACCTGGCTCCCAACGAGCCGTTCCGCACCTTCGGCCGACGTTGGCTCGGCCGCGACGCCGACACGGGCGCACCGGTGCCGCTGCCGCGCGAGATGGCCGCGCGTCCCGCCGAGTGGGTCCAGGCGCCCGCCCATTACGGCCTGCACGCCACGCTGAAGCCACCGTTCCGGCTGGCGCAGGGCATCGAGCCCGCGATGCTGGACGGTGCCATGCGCGGCTTCGCCAGCGATCGGCGTCCGTTCGACGTCTCGCTGACCTTGCGCGCGCTGCGCGGCTTTCTGGCGTGGTGCCTGGCCGATCGGGCCGAAGCGGTACGACGCATGCGCGAGCTTGCCGACGCCAGCGTGCGCGAAATGGACCGGTTCCGCGCGCCACCCACGCCGGACGAGATCGCGCGGCGCAAGCCCGCACGTCTGTCCCCGTTGGAGCAGCAGATGCTGCGCGACTGGGGCTATCCCTATCTGTTGGACACCTTTACCTTCCATATCACGCTGACCGGGATGCTGGACGCGGACGGACAGGCCGCGGCGCTCGCCTTGCTGTCGTCCGCCGCCAGCACGCTGATCGAAACGCCGCTGCGGGTGGACAGCGTCAGCGTGTTCGTGCAACCCGCGCCCGGGGCCGGCTTCGTGGCCGCTCGTCACTACGGCTTCGATGGCCGAACCAGCGATGGCGCCGGCGCGGCGTACCTGCTGGCATGAGCGCGCCTCGTCGCGTGGACGGCACGGGCCTGTTCTATCTGATGGGGCCATCGGGCAGCGGCAAGGATTCGCTGCTGCGAGCGCTGCGCGATCACCTTGGCGACGACGACCGGCTGGTCGTGGCGCACCGCTATATCACACGTCCTGCAGATGCCAACGAGGCGTCGGTTGCGCTGACGACGGTGGAGTTCCGTCGCCGCGTCGCGCAGGGACGCATGGCGATGCACTGGCACAGCCATGGCCTGCACTACGGCATCGGCACCGAGATCGAGCAATGGCTCGAGCAGGGGACCAAGGTCATCGTTAACGGCTCGCGCGAGTATCTGCCGCAAGCGGTGGCGCGCTATCCGAAGCTGTGCGCGCTCCATGTGCGGGTGTCGCCGGACGCGCTGGCCGCACGCTTGCGTCATCGTGGCCGGGAATCGGAAGATGCGATCGCACGGCGCCTGGCGCGTGCCACCGCTGCGTTCGATGTGCCGCCCGATTGCCGGCTTGTCGAGATCGACAACAGCGGGGCGCTGGGGTCCGCCGTCCAGGCGTTGGCGATGGCGGTCGGCATGACGCCGGCCGCAAAGCCCTCCGAAGAATCCGCCTGACGATCAAAGCGCGGTACTGAAGCTGATGCCGTGCTCGGTAAAGCCAAGTCCGCGATAGAAGTCGTGGGCGCGCAGGCGCCGCGCATTCGAGGACAGCGCGAGCTTTGCCGCGCCGGCTTCTCGAGCGAGCCGCATCGCCTCCATCATCATCGCCTTGCCGATGCCCTTGCCGCGCGCGGCCGGTGCCACCACCACGGACTCGATGATGGCTTCGGGCCGGCCATCGTGAACCATCACCGGAAACACCAGCAGGGCAAAGGTGCCGAGCGGCACCCAGTCCGCGCCGGCAGCGGCCTCGCCGATGAAGTAGCACCGATAGTCCGGATAGCGGCGCATCTGCGCATAACGCTCCCGCATGGTCGCCAGCGGCAGCGGCGGCTCGTTATCCATCGTGGCAAGCAGGGCGGCGAGCTGCTGCAGCTCCGTGTCGGAGCCCGAGACTTCGCGCAGGATCAGGTCGGTGTCTTGCATAGGGTTGTAGTGGAATAGCGACTGCGTGAGACGGGTGCAACGCAGTGAAGTCTAACGCGTCCGCCTCAGACCAGCACCTTGCGGATCTGCGCCGACAGCAGGTCGATCACCGTCACGAAGGCGATGATCAGGAGCATCACGGCACAGGTCTGGGCGTACTGGAAGCTGCGGATGATTTCCCACAGCACGGTACCGATGCCGCCCGCGCCGACGATGCCCACCACCGAGGCGGAGCGGACGTTGGACTCGAAGCGGTAGAGCGCAAACGACAGCCACAGCGGCAGCACCTGCGGGATCACGCCATAGACGATCTCTTCCAGCCGGCCCGCACCGGTGGCGCGCACGCCCTCGACCGGACGCGGATCGATGGCCTCGACGGCCTCGGCGAACAGCTTGGCCAGCACGCCCGTGGTGTGGATCCAGATCGCCAGCACGCCAGCGAACGGCCCAAGGCCCACGGCGACGATGAACAGCATCGCGAACACCATCTCGTTGATGGCGCGCGAGGCGTCCATCAGGCGCCGCGCCGGCTGATAGACCCAGGCCGGCACGATATTGGCCGAACACAGCAAGCCCAGCGGCACCGCCACGGCGACCGCCAGCGCGGTACCCCAGACGGCGATCTGCACGGTGACCAGCATCTCGTCGAGATAGTGGCGCCAGTCGCGGAAGTCCGGCGGGAAGAAGTCGGCGGCGAACTGCGCCATATTGCCGGAGTCGCGCAGCAGGTCCAGCGGGCGCATGTCTGCGCCTTGCCAGGACAGCGTCAGCATGGCGAGCACGATGGCCCAGACGAGCATCGCGGACAGGGAGGTGCGCTGCCGGCCGTTCGCTTGCGGGGAAGGCAGGCCGGGCTTGGCGGTGGCGGTCATGAGAACAATCCGTAGAAGGCAAGGGGGCAGGGCCGCGGCACGTCCGCGGTCCTGCCGATGGAATTACTGCGTGCTGACGGCCTTGTCGAGCTCGGCCAGGCGGCGCGACACGTCCGCCAGGCGCTTTTCCTTGTCGGCGGCGGCCAGCGTGCCGTCCGTTTCGATGCGGGCCTTCTCCTTGGCGAGTTCGATTTGCCGGATCGGCACCAGCTGCGCATCGCTGGACGGGCGGAAGCCTTGATAGGTCAGCGTGGCGAGCACCTGCTTCTCGCGTGCGGCGTCCGCGCCCTTGCCGTAGTTGACGAAGAAGGTCTGAATCTTCTTCTTGATGTCGGCCGGCAGGTCCTTGCGATACACCATCGGATCGGCCGGAATCAGCGGCGATTTCCACAGCACGCGCAGCTGGTCGTAGGGATTCTTGCCGGTGTTGACCCGATAGCGCCCGAGGTTCTCGGTATTGTTCACCGCGACGTCCACCTGCTTGTTCAGCACGGACAGCAGGTTGGCCTCGTGGTTGCCGATGCGCACCGCCTTGAACAGCGTCTTCGGCTCGACCTTGTTGGCGGCCCACAGGTAGTAGCCGGGCACCAGGGTACCCGAGGTCGAATTCGGGTCGCCGGCGCCGTAGGACAGCTCCTTGCCGCGCTTGATCACGTCCTCGACCGACTTCAGGTCGCTGTCCTTGTTGACGATCAGCAGCGACCAGTAGCCGGGGTTGCCGTCCTTGTCGATCACCGAGGCGAACACCTCGCCGTTGGCGCGATCGACCGCCTCCATCGCCGACTTGTTGCCGAACCAGGCGATCTGCACCTTGTTGAAGCGCATGCCCTCGATGATGCCGGCATAGTCGGACGCGAAGAACGGCTTGACCGGCACGCCTAGGGTCTTGCTGAGGTCGTCGATAAGCGGCTGCCACGCGGTCTTCAGGTTCGTCGACGACTCGGTCGAGATGAAGCCGATGCTCAGCGGCCTGGCGTCCTGCGCCAGGGCCGGGGTGGCGACGATGGCCGAGGCGATCAGCGCGAAGAAGGTTCTGCGAAGCATGGTTGTCTCCGGTGCGGAATGGGTGCGGAATGGGGCGGTATGTGTTGCGGAATGTGGTGCGGAATGTGGTGCGGAAGCGGGAACAAGCAGGCCGTCAGGCGGCCGCGAGATCCATCCTGATGGTGGCCGGTACCAGCGAGCCGTCGATCGGCATCGCGATCCGGTCGGGCACCAGGTCATGCAGCAGCTCGTCGGCCTCGGTGCCGTAGAGATCGCGCAGCATGCTCTGCGTCAACGCATGCGACGGGCCGTCGTAGACGACCCTGCCATGGCGCAACGCCACTACGCGCGGGCAATAGCGCATCGCGATGTCGACCTGATGCAGCGACACCACGACCGCGACCTTGTGCGTGCGATTGATCTGCGTCAGCAGCGCCATCACGCGGCGCGACGACTCCGGATCGAGCGAGGCGATCGGTTCGTCGGCGAGGATCACGCGGGCGTTCTGCACCAGCGTCCGCGCGATGGCCGCGCGCTGCTGCTGGCCGCCGGACAGCGTCGAAGCACGTTGAAAGGCATAGTCGTCTATACCAACTTGCGCAAGCGCATCGAGCCCCGCGCGCAGTTCATCGGCCTTGAAAAAACGAAGCAGGCCGCGCCATTTCGGGATGCGGCTCAGCATGCCGATCATCACGTTGGTGATCACCGGCAGGCGACCGACCAGATTGAATTGCTGGAACACGAAGCCGATCTCGGCGCGGGCCTTGCGGACGTCCGCGGCGAGCCGGCCATCGCGCTGCACGGTGCGGCCATGCACCAGGATCTCGCCGCTCTCGGCGGCGACGAAACCGGCCACATGACGCAGCAGCGTCGATTTGCCCGAGCCCGAGGCGCCCAGCAGCGCCACCATTTCGCCTGGTGCCACCTGCAGCGTGACATCGTCCAGCGCCTTGCGGTCGGCCCGGAACGACTTGCTCAGGCCGCGCACTTCAATTGCATGGGTCATGTCGACTCCCTTGCTCAATGACGTGGCGCATTCTGGAGCGAGGGAATGACAGAGGGATGACGGTGGCGAGGCGTTTGCGCGTAACCGCTGGCCGGGGGAGACGGTCGCCTTGCACGGGACCCTTCCACAGGCGCCCTAGCGCCGGAACAGCCAGATCGCCAGGGAGACGATCAGCGAAATCACGATGCAGGTCGTGATGGGGAAATGGAAGCTGAACCCTTCCCGAACGATATGGATATCGCCGGGCAGGCGGCCGAACGGAAGACGCGACAGCCACGGCCACAGCAAGCCCGCGACGACGAGGATCACACCGGCGATGACGAGAAGGCGCTGCATGGCGACCGCGATCACTGAGTTCGACCGGTTGATTCGACAACCCGAAATGCCGCCGAGTTTCGAATCAGGGATATCCCTGAAAAATGGGCATGCGCGGCAAAGTAATTTTTACTTCTCATTTTACTTTTTTCGAAGGTGGCGGTTGAGGCCATCACTCTGCTCGGCGCCGTAACATTTTTTTACAAAGCGGCCTCTGATGGACGAAAGGTGACGCATTCGGCGTCGAAAAGCTCTGACATACTTGTATCAAATTGCTTACATAACGACATGTCCGGCTGTGCACTTTGACGAGCCAAAAGGTGCCCGGCGCCACAAGAGGAGAAGCTGATGCACAAGGATGGGGCAGACAATGCGCAACCCGCCACGACCAACTCGCCCGCGGCCCACGCGGCGGCACAACGAGCCGCGTTGACGCGGTTCCTGCGCGGCGGTCGCTTGACCCGGTGGAAGGGACAACTGGTCAGCTGTCCACCGCTTTCCCTGGACTTGTTCCAGGCGCCGAGCCCTGGCGTGATGCTCGCGGTCTTTCTGTCGGCCTTCGGCACGCTCAGCACCCCGGCCTTTGCCGAGCAGCGGTACTGGGATCCGAACGGAACCGCCGTCGGTTCGGGAGGCGCCGGCACCTGGGACACCAGCACTTCGCGCTGGAGTCCGAATGACGATGGGGTTAGCGGTCCTTTCGCGGGGTGGGATAACAGCCGGGCCGACGACGCCATCTTTACTGGTGTGGGCGGCGCGGTCACCCTCGGCGCGCCGATCAGCGTGCACAACCTGCGCTTCACTGGCAACGGCTATACGTTGATCGGCGGCAATCCGCTGACACTGACCGGCGTCGCGCCGACGATCACGACAGATGTGGGCGGGGCCACCATCGGCGCAACCATTGCCGGTACGGCGGGCCTCACGAAGGCGGGCGCTGGCACGCTATTCCTCACCGGTGCCAATACATTCTCGGGAGGCGTCAACGTGAATGCCGGCACCTTGAATGTCAATAGCAATGCTGCGTTGGGCGACGCGGGCAACGTGGTGACCATGAATGCGGGCACCCTTTCCGCCAGCGGATCGCTGCAGGGCCGGACAATCAACCTGGTCGGGGCGGCGCCTTCGGTGCAGGGCGCGGGAGTCGGTGACGCGCACTACACCGGTAGCGGCGGTGTCCAGATTAGCGCCGGTGTCACGATGAAAGACGACACCAACGACTTTACGGGTCAGGCCTGGTTCTGGTCGAACGGAGCGGCGGCATTCACCTCCGTGCGCGACTACGGCCAGGCGAGCTCGCTGGGTGCGGGCAGCGGACCCAACGGCACGATCCGCTTCACGTCGGCGCTTCAGTACGCCGACAGCGTTAGTTACGTCGGCACCGGCGACAACTCCAATCGTGATTGGGTGATCGACCACTTCACGTCAGGCTCGTCCCCCTCCGGGACAGTATTTGCCAACGGTGGAACCGGTGCGCTCAACATCAGCGGCAATATCTCTGTTGCCAGCAGCAGCCCCATTGCGATGACCTTCCGGGCATCGACGTCCGACCTTGGTCTGACGGGGACGATCAGCAGTCCCAACGCAGCCCGCCTGTTCCGCTTCGATGGCGGCGGCAGCAATCGCACCATCACGCTGGGCGGTGCCAACACCTTTGCGGGGCCAGCTTCGATCGGATACGTCACGGTAAAGGCCGCGACGCTTGCCAACGCCGGTGCCAACAGCTCGCTTGGTGCAGGCAGCACGGTCTTGCTGACCGACAACGGCGTTCTTAGCTATACCGGCGCAGGGGCCACCACCGATCGTACCTGGACGGTCACTGCGGCCACCGCGGCCGCCACGCTCAGCAATGATGGTACGGGCGCACTGTCACTGACGGGCCCGGTCAATTTCGATGCGGCGGCCGCAACCGATACGCTGACGTTGGGAGGAAGTTTTACCGGCGCCGACAACACCATCAGCGGGTCGATCGCAGGCAATGGCGATCTCGTCAGCGACGGTGCCGGGACCTGGGTGCTGAGCGGCAACAATACCCGCACGGGCAAGCTGACTGTCACCAACGGCACACTGCGCGCGGGCAGCGCCACCGCTTTCGGCACTACCACGGATGTCCGCGTCGATGGCGGCACGCTGGATCTCGGTGGTCACGACCTGAGCGCCAGCTCGCTCAACGGCAACGGCGGCACCGTCGCGCTCGGTGGCGGCGACCTCTCGCTCAACGTCGTTACGGGGGCGAGCAGCAGCTATGCCGGCTCGATCCAGGGCGCCGGCAACCTGATCAAGGATGGCGGCGGCACGCTGACGCTCAGCGGCGCCAACGCCTACACCGGCACCACCCAGATCAACGGTGGCACGCTGGCGCTCGATTTCTCTCCTGACAGCGCCCCTGCCAGCAACATCCTGGCAAGCACCTCGACGGTGACCATGTCCGGCGGCTCGCTGCTGGTCACTGGCGACAACGGCGAAAGCAATACGCAGGAACTGGCCGGGCTGACCGTGAACGGTGGCAGCAACACGGTGGGCGCAGTGGCCGGCACCGGCGGTAGCGTCACGCTGGACCTCGGCACGATCACCCACAATGGCGGCCTGGTCGACTTTCGCCCTCCCACCAGCGGCAATATCAAGACCGACAGCGCCGCGTTGGGCGGCTGGGCCACCGTCAATGGCTCCGACTATGCCAAGGTCGAGGCCGGCAATATCGTGGCTTTCACCGAGTCCGACTATACGGACATGGACAACGCCGCGAGCTGGGGCGCCGGGCAGTACATCACCGACGTGGATGGGTTCTTCGGCACGGTCGGCAGCACGGTGCAGCTGGCCGGCCTGCGCTACACCGCTCCGGTCTCGACCACGGTTACGGTCACCGACGGCCAGACGCTGGGCGTCGACGGCACGATCATCGTCGCGCCCTCGGTGGGCGCCAACGATCAGACCATCACGGGTGGCACGATCACCGGCACGGCCGGCGGCGGCATCCTCGGTGTACAGCAGAACAGCGACGGCAATTTCACCATCGCCTCGCAGATCACTGACAATCAGGGAGCGTCGGTCGGATTCACAAAGGGCGGAACGGGCCGGGTCACGCTGGACAACGCCTCGAACAGCTACACGGGCGGGACCACTATCGCCGGTGGTACGCTGTCTGTCGATACGATCGCCAACGGGGGGGGCGCCAGCTCCATCGGCGCTTCCGGCCCGGCTGCTTCGAACCTGATCATCCAGGGCGCGACGCTGGAATACACGGGTGATGGCGATGTCAGCGACCGCAGCTTCACCATCGCACGTTCGGGAAGCGTTGCCAACGCGACCATCGCCGTCAGCGATCCAGCGGCCCGGCTCGAATTCGGTGGCGTGGTGACAAGCGCCGATGGGGCGGGATTGACCAAGACCGGCCCCGGTACGCTGGTACTGTCGAACGGCGGCAGCGACTACACGGGACCGACCACGATCAATGGCGGCACCCTCGAGGTTGGCACGCTGGCCAATGGTGGCACCAACAGCAGCATCGGGGCCTCCTCGAACGCATCGTCCAATCTGGTGCTGCAAGACGGCGGCAGGCTGGCCTACGCGGGTGGGACGAACTCATCGGATCGCGGCTTCACGCTGACCAATGGCGGCGGCATCGGCGTGATGGACGGTGGGGCGACGTTGACCGTCAGCGGTACCGCGACAGGCAGCGGCGGCTTCACGAAGACCGGAGGCGGCACGCTGATCCTGTCGGGGACGAACGACTATACGGGCGGTACCACGATCAGTGCCGGCACGCTGCGGGCCGGGTCCGCAAAGCCCTTTGGCACCGGGCCCGTGACGGTCAATAGTGGAGCCACGCTCGACATCGCCGATATCGCGAACGTCAGAACCGGCGGACTCGGGGGCGACGGCACCTTGAACCTCGGTGTCCTGTCCACGACGCGCTACATCATGGACGGAACCGGCAACACGTTCAGCGGCATCATTGGCGGTGCGGGCGGGGTAACGCTCGGCTCCGGCGCGCAGACGTTCAGCGGGTGCAAGAACACCTATGCGGGCCCGACCACGATCTGGGGCACGCTCAATGTATCCTGCCTGGCCAACGGTGGCGAGGTCAGCGATATCGGTACATCCGATGCCGACGCCGGCAACCTGGTACTGGCCGGTGGCACGCTGAACTACACCGGCAATAGCGTCACCACGGATCGCGGGTTCACGACTGGCGGGTGGATTGGCGTCGCGAATTCCAACACCACGCTGACGTTCCAGGGGCAGGCAGTCGGCGGTGGGCAGCTTGTCAAGCTGGGAGCGGGCACGCTGCTGCTGTCCGGTAACAACACCTATAGCGGTGGCACGACGATCCAGCAGGGCATCCTGCGCGCCGGCTCGACCAGCGCCTTCGGCACGGGGGCGCTGATCGTCAACGCGGGCACGGCCGATCTTGCGAACTTCAGCAACACCGTGCTGAGCCTTGGTGGTGCCGGCAATGTGACGCTCGGCTCCGGCACGCTCGGCATCAGCCATGGCCAGTCCAGGACGTTCAGCGGTGCGATCAGCGGCAGCGGCGGCCTGGTCAAGACCGGTGCCGGCAGTACGCAAGTGCTGTCGGGTTCGGCCAGCAGCTATACCGGTGCGACTACCATCAGTGGCGGTACGCTGGTGGTCCATTCGCTGAAGGACGGCGGCGTCAACAGCTCGATTGGCGCGTCACTGGCGGATGCCGGCAATCTGGTGCTGAACGGCGGCACGCTGTCTTATGCCGGCACCGGTGACAGCACCAATCGACAGTTCACTCTCGGCGCGGGGGGAGGGACCCTCGATGCATCGGGCAGCGGCGCAGTGCGCTTCACCAGTACGGCCGCGACCGCCCTTGATGGCGCGGGCAGCCGTACGTTGACGCTCAGTGGCACCAACACAGCCAACAACAGCCTGGCGGCGCAGATCACCGACGAAGCGGGCGGTACCACCGCCCTGACAAAGACCGGCACCGGTACCTGGGTGCTGGAGAACGCCAACAGCGACTACAGCGGACCGACCACGATCAGCGGCGGCGTGCTGGCTGTGACCAAGCTCGCCGACGGCAATCAGGCAAGCAGCATCGGCGACTCTTCCAGCGCCGCGTCGAACCTGGTGATCGGCAATGGCTCGACCCTGCGCTACACCGGCGCGGGCGATACCACTGACCGCCAGTTCACGCTGGACGTCGGCACGACGTTCATCGAATCGTCGGGCACCGGTGCGCTGGTGTTCGACAACACGGGACCTGTGACGCTGACCGGCACCGATACCGGCCGCACCATCGCGCTCGGTGGAACGAACACCGGCAACAACACCATGGGCGGCACCATGGGCGACAACGGCACCGGCAAGACCGTGCTGGCCAAGAACGGATCGGGGACCTGGGTCCTGACCGGCAACAACAGCTATTCCGGCAATACCGTCGTCAACGATGGCACGCTGGTGGTCGGCAACGGCGGCACGTCGGGCAATGTCGGCACCGGGAACGTGATCGTCTTTGCCGGCACGTCGACGCTCGCGGTTAACCGCAGCGATACCTTCAACATCAACGGCACGCTCAGCGGCGCTGGCGCGCTGTCGCAGATCGGCACTGGCACCACGGTGCTCGCTTCCACCGGCAACAGCATCGGCGCCACGCGTGTCGGCGCCGGCACGCTTCAGGTCGACGGGAGCCTGGCGAGCGCCACCATCGGCATGACCGGCACGTCGGCATTGACGGTGAACGGCACCATGACGGGCACCGCCGGCGCGGCCGCGGCGCTGACCGGCGATGCCGGAGCCAACACGATCACGGTGGGCACGGCGGGTCTCCTGCGCGCCACGGGCGACCTGGGCGACGGGGCGGATACCGTCAATGTCGCCGGTACGCTCGATTCCGGCGGGACTGCATTGAGCCTCGGCGCGGGCAACGACACGCTGCGGCTCAACGACGGCGCCACGCTGGCAGGCACGGGTGTGACCGGCGGCGGCGGCGCCGATACGCTGGCCGTCAACAACGCGGCGGCGCTCACGCTCGACGGCGCCCGTATCAGCGCGTTCGAAACGCTTAACAAGCAGAACAGCGGGGTGCTGACGCTGACCGGCAATCACGCGTATTCCAGCGGCACGATCATCGATGCGGGTACGCTGCAGATCGGCAACGGCACCACCACGGGCACGCTGGCCGGCAACATCGCCAACAACGGCACGCTGGCATTCAACCGGTCGGACGCATACACCTTTGCCGGGACGATCTCCGGCAGCGGTGTGGTAAACCAGGTCGGCACCGGCACGACCACGCTGACCGGCACCAATACCTATACCGGCGCCACCAACGTGCAGTCGGGTACCTTGCTGGTCAACGGCAACCAGTCCGGCGCCACCGGCATGACCTCGGTGGCCAGCGGCGCGACGCTGGGCGGCATCGGCACCATCGGCGGCGCCGTGACCGTTGCCGACGGCGGCACGCTCAGCCCCGGCAACGCAGCGGGGGCACCGGGCACGCTCTCCATCAACGGCGGCCTGCAATTGGGTCCGAATGCCAACCTCAACGTCAATTTCGGCGAGGCCAACGTGGTCGGCGGCCAGTGGAACGATCTGGTCAACGTGGGGGGCAATCTGACGCTGGACGGCACCATCAACGTCTCGCAAAGTTCGGGAGGCAATTTCGGGCCCGGCATCTATCGCGTGATCAGCTATGCGGGCGCGCTGAACGACCAGGGCGCGACGCTGTCGCCGTCGAGCGGGCTCTCGCTGCAGACGTCTATTGCCAACCAGGTGAACCTCGTCAATTCCACCGGGCTGTCGCTGAACTTCTGGGATGGCGATGCCGGTCCGAAGAACAATGCGGCGGTCAACGGCGGCAGCGGGACATGGCGCGCCACCGGCGACACAAACTGGACCGGGGAAGCGGGCACGATCAACGGCGACTACGCCAACGGCAGCTTTGCGATCTTCGCCGGCACTGCCGGCACCGTGACGGTCGACAACGGCAACGGCGCCGTGCAGGCCTCGGGCATGCAGTTCGCCTCCGACGGCTACCGCATCCAGGGGGACGACATTGCACTGACCGGCACGCAGGCGACCATGCGCGTCGGCGATGGCAGCAGCGTCGGCGCCGGCTACACGGCCACGGTCGCGTCGAACCTGAGCGGCACGAGCGAGCTGGTCAAGACCGATCAGGGCAGGCTGGTACTCGAAGGCGCCAACACCTACACCGGCGGCACCCGCATCGAAGGCGGCACGGTCAGCATCGCGGCCGATGCCAACCTGGGCGATGCGAGTGGTGGCCTGACGCTGAACAACGGCACGCTGCAGACCACGGCGGATCTGTCCAGCGCACGCGCGGTGACGCTGGAAGGCAACGGCACGATGCTGACCGATGCCGGCACCACGGCGACGCTGAACGGTGGGGTCGCGGGGCTCGGTGCGCTGACCAAGGACGGCGCCGGCACGCTGGCGCTGGCCGGCGATGCCACCCACACCGGCGGCACCTCCATTGCCGCCGGCACGCTGCAGGTCGGCGCTGGGGGCACCTCCGGCAGCCTGGCCGGCAACGTGCTGAACAACGGCACGCTGGCGTTCAACCGGACCGACACCGTGACGTTCGACGGCACGATTGCCGGCTCCGGTGCGCTCAGGCAAGCGGGAAGCGGCATCACGATCCTGAGCGCCGATCACAGCTACAGCGGCGGCACCACGATCGAGGCCGGCACGCTGCAACTGGGCAATGGCGGCAGCAGCGGCATGATCGCGGGCGACGTGACGACCCACGGCAGGCTGGCGTTCAACCGCGCCGATACGGTGACGTTCGGCGGCACCATCTCGGGCACCGGCGGTGTCAGCCAGGACGGCACCGGCACGACCATCCTGACCGCAGCCAACCACTACGGCGGCACGACCACGGTCAACAACGGCACGCTGCTGATCCAGGGCGACCAGTCGGGCGCCACCGGTTCGACGACCGTCAATGCCGGCACGCTGGGCGGCACCGGCATCATCGGTGGCGACGTGACCGTGGTCGATGGCGCCAGCGTGGCCCCGGGCGGCACCACCAACGTGCCGGGCACGCTGACGATCAATGGCGACCTGACGCTGGCATCGGCGGCCAACATGCGCTACGACTTCGGCCAGGCCGGCGTGGTGGGCGGCGCCTACAACGATCTGATCGAGGTCGGCGGCGACCTGACGCTGGGCGGCACGCTGAACGTGTCGGAGAGCGCCGGCGGCAACTTCGGTCCGGGCCTGTATCGCGTGATCAGCTATGGCGGCACGCTGGTCAATAATCCGGTGGCCGTCAGTTCGCCGGACTACTTCCTGCAGACCTCGATCGACAAGCAGGTCAACCTGGTCAACACCGCGGGACTGGCGCTGAACTACTGGGACGGCGACGCCGGCGGCAGGAACGACGGCCAGATCAGCGGTGGCAACGGCACCTGGCAGGCCGGCCTGAGCCAGGACAACTGGACCACGGACAGCGGCAACGCCAATGCGCCGTTCCAGGACCAGAGCTTCGCGGTCTTCGCCGGCAACGCGGGTACCGTCACCGTGGACGACAGCCAGGGCAACGTGAACGTGGCCGGCATGCAGTTCGCCACCGACGGTTATCGGATCGAAGGCGACGCGATCGGGCTGTCCGGCACGCAGGCGACCATCCGCGTGGGCGACGGTACCGTCGATGGCGCCGGCTATACCGCGACCATCGCATCGAACCTGAGCGGCGGCAGCGAGCTGGTCAAGACCGATCTGGGCAAGCTGGTACTCGAAGGCACCAACACCTACTTCGGCGGCACCAGGATCGACGGCGGCACGGTCAGCATCTCGGCCGATGCCAATCTGGGCGATGCGTCCGGCGGCCTGACGCTGAACGGCGGCACGCTGCAGACCACGGCGGACCTGAGCAGCGGCCGCACGGTGACGCTGGCCAGCAACGGTACGATCCTGACCGATGCCGGTACCACCGCGACCTTCGGTGGCGCGATGGCCGGGGCAGGGGCGCTGACCAAGGACGGCACCGGCACGCTGGCGCTCGCCGGCGATGCGACCCACACCGGCGGCACCACCATCGCCGCCGGCACGCTGCAGGTCGGCACCGGCGGTACCACCGGCAGCCTGGCCGGCAACGTGACCAACAACGGCACGCTGGCGTTCAACCGGACCGACACCGTGACGTTCGACGGCACGATCTCCGGCACCGGCGCACTCCGGCAGTCGGGCAGCGGCACCACGATCGTGACCGCCGAGCACAGCTACAGCGGCGGCACCATGATCGAGGCTGGCACGCTGCAGCTTGGCAATGGCGGCACCAGCGGCATGATCGCGGGCGATGTGACGAACAACGGCACGCTGGCGTTCAACCGCGCCGATACGCTGGCCTTCAATGG
Organism: Cupriavidus sp.; assembly: GCA_031181345.1. Classification (GTDB taxonomy): domain Bacteria; phylum Pseudomonadota; class Gammaproteobacteria; order Burkholderiales; family Burkholderiaceae; genus Cupriavidus. Next base: position 57,591 of record JAPSLC010000013.1, on the reverse strand, counting down.
CACCATCTCGGGCACCGGCGGTGTCAGCCAGGACGGCGCGGGCACGACCATCCTGACCGCGGCCAACAGCTATGGCGGCACGACGACCGTCAACAACGGCACGCTGCTGATCCAGGGCGATCAGTCGCTGGCCACTGGTGCGACGACCGTCAACGCCGGCACGCTGGGCGGCAGCGGCATCATCGGTGGCGACGTCAGCGTTGCCAGCGGCGCCAAGCTGGCGCCAGGATCGGCAGCCGGCAACCCCGGCACGCTGACCATCAACGGCAACCTCGCGCTGCAGGCAGGCTCGGCCCTGGACGTTGACTTTGGCCGCGCCAACACCGTCGGCGGTCCGCTGAACGATCTGGTCGAGGTGGCCGGCGACCTGAGCCTGGGCGGCACGCTGAACGTCAAGACCGCCGCGGGCGGCGCCTTCGGTCCGGGCGTGTACCGCGTCATCAGCTATGGCGGCAACCTGCTCGGCGGCACGCTGGGTCTTGGCTCGCTGCCGACCGGCTCGCGTGCGACCGTGCAGACGTCGATCGACAAGCAGGTCAACCTGGTCAACGCCTCCAACAACGCGCTGAACTTCTGGGACGGCGATGCCGGTGGCCGCGGCGATGGCCGCATCACCGGCGGTGACGGCGTCTGGCGTGCCTCGGGCGACGACAACTGGACCGAGGCCGATGGCGGCACCAATGCCGCGTTCGGCAATGGCGGCTTCGCGGTCTTCGCCGGTACCGCCGGCAAGGTCACGGTCGACAACAGCCAGGGGCAGGTCGAGGCGTCCGGCATGCAGTTCGCCTCCGACGGCTATACCGTCGAGGGCGATCGCATCGCGCTGACCGGCACCGACGCGACCATTCGCGTCGGCGACGGCACCGCCGATGGCGCCAACTATGTCGCGACCATCAACGCGGCGCTGAGCGGCACCAGCGGCCTGACCAAGACCGATGCCGGCACGCTGGTGCTGGGCGGCACCAGCGACTACACCGGCGCCACCACGGTGGCCGGCGGCACGCTGACGGTCAACGGCGCGATCGCCAGCTCGCCGGTCTCGGTGCAGCAAGGCGCAGCCCTCGCCGGTACCGGCACGGTCGGCTTGACCACGGTCGCGGCCGGCGCGACCGTGGCGCCGGCGGGCAACGGCAGCGGCACGCTGACCGTCAACGGCAACTACGTGCAGCAGGCCGACGGCGTCTACCAGGCGCATGTCGATCCGACCTCCAGTGCGTCCGATCGCATCGCGGTGTCGGGCAGCGCCACGCTGGCCGAGGGCGCGCGCCTGAACGTGACCAAGACCAGCAACGCCGCCTACGTGGCCGGCACGCGCTACGCGGTGCTGTCCGCCGCGGGCGGCTTGCATGGTGCCTTCACGCTGACCGGCGATACCGCGGTGACCGCCTTCATGGGCCTGCGCGGCGACTACGATGCCAACAACGCGTATCTGGTGGTGCAGCAGGCCCGCGCGATCGACAGCGCGGGCCAGACGCCCAACCAGATCGCGGCCGGCCGCGGGGTCGACAGCCTGGCTGGCGACAATCCGCTGAAGACCGCGGTACTGAACCTGACCGACGACGCGGCGGCGCGCAACGCGTTCGACCAGCTCTCGGGCGAGATCCACGCGTCGATCCGGACCGCGTCGATCGAGGAGAGCCGCTTCGTTCGCGATGCCGCCACCGACCGCTTGCGCGAGGCGTTCTGCGCGGTCGGCTCGGAAGGAGACCGGCGCGACGCTCGCGGTGGCAGCGACTGCGGTCCCGAGTCGAGCCGCCCGAGCGGCTGGGTGCGGGTGTTCGGCGCCTGGGGCAGCCACGATGGCAACGGCAATGCCGGCGCGATGGACAGCAGCACCGGCGGCATTCTGCTCGGCGCGGATTCCGCGGTATCGCAGAACTGGCGCGTCGGCGTGCTGGCCGGCTACAGCCACACCAACGTCGACGTCGATTCGCGCCATTCGTCCGGCTCGATCGACAACTACCACGCCGGCATCTATGGCGGCGGGCAGTGGGGCGCACTGGGGCTGCGCACCGGTGCCGCCTATACCTGGCAGGACATCGGCACGTCGCGCTCGGTCAACTTCGCTGGCTTCCGCGATCATGCGAAGGCGGACTACCGCGCCGGCATGGCGCAGGTCTTCGGCGACCTGGGTTACCGCATCGATGCCGGCCGGTACTCGTACGAGCCGTTCGTCAATGTCGCCCACGTCAATCTGGATACGCGCGGATTCGATGAGCAGGGCGGGGCGGCGGCGCTGGCGAGCCCGGGCAACACCAGCGACGTCACGTTCAGCACGCTGGGCCTGCGTACCACGGCGGACATCTCGCTGGGCCGCCTGACCGGCACGCTGCGCGGCTCGCTCGGATGGCGCCATGCCTTCGGCGACCGCACGCCGATGTCGACGCTGGCCATGCGCGGCGGAGACCAGTTCGGCGTGGCCGGTGTGCCGATCGCCGACGATGCGGCGGTCGTCAATGCCGGGCTCGACATCAAGGTCGGCAAGGCCACGACGATGGGGCTGAGCTATAGCGGCCAGTTCGCGGGCAACTCGCGCGCGCAGACCGTCAAGGCTTCGCTGAAGGTGTTGTTCTGACGTACACAGGGTCCGGCTTCGCGGCCGGACCTTGCCATCTCGACAGGCAAGGAGCGCACGGCGATTCGCCGTGCGCTTTTTTGTTGGGGGCTCCTTCTGGGCTCGCTTGGGGCTTGTTGCGTCTCGCTGGGGCTCGCTTGGGGCTCGTTCCACATCGATGAGGCGCGTTGAATGCGCCATCGCCGGACACGTGGCAACGAGGATTCGTAGTCGCGGCTTTGTGTCAAGGAACTGACATTTGAGCTATCAACAATGGGGTTGTCCTGCCCGCTGGCGGCCGTGTATCGATCCGGTGCCTGCCGTGTCGACGCCAGGCAGAAGGCACGACGCGAACAATGCTGTCCCCGTCCCCCATGTCCTGGAGACCCGACCCATGCTCCCTACCTTTGCGCCGCCATCGCTGCGCCGTCCGACGCTGCGGCTCGCGGCTGGTGCCCTTGTCACCGCGCTGCTGCTGGCCGGCTGCGGCGGTGGCGACGATGGTGCGACCCTGTCGCCTTCGGCCGCCCCCGACACCACCAATCCGAGCGGCAAGTTGCCCGGCAAGCCGGGCAACTGCTCGAGCCGTTGCGCGCCCTGACCGCCCACCGTCCCAACGAAAAAGAATCCGCCATGACATTCAATCCGTCGAAGCGACAATTCCTGAAGGCCTCGCTGGGCACCGGGGCCGCGGCCGCCGTGCTGGCGAGCTTCCCGCCCGCCATCCGGCGTGCACTGGCGATCGAAGCCCACAATGCGACCGGCACCATCAAGGACGTCAAGCACGTCGTGATGGTGATGCTCGAAAACCGTTCGTTCGACAGCTATTTCGGCACCTTCAAGGGCGTGCGGGGTTACGGCGACCGCTTCCCGATTCCGTTGCGCAACGGCCGCACCGCGCTGTACCAGACCGATGCGAACGGCAACATCATCACGCCGTACCACCTGGACGAGACAGCCGGCAACGCCCAGCGCGCCGGCGGCACGCCGCACAACTGGGCCGACTCGCAGGCGGCGTGGGACCACGGCCGCATGGACCGCTGGCCGGTCGCCAAGCAGCCGCTGTCGATGGGCTATTACGATGACGAGGAGGTGACGTTCCAGCGCGCGCTGGCCGCTGCCTTCACGCTGTGCGATGCCTACCATTGCGGCATTCATACCGGCACCATCGCCAACCGCCTGTTCTACTGGACCGGCTCGAACGGCCCGACCGGTGACAACGTCGCCGTCACGGTCAACGAGTTCAATGGCGGCGCCGACGTGGGTCCGTCGACGGAAGGCTGGACCTGGGAGACCTATGCGGATCGCCTGCAGGCCGCCGGCGTCAGCTGGAAGGTCTACCAGAACATCCCCGACAACTTCGGCTGCAACCAGATGATGAGCTTCCGTCATTGGCGCGCCGAGATGGAGAAGATGCCGGCGGGACGGCAGGTATCGAACACCAACGCGCCGGGCTTCAATCCGCCGTACGATCCCGCGATCGACGATCGCTACAGCCCGTTTGCCAAGGGCTTCTGCAACACGATGGCCGATGGCGGCTTCCTGCAATCGCTGCGCGACGACGTGCAGAACGGCCGTCTGCCAGAAGTGTCGTGGATCATCCCGCCGGCCGAGTTCAGCGAGCACCCCGGGCCGTCGAGCCCGGCCAAGGGCGGCTGGTATGTGCAGGCCATTCTCGATGCGCTGACCTCGGACCCGGAGGTATGGAGCAAGACCGCGCTGATCATCAACTACGACGAAAACGACGGCTTCTTCGACCACCTGCCGCCGCCGACCGCGCCGTCGCGCAATCCCGATGGCACCGTCGCCGGCAAATCGACGCTGTCGGATGCGCAGATGGCCTTCGAATACCACGACTATCAGCCGGCGACGCCCAAGCAGCCGGCCCGTGACGGCCGTCCCTACGGTCCTGGCCCGCGCGTGCCGATGTGGATCGTGTCGCCATGGAGCCGCGGCGGCTGGGTCAATTCGGAGGTGTTCGACCATACCTCGGTGATCCGCTTCCTCGAGGCGCGCTTCGGCGTGATGGAGCCGCAGATCAGCCCGTACCGCCGTGCGGTGTGCGGCGACCTGACCAGCGCGTTCAATTTCGCGACGCCGAACGCCAACCCGCTGCCGGAGCTGGCGGGCCGCACCACGCGCGCCGAGGCCACCAGCCTGACGGCCGCGCAGCAGGCCATGCCCAAGATCCCGGTGCCGGCCACGCCCGAGCTGCCGGTGCAGGACGCCGGCACGCGTCCGTCGCGCGCGCTGCCCTACGAACTGCACACCAGCGCGCGCGTCGATGCACGCAACAACACGGTGCAGATGCTGTTTGCCAACGCCAGCGCGCGCAGCGCCGGCGCCGTGTTCCATGTCTACGATCGCCTGCATCTGGACCGCATTCCGCGGCGCATCGTGGTCGAGGCCGGCAAGATGCTGGACGACGTCTGGGATCTGAGCGGCGACGGCGGCAAGTACGACCTGTGGGTGCTGGGACCGAACGGCTATCACCGCAGCTTCGTCGGCGATGCGGCGGAGCAGGGCGAGGCCATGCCGGAGATCCAGGTCTGCTACAACCCGTGCGAGCGGCCCACCGTGCAGGTCAAGCTGCATAACAACGGTCGCCGGCCGATCCGCTTCACGGCCGAAGCGCTGGCCTACCGCAACGATGGCCCGTGGACGAAGATGGTCGCCCCCGGCAAGGTCGTCGAGTTCGAATGGGCGATTGGCGACTCCGGCTGCTGGTACGACTTCGTCGTGACCTGCGATGCGAGCCCGGCATTCCGCCGCCGCTTTGCCGGACGGATGGAGATCGGCAAGGATCTCGTCAGCGATCCGGCGATGGGGCAGATGCCGGACCGCTGACAATCCCTGGCGAACCATCACGTCGTTCCCGCGCAGGCGGGGACCCAGCGTCCTGGCAAGTCACTGGGTCCCCGCGCCAACATGCAAGTCCATTGGCTGCTCTGGTGTCGGCTCGATACACTACAATCGCCGCTCCAGCGGTCATGCCGTCTATCGCGAGCGCGATAGACCCAGACTCGTTCACTCACTCCAGCAGCGGGACACACCATGAGCATTCGCGTCGGAATTGTCGGCATCAGCGGTTTTGGCGGCGGCGAGGCGATGCGCCTGATCGCGAGCCACCCGTCTTTCGAGCTGGTCTACGCGGCGGGCGAGGGCAGCGCCGGCACCCGGCTGGTGGACCGCTTTCCCGGTGTGCCGGCCAAGCTGGCCGAGCTGGTGATCGAGAAGTGGGACCCTGCGACCCTGCCGAAGCTCGACGTTCTGTTCGCGTCGCTGCCCACCGGGGCGTCGGCCGAGGCGCTGGCGCGCGTCCCCAAGGACGTGAAAGTCGTCGACATCGGCGGCGACCACCGCTACGTCGACGGTTGGGCGTACGGTCTGGCCGACGTCTGGCCAGCCCAGATCGAGGGTCGGAGCCGCGTTGCCAACCCGGGCTGCTTCCCCGCGGCGACACTGAACGCGCTCGCGCCACTGCTGGCCAACAAGCTGATCGAGCCCGGCAACATCGTGATTGACGCCAAGACCGGCATCTCCGGGGCCGGACGGGGCGGCGCCGACAGCAAGTTCGGCTATGCCGAGAGCAACGAGAACCTGTTGCCCTACGGCCTGCTCAAGCACGTGCACATGCCCGAGATTGCCGAGACGATCGAGCGGCTGAGTGGCGGCAGCGCGGCCGGGCTGGTGTTCACGCCACACCTCGTGCCGATGACCCGCGGCGTGCTTGTCACGATCTACTGCCGCGGCCGCGCCACGACGGACCAGTGCCTGGATGCGGCCCGGCAGTTCTACGCCGGGCGGGCGTTCGTCCGCGTCACCGACAAGCCGCCGCAAACCAAATGGGCGACCGGCTCGAATCTCGCGTTCGTCAGTTATGCGGCCGATCCGGAGCGCAACCTGGTGATCGCAATGGGCGTGGTCGACAATCTCGGCAAGGGAGCGGCCGGTCAGGCGGTGCAGAATGCGAACCTGATCTGCGGCCTGCCAGAAACCGCAGGGCTGGACGGCGTACCTGTCTGGCCGTGATATTTTTGGTTGCGCCGGTGCGTTGCGTTCAGCCGGTCCGCATGAAGGTCCCCATTCCCTCGCGGTCGTAGTACTCCAGCGTCAGCCGATCGCTGCCGAACCACACGCGCGAGATCGTGCCTGGGGTCGCGTTCTCGTTGCGCAGCCGGAACGTGTAGACGTCGCCGTCCCAGTGCGACAACGGCAGCACCAGCGGCGCGGGGCCGATCGTCAGCACCAGTGCGCCCGCTGACTCGCGCACCGTGATGGGCCCGTAGTATTCGTTGGCGTAGTCGCCGGCATAGACCGACAGCGCGCGCGGCGGCAGGGGCGAAGCGGGCGGCGTGGCGCCGACCAGCCCGCCCTCCGGGGCCAGCACGGGCGCCAGCGCCTCCTCGATGATGGTGGCCCAGTCGCGCTGGATCGCGCCGTATTCCACCAGATCGAAGAACTGGTTGTTGATCGTCTCGGGCACGCCGATCGGATAGCCATTGGTCAGCGTGACGATCGCCAAGCCCAGCGATGGCACCGCGAGGAAGGCCGTCGCGGCGCCCAGCGCAAATGCGCCGGAGTGGTTGTACATCGGGCGGCCGGCGGGATTGGTCCCCACATTGAAGCCATAGCCGTAGAAGCCGGCCGGACGCCCCTGGGCCGGAGGCGTGGACTGGTTGTGCGGTGCGATGGCCTCCTTCAGCGCGCCGGCGCTCACGATGCGCCTGCCTTCGAACATGCCTTCGCCGAGCATCATGACCAGCCAGCGCGCCACATCGTTGACCGAAGCGCTGACGCCGCCGGCCGGCGATTGCGCATCGGCATCGCGCGCTGGACCCCGTACCCACACGCCGTTTTCCCGCACGTGACCCACCGCGCGATTGTCGCGGGCGGCATAGTCGGCGTGGCGCGAACTGGTGCGCGTCATGCCGAGCGGACGATAGAGGGTCTGCTCGGACAGCGTGGCCCAGTCCATCGCCGCGGCGGTGGCGACGGCTTCCGCGGCGGCCGTCAGACCGAAATTGGTGTACTGGTACGAGGCGCGGAAAGGATGCAGCGGCAGGAAGCGCAATCGCTCCAGGACCTGGCGACGGTCGTAGCCCATGTCCTCGAGCCGGTCGCCGGCATGATCCGGCAGCCCCGAGCGGTGCGAGTACAGGTCCGCCACCGTCAGCACCGGATTCACCTCGGGATCGGACAAGGCGAACCAGGGCAATTGCGATTGCACAGGCGTGTCCCATTGAATGCGCCCGATCCCGACTTGATGCGCGACCACCATGGCGCCGATCGATTTCGACATCGAGGCCAGCTGGAACACCGTATCGCCGTCGACCGTGGCGGCTTCGTCCACGGCTCGCTTGCCGAATCCCTTGGCATAAACGACTTGATAGCGGCCTTGGATTCCGCGCACCACCGCGGTCGCCACACCGGGCACGCCGGTGCGGGACATCTGATCGGTAACAAGCTTGTCGACGTTGGCGACGGCCTGCGCCATCCGGGCTTCCGGCACCGGCGGCGACGGCGGACCACCGGATGGCGGGGGATCGTCGTCGTCGCCGCCGCATGCCGCGAGCGCTGACCCAAGCGTTGCGACGAGAAACGAGCGGCGCGAATGAAAGGTCGTCATGGCGGGTATCCCTCGTGTTATTCGGGCAGGCCGATGCGCCGCTACGCAGCGTTCCTGTCATGCTGGACAGTAGAAGCTGCGGCGGCGAAAGTCGAGGACGGGAATCAGGATGACCGCGAGACGACGCGCGATGTGCTGAACGAGAGCCGCGAGCGCAGTGGCGCCGCGTTCAAGCGAATCCTGCTTGCCTTTCCGGCCAGGCCAGATGGGTACGCAAAAAGCCGATCTGATCCGCCACGACAAGGCGGCGGACTGCCTCCTTGTAGAAATCGAAATGCGAGCAGGGATAGCGCCGCAATTCGCCGAGCGGTGCCCGATCGGCGATCCGGCGGCCCAGGTGCGAGGGCGTTTGCGCATCGCGCTCGGCGAGACAGACCAGCAATGGCGCCTTGACGAGATGAGCGTGACGCCCCGGCCGATACCACAGCATCATGTCGAGCAGCACGCGCGGCGTGATCTCGTTGCGCCAGGTGTCGTTCTGCATGGAGCGAATCACGTCCTCGGCCTCGTCGAACGCCATGACCGCCAACTGTCCGCGCGGCGCAACGGCCGGCACGTAGTGCGGCGGCCGGCCGGTTCGGCCATGCCACCAGTCTTTCAGAATTGCCAGCAGCAATTGCCGTGTCTCGGCCGGGGGCCTGCCTTCGACCTTGCGCGGAAAGCCGTTGAAGGGCACCTGTGCGACCACCGCGGCGATGTGCGGATCTTCCGCGGCAACCTCGACCACATGGCCGCCGCTCAGCGAGCTGCCCCACAGCGCGATTCGCTTCCCATCCACGCCCGCCAGCGTGCGCGCATGCCGGATCGCCGCATGCCAGTCCGCCTTCTGCGCGGCGATCGAGATCAGTTGGCGCGGCGTGCCGCCGCTCTCGCCGAAGTAGCGGTAGTCGAAGGTCAACACGACAAAGCCCGCGGACGCGAAATCTTCCGCGTTGCCGGCCAGCGAGCCCTGCTGCGTCCCGCCGAAGCCATGCGCCATCACGATGCAGCCGGGCGGCGGTTCGCGCCGCGCCGGTCGATAGACGTAGCCGGTGCAATCGATGCCATCGACTGCGAAGCGCGTTGCGGTCTTCTCCACCATGGCCACCTCTCCGTTCGCCTCAGGCCGCGGCCTGCTGCCCGGCCTTCCACGCCTCGTGTCGTTTTCCCCAGGCGGACATCGCCGTCACGGCGTCGTTCAGGCTCAGGCCCAGGGGCGTGATCGAATACTCGACGCGCGGCGGCACTTCGTCGTAATCATGGCGATGGATCAGCCCGTCCAACTCCATCTGCCGCAATTGCTGCGCAAGGACTTTTTCACTGACGCCCGGCAATAGCCGGCGCAATTCCGCGAAACGATGCGGGCGCAGGTGCAATTCCCAAAGCACCGAAGTTTTCCATTTGCCGCCGATTGCCTGCAGCGCGGAGGCAAATCCACAGCTGTCCGGTTCCTTGTTCCTCATTGCAAAAACTCCATCCCCGGAATGGGGGTACTTACCTCGAGGTGCGTTCTTCCACCGGCAAAGGCGAATCGATATCATCGATCCACCCTATTAGAAATCATGGCGCGATCGGATGCCCGCTCATTCGGCCGCCGGAGAACCTTTGCATGACATCGAATTCCCGTCCGCTGCGCGCCGCCCCAATGGGCTCGCCCGTCGTTGCCATTTTAATGAACCCGTGCCACTCGTTTTGGTATGGCGTTGCGGAGTTCGCCAATGGCTGAAGTCCGCACGCGAACCGCGGCATGTTCCTGCCGTGGCGTCGAACTGGTTCTCGCCGGCGAGCCGCGCCGCGTCTATGCGTGCAGTTGCCTGGAGTGCCAGCGTTGTACCGGCTCGGCCTTTTCCTATCGGGCCATCTTTGCGGATTCGGCGATCGCGAGCCGAACAGGCGAAACCCGGACCTGGCGCCGTACCGGGACATCGGGACAATGGCTGGAACAGGAATTCTGCACGACGTGCGGATCGGTGGTGCTGATGAGAGCCGAGGCCTTGAAGGACGCCATTTCGGTATCGGCGGGATGCCTGGAGGATCGGGATTTCCCGCCGCCGCAATTGCTGCATTGGGCCGAGCGCAAGCATCGATGGCTTTGTCTGCAAGACATTGCGGAATCCCGCCCGGCATGAAAACCCAGCGATTGCGCAAATGATGCGCGCGGTATCACCGCGGGTTTTCCCTGATTTCGGCAAAATTGCCTTGAATCGTTCCCAATTTGCCACATTCGGGTTTTAGTCCGGCAAAGGGTTTTCGGTATGATGCCAAGCCATGCCCGCGCCCCAGCCCCAATCCTGTCCCGCCGACGATACCGCCGCCAGCGGCATTGTCTTTGGCAGTATCTGGTCGTTCGGCTTTCGCGCGTTGGCTGCATTCTCGGGCCTGCTGCTGGCAATGCTGATTACCCGGCAGTTATCCCAGCCTGACGCCGGGCGTTATTTCCTGTTGCTCAGCGCGGTTTCCGTCGCCGCGGTGGTTCTCGGCGGCGGGCTCAATTTCAGCGTCGTCAAGCTGATCGCCGAAGCGCAGGCGCAGCGGCGTCAGGCATGCGCGCTTGGCGTGATACACCTGTCGATCCGGGCCGCCGTGGCCGCGGCACTGCTGGCCGGGGTATTGCTGGCGCTGCCGCCGATACGGGCGCTGCTGGTCGAATGGCTGGGACACGACGGCCGCCTGCCGTGGATCGCGCTGTGGCTGTGGATCGTCGCGACCGCCTGGCAGACCTTGCTGGCGGAGATCTTCCGCGGTCTGCAGAACCTGTTTCTGGCCTCGCTGTTTTCCGGCGCGGCGAGCGCGGTGTTGTCGGTGCTTCTGCTGACCGCATCCGGCTGGTTGGTGCCGGCCTCGCTTTCCACCGTGGTCCTCGCCATCGCGGCGGCCACGCTGGCCAGCGCGGCCGTCGCCGCGGCTTGCCTGTGGCGGGCCAGCAAGCCACTGGGGACGTCCGTCGAGCGCGATGCGCGCCTGCTGTGGCAGACCAGCGCGCCGCTGTGGGTGACACAGCTGACGCTGCTGGTCCTGCTCCAGGCCGATATCTGGATCCTGCAGGGCGCCGGCGATAGCGCCGAGGTCGCCCTGTATGGCACCGCGGTGCGCATGACCGTGCTGCTGACCTTGCCGCTGACCGTGCTGAACGCGGCGTTGATGCCGGTGATTTCGGCGCGCCATGCGTTGGCCCGCCATGCGGAGCTGCAGCGTCTGTTGCGCGATGTCGCCTCGCTGGCGGCGCTTCCTGCCGCGCTGGCGGTGATGGTGTTCGCCGGTTTCGGCGAGGCACTGCTGGGTGTCCTGTTCGGCGACGCCTATCGGGCGGCGGCGCCGCTGATGCTGGTGCTGTCGCTCGGTCAGCTGGTGAACGTGCTGTGCGGATCGGCCGCTTACACGCTGATGATGACAGGGCGGCAGCGCGACATGATGTGGATCACCATCGCCGCCGGTGCGCTGGCGATCGCGCTCGGCCTTGCCGCAGTGCGCAGCCATGGCGCCATGGGTGTGGCCCTGGCGTCCGCGACCGGTCTGGCCCTGCAAAGCGTGGCGATGTGGCTGCGCGTGCGACAGACGCGCGGCCTGTGGACGCATGCCAGCTGGCGTGCGCTGTTGCAGCCGCTGGCGACGCTGAGGCAGCTGCGATGACGCTGCCGCGCGTGAGCCTGGTCGTGCCGGTGTACAACGCCGGGCGCTATATCGCCGAGACGCTGGACTCACTGCTGGCGCAGCGCTATCCGGACCTGGAGATTATCGTCATCGACGACGGCTCCACCGACGATTCCTGGGCGAAGATCCGGCGCTATGCCGGCCGCTGCCAGGTGTTCACGCAGCCGAACCAGGGCCAGGCGGCGACCCTGAACCGCGGCTGGGCCCTGGCTTCGGGGAGCGTGCTCGGCTACCTGAGCGCGGACGACACGCTCGAGCCCGATGCGGTCGGCGAGGTAGTACAGGCGCTCGAATCGTGGCCGGAGGCGGTGCTGGCGTATCCGGACTACTGGCTGATCGACGCCGACTCGCGGCGATTTCGCGAGGTCAGCGCACCGGACTTCGACTATGCCGCGGTGCTGCTCGAAGGCGTCTGTCCGCCAGGACCCGGCATGCTGTTCCGCCGGCAGGCGTTCGCGCGCGTCGGCGGCTGGGACCCCTCGCTGCGGCAGATTCCGGACTACGAGTTTCTGCTGCGCATCGGCCTGTGCGGCGAGGGCGTCCATATCGCGCGGCGGCTGGCCAGCTTCCGCGTCCACGAACAATCGCAGACGTTTGCATTGGCCGACGCCGGCCGCGTTCGCGAGCATGGCCGCGTGATCGCGGGCTTTTTCGCCCGCGACGACGTTCCAGCGGCGTATCGGGCGGCGCGGCGGCAGGCCGAGGCCAATGCCGCAATCCTGATGAGCCGCGGCCATCTACGCGCCTGGCGCTTTGGCCAGGCATTGGCGTGCTGGGTCCAGGCGCTGGCCGCGCACCCCGGCGTGCTGCTGCGCGCGAGGACGTGGCGGCTGCTCGCCAACGGTTTGCTTGGCAGGGCATTGCATCATTGGCGCGCGCGGCGCGGCGAGCAGGTGAGGGCATGACGGTGGCGGGGAGCATGGCAACGGATCGAATGGAACAGTCGCGCTCGGCGTTTCGTTGGGGCAGGCTCGCGCTGCTCCTGGTCTTGATCGCGGTCGCCGCGGGGACCTATGTCGGCCACCCGGGCAGTCCATGGGTATTGACGGCCTTTCACCTCGCGTTCGCCGCGATGCTGGCGCTGTTGCCCCGCCGCCCGCGCGTCGATGCCTACAGCTTCCTGGCGATCTTCCTGTTTCTCGGCTTCTGGGCCAAGTTCGTCGCGCACCAGTGGTTCCGCTATCCCTATATCGAGCCGGTGGGCGACTTCGCGCAGCGCCCCGAGCAGTGGGACCGCGCGCTGGCGGCGGCGACGGCGGCGGCCGTCGGCGTCGCACTGTTCCGCGTGGTACAGCTCGGCTGGCTTCGTTACCGTGCCGCGCGGGCGATGCTGCCGGTATCCATGCCGCGCATGGAGGTCCCCGCCTGGTACCGCCGGGCACCGGCGTGGGCCTGGGCCGGCGTGACCGTGGCGGTGGTGCTGTTCTACCTGGCCAACTATCACTACGCGTTCTTCGTGACCGGCGTCAACGCCCGGGTCGTGCTGCCCCTCAAGCTGAACGCGATCTTTGCCTGGACGGCGTATTGCGGCATCGCCATGCTCGTGATGCTGCTGGCCGATTGGGAACAGCAGCGGCGCCCCGACCGATTGGGGCCGCTGGTGATCGCGCTGAGCGTGCTCGGTGTGCTGATGTCGGCGTCGATGTCCAGCCGTGCCAGCGCGCTGTTCGTGTTCGGCGCGCTGGCCATGGCATGCCTGGCGCATGGCCGCGTCGCGCCGTCGCGCTGGTGGCGCAACGGCGGATGGAAGTGGCTGCCCGTGATGGCTGCCGCATTTGCGGGGAGCCTGGTGGCGGTGTCGGCGATCCGGCTGACGCTGTACAAGGTAGTCGATCCGAATGCCGCTGCGGCGGCTCCGTCCGCGCTGATATCGAATGACGCCGCAGCGCCATCGCCATCAGCGTCGCGCGCGCCGGTCCTGCCCATACCCACGCCGCGGGGCGATGCACCGCAGGCTCGGCCATCGGTCCCGCCGTCCGCTCCCGCCGCATCGGTCACAGCCGAGTCCTCGCCAGCGATCGGGGCCGCCACGGTCGCCCCCGTGGCCCAGCAACGCCTGCAGATGACGCCGAGCAATATGCTGCGCCAGGTCATGCTGCTGACGATCGACCGCTGGATCGGCATGGAAGGCATGCTGGCCGTGGCGTCCAGTGATCGCCTCGGCCTGCCGTTGCTGCGCGAGGGACTGGTCGAAGACCCGGCGCGCGGCGTCAATGCGATCTTTCAGCGCCTGGCGCATTCGGTCTACGTCTATCAGCCGGATTTCACCTACCTGACCCTGCCCGGCTTTGCCGTGGTGCTGTACTACAGCGGCTCGCTGCTGGTGGTGTGCCTCGGCATGTTTGCAGTCTGCGGGCTGATCTGCTGGCTCGACGGCCTGGCGCTGCGAGCCACCGGTAGCCGGCTGCTGACCGCCTGGGTGGGCTTGCTGCTGGCCAACGCGGTGTGCCAGATGAGCTTTCCCTATCTGGCCCTGGTGTTCGCGGTGATGACCGGACTGTCGCTGATCGGCTTCTGGCTGCTCGGCCATATCGGCCGCGGCGAACCTCAAGCGGTGGCGCAGCATGCATGAGCCGCGGGTGGTGTGCGTGACCGGCGCCAGCGGCTTCCTCGGCCGCCATCTGGTGCGCGCCCTGCAAGGCGAGCCCGGCACGGTGCTGCGCACGCTGAGCCGGCGCGGTCCGCACGACGGCCACACGCACTTTCGCGGCGACCTGCACCAGGCGCAGAGCCTGCGCGGCTTTGTCGACGGTGCCGCCGTGCTGATCAACCTGGCCAATCCGGCCGATGCGGCGGATGCGGCGGACGATGATGCCCACGCGGACGCGATCCGCCATCTCGCCGACGCGGCGCGACAGGGCGGCGTCGCCCGCGTGCTGCACGTCAGCACGGCGGTCGTCGTCGGGCGCTGCGATGCACTGCGCATCGACGAGAACACGCCGTGCCGGCCGCGCACCGGGTACGAGCATCGCAAGGCGATGGCGGAGCGGCTGCTGGCGGAGCAACTTGGCCCGTCCGTGGATCTCGCGATCGTCCGGCCCACCGCGATCGTGGGCGCGGGCTCGGCCAACCTGCGCAAGCTCGCGTCCCTGATCGCACACGGCCCGGCGTGGAAACGACACGCGCTGCGGATGTTTCACGGCCACAGGCAAATGCATCTGGTGCCGGTGGAGCGCGTCGTTGCCGCCTTGCTGATGCTGGCAAGCGATCCACGGCCGCTGGCGCGGGCGCTCTTTGTGGTCAGCGCCGACGACGATCCGCTCAATCGCTACCAGGCGGTCGATGCCCGCCTGGGACAGCTGCTCGGCAAGCCGATCGCGCGCACCGTGCCGGCCGCGCCCACGTGGCTGCTGCGCTTCGCCTTGCGCATGCTGGGCCGCTCGCTGTGCGATCCGCGCCAGCGGTTTTCGGACGCGAAGCTGGCGGCGTATGGCTTGCCCGATCGGCATTCGCTGGACGCGGCGCTGGTCGCCTTCGCCAGGGGCTTTGCCGCCGACCGGGACACGGAGCCTGCACGATGAAGGTGCTGTTTGTCTGCGATGCCATCGATCCGTCGCTCGGCGGCGGGACCGCCGAACGGACCTATCGCCTGGGCCGTGCCATGAAAGAGGTCGGCGCCGAGGTGTCGGTGCTGGCCACGCGCCTCGGGCTCGGCCCGCAGCGGCTGCGCGAACTCGCCGGCATCGACTGCACGCTGGTGCCGACGCCGAGCCGGCGCTTCATCGTGCCGTGGGTGTGGCCGGGCAAGGTCGCGCGGTGCGTGCGGCAGGCCGACGTGGTCCATATCCATGGGCACTGGAGCTGGCTGGGGGCGCTCAGCGGCTGGATGGCGCGGCGGCACGGCCGGCCCTACGTCTACTGCCCGGCCGGATCGCTGCCGATCTTCGGGCGTTCCAGGCGGGTCAAGCAGCTGTACAACGCGATCGTCGGCAAGCGGCTGGTGCTGGGCGCCAGTTGCTGCGTGGCGGTCACCGAGCAGGAGCGCGCGCACTTTCATGCATACGGCGTGCCGGACTCACGCATCGTCGTGCTGCCCAACGGCGTCGATGCCGAGTGGTGCGAAGAGCTGCAGCCTCAGCGTGCGCGCGACCGCCACGGCATCGGCGCGGCGCCGCTGGTGCTGTTTCTCGGCCGGCTGGCGCTGATCAAGGGGCCGGACCTGCTGATCGAGGCGTGGAGCCGGATCGCATCGACCCATCCCGATGCGCGGCTGCTGCTGGCGGGCCGCGACGCCGGGGAGCGTGCTGCGTTGCTCGCGCTGATCGATCGCCTCGGACTGCAAGGGCGGGTGCAGCTGCTCGGCAATGTCGAAGGCCAGGACAAGCTGGACCTGCTCGCCGCCGCCGACCTGCTGGTGGTGCCGTCGCGCCACGAAGCGATGTCGCTGGTCGTGCTCGAGGCGGGGCTGTTCGGCACGCCGGCGCTGATCACCGACCAGTGCGGCTTCGATGCGCTGGAGTCGGCCGGGGGCGGGCATATCGTGCCGGCCACGGTCGACGGGCTGGCCGCCGGGCTCGAACGCATGCTGAATCTGCCGGCGGCGCAGCGCCAGGGCATGGGCGCCGCGCTGCGGGGGCTGGTGCTCGAACGCTATACCTGGTCCCATCTCGCTCGCCAGGCGTGGGCGCTGCATCGCCAGCTGTTCGACGCCGGCACGCCTGCCACGCCGGCTCCTTCCACCACCGACCATCCCGATCCGCATGTTCAGCGATAAATGCCTGCTCATCACCGGGGGCACGGGCTCCTTCGGGAATGCCGTGCTCGAACGCTTCCTGGACAGCGAGCTGCGCGAAATCCGCATCTTCAGCCGCGACGAGAAGAAGCAGAACGATATGCGGCTGCGTTACGCCAGCCCGAAGCTGAAGTTTCACCTCGGCGATGTGCGCGACCCTCAGAGCCTGCTGGCGGCATTCCAGGGCGTGGACTACGTGTTCCACGCCGCGGCGCTCAAGCAAGTGCCCTCGTGCGAGTTCCATCCGATGGAAGCGGTCAAGACCAATATCGTCGGAACGGAACAGGTGCTCGGGGCCGCGCAGTCATGCGGGGTCCGGCGCGTGATCTGCCTGAGCACCGACAAGGCGGTCTATCCGGTCAGCGCGATGGGCATGAGCAAGGCGCTGATGGAAAAGGTGGCGCAGGCCAAGGCGCGCCAGCTCGACGAGCAGCGCACCAGTGTCTGCATCACGCGCTACGGCAACGTGATGGCCTCGCGCGGCTCCGTGATACCGCTGTTCGTCGAGCAGATCCTGGAGCGCCGGCCGCTGACGCTGACCGACCCGCGCATGACCCGCTTCATGATGAGCCTGGAGGATGCGGTCGAACTGGTGATGTTCGCGTTCAAGCATGGGCGCAACGGCGACATCTACGTGCAGAAGTCGCCGGCCACCACGATCGCGACGCTGGCGCGGGCCCTGTGCGAGCTGTTCGAGGTGCCCGACCACCCGGTGCGGATCATCGGTACGCGCCACGGCGAGAAGCGCAGCGAGGCGCTGCTCAGCCGCGAGGAGATGGCGCTGGCCGAAGATCTGGGCACCTATTACCGCGTGCCGCCGGACAACCGCGACCTGAACTACGCGAAGTTCTTCGAGCACGGGGAGACCGCGATCTCGGCCTCGACCGACTACAGCTCCGACAACACCGAGCAGCTGGATGTGCAGCAGACCAAGGCGCTGCTGCGGCGCCTGCCATTCGTGCGCGCGGCGCTCGAGGGCCAGTACAGCCAGGCGGAGTACTGAGCGATGCGCGTGCTCGTGCTCGGCGCCGGCGGCATGCTCGGCTATACGCTCTACCGGCATCTGGCCGCAGACCCTGACATCGAAGTGCATGGGTCGCTGCGGACGCCGCTGCCGGACGGCTATCTGGTGCCGGCACGTGGACGTCTGCATCCGGGTGTCGATGCGCTGGACGAGTCCACCCTCGATGGTCTCGTTCGCCTCGTCAAGCCCGATGCATTGATCAATTGCGTCGGGCTGATCAAGCAGCGCGAGCAGGCGCAGGACCCGCTGGCGGCGATCGCGCTGAACGCGAGCCTGCCGCACCGGCTCGCGCGTGCCTGCACGGCGGTCGGCGCGCGGCTGGTCCATGTCTCGACCGACTGCGTCTTCTCGGGCCGGACAGGAGGCTATCGCGAAAGCGATCCGGCCGATGCGGATGATCTCTACGGCCGCAGCAAGCGGCTTGGCGAGGTCGACTACGGCGGCCATCTGACCCTGCGTACCTCGCTGATCGGCCACGAATCGGCGCGCGGCATCAGCCTGGTCGACTGGTTTCTCGGCCAGCGCGGGTCGGTGACCGGTTACGGCGGCGCGGTGTTCTCCGGCCTGCCCACCGTCGAGATCGCCCGCTTGCTGCGCGAACGCATCTTGCCGCGGCGCGAACTGGCCGGCCTCTACCACCTGAGCGCGGCGCCGATCGACAAGGATCGGCTGCTGCGGCTGGTGGCTCGCCAATATGGGCATGAGATCGCCATCCACCGCGAGATGCAGCCGGCCATCGACCGCTCGCTCGATTCGGCGCGGCTGCGGGCGGCGCTCGACTATGCGCCGCCCCCTTGGGAAGACCTGATCGCGGCGATGCACGCCGACTATCTGCAAGCGTATGCGCCCGCGCGGCGCCGGCAAGGAGACGCGTCATGAAACGGCTCAAGGTGATGACCCTGCTCGGCACACGGCCCGAGATCATTCGCCTGTCGCGCATCATCGCGCTGCTGGACCGGCATTGCGACCATTGCCTGGTGCATACCGGCCAGAACTACGACTTCGAACTGAACGAGGTGTTCTTCGAGCAATTGGAAGTCCGCCGGCCGGACCACTTTCTCGATGCCGCGCGCGAGTCGCCGGCCGCGACCATCGGCGAGGTCATCGTCCGGACCGACGCGGTACTCGCCAGCGAACGGCCGGATGCGCTGCTGATCCTCGGCGATACCAACAGCAGCCTGGGCGCGATCGCGGCCAAGCGGCGCAAGGTGCCGGTCTTTCATATGGAGGCCGGCAACCGCAGCTTCGACGAGCGCGTGCCGGAAGAGATCAACCGTCGCATCGTCGACCATATCGCCGATATCAATCTGACCTATAGCGACATCGCGCGCGAATATCTGCTGCGCGAGGGCCTGCCGCCGGATCGCGTGATCAAGACCGGCAGCCCCTTGCGCGAGGTGCTGGACTACTACCGGCCCGGCATCGCCGCTTCCACCGTGCTGGACAGTCTGGACCTGCAGCCGCGGCGCTTCTACGTGGTCAGCGCGCACCGCGAGGAAAACGTCGACACGCCCGAGCGGCTGCGCCGGCTCGCGCAGGTGCTGGCGGAGCTCGCCAACGACAGCGGCCTGCCGGTCATCGTGTCGACGCATCCACGCACGCGCAAGCGTATCGACGCACTGGGGCTGGAGTTTCCGGCCAACGTGCGGCTGCTCAAGCCGCTCGGCTTTCTCGATTATGTGCGGCTGCAATGCGAGGCCCGCGCGGTACTGTCGGACAGCGGCACCGTCACCGAGGAATCGTCGCTGCTGAACTTCCCCGCGCTGAACCTGCGCGAGGCCCACGAGCGGCCGGAGGGCATGGAGGAGGGCGCGGTGATGATGGTCGGGCTCAATCCCGAGCGCATCCGCCAGGCCCTGGCGATCCTGGACGCGCAGGGCCGTGGCGAGCACCGGCAGTTGAAGATGGTCGACGACTATGGCGCGGACAACGTCTCCGACAAGGTCCTGCGCATCCTGCACAGCTATACCGATTACGTGGACCGCGTGGTGTGGCGCAAGGACAGCGCATGACAGCCGGCACCCGGGTTCTGATCCTGAGCCAGCATTTCTGGCCGGAGAACTTCCGCTTCAACGAACTCGCGGTCGAGCTCGCGCGGCGCGGACACGCGGTCACGGTGCTGACGGGCGTGCCCAATTACCCGCACGGCACCGTGTTCGAGTCGTTTCGGCGGGCACCAAAGGACTTTGCCGCGCTGGACGAGGTCGACATCGTACGCGTGCCGATGGTCGCCCGCGGCAAGGGCTATCGGCGACTGGCGCTGAACTACCTGAGCTTCGCGCTGAGCGCCAGTGTGCTGGGGGCGTGGAAGCTGCGCGGCCGGCGCTTCGACCATGTGTTCGTTTGCCAGCCCTCGCCCGGCACCGTCGGGTTGCCCGGCGTCGTGCTCAGCCGCCTGAAGCGGGCCCGCCTGATGCTGTGGGTGCAGGACCTGTGGCCCGAATCGATCAGCGCGGTCGGCGCGGTGCGCTCGTCGCTGCTGCTGGCGCCGATCGCAGCGTTCATGGCATGGGTCTACCGCCGCTGCGACCACGTCTTCTCGCAATCGCGCGCCTATATCCCGCTGCTGAACGAACGCGCCGGCAGCCGCTCGCGGATCAGCTATCTGCCGAACTGGGGCGACGGCCGCGCGGAAGACCGCACCGCGGCGCAGCCGCTTGCCGAAGGCGGCGGCAAGGACGGCTTCGATATCTATTACCTCGGCAATCTCGGCCATGCCCAGGGATTTGCCGCCGTGCTCGATGCCGTCGAGGCCGCGGGCGAGGATGGCACGCGCTGGCATTTCGTCGGCGCGGGCAGCGCGGCGGGCTGGATGGCCGACGAGGTCGCGCGGCGGGGGCTGGGGGCCCGGGTGCGATTTCACGGGCTTGTCGCGGCTGACCGATTGCCGGATTTCTACCGGCAGGCCGATGCGCTGCTGGTGACCCTCAAACCCGATCCGCTGTTCGCGATGACGGTGCCCAGCAAGGTGCAGTCGTATCTGGCCACCGGCGTGCCCATCGTCGCCATGCTCGATGGCGAAGGTGCGCGTGTGGTCGAGGATGCGGGCGCGGGCGTGACCTGTCCGGCCGGCGACAGCGCGGCCCTGCTGGCAGCGGTGCGCAAGCTGCGGGCGCTGCCGCCGCAGGCGCGGCAGGCGATGGGCGAATCCGCCAGGCGCTACTACGACAGCCAGTTCAGCTTTGCGCGCGTGATCGACAAGCTGGAGGGCTGGCTGCGCCGCGACCCGCAGGCGGAAGAGAGGGACGAGAAGGGGAACAAGGGGAACAAGGAGAACAAGAAGGAAGACGAGGACTGCAGCGTGGTGGCGCAGTAGTCGACAGAAGAGCGTGGTTGGCGGCGATGTTGGCGGCGGGTGAATGAGACTTCGTTGAATTCACCGCCGACGGCAGTTCTGGTAATGTCTCGGCCTTGACGCCCGCTGCCCCAGAAGGCATGCGCGGCGTCGAGGCAAGACCAGATACCAATACCAATACCAATAAATCCGGAAGGGGGGGCCCGGTTCACCGGTCGCACAGCGCGCCGGGTTCCGGTTCAGCCTGGCGCATCGCCATGCCGCTTCCGGCGCAAGCTCTGCGGGAGGCCGGCGCAATGACGCTCTACGAACTCAAGCCCAGATTTCAGGCGTGGCTGCGACCGCTGGTCCAGGATCTGGCCGAGCGCGGCGCCACCGCCAATCAGGTGACGCTGGTCGCGGCGGCCGGCTCGCTGGCCATCGGCGCGCTCGCGGCGATCGGCGCGCTGGTGGCCGAGACCCCGGTGCTGTTCCTGCTGTTTCCGTTGTGGCTGTTCGCGCGGATGGCGCTCAATGCGATCGACGGCATGCTGGCGCGCGAGCACGGCCAGAAGAGCGCGCTGGGCGCCTATCTGAACGAGCTCGGCGACATCGTCTCGGACCTCGCGCTGATCCTGCCGCTGGCCGCGCTGCCCGACTTCAATCTCGCCCAGGTCGTCCCGTTCGCCTTGCTGGCGGTGATCGTCGAGGCCGCCGGGCTGATCGGTCCGCTGGCCGGTGCGAGCCGCCGTTATGACGGCCCCTTCGGCAAGAGCGATCGGGCACTCGTGGTCGGGGCGATTGCGCTGTGGGCCGGGCTCGGGCTGGGTTTCGGCGCGGTCGGGCCGTGGCTGTGGCTGCTGCTGTCGCTGCTGTCGGTGCTCACCATCGTCAACCGGGTACGGCGCGGCGTCGCCGAAGCACACGCACAAGCCCAAGACGAAGCCCAGGCGCCGACCCGGACCGCGGAGTAAGCCATGGACCGACTGTCGATGCGCCAGCCGCAGGAGCTGCAGTTCCAGACCCACGACGGCCAGACGCTGTTCTATCGGCACTGGCCTGCGGTCGAGGGACAGCCGCGCGGCGCGGTAGTGCTGTTCCATCGCGGGCACGAGCATTCCGGCCGTGTCGCTCACCTTGCCGACGAACTGAACCTGCCGGGCTACGACATCTTTGCCTGGGACGCCCGCGGCCATGGCCGCTCGCCGGGAGAGCGCGGCTACAGCCCGAGCCTTGCCGATTCCGTGCGCGATATCCAGAGCTTCACCGGACATATCGCCGGCAACCACGGCATCCCGCTGGAGCGGATGGCGGTGGTGGCGCAGAGCGTTGGCGCGGTGCTCGCCGCGACCTGGGTGCACGACTACGCGCCGCCGATCCGCGCGCTGGTGCTGGCCTCGCCCGCGTTCAAGGTCAAGCTGTATGTGCCGTTTGCACGCCCGGGCCTGAAGCTGATGCAGCGGCTGCGCGGCAAGTTCTTCGTCAACAGCTATGTCAAGGCGAAGTTCCTGACCCACGATCCCGAGCGCATCGCCAGCTATGACCGCGATCCGCTGATCACGCGGCCGATCGCGGTCAATATCCTGCTGGACCTGTACGAGACCGCCGAACGGATCGTCGCCGACGCCGCCGCGATCACCGTGCCGACGCAGTTGCTGATCTCCGGCGCCGACTGGGTCGTGCATCGCGGACCGCAGGACCGCTTCTACGAGCGGCTGGGCAGCCGGATCAAGGAGCGCATCGTGCTCGATGGCTTCTATCACGACACGCTGGGCGAGCGCGATCGTCAGCGCGCGGTGGACGCGGCGCGTCGCTTCATCCTGCGCGAGTTCGACACGCCCTCGGCGCCGCGCTCGCTGCTCGATGCGGACCAGATTGGGCCGTTCCGCGAGGAATCGGACCGGCTCGCCTCGACGCCGACCGGCCTGGCAGCGTGGTATTGGCGCGCGGCGCGCGCGAACCTCGAGCTCGGCGGCCTGCTGTCGGACGGCGTGCGGCTGGGGCACGAAACCGGCTTCGATTCCGGCTCGACCCTTGACTATGTCTATTGCAACACGCCCTCGGGCCGCGGCGCGCTCGGCCGCATGGCCGACCGGCAATACCTCGATGCGATCGGTTGGCGCGGGATCCGTCAGCGCAAGGTCCACGCCGAGGAACTGATTGCCGAGGCCGTGCGCCGGCTGCATGCGGCCGGCATGCCGGTGCGGATGGTCGATATCGCGGCCGGTCACGGGCGCTACGTGCTCGAGGCGCTGGAAAAGCTCGACCGCGTCGCGGTCCAATCGATCCTGCTGCGCGACTACAGCGCGCTGAACGTCGAGCAGGGCAGGGCGTTGATCGCGGCCAAGGGCCTGGGCGGCATCGCCCGCTTCGAGCAGGGCGACGCCTTCGATGGCGACGATCTGGCCGCGCTGTCGCCGGCGCCGACCCTGGCCGTCGTCTCCGGCCTGTACGAGCTGTTTCCCGACAACGCGATGATCCGCCGATCGCTCGATGGCCTGGCGCGTGCGGTACCGCCGGGCGGCTATCTGGTCTACACGGGCCAGCCCTGGCATCCGCAGCTCGAATTCATCGCCCGCGTGCTGACCAGCCACCGCGCCGGCGCGGCGTGGGTGATGCGGCGCCGCTCGCAGGCGGAAATGGACGAACTGGTGCGCAGCGCCGGCTTCGACAAGGTGACGCAGCGAATCGACCGCTGGGGCATCTTCACCGTCAGCCTGGCACGCAGGCGCGACGCATGAGCGCCTTGCCTGCCGCCACGCGGCCCGAAGCGCCGCCACCGGCCATGGACGAGCCGCGCCCCTGGGGTCTGGCCTGCCTGCTGCTTGTGCTGGCCGGCGCGCTGTTTTTCTCGAGCTACGGCTTTGCCAACTGGCTGGCCAGCCAGCGCGCGGACGTGCCGTCGTTTCACTTCGGCTGGGAACGCGGCATCCCGTTCGTGCCCTGGACCATCGTGCCGTACTGGTCAATCGACCTGCTGTACGGCATCTCGTTCTTCCTGTGGCGCACGCGGGCCGGGCTGCTGACGCACGTCAAGCGTCTGGTCGCGGCGCAATTGATCTCGGTCGCCTGCTTCATCGCGTTCCCGCTGCGCTTCGCCTTCACGCGTCCGGCGGCGGACGGGCTGCCGGGCCAGCTATTCACGCTGCTGGGCGGCTTCGACCTGCCGTTCAACCAGGCGCCATCGCTACATATCGGCCTGCTGATCGTCCTGTGGGTCGCGTTCGCCGCGGACCTTCCCAGGCGCTGGCATTGGCTGCTGCACGGCTGGTTCGCGCTGATCGGCGTTTCGGTGCTGACGACATGGCAGCACCATCTGATCGATGTGCCGACCGGTGCGCTGGTCGGCTGGCTGTGCGTCTATCTGTTTCCGCTGCGCCTGCCGGCGATCGCGGCAAGCGCGCCGGATATGGCTTCGCGCCGCCTCGCGCGCCGCTACGTGCTCGGTGCGGCGGCCACGCTGCTGTGCGCGCTGCTGGCGCTGGGCGCCTCGGTCACGCTGGCGCTGTTGCTGTTGTGGGGCGCGTTGGCGCTGGCCTGCGTCGCGCGGATCTATGCGCTGGCCGCGCCGGCCTGGTTCCAGAAGGACAGCGACGGCACCATGGCGATCGCCGCGCGCTGGGTGCTGGCGCCCTATCTGCTGGGCGCCTTCCTCAATTCGCGCTGGTGGACGCGGCGTGCGCCGCAGGCAAGCGCGATCGCCGACCGCATCCGGGTCGGACGCTTTCAGACGCCAGCCGACCTGCGCGCATCCGGCGCCGACGCTGTGCTCGATTTGAGCGCCGAACTGCCGCGCGCGGTCGGCGGCGACGCGCTCGCCTATCGTTGCGTGCCGATGCTGGACCTGACCGTGCCGAGCGCCGCGCAGCTCGAGCAGGCGGTGGCCCAGCTCGACGCCTGGCACGCGGAGGGAAGACACGTACTGGTCAGCTGCGCGCTCGGCTATTCGCGCAGCGCAATGGTGGTCGCCGCCTGGCTCGCGCGCCGCCAAGGCGGGGCGGATGCCGCGGCGGCCGTCGAAGCCGCGCTGGCGCATTTGGGTGCGCACCGTCCAGCGGTCGTGCTCGGCGACGCCCATGCCGACGCGTTGCGGCGCTGGCTGATGCAAACCCACGCACCGGAGCGCCATCATGCATCCTGATTCGATGCGGAACGATGCCGCCGCCAACATCGAAGCCTGGACCGCGCAGGCGGTCGCCGGCGCGCTGTCGGCCGCCATCTGGATCGCAGCGGCCGGCCTGGCCTTCGGCCTTGCCACGGTATGGCTGCTGACCGCCGCCACGTTGTCGCGCTGGCTCACGGCCGTACCGGTGCTGCTGGCGCTGGCCCAGCTCTGGCTGCTGGTGCGCGTAGCGATCGACCGCCGCCTGTTCGAGGCGCTGGCGACGTACGCGAGCCGCCACGGGGCCGCGGATCTTGCGGGGCTCGACGCAGCGCTGACGCAGCTGGGCTGGATGACGCCGAGCCGCCAGGGCCGGACGATGGCCGACCGTGCGCGCGGTGCGTTGCGCCTGGTGCGCATCTGCGGCGCGCTGACCGTCATACAGCTTGCACTGACCTTTCTCGCATCGATCCTGGGATAACGCCATGTGGATTGCCCGCGTGACCGCGCGCGCCATCATCGTCTTCGCCCGCCTGCTGACCGGCATGCGGGCCAACTGGCAAGGCTGCGTGCCGGCGGCGGTGCAGCGCGTCTACTTTGCCAATCACAGCAGCCACGGCGACTTCGTGCTGATCTGGGGCTGCCTGCCGCCGGAGCTGCGGCCGAGCACGCGTCCGGTGGCCGGCGCCGATTACTGGGACCGCTCGCCGTTGCGGCGCTTCATCGGGCGCGATGTCTTTCGTGCGCTGCTGATCGACCGCACCCGCAGCGACCCGGGCAGCGATCCGGTCGCGCTGATGCGCGCCGCGCTGGAGGGCGGCGATTCGCTGATCCTGTTCCCCGAAGGCACGCGCAACACCACCGAGGCGCGGCTGCTGCCGTTCAAGAGCGGCATCTTCCATCTGGCGCGAGCCTGCCCGTCGGTCGAGTTCGTGCCGGTCTGGATCGACAACCTGAACCGCGTGATGCCCAAGGGCGAGATCGTGCCGGTGCCGCTGCTGTGCACGGTGACGTTTGGTCAGCCGGTGCTGCTGGCGCCGGACGACGACAAGGACCGCTTCCTGGGCCGATGCCGCGACGGCCTGCTCGCGCTCGCCCCCATACTGGATTGACCCGCCATGCCGACCCTGCATTGGAACCACGAGACCTGGCTGCTGTTCGGCGGCCTGTTTGCCGTGCTGCTGCTCGCCTCGACCGTGACGCTGCTGTTGCGCTGGCGCCTCGCCGGCGGCGGCTCGCACCCGGTGATCGACAACCTCGCGCAGCGGGTCTGGGCCTGGTGGTGGATGATCGGCGCGATGGGCGTGGCCTTCGCGCTCGGCCGCACCGCCGTGATCGTGCTGTTCTACCTGCTGTCGTTCTTCGCGCTGCGCGAGTTCGTCACCATCACGACCACCCGGCGCGGCGACCATCGCGCGATCGTCGCCGCCTTCTTCCTGTTCCTGCCGATGCAATACGTGCTGGTCTATGTGGACTGGTACGGCATGTTCTCGATCCTGATTCCGGTCTACGCCTTCCTGCTGCTGCCGATCCTGGCGGCGCTGTCGGCCGAGACCACGCGGTTCCTCGAGCGTTGCGCGGGCGTGCAGTGGGCAGTGATGATCTGTGTGTTCTGCATCTCGCACGTGCCGGCGCTGCTGACGCTGCCGATCCCGGGCTTCGAGGGCCGCAACCTGCTGCTGATCGCCTTCCTGGTGATCGTGGTGCAGGGTAGCGACGTGCTGCAGTATGTCTGGGGCAAGCTGTGCGGCAAGCGCAAGATCGCGCCGCTGCTGTCGCCGTCCAAGACGGTCGAGGGCTTTGTCGGCGGCGTCGCCAGCGCGACCGCGCTCGGTGCCGCGCTGTGGTGGATCACGCCCTTCGCGCCGTGGCAGGCTGGTGCGATCGCGCTGGTCATCGCGCTGATGGGATTTCTGGGCGGACTGGTGATGTCCGCGATCAAGCGCGACCGCGGCATCAAGGACTGGGGCCAGATGATCCAGGGCCACGGCGGCATGCTCGACCGGCTCGACTCGGTGGTGTTTGCCGCGCCGGTGTTCTTCCATATCACGCGGTATTGGTGGGTGCCGTGACGGTGGTTGCGCCGCCGCGTTGCGGGTTGGCGTCAGAGCAGCCCGGCGCCTCGCATTGCCTGCCATGCGCCCGTGCCGATGCCGGCTGCGCCGACCGCCCTGGCGATCCGCGCACCGGCCGGCGCCAGGCGCTCGGCGCTGATCGCCGCGGTGGCCAGTGCCATCACGCCGAGGTCCATCACGCCGACCGCGGCCAGGCTCGCCGTCGCGCCGGCACAGCACTGGATGCAGTGCAGGCCGAGGCGAATGCCATGCCGCCAGGCGATGCCCATATTCCCCACTGACGCGCCCGCCGGCGCGTGTCCGCAGCCGGCGAGCAGCCGCGCCTTCCACGCAGTGAATTGCAGGGCGCCGGCGGCGAGCACCACCAGGCCGGCCAGGGCGGGCATGGCCCGGGCCAGCGGCGGCCACTGCATCGCGAGCCCCGCCAGCGCGGCACCGAGCATGAAGACCGCCAATCCCAGCAGCGTCCACACCAGGAGGTAGGCCGCCGCTGCCACCAGCGTCAGGCGTGTGGCGTGCCCGCTCCCTTCGACGGCCAATCGATAGCGCCACAGCGCCGGCGCGATGGATGGCAGCATCATCGCGACCATCATCACGGCCCACATGCCGACGAAGGACGCCGCGGCGCCGGCCCAGGTCTGCCCGCACATCGGCGCCCACGCCATCGACAGCGTCCAGCCGCCGGGCATCGGCGTCGCCGCCATCGATGACATCGCGCCATGCAGCGCCACGGTGGCTGCGGCACTGAGGCCGAACAGCAGGCCGCAGACGCCGACGAAGATTCGCCGGCCCGGTTCCCCGCCCGCCGGCTCGGCGGCCGCGCAGCAGTGTCCCGGCTCAGCGCTCGCCGTACTCGTCATGGCGGCGCCACCAGACACCGGTCTCGTTGCGTCCCTTCGGCGCGCGGTCCAGCCACTGGTACATGCCCCACAGCCCGTCCAGCCCGCGCGCATACGCCGAGTAGGTGTGATAGACCACGCCGTCTTCCATCACGAAGGCGCTCAGTCCTGGCCGGTCGCGGTGGAACGTCGGCGTATCGGTGCCGCACATCGCGGCGATCTGGTCTTCCGCCGCCTGGCCGCCGCCCTCCATGTTGCGGCGCCATCCTCGCACGGCCGGCTCGCGGCGGTAGTTGTATTCGATATCGCCGTCGCGCTGCTGCGCGGTCGTGAAGGAGACATTGAAGTCGGCATTGAAGTCGCTGTCGTGCGAGGACGCCCACGGGAAGGTCCATCCCATGCGTTGCTTGTAGGCCTGCAGCTTGGCCAGCGGCGCGCGCGATACGGCCGTCAGCGCGACGTCGTGGTTGGCCAGGTGGACCGCGAAGCCGTTGAAGCCGTCGGCGATCGCCGAGCAGGACGGGCAGCCGGCCTTGTAGTCCGGTCCAAACATGAAGTGGTAGACCAGCAGCTGGGAGCGGCCGCGGAACAGGTCGGCGAGCGTCGCGGGGCCTTCATCGGTGTCGAAGCGGTAGGTCTTGTCGATCCGCAGCCATGGCAGCGCCTGACGCTGGCGGGCGATTTCGTCGCTGCGCCGCGTCAGGGCCTTTTCGGCCTCGAGCAGTTGCAGGCGGGCGGCCAGCCATTCTTCGCGGGTGGCGGTGGGGTGGGTTGTCATCGTGCTTCCTCCGTGTGGACGTGGCGCGGGCTGTCTGCTGTGGTGCTGCGGGGCAGCGGCACGCCGGGGCGGTTGGTCGTCGTGCTAGATTAGGCGCCGGCCTGGACAGGAGGGAGTGACAAGTGTGGCGTGATTCGAATGGACCCGACGATCTCGGCAGCGGCCCGCGCGCTCGCGGTCGGTGACCCGCTGGGGGCGCTCAATTGCGTCGCCTTGCGCGACGACGCGCCGGCGCTGGCGCTGCGCGGCATCGCGATGGCGCAGCTTGGCGACCTCGCCCGGGCCAAGGCGCTGGTACGAAGCGCCGCGCGGGCCTTCGGCAGCCGTGCCCCGGTCGCCCGTGCGAGATGCGTGGTGGCCGAGGCGGAGATCGCGCTGGCGGCGCGCGACCTTGGCTGGCCTGCCAGGGCGCTCGACGCCGCCCGCCTGACGCTGGAAACGCATGGCGATCGCGCCAACGCCGCGCATGCGCGCTATCTGGCGAGCCGTCGCCTGTTGCTGATCGGGCGTCTCGATGAGGCCGAACAGACGCTGACCGGCGTCGATCCTGCGCAGTTGCCGCCCGTATTGAGGACCGTGCACGAACTGGTGATCGCCGGCATCGCCATGCGCCGCGTACACGCGCGCAGCGCTGCGGCGGCGCTGGATCGGGCGCGCCGCGCCGCCCGCCTCGCGGCGATCCCGGCCCTGGCCGCGGAAGTCGATCGGACCGCCGCGATGCTCGCGGGTCCTGCGGCTCGCCTGATCGATCGCGGCGAAGCGAGACAGCTGCGGCTGCACGAAGTGGAGGCCCTGCTGGCATCGAACACGCTGGTGGTCGACGCCTGCCGCCATGCGGTGCGCCACGCCGGCACGGTGGTCCCGCTGGCCACGCGGCCGATCCTGTTCGTGCTCGCGCGTGCCCTGGGCGAGGCCTGGCCGGACGATGTATCCCGCGACAGCCTGATCGCGCTGGCCTTTCGGATGAAACATGCCGACGATTCGCATCGGGCCCGACTACGCGTGGAAATGGGCCGGCTGCGTGCCGCCATTCGGTCATTGGCCGAGATCCGCGCGACACCGCGCGGCTATGCGCTGGTGCCGCACCGCACACGGCCGGTCGTGGTGCTGGCGCGGCCGGTCGAAGAGCGGCATGCCGCGGTGCTGGCCCTGCTTGCCGATGGCGAATCGTGGTCAAGTTCAGGGCTAGCGCTGGCGCTCGGCGCCAGCCAGCGCACCGTGCAGCGCGCGCTCGACGCGCTCGCCGAGGCGGGGAAGGTGCAGGCAATCGGCCATGGCCGCGCGCGCCGATGGATGACGACGCCCGTGCCGGAAATCACGACGACCTTGTTACTCCCGGCATTTTCAAGCCTGGACTAGGATGCCTGAATGAAAGCGTCACCGCACAGATTGCTCGCCCCTCGGTGACGCGCCATGTCCTTTGACCATCATCGACCAGGAAGCCAGCATGAAATCCATTCCCGCAGAAGTCCTCCATGAATACGGCCCGTTCCCCGGCATCGACGCCGTCCATGGCGTGTCGTATGACGGCAAGCATGTCTGGGTCGCCTCCGGCGACGGGCTACACGCCATGGACCCGGCCAGCGGCCAAATGCTTCGCTCCATCGATGTCACGGCCAATGCCGGCACCGCCTTCGACGGCCGCTACCTGTACCAGATCGCCGGCGACCGCATCCAGAAGATCGACCCGCAGACCGGCCAAGTCGTCTCGACCATCCCGGCGCCTACCGACGGCGGCAATTCCGGACTGGCCTGGGCCGAGGGCACGCTATGGGTCGGCGTGTGGCGCGATCGCAAGATCCACCAGGTCGATCCCGAGACCGGCGCGATCCTGCGCACGCTGACGTCCGACCGCTTCGTCACCGGCGTCACCTGGGTCGATGGCGAGCTGTGGCACGGCACCTGGGAGGGCGATCAGAGCGACCTGCGCCACGTCGATCCAGCGACTGGCGAGGTGATCGAGCGCATCGAGATGCCGGCCGGCACGGGCGTGTCGGGGCTGGAGTCCGATGGCGCCGATCGCTTCTTCTGCGGCGGGGGCGAGAGCGGGAAGGTCAGGGCGGTGCGGCGCAAGCGGGCCGGTGGCGGCGAAACGTCAACGTCGCGCGCGTAGGCGGCGTCCAGGCAGCTTCTCATCGAGATAGTCCACCAGCGCCTGCTGCGCCGGCGTCAGCAGGCGCGCGCTGCCGACCAGCGCCAGTTCGGTCGGCGGCGGGGGCGGCAATCCGGATCTTGCGCCGAGCACGACATGCTCGTCCTGCACCGCGGTGGCCGGCAGCAGGCTCAGCCCCAGATTCGCCGCCACCGCCGCCTGGATGCTGACCAGGCTCTGGCTCGTGAAGGCGATGCGCCAGCCGCGGCCGGACGCTTCAAGCGCGTGGATCGCACGATCCCGATACAGGCAGCCATGGCCGAACACCACCAGCGGCAGCGGGTCGATGCCCATCGCAAAGCCCCGGCCCACGACCCATTTCAACGTTTCCGGACGGCGCAGCAGTACCGGTGATCCGTCGGCGTCGCGCTTGAGCAGCGCCAGATCGAGCTCTTGCCGCGCGATTCGGTTGGCAAGCTCCACGCTCAACCCGTTGACGGTGTCGAGCCGGATTGCCGGATGGCGCGCCGCGAAGCCCGACAGCAGCGGAATCAGCCGCTTGACATCGAAATCGTCGGGCACGCCAAGCCGGATGACCCCGGCGTTGCCCCGTGTCTGCATCATCGCCTCGGCCTCCCGCGCCAGATCGACCAGCCGGCGCGCGTAGCCGAGCAGCCGCTCGCCGGCCTCCGTCAGGGCAATCGACTTGCCGGCGCGTTGGCGCAGCAGCAGCGGCTGCGCCACCTGGTCCTCCAGCTTGCGAATCTGCTGGCTGACGGTCGACTGCGTGCGGTGGACCCGCTCGCCGGCGCGCGTGAAGCCGCCTGCGTCGACGACGCTGACAAACGTCTTGAGCAGTTCAAGATCGAGCATGATTCGATAGATCGATGAAGTTGCGCTGAAAATCGAATTTTCGAATTTACCGGCACCAGCTTAGCATGCAGCCGTTACGCAACGTAAAAGCTGGAGCCCCGATCATGCAACCTTCACAACGGCCGGAATGGCTGACCTTCGATTGCTATGGCACCCTGATCCAATGGGACGAGGGCTTGTTGGCTTACGTCGACCGCCTGCTATCGCGCAAGGGATGGCGCGGCGTCAATCCGCACGAATTCATCCGGGTGTATGACGAACACGAGCACCGGCTGGAACAGATGCCGCCGCATCGCTCCTTTGCCGAGGTGTCGGCGCACTCGCTGCGCGCCGCGCTGGAGGCGTTCGGGTTGCCGTTCGAGCCAGGCGATGCCGATGCGCTGACGCGCCATATTGGCGCGATGCCGCCGTTTCCCGAGGTCGTACCGACGTTGGCATGGCTGAAGGCGCAAGGCTTCAAGCTATGCATCGTGTCGAATACGGACGACGCCATCATCGCCGGCAACGTGGCGCAGCTTGGCGGCCATATCGATCGGGTCGTCACCGCGCAGCAGGGCGGAGCCTACAAGCCGTCGCCGCGCCTGTTCGAGCATGCCCATCACACGATCGGCGTGTCGCAGGACCAGTTGCTGCATGTCTGCGCGAGTCCGCATCTGGATCTGGCCGCGGCACGGGACATGGGGTTCCGTTGCGTCTGGATCGATCGCGGCAC
The DNA here is from genome assembly GCA_031181345.1 of Cupriavidus sp. GTDB lineage: Bacteria > Pseudomonadota > Gammaproteobacteria > Burkholderiales > Burkholderiaceae > Cupriavidus. The sequence goes on along the minus strand of JAPSLC010000013.1, from coordinate 25,277 downwards.
GGCGCGCAAGCCCTTGCCCGACTATCGGCCCGATGCCGTTCTGCCCGATCTTGCGGGCCTGCGCCAGTTATTTGCTACGCTGCGATGGGTGCAACCCTGAAGGAGCGATCGATGGCGCATCAACTTTCCAGTCGTGCGGCGGGCGATACCGAGATGGCGGCGGCGTTGCGGCACGATCCCGCCGTCCGGCAAGCCCGCATCGATCTGGCGGCCTGCCTGCGCATGGCGGCGCGGCTGGGGATGGCCGAGGGGATCTGCAATCATTTCTCGGCGACGTTGCCGGGGCACCCTGGGCTGTTCCTGGTCAATCCGCTGGGGCTGGCCTTCTGCGAGGTCACGGCCTCGCGCCTGCTGGTCTGCCATGTCGACGGCCGCGTCGTCGATGGCGATGGCGAGCCCGAGGCCACGGCATTCTTCATCCATGCCCGGCTGCACATGCGCAAACCCGCGGCGGTGGCGGCCTTCCATACGCATATGCCGAACGCGACCGCGCTGGCGATGGTCGACGGCGAACCGCTGGTATGGGCCGGGCAGACCGCGCTCAAGTTCTATGGCCGCGTGGCGACGGTGCCGTTCAACGGGCTGGCGCTGGATGAACTGGAGGGCGATCGCATCGCGGATGCAATGGGCGATGCGGACATTGCCTTCCTGCGCAACCACGGCGTGATGGTGACCGCGCCGAACATCGCGCAGGCGTGGGACGATCTCTACTACCTCGAACGGGCCGCCGAAGTCCAGGTGCGCGCCCACGGCACCGGCCGCCCGCTGCTGCCCGTGCCGCCGGACGTTGCCGCGCTGTGCGCGCGGCAGATGCGCGAGGGCGATCCGGACAGCGCGCGCCTGCATCTGGCCAGCATCCACCGGCAGCTGGCACGGCTGGAGCCGGACTATCTCGATTGAGGCAGCCGGGCAGCCGGTTTCCGCTCAACCCGCCGTCAGCAGATCGATCATCGCCCGTGCCGCCGCCGACTGGCGACGGTGCGGCGCGTAGATCAGCGAAAACGGCCGCGAGCGCCCGCGCAGATGCGGCAATAGCTCGACCAGCCGCCCGCGGTCGATCCGATCGCGCACGATGAAGTCGTAGCTCTGGCAGATTCCGGCGCCGTGCTCGGCCAGCGAGACCACGCCGAGCACATCGTCGGAGATCGCGATCGGCGAGGCGGTCGGCCAGTCGATGTCCCGATCACCGTCGCGGAAAACCCATGGCGCAATGCGGCCGGTCCTCGGCAGCACGAAGGGCAGGCAGACATGGCGATGCAGATCGTCCAGCGTTTGGGGCGTGCCCGCGCGACGCAGATAGTCCGGGGCCGCCACCAGGCATAGCGCCGCGTCTTCAAGCTTGCGCGCGACCAGGCCGCTGTCGGGCAGGTCGCCAAGCCGGATGGCCAGGTCGAAGCCTTCGGCCACCAGATCGACATTGCGATTGGTGATGTTCAGTTCCACCTGCACGCGCGGGTATTGCCGCGTAAAGCGCGCCAGCAGCGGCGGCAGCCGGTAATGGCCATAGGTGGTCGGCACGCTGAGCCGGACCCTTCCCGACAACTCCCCGTCTTGCCCCTGGATCTCGCGCTCGGCATCGTCGAGCAGCGTGAAGGCGGCGCGCGCCTGTTCGACGTACAGCCGTCCCGCGTCGGTCAGCCCGATGCGGCGCGTGGTCCGGCGTAGCAATTGGCTGCCCAGGCGCGTCTCCAGCCGGGCGATGGCGCGGCTCAGCACGGAAGGCGTGGTCGACAACGCCACCGCGCCCGCCGTGAACGACCCGTGCTCGACCACCGCCAGAAAGGCTTCCACGTCCCCAAGATGGTCGAAACGGCGCGCCATTATGTCCTCCGAAGAACAGATGAATTCCCGGTGGACGAGTTTATCTCCGTTGATGCGGGTAATAAAGTCCGGATTCCCAACCCGGCTCACGAGGAATTCCATGGACCTGCAGTTGCACGGCAAGACTGCCATCGTCACCGGCGCCACCGCCGGCATTGGCCTGGCCATCGCGCGCACCCTGGCGCGCGAGGGCGTCGCGGTGACCATCACCGGTCGTCGTCAAGACAAGCTCGATGCCGCGGTGGCCGACATCGCGGCGGCCGCGCCCTGCGCGGACGTGTCAAGCCTCGTCGCTGACCTGGGCACTGCCCGCGGTGCGGCGGCCTTGGCCGAGGTGCGGCCGGACACCGACATCCTGATCAACAACCTTGGCTACTACGAAGCCCGGCCCTTCGCCGAGATCACCGACGAAGACTGGCTGCGCATGCTCGACATCAACGTGATGTCCGGCGTGCGGCTGTCGCGCCATTACTTTCCGCGCATGCTGCAGAAGAACTGGGGCAGGGTGATCTTCGTCTCCAGCGAGGTGGGCGCCTTCACGCCGCCGGACATGGTGCACTACGGCGTCAGCAAGTCGGCGCAGCTCGCGGTGTCGCGTGGCATGGCCGAGCTCACCAAGGGGACCGGCGTCACCGTCAACAGCGTGCTGCCGGCCGCGACCCGTTCGGACGGCATCGTCGAATACTTGCGCCAGACCGCGCCGCGCCCCGGCATGAGCGATGCCGAGATCGAAGCGCATTTCTTCGAGACCTATCGGCCCAGTTCGCTGATCGCTCGCATGATCGAGGCCGACGAGATCGCCGCCATGGTTGCGTTGCTGGCCAGTCCGCTCGGGGCGGCATCCAATGGGGCCGCCGTTCGTGTCGAAGGGGGTTCGTTCCGCTCGATCCTTTGATTGCCGACCACCGATCGCCGATCGCCGATCGCGGACAGGCATGGCACAGGCGCAGGCACCCGCCGTCGCCGCTCATCGGCACATCCCATATCGGCCCAACCCATACCGGACATCATCATGTTGCTTCGCCTATCCCGTCTCGCCGCGCTGGCGCTGACCGCGCTCACCGCCGTCCCGGCATTGGCCGATACCGCCCCGCAAGTCCCGCTCGAACGCTGGCGCAGCTATGCGGGCGTCAGCTGGGAGGCGTCCCGGCAGGGCGCGGACCCGGCGCCCTTCGCCGGCTCGGTCAACGCGCCGATCGCCGGCATTCATTTCGATGCGGACGGCCGCGCCTTCGTCAGTACGCCGCGGCTGATATCCGCCGATGCGCCCGCGACGCTGAGTATTCTCGACACCGCTGCGCAGAGCGGCCCGGCACGGTTGTCGGCCTTCCCCTCCGTTGCCGGCAACGCCGTCGATGCCGCCCCGGACACGCATCTGCGCAATGTGCTGGGCTTTCATGTCGACCGGCGCAACGGGTGGCTATGGGCCCTCGACATGGGATTCGTCGCGGGCCAGGCCGAGGCGCCGGCCGGCGCGCAGAAGGTGATGATCTACGACCTGCGCACCGGACGCACCATCCGGCGCATCGCCCTGGATGACGTTGCGGACCGCAAGGGCAGCTTCCTGAACGATATCGTCGTCGACGAAGGGCGCCGGGTCGCCTATATCTCGGACAGCGGCCTGCGCAGCGCGCCAAACAACCAGGCCGGGCTGATCGTGGTCGACCTTGCCGCGGGCAAGGCGCGGCGCGTGCTCGACCGGCACGCGAGCCTGCTGCCGGCAACGGGCGCGAAGGTGGTCTCGCATGGCGCCGAGGTGTGGCCCGGCAACCCGCTGAAGCTCGGCATCAACGGCATCGCGCTGTCGCCCGATGCCGGCACGCTGTACTGGGCCGTGACCACGGGCACGCACGCCTATGCCATTCCGACGCGGTTGCTGCGCGACAAGGACGCCAGCGCGCAGACGTTGTCGGCAGCGGTGCGCGATCTGGGCGACGTCGGCGGCAATACCGATGGCATCGTGACCGACGCGAAGGGCAACCTCTACATCACGGACGTCACCCGCAACGGCATCGTCAAGTACGAGCCGGCCACCGGTGCGATGTCGCTGCTCGCCGCCGACGACGGCGTGCATTGGCCCGATACGCCTGCGCTGATGCCCAACGGCGATCTGGTGTTTACCGCCAGCCATCTCAATGGACATTTCGCCGGAGCGGTCAGGGCGGGCGAGGAGCGCTACGAGCTGTGGCGCCTGCCGCTGCATCGGTCCGAAGCCAGGCGCCGTTGAGCGTGTGGGAGGCGTCGAGGCGATTGGGGGTTGGCAAGCGAGCCACGGACGACGGATGATAGGCGCCATCCCCGTCAATCGACCCCTGGAGTGAAAACGATGAGACTGATCGGCATGCTCGATTCCCCCTATGTCCGCCGCGCCGCGATCACGATGCGCCTGCTGGGTTTGTCCTTCCACCATGAACCGGTGTCGGTGTTCCGCACCTTCGAGCAGTTCCGCGCCATCAATCCGGTGGTCAAGGCGCCGTCGCTGGTCTGCGACAACGGCGTGGTGCTGATGGACTCGACGCTGATCATCGACTACGTGGAAGCGCTGGCCGGACGCAGCCTGATGCCGGCGGACCTGGCGGCGCGCCAGCGCGATCTGCGCGTCGTCGGCCTGGCGCTGGCCGCCTGCGAGAAGGCGGTGCAGAACGTCTACGAGCACATGTTGCGGCCGGCGGAGAAGCAGCACCAGCCGTGGGTCGAGCGCGTCGATGGCCAGCGCACCAGCGCCTTTGCCTTGCTCGAGGAAGAGGTGGCGCGCCTGGCCGTGCCGGTGCAGGAGAGCGCGCTGTCGCAGGCGCAGCTGACGACTGCGGTGGTGTGGAGCTTCACGCAGGCGATGCTGCCGGGCGCGGTGGATCCGGCGCGGCACCCTGCCATTGCTTCGCTGACCGCGGCCGCCGAGCGCTTTCCGGTGTTCGAAGCGTATCCGCACGCTTGATGCGATGCGGCGGAGCATGGCGTGCACGACGGCCTGCACCGATTGTGTTCCCTCGCCCGCTCGCGGGAGAGGGAAGCAACCTGACGAAGAGCGATGGTCCTTCGCCCACTGAGGCCGCCCGCCGGCCGGCATTGATTACGCCGGTGATTCCAGCTTCATGGCACGGCCCCGCGGTGCAAATGCGATGGCCTTGATTTCCACCAGTCCGCCATCCGGGTTCAGATCGGCCACCGCCAATTCCACGGCGGCCGGATAGGGCGGGGCAAAGAACTCGTCGCGAACCCGGGCGATGGCCGCCAGTTGCCCGGCCTTGTCGAGCGCAAGCGCCGGGCTGCCGAAGACATGGAACATCTGCAGCTCGACCACATCGTCCAACCGCGCATCGCAGGCGTGGAGCAAGGCCTCGATCTGCCGGAATACCCTGCGCAGTTCATCGGAGAACGCCGCCTCGCTCATCGGCTGGGGCAGCGTGTTGCAGGCCACGATACCAGAGAGATAAACGAAGTCGCCGACACGCCGGGCGGGAGCGTAGTGGAATTGCGCGACATCGTCCTCGAGGGCTGCCGGGATGGCGACCATGCCGGTGTGGGTCGGAATTATACGAATGTCGGTGGGGGTGGAATGGCTCATCGGAATTCTTTGTGGTTAATGCATATCGATCGGTACAAAAATAAACAAAAAACAACGGGCGGGGCCCGTTGCATCTTGCTTCCACAGGAACAGCGCTCAGGCGGTTGAGCGCGTTCCGACGAGCATAATTTGATTTGTACCGTTCAGTCAAATAATGCAGACGCGTTGTCGGTCGGTCCGTCGCGCGTTGTCGCGGATGGCAAGGAAGCCGGTGCCTTACTCCGCCCGGATATTGGCCCGCGCGGCGACGGCCCGCATCTCCGGCAACTCCTTCTCGACCCTGGCCTTCACTGCTGCGGCATTGCCGTAGGCTGGCGTCAGCGCAAGTTCGACCAGTCGCGCGCGCGTGGCGGGCGCATTGACGACCTCCGCCAGCGCCTTCTCCAGCTTTTGCTGCACCGGCGCAGGCAGCCCCGCCGGTGCAACCAGCGCGAACCACGTCCCCATCTGGAAGCCCGGATAACCGCTTTCGGCCACAGTCGGCACTTGCGGCAATGACGGCAGCCGCTGCGGCGACAGCACGGCCAGCGGACGGATCCTGCCGCTCTTGATCAGCGGCAGGCCCGCCACCACAGTGTCGACCGCGACCGGAACCTGTCCGCCGGCCAGCGCAGTCAGATTGGGTGCACTGCCGTTGAAGGGCACATGCACCATGCGGATGCCGGCGGCCGCCTTCAGCATCTCGCCGCCGAAATGCACCGACGAACCGGTGCCGAACGAGCCGTAGGAGAACTTATCCGGCTCGGCCTTGGCCTGCGTGACCAGATCCTTCAGCGAATGCAGCGACGTGTCGGGATTGGCGACCAGCACCAGGCTCATATCGGCCACCAGGCCCAGCGGCGTGAAGCTCTTGATCGGGTCATAAGCCAGGTTGGGCCGGATCGCCGGGTTCAACGTCAGCGTGGTGCTGGCCGCGAGCAGCAAGGTATAGCCATCGGGCGCGGCCTTGGCGACCTGCGTGGCACCGATCACCGTGCCTGCGCCGGGCTTGTTCTCCACGACCACAGTCTGGCCGAGCTTTTCGCCGAGGCCCACGGCCAGCAGACGCCCTAGCACGTCGGTTGCGCCGCCCGCGGCAAAGGGCACCACCAGGCGGATCGGGCGATCCGGATACGTCTGCGCCGCGGCCGGGGCCGAGGCCATGGCGAATACGGCCATCAAGCCGGTGCATGCGAGGAAGAAACGCTTCGGGGGCATTGCGGTCATCAAGGGCACTCCTGCCAGCAGTGGTGAACTTCGAAATCGATCGAGGGGCTGCGTTATCGCCTTGTGTGATGGCGCTCAGCCCAGCCAGGGACTGCGCACGCGCGAGAATCCGCCCGCCTGGTCGTAGGCATGGCCCAGTTGCAGGACGGCGGCATCGGTCTGCGCGGGCCCGATGATCTGAATGCCGGCGGGCAGGCCCTGCGGCCCGAAGCCGGCCGGCGCGGCCAGAGCCGGCAGGCCCGCCATCGTCGCCGGCACCACGGTCTGCATCCAGCGGTGATAGGTGTCCATATCGCGGCCGTCGATGGCGTGCGGCCAGTCCCATTCGGCGTCGAACGGAAACACCTGCGCGGCGGGCAGCACCAGATAGTCGTAACGCTCGAACAGCTGAACCAGCGCCTGATACCAGGCGCTGCGCACGCACATCGCTTCGTACACGCGGGGGCTGGGCAGCGCCATGCCGCGCTCGATCTCCCAGGCGGCCTCGGGCTTGAGCATCGCGCGCTTGGCAGGGTCGTTCCACAGCGCGGCATTGGCGCCGGCCACCGAGAAGCTGCGCAGATCGATCCAGGCGTGCCACAGCTTTTCCAGATCGAACGCCGGCAGTGCAGGCTCGACCGTGCAGCCCAGCGTACGGAAGTGATCGAGCGCGCGAGCGCAGGTATCGAGCAGACCTGGGTCGGTCGGCAATTGGCCGTCCATATCTCCAAACCAGCCAATCCGGACGCCGGTCCAGTCGCGCTCGGGGGGCAGCGCGAAACTGCCCGGCGGCTCGCAGCGGCGCGTCAGCGGCAGGCGCGCATCGAACCCCGCCTGCACCGACAGCAGCATCGCCAGGTCGGGCACGTTGCGTGCCATCGGGCCGGCCACGCTGAATTGCTGGAAGAAGACCTCGTCGGTCGGACCGTGCGGCACCAGGCCGAACGACGTACGGAACCCGTACACGTGGTTGAACGCCGCCGGTGTGCGCAGCGATCCCATCATGTCGGAACCGTCGGCCACGGGAAGCATGCGCAGCGCGACGGCCACCGCGGCGCCGCCACTGCTGCCGCCCGCGGAGAGCGACGGATCGAAGGCGTTACGCGTCGTGCCATAGACGGGGTTGTAGGTATGGCCGCCCAGGCCGAATTCCGGGGAATTGGTGCGCCCGACAAACAGCGCACCGCCCTTGCGCATGCGCTCGAAGATCGCGGCATCGGTCTGCGTCACCTGTCCGGCGAAGATCGGCGAGCCCTTGGTGGTCACCATGCCCGCGGCCGGGCTGATGTCCTTCGGGGCCTGCGGGAAGCCGTGCAAGGGGCCACGGCTTTGTCCGCGTGCGAGTTCGGCATCGCGCTCGGCCGCCTGCGCGCGCAGCGTCTCACGGTCCATCGGTGCAACGATGGCATTGACGCGGGGATTGTGGCGGTCGATCTGGTCGAAGAAGGCGTCCAGTACCTCGACGCAGGAAACCTCGCGCTCGTGGATGGCGCGGGACAGCGCCACGGCATCGAGCTCGACGATCGGGTTGGTGGGCTGGCTGAATGCGGTCTGGTCGGGCGACATGGTTTGGGTTGTCTCCTTCGTTAATGCGGAAGAGCATACGGGTCGTGCGGGGTTTCGCACAATCGACGATTATTTCAAATATCCTTGCGTAAAACGCAAACCATAACAGGCCTTCGCGCCAGGGAGCCGGACCGATGCTGTCGCACCGCCTGCAGGACACCTCCCTGCGCTATTTCCTCGAAGTGGTCCGCAGCGGCTCGCTGACCGAGGCGGCCCAACGGCTCAATGTCACCGTATCGGCGGTCAGCCGCCAGGTGGCCTCGCTCGAAACGCTGCTGGGCGTGCCGCTGTTCGACCGCCGCCCCCGCGGCATGGTCGCCAGCGCGGCCGGAGAAGTGCTGGCGGCTTTCGCGTTGCGCGGCGCCCTGGAAGCGGACCGGGTCGTCTCGGAAATCGCCGCCCTGCAGGGCCTGCGCCGCGGGCGCGTCCGCATCGCCAGCTCGGCCGGCTTCGCCATCGAGTTCCTGCCGCGCTGCATCGCCGAATTCCGCGAACGCTATCCCGGACTGCATTTCCATGTACGGGTTGCACCGCCAGCCGACGTCACCGGCATCGTGCTGCATGGCGACGCCGATATCGGCATCACCTACAGCCGCGCAGGCGAGCAAGGCATCCGCGTCGAACACCGCCAGCCGGCACCCGTGATCGCCATCATGCGACCGGACCACCCGCTCGCTCGCTTTCGCAGCGTGACGCTGGCCCAGATGCAGCCATATCCGCTGGCACTGCCAGAGGCCGACAACACGGTGCGCCAGCTGTTCGATATCGCCGCCGGCGAACGCGGCATCGTGTTCGAGCCGGTGCTGGTCACCAATCATTTCGAGACGCTGACCAGTTTTGTTCTGCATGGTGGAGGGTTGTCGATTTCCGGTGCGGTGACGGTTGGAGATCGGCTGCGTCGTGGCGAGCTGCACGCCGCGGTGATTCGGGAACGGGGGATGAAGGGGCGTTCGATCGAACTGCAGACCTTGACGGGGCGGACGTTGCCGGAGGGGGTGAGGGGGTTTTTGGGGTTTGTGCGGGAGAGGTTGGGGGCGGAGGCGGGGGTGGTAGGGTGATTGGGCTGCCTCCGGGCGGTGCTCTCCACCTTCGGTGGGGTTTAGTCCTTCTTGTATCCGTCGTAAACCGCGTAAGGCTTGCTGGAGGTACCAGGATGGCAGGATTGAGGAGACGCGAAACGTGAGAATCATCAAGTTGATGGCTGACTATCACTGTTTCCCATTGTGGGAGGCTTCGCCTGGCGAGGTAGGAAACATCGACCCTGACAGCCTTCCGATTTCCCAGCAACTAAAAAACAGCCTTCTCGAGTGGGCTAGACGGTTGGATGAGACGTTGAATATGGACTATCCACCCGATTCTCGATTCAAGAGCGCAAGAGATGCAGCCGAATTCAGGAGGAAGGGTATCGAACTCGCCGAGCTCCTGAGAGAGGAGCTCGGCAACGACTACGAAGTAAGACTGCATCCTTGGGGATGAATGCCGCGGGAAGGCGCTCCAGGGGTAAGGTCGAAAAGGCGGCTTCCCGTTATTTTCAGCGGCATTAGTTAGTGTGTAGAAACCATCACTGCATGATCCAATCCAGTGGATTTATCTTTGTTCCTAATACCCGAGATTATGTGAGTAGCGATGCGGTTGTGGCAAGGGTAAGCGGAGATATTCTATCAACACGGCAGCTTCTAGACCTGTTCTACCGCTCGCTTTATCTGCCCGGATACTTCGGTTTCAATTGGAACGCATTGTTTGACTGCCTTTGTGACTTGCATTGGTTGGACGAAAGAAACGTGGCGATTGTGCATGATGAACTGCCTCGTCTTTCTCCGTCGGAGATGGGAACGTATCTCTCTGTATTAAGCGACTCCACCGCAGAATGGCAACCATGGGAGGCTCATTCGGTGCAAGCGGTATTCAACGATAGGGACCACGTCCGTGTTGAGGCTATCTTGAAAGGCGTGCAATTTCCATGATTGGGTTTCCACTGACTCGCCATCCCTCCTCGATTCAGGCAGCGACGGAAGGTCGGTATCAAGCGATGAGATGATTTCATGCGATTGAACGCTGAAGAAGAGCTCGCGCTGAATATGTCGTTTCGCGGATCGGATGAGATCAGTTCTCGCCTACGAGCACAATTGAATGCTCTTGATGTTTTCGCCTCCATGGGGAGAAGCAGGAGACGCGCCGACTTCGGATATATGTCCTTGCTGCGGTACCGAGTTTGGATACGAGGATTGCACCCTTGAAAGCACCAGAGCAAAGCGCGAACGATGGGTGTCGGGGCGGCATGCTCCGGTTCGATAGAAAGAAGAAGCCAGTGAGCTGGAGTTTTGAAGAACAGTACAAGAAAATACCGCACGATTTTCTGTGATCACGTACTTTTTGATCGAATATTTGGATGCATCATATCATTGCAAGGTTAATAATTGCAGTCGACGTCGAAGAGCCAAAAAGGAGTGGGATACGCAGGGGGTATGCGCCGCACCATCGATTTTGTCGAGTAGCGTATCTGACAAGCGGTCACCCTTTTTATGGTGACGATCACTGGCATTTTCCTGGTGAGGAGGTCAAGGCCATGCGGCTAGCGGACGAATAAGCTGACAAGCCTTTTCCCGAATTCGGTTGCATAAGGTTCCATCTCATCTAGAGCGCGTCGATGAGGTCATACCTCACGGCGCCGAGTTGCCCCGCCCCAACTTCGGTGGGGTTCAGACCCTCCTCTCCCAGGTCGTAAACGCCGACAAGAGGTCGCCAATCCGGCGAAAGTTTGTTCCAAGGCGAACGCCAAGAATAACGAGAGGAGCGCGCCCCGCGGCATCGGGCAGCGCGCCTGACATGGTCAATATCGATACCCGCTGCGGCAGCCCGGCTGTGCTGGCCGCTGTCTTTTGTGCTGTCTGCGTATGGGGCGCTGGCGCGAGCTCGCCAGCCATTGCCGCCGGCATTGTGCCGGACGGTGGCACGGCCACCAGCGTCGCAATAGGGCCGAATGGCAGGGAGACGGTCAATATTGCGCCGGCGGTGGCCGGGGTCTCGCAGAACACCTATTCGCGCTTCGACGTGGGCAGTGCCGGCGCCACGCTGAACAATGTCGGCATCAACGCGCGGACCATCGTCAATCAGGTCACCAGCACGAATCCCAGCGTGCTCATGGGTGAGGTGGCGGTCGCCGGCCCGCGCGCGAACGTGGTATTGGCCAATCCGAACGGCATCACCGTCAACGGCGGCTCATTCGTCAATGTCGGTCATCTCGCGCTGTCGACGGGGCGAGTCAGCTTTACTGACGTGCAGATTGCCCCAGGCGTTTTTCAGCGCAACGTCAACCTCGATACTTCGGGCGGCAATATCGTCGTGGGCCCGCAGGGGCTCAGCGGCGCGCTGATTGCGCTGGATCTGCTTGCTCGGAACATCAACGTGCAGGGGCCGGTGCGTAATACCTTCTCGTCGCACACTGCGGTGACGCGTCTGACCGCAGGTGCGAGCAAGGCCACCATCGACACCGGCCTGTCTCCGACCGACAACGGCCACGAGTGGCTGCAACTGTTGCGGCCCGCTGAGCCTCCGACTGCCAACCAATACGCAATCGACATCACCGCGGCAGGTAGCCTTTCCAGCGGGCGTATCGAGCTGATCGTCACCGACAAGGGCCCCGGTGTACGCAGCGCCGGCGCGCTCAATGCCACCTACGGCGATTTCGTGCTGACGTCAAATGGCAGCGTTCAGATCGCGAATAGCAGCCTCACGGCCGCCAATGGCATCAGCGTCAATGCCAAGGACGCCGTCGAGTTCAGTCATGCGAGCGTCCGTGCCAATGGTGCGGGCCTGACCATTGCGGCCACCGGCGATCTGGAGGTCTCGGACAGCAGCGCATTGGCCAACGGCGCGGTAGTGCTGGGCGCCGCCTCGGTGACCTTGCAAAACCGCGGCACCGACTCGACCACGCTGGCATCGGCCAGCAGCGGCGTGCTGATCGATAGCGCGGGCGATATCGTCAATTTGAACAACCTGGTTCAAGGCAATCAACGCATCGATGGCAACGCGAAGTCCGCCGGCGCCGTGACATTGATTGCCGGCGGCGACGTGATCAACCGCACCACGCAGGGCAGTCAATTGGGCATCCTGTTCGGTCAGGCTGACGATGTATCGATATCGGCCGGAGGGAGCATTACCAACCGTAATGCCCGCATCCTGTCGAACGAGATGGTGGCGATCACGGCTGCGGGGCACTTCTCGAACGTCGTCGACCATATCGAAGGGACGGCGAACGGCCAGGAACGCACGTACTCGCACCGCAGCCCGCGTTGGCTGGTGTTTTCCCGACGCGAGAGCGGTATGACCGTGGATTACGGCTCTCTGGCAGACCCCGAACGTCTGGCCTACGTGACGGCCGATGGCGGCGATGTTCGGATCTCAGCGCGCAACGTGCTGAATCGGGGCGGCTCCATTCTGTCGAACGATGGCGCGGTGCAGATCGCGGCCGCCGATAGCCTCCGTACTGAAGCCGTCTTTACCGGGCAGGCGTCGATTCACCGCAGCTGCGTGTTCTTCTGCCGGTCCCGTGCCTCCAGCACCGTTCAGGCCTACGGCGGAACGATTCAGGCGGGCGAGGATATCGCGCTGTCGGCCGGCACGCGGATCGACAACGTGGGCGGCACGGTGCTCGCCGTTGGCGGCTTGCATCTGGCCGCGCCACGCGTGGTGGCCCAGGGCGTGACCGGCTATACGGCCTTTACCCGCGAGAACGACATGAAGGCGTGGTTCGGCAATCGCTGGGCCACTATCTATCGCGCGGACAGCGGTGGCCTGTTCCGTGCGGGAACGGGCAAGGTGTCGATCGACGGTGCCGGTGAAATCGACGGAGGCGTCTTCATGGCGCCCGATGGCGTCAGCGCGACCGGAGGCATCGTGACGCTGCGCCTGCCATACCGTACGCCGGTGACGCTGCAGAACCATCTCGGCCTGGTGTCCTGGATCGGGTTGTGAGATGAAGTCGTTCCATCGCCTGCTTTGCGCCGGCATGGCGCTGTTCGGCTCGCCGCTGGCGTTCGCACAGGGCATGCCGCCATTGCCGCCAGTCGGTTTGCCTCCGATACGGGCCGAGCAAGACCCGGCGCAGCGCCTGCTGCAGGACCAGAAGGCGCGCGAGCGTCAGCAGGAAGCCGAACAGCCGCCCGCGCAAATAGCCGCGCCTGCACTGCCCTCTGCACCGGCTCTGCCGGCGGGCACGGACATCGAAGCGCTGCCCGATGTGGAACCGACGTTTGCCATCCGGGAGATTCGCTTCACCGGGGACCAGGTTCTGCCGAGCGCTCGGATGGACGCCATCGCCGCGCCGTTCCTGGGCAAGCAGCTGGGGCGCAATCGCGTCAATCTGCTGCTCAGGCGCCTGTCCGAAGCCTTTATCGCCGAAGGTTTGATTACCACGCGCGCCTATCTCGGGCCGCAGAACCTGGCCTCTGGCGTGCTGACCGTGAACGTGATTGCCGGCAGGATCGCCGGATACACGCTCAAAGGCACGCCGCTGCGTCCTGTCCAAGATGGCGCCCGATTGTTCGATACCGTCGGTGGCGGGCTGGTGACGGACGCCGGCACGGCGTGGGCATTCCCCGCCAGTCCGGGAGATGTGCTGCGTCTTCCCGATGTCGAGCAAGGCGTCGACCAGATCAACCGCTTGCGCCGCAATCAGGCGGCGCTGCAAATCCTGCCTGGGCAGTCGCCCGGCGAGTCGGTGGTGGCCGTCACGAATCGCTATGGCGACCGGATTTACTACGACATCGGCTTCGACAACTACGGCGGAACGCAGACCGGCAAGCAGCGCTACCGGTTTGGCGCCGAGGCCGGCAATGTCATCGGCTTTCAGGAGTCGATCGGCCTGAACTTCATCGGCACCCGCGACAGCAATGCCCTGGTGATGTCGAGCGCGGTGCCCGTCGGTTATCAGACCTTCAGCTACACCACGTCGGTCTCCGAATACCAGCAGACCATCGGCGATATCGCCTTGCTCCAGGGACGAAGCTTCAGCCAGATCTTCGGTTGGAACTCGGTACTGAACCGCTCGCGTGCCGGCCGCACCAGCTTCGACCTGACGCTGACCAAGACGCGTTCCGAACGCAGCGTCAATGGCATCGAGCTGTCTCCGCAGAGGCTGACCGTGGTGCGGGCCGCCCTCAATGGGTTGGTGCGATTCGCCGCAATGGGGCAGCCCGCGACGTCCACCTATGACGTCGGCGTGTCGCGCGGCTTGCGCTGGCTGTCCGCGGTCGAGGATGCCGAAGGCATCGGCCGGGACGAGGCGCACAACCAATTCACCAAGCTCGATGCGACCGCAACACTCCAGGCGACGCTGGGCTCGATCGGTAGCGCTTCCGTTGGCTATCGCGGCCTGATGCGCATGCAATACAGCGACGTCGCGCTATTCGGTACGCAGCAGATCTTCCTCGGCGGCATGAGCTCCGTACGGGGCTTCAACGAAGGCGGCATCGCGGGCGACAGCGGCTTCTACTTGCGCAACGAACTCGCGTGGCAGAACGCGCCGGCGTGGCAAGACGCTCGGATCGAGCCGTACCTATTCCTCGACGGCGGCAGGGCGCATCTGGTTGCCCAGGGCGGTTGGCCCACGCTGATGGGTGCGGGCCTGGGCGTTCGGGCTCAGTGGAAGGTCCGCCAACAGATGCTCTCGGCCGAAGTGCTGCTCGGCCGCGCCCTGATTCAACCCGCCTTGCTGGGCGAGAAGGCCACCGTATTGCTGGCCACATTCAATTGGTCGATCTAGGTCGACGACATCAAAGAATCAAAGGAACCGCGTCATGAAGAACATCAAGGACCCGCTGAAATCGTCCCTCGCAAGCCTGACCATCGCCGTGCTTGCCGCCGCCACGCCGATGGCTCACGCCGCGAGCAAATCGGCCACCGACACCCGGGCTGCCGGGAAGACTGCGTCGGAAGGCCCGCTGCCCGCTGGGGTGGCCGCCCGCGTCAACGGTGTTGCCATTCCGGAGGAACAGCTGCAGCAAGCCATCAAGGCGCTCAATGCGCCGGAGACGCCTACGCTGCGTGAGTCGGTCAAGAACCAACTGATCGCTCGGGAGCTGTTCCGCCAGGCCGCCGAGAAGCGGAACTACGACGTCCGGCCCGGCGTGAAGGCCGCAATGGAGCAAGCCAAGACCACGGCCATGATGCAGGAGTACCTGCGCGATGCGGTCAAGCCGCAGCCGGTCAGCGAGAGCGACGTTCGCGCGAAGTTCGACACCATTGTCGCGACGCTCGGCGAGTTCGAACTCAAGCCCAGTGCCATCGTGGTGAAGGATGCAGCGACTGCGCAGACCGTGCTCGAGCAGCTGCGCAAGGGCACCGATTTCGCGCAACTGGCGCGCCAATACGGCCAGGGGCCCTCGGCCGCGCAGGGCGGGGCGCTCAATTGGGTGTCGTTCAAGCTGCCGCTGCAGGAAGGCAATACCCAGAACTGGCCGATGCCGCTCGCGCAAGCGCTGACGCAACTGCCGGAGGGCGGCGTGTCGCCGTCGCCCGTGCAACTGGGCGACAGCTTCTGGATCCTGCGCGTCGACGCCAAGCGCCCCACGCAGATTCCTCCGTATGACCAGATCAAGGCGCCGCTGCGCGCTCAGCTCGAACAACTGGCGCTGCAGAAGGCCACCGAGCAGGTTGTGGTCGAGTTGATGAAGAGCGCCCGCATTCAGCAGTAGTCAAGCAACACCGTTTCAAGTGCACCGCCCTGTGTCGGGACAGGGCGGCGGCCGGCGAGGAGTCTGGCCGTAGGCAAGGCAAACAAGAAGAAGCGCAGACATAGCGATGAACAAGCGTAATCGGGTCGTCTTCGGTCAACTGGAACAGGGAGCGGCGGCGCGCGACGTCGCACGCGACGGCGTGGCATTGCACGAGCGTAGCAGCGAGACGCCTGCCACCGGGCATCGTTTGTGGCAGCGCGTTCTCGCAGGTGGCGTCGCCGTGCTGACATGGCTGACACCGTTCTCCATTTCGCTGGAACAGGATCGCCGCGCCGCTGGTGCGCTGAACGCTGGCCAGCGCGCCTTGACCGACGAGATGTGGGAGGGGCTGCGCGCGCTCACCGCGCTCCAGGTCCGCTTTGGCTTGCAGGCCGCGCATGCCACGCCGATCGTCGACCCGAACGCGCCGATCGTCTTTCGTCCCACCATCACGCAGACCACCGGTGCCGGCGGCGGCGTGCCGGTCGTCAACATCGCGGCCCCGAATGCCGCAGGCATTTCGGTCAACCAATACCAGCAGTTCAACGTCGACCCCGTCGGCCTGATCCTGAACAACAGCCTGATGAGCGGCACGTCGCTCACCGGGGGACAACTCGAGGCCAATCCGAATCTGGCCAACCGCACGGCCAGCACGATCCTGAATGAGGTGACCTCCACCGGGACGGGTTATGCCAGCTATCTTCGCGGTCCGCTGGAAGTCTTTGGGGCCCCCGCGACGGTCATCATTGCCAACCCGAACGGCATTGCGACGCAGGGCGTTGGCTTTACCAATACGATCGGCGTGACGCTGTCCACCGGTCGTCCACAGTTTCTGTCGGCGCCTGGGGGCGGTCTGACCGACTTCGCCAACGCCCGCGCACTCGCCTACGACGTCCGTGGCGGTCATATCCAGATCGAAGGCAATAGCGGTGTCAATGGTCCTGGCGCCGGTGTGGAAGGTACGGTGGGGGCGATCGACCTGATCGGCGAGACCGTTGGCGTCAATGCACCGCTGTACGCGGGCAATCGCATCAACATCGTGGCCGGCCGGCAGCAGGTCGCCACGGCAAGCATCGGCGATACCGGCACGAGCTATGCGACCTCGGCCAATGGCACTGCGAATACCGCCGCTGCCATCCTCGCGGCGAACGGCGGCGCCAATCGCGGCTATGCGGTGGACGCGACGGCGTTCGGTGCCATCACCGCGGGACAGATCCAGGTAATCGGCACCGCTGCCGGTATGGGCGTACGCATGGACGGCCAGCTGGCCGCCAATGCGGGCGATCTCGATATTTCCGCCAATGGCGATCTGACATTGGCGGCCACGGCCGCGCAACGGCAGGCCACGCTCAGGTCCGGCGGAAACGCCGCGCTGAGCGGTACGCAGCTGGGCGTGGAAGGCTTCGCGATCAGTGCCGACGGAGACGTGACGTCGAGCGGCACGCTGCAAGCGGGCAAGACCTTGACGGTCGACGCGGGCCGCAATGCCCGGATCGCCGACGCGCAGGCCGGCGGCGACATGAATCTCACGGCGGACGACAGTCTTCAGGCGGGGAAACTTCAAGGCGGCGGCGCGCTGTCGATGAAGGCGGTCGCCGGTGACCTTCACCTTTCGGACGAGACCACGGCGACCGGCGCTGTTACGCTCGACGCCGCCGGGGATGTCACCGTCGCGGCGCAGCTCGGTGCGGGGTCGGTCGCTGCCAAGGCGGGCCGCAACGTCAATATCGCCGCTGGCGGCACGGTGCTTGGCAAGGGTGGTACAACCATTGCAGCAGGGCGCAATGTCACGGCAGACGGCAAGGTCAGCACGGATGGCGATCTCGGCGTAGCGGCAGGGCAGAACCTGGCGGTGTCCGGCCAAGTCACGGCCGGCAAGCAGGCAACGCTGAGCTCGGCGGGCGATACCACCGTCTTCGGGTCGCTCGCCAGCGGGACCGCCACATCCGTGAACGCCGGCGGGAACATCGGCATCGAGGGTTCGATGCTCGCGGGCACCGATGCCGACCTGCGCGCCGGCAATGGGCTCGATGTTTCAGGTGTCCTGATCGCTCAGAAGCGCGGCACGCTTGAGGCCGGCCGCGATATCTCCGGCGCCGGTTCGGTCGCCTTCGGCGAGAGCGGTTCGCTGACCGCCGGCAACGACGTTGCTTTGAGTGGCAAGCTCCTTTCCAACGATCTGGCGATCCGCGCCGGCAACGGCGTCAGTGTCAAGGACGTGCAGGCGGGCGGCGCCCTCGATGTTGCCGCGCGGGGCCTCAACGGTGCAGGAGACATCGCGCTGAACGGCAATGTCGCGTCGGTTGCTGGCGCGACATTGAGCGCGCAGCGCGATGTCGCCATCGGCGGATCGCTCGCCGGCGGCGCCGATGTCGCCATCGCGGCGGGCCGCAATATCGGCGTCAGCGGCAATGTCGAGGCGATCAAGTCGCTCGCACTGTCCGCAGCCGGCGGCAATATCACCACGAGCGGCGAGTTGACCGCGGGCGACAAGCTGACGGCCAATGCCGCGGGGGACATCGCGCTGAGCGGCGATACCAACGTCGTGGGCGACATGACGCTGAATGCGGGTCACGACGTCCGGACAACCGGATCGACGTCCGCGAAGGGCGCCGGCCTTGTCACGGCCGGTAACGACGTTTCCCTCGGCGGCACGAGCGCTATTGCCGGCAATGCCACCATCAACGCTGCGCGCGATGCCAAGATTGCGGGCACCTTGCAGGCGAAAGCAGTGGGCATCACCGGCGGCCGCTCTGCCTCGCTTGCCAGCATACAGGCAAACGACAGCCTGGTCGTGCGTGCCAACGGAAATGGCGACGGCGGCGACATCACGATCACCGGCACCGTGGAAGGCGCTGGCACTGGCGCATTGATTGCGGCGCGCGACGTCGTCATCGATGGCGCCTTGAAGACCGCGGGCGCTCTGACGACCGAAGCGGCGCGGGATACCGTGATTACCGGCAACCTGCAGTCAAACGGCAACGTCTCGCTGCAGTCCCGTAGCGGGTCGCTACGTAGCACGGGTGACATCCAGTCCGGCGGCGACCTGGCCATCGATGCGGCGCAGAACATCGCGCTGGGGCCGAAGTCCACGACCGCGCTAGGCCATACGTCGCTGACCGCCGGGGCGGACATTGCACTCGAAGGCAAGCTCGTCGGCCAAGGTGACGGCACGCTCAATGCCGCCGGCTCGATTGCGGGCAGCGGCGATACGGCATTCGGACTCGCCACCAAGGTACGCTCGGGCGGCGACACGAACCTGACAGGCTCGCTGCGCGGAGGAACCGTTCAAACCGAGGCCGGCGGCAACACCACGTTGCATGACGTGCAGGCGGGTTCGACGCTGACGCTGGCCTCTGGCCGGGACATGAAGCTGACCGGTGCCATCGTTGGGGGCGCCGACGTCAGCGCAACCACGGCCGGCAATCTCACGGTCGATGGCGGCATGCAGTCGGTCACCGGCATGACGTTGAACGCGACCGGCGGTTCGGTATCCAGCAACGGCACCATTGCGAGCCAGGGCAGCCTCGATATTGGGGCCGGGACCGATATCCGACTCGGTGGCAATTCGACCGCGGGCGGGCAAACCACGCTGTCTGCCGGCCAGGACGTCGTCATTTCGGGCGTGCTGCACGGGCAATCGGATGGCGCGGTGATGGCGGCGCGCGATGTCGCCGGCGCGGGAACCATTGCGTTCGGCAATGGAGCGACGGTCGCCGCGGGCCGCGACGTGGCGCAGGACGGGCTGATCCAGGGGCAGGCAGTACAAATCTTCGGCGGCAATGCCGTCAGCGTCCGCAATGTCGAATCGGCATCGACGCTCGACATCGAAGCGTTGGGCAACGGTGGAGCGGGGGACGTACGTATCGCCGGCACGGTGGCGGCCAGCGGTGCCGCAAGCATCGACGCGGCACAGGACATCGCCGTGGACGGCAAGCTCGCCGCGGGCGGCGCCACCGTCATGGATGCACAGCGGCATGTCGATGTGGCCGGCGCCGTCGAGGCGGTGGGCAATCTGTCGGTGTTGGCGCGGCAGGGCAACCTGCATGCCACCGGAGGTTTGAACAGCGGCGGCACGCTCGACGCGATCGCTGGACAGGATCTGACAACCGGCGCGAGTACCACGGCAGTGGGCGCCATCGCGCTAACGGCCGGACGTGATGCCACCCTGAACGGTACCCTGGTGGGTTCGGCCGAAGGCACGATTCACGCCGGTCGCGACGTGCTCGGTGGCGGCACGCAGTCGATGACGCAGGCCCTGACGATCGCGGCAGACCGCAACATCGCCCTCACGGGGAACATCCAGGCCGATCGCGTAGAGGCCATCGGCGGCAATAACGCCTCGCTGCATAACGTCGTGTCTTCGACCACGCTGACGCTTGCTGCCAACGGTAGTGCAGGCGAGGGCGATGCCGCGCTGACCGGCACGGTTGGCGTTCCGGGCGCGGTGAACGTGACGGGTCGCCGCGATGTCAACGTAAGCGGCGCACTGACGGCGGGTGCAACCACCCAGCTCGATGCGGGCCGCGACGTGACCGTGACGGGCTCGGTGCAGTCCGTTGACGATCTTGCGCTGCGGGCGGACACGGGCAGTGTCACCGTGTCTGGCAACGCGGTGACCAATGGTTCCTTGTCCGCTTCGGCGGGCCAGGACATCAACCTCGCAGGACAGGTATCGTCCGCCGACAAGCTGTCGGCGCATGCAGGGCGCGATATCGCCTTGACCGGTGCGATCGCGGGACAGGGCGATGGCGAGCTCGTTGCAGGGCGCGATGTACGAGGCAACGGGACCGCGGCCTTTGCGAACGCTGCGACCGTGCAGGCCGGGCATGACACAGCGCTCACGGGCAACGTGCAAGGCGCGACCGTCGCGGTGACGGCCGGCAACTCGGCCGGCCTGGGAGCGGTCCAGGCCGTCAGCGGCGGGCTCACCGTCAATGCCAACGGCACGGCCGGTGGCGGCGATATTACGGCGTCCGGACCGATGACTGCGATCGGCGACGTATCGCTGCACGCCGTGCGCGATATCGCGACACAAGGTGCGATCAATAGCGGCGCCAGCGGTACGCTCAATGCCGGCCGCAATGTCGCCGTTGCCGCGGACATCAACACCGTCGGCGACCTGTCCGCCACGGCGCGAGACGGACGTGTCGATGTCGCGGCCATGGCGACCCATGGCGACCTGACACTGTCCGCAGGGTCCGACTTGCGGGCGCGAGGAGCCGTGGCATCGGTAGGTTTCACCGATATCCAGGCCGCTCGCGACATCGCCCTTGATGGCGGTATTGCGGGGCAAGGCGCGGGCACGATCAGCGCGGGCAGCAACCTTTCCGCCGCGGCTGCCGCGTTCGGCACGCAGGCCACGCTCACCGCTGGCTGGGATCTGACCGTTACAGGTTCCACCGCCACCAACGGCGCGCTGACCGCGACCGCGGGTAACAGCCTGTCGCTCGGCGACGCGCAGGCAGGCGACACCATTCGCCTGACAGCCAACGGAACCCGCGGTGGCGGCGACGTTACCGTGGGCGGCCTCACGGTGTCGGGCGGCGCCACGACCGTCACGGCAGCGCGCGATGCCGCGCTCAATGGAGGCGTACTGAGCTATGACGCGGTGACGGCCACTGCCGGCAGAAACCTGACCGTCGGCGGGCCGCTCAGTGCCAACGCCGATGCAACCCTGACAGCCACCACGGGAAATCTCTCCGTGACTGGCGACACCACGGTCGTTGGTAATCTGAACGCCAAGTCCGGCGCCAATCTCGCGCTCGCGGGTGGTCTGATCAATGGCGACACGACGCTGTCGTCGGGCAATGGCATGACGCTGACCGGCGCGCTGCTCGGACTGGGCAGCGCAACCATCGACGCCGGCGGCAATGTTGTCGGCGGCGGCGCGCTCAGCTTTGCCGAGGATATCGGCATTCGTTCGGGCGGCGCCATCGCGCTCGGCAGTATCGAAGGGGCGGGCAAGCTGACGGCAATCGCCGCCGGCGATGCGGCATTCGGCAAGACCACGGTGGTCGGCGATATTGCGGTCACCTCGTCAGCGGGCAGCGCAACGTTTGCCGGACCCGTGGCGACCGGCGGGAATCTGACCATTCAGGCAGCACGTGATGTGACCACCGGCAACCTCTCTGCGATGGGAGCGGTGAATGTCACGGGATCGGGCGGCAATGTCAGCGTGGCAGGCATCTCCGCCAATGGCGACGCCACGGTGCGGGCGGGCCGGACGCTTGCGCTGAGCGGCAGCAGCACCGTCGCGGGGCAGGTGGATCTGGCTGGACGCGACGTCATGTTGTCCGGCTCGCTCGATGGCTCGAAGAACGTCATGGTCGCCGCGCAGCAGACGTTGGATGCTAGCCGCATGCAGGTCGTCTCCGCCGGCAATACCACGCTGAGCGGCAACCATGTCGTTGTCGGCAATGCCATCGTGGGCGGCTCGCTGGACGCGCGCGCGACCGATCAGCTGGCCGTCACGGGACAACAAGTGCTGGTGGTAGGCGGGGCATCGCTCCATGGCGGAAACGGCGTCACCAACTCCGCCAACGTATTGTCCGGCGGCAATCTGACCGTTTCCGGCGGGAACGTGGTCAATAAGGCGGGCGCTTCGCTCGCCTCGACCAGCACCACCACGATTCAAGGCGGCAGCTTGACCAATGCCGGCGTGGTGAACGGCAATACCACGCAGGTCTCGGTGACCGGCGGCTTGACCAACAGCGGTTCGCTGATGGGGCTGAACGCGCTGAACATCACCGCCGCCTCGCTGAACAATGGCGGCGGCCTGCTGTTTGCCGGCAATCCGAACGTGGCCAATGGCGGCACGGGAGATATGTCGCTGACGCTGACCGGTGGCGATGGCTCCTTCTACAACGGCTACGGCCACATCCTGGCGCAACGCGACCTGGGTATCTCGGCCGCCAACATGGCGTTCGATCCCTCGCAGGGCACGATCAGCCAAGCCGGCCAGCTTCGCATCAATGCCGGTTCGATTTATGTCTCCGGCACGTGGAACACCGGCGGCCAGGGCGTCTATGCCAATGGCTACAACGGCTTCACCAACGCCGGCCGTATCGACGGCACGGCGCCGATGACGCTGGCCACGGGCGGCATATTCACCAACACCGGTCAGATCAGTGCAGGCGATCTGACCATCAACGGCACGATCAACAACGCGCTCGACGCTGTCATTCATTCGAACAGCAACCTCACGCTCAATGGTTCGGCGACGAACCGCGGCACCGTGGAGGCGCAAGGAACGATTGCTGTCAACGGCGGCTGGTATGACAACCAGCTGGGCGTCACGCAGGCGGCGGCGGACATTCGCTTCAATCTGGGCGGCGATCTGCAGAATACCGGCGGGATGATCACGGCCGGCCGCGACATTTCGATCCAGGCGAATCGGGTGATCAACGATCAGACGGCACCGACTGGCCAGACGACTACGACGACGCGGGTCGATGATCGGCAGTTGTTGCTTTCGAATGTGATCGGCACCGTTACCGTGGGCCACTACCGTGATCAAGAAAGCAGTGAGATCGTTCAATCAACCCAGACGGTGACACTGGGCGATCTACTCGCGCCTATGGGTGCGAACGCAAACTCTGCGGAGAGGGTGGCGTTTGAGTTGACCCGGATCGCGATTGGTGAGACGACCGACGATAACAATTCGACGATCTACGGAGACGGTTGGAAGGTTGCGCCATCGTTGAGCGCGGCGTTGCCGACCGTCTTGCTGCCCGAGGTCTATCAGACCACCACGACGCAACAGCCAGGCACGTCAGGCGTCATTTCGGCCGGCGGCTCCATCTCCATGGTCGCCAACGAGCTGTCCAATCGTGGCGGCCAAATATCAGCGGTCGGCGGTGTCCAGCTGAATATCCAATCGCTTGCCAATGGCGCAGTGGCGCCGACGATGGTCAATCAATCGATCCGGACGGTGGATCAGGGCCAACTTACCGCCTTCCTGAACGCGTTGAATGAGTTGGGTCGTATCGCCTATTCGGGCGATTTTGATTCCTATTCTGGTACCCCTCCGCTGTACAACTTCAACTTGCAAGCCTCCGCGGCAACGTCGACCGGCACCCTCACCTCGTCGATGCCGCTCGGCCTGATCGCCGCCGGCAGCAACCTGACCATCAGCGGCGGCAATCTGGTCAACGAAGGCATCCTGTACGCCGGCAACAACGTCGTCATCCATGCGCAGAGCCTGACGAACCAGGGTGGTACCCGGCAGGACTACTCCACGCAGGTTGGCTGCGCAGCCGGCGTGCCCGACACCTCCTGCGGTACAGCCGGTCGCCCGCGTGGCAACGATCCGAACACGACGACCTTCAGCTATCACGAGCAGAATGCGTCGATCTACGCCGGCAATGACCTGATCATTGCAGCCGGCCAGACCAGCAACACGTACGGCAACCTGATCGCCGGCCATGACATCGTGATCGGCGGCGTCGGCTCTACGGCGGAGTCGACCACGCCGGCAAAGAGTCTGACCAACAACTCCGGCAACATCGTCGCCGGCAACAATATCGAGCTCAATGTTGAGGGCGCGATTACCAATACGTTGCCGCCGCCGGTCACGGTGCACGAGAACTACGGCAAGAAGGAGCAGTACGCCGGCTGCATGACGGCGGGAGGCTACAAGGAGAGCTACTGCGAAGCCTATGTCGACTACCAGGCCGGTAGCTCCTCGGTCATCTCGGCGGGCAACAAGCTGAACATCAACGCGGGTTCGCTGACCAATGTCGGCAGCCTGATCTCCGCTGGCGCCAATGCGGTGATCAATGTCGCCGGCCCGGTGGTCAACAACGCGCAGACGCTGAACGCCTACTGGCACTCCCATTGGGTCCAAAAGACCGGTATGTTCCGCAGCGACAAGCGCCACGATGTGTGGGCTTGCGGCTCGGCGGAACAGTGTGCGGAGCTGTACGGGAACGCGTATACCGCTACCGGCGGCACCATCAACCCGCCCACGCCGGTAGGCAATATCGCCGCGACCATCCAGGCACCGAATCTCTCGATTACCTCGGGTGGTCAGATCCAGAACATCGGCAACGTGATCGGCACGGAGGTGTCGCTGACCGGCGTCAACCTGATCAACGGCATCACCACGGCCAACACCTATACGCCGCGGGTCAATGCACCGTCGCAGGTCATTTCGCTGACACCGCTGACGATGCCGGGCTTGAACCTCGGTGTACCACGCGCCGTCGGCAACGGCAGCCTGCCGACGCCCGTGCCGGGCAAGGCCACCTATATCGATGGTCAACTGAGCCCGGCACTGTCGGCCGGCTTCGGCCCGCAGATTCTGCTCGACAACCTGCCGGCCACGCTGCAACCCGGTTCGACGCTGTTCTACTACAACCCGGAGGAGGAAAACCTGCTGCTGCAGCAAGCCGCGCTCAAGCAAACCGGCAAGGCAAGCTTCA
>JAPSLC010000077.1 GCA_031181345.1 Cupriavidus sp. | reverse complement strand
CCAGCGCCTTCGTGCTGGCCGTGCGTCCGCTGGTCGATGCCGGCGTGATGCAGCCCGACTACCCCGTCACCGCGTTCTCGCTGACCGGCTACAGCGGCGGCGGCAAGAAGATGATTGCGGACTTCGAGGCGGGCGGCAATCCGAAGCTCGACAGCCCGCGCGCCTATGCGCTGGGGCTCGAGCACAAGCATCTTCCCGAGATGCGCGTGCAGACGGGCCTCGCGCAGGCGCCGATCTTCAGCCCGATCGTCGGCAAGTTCTACAAGGGCCTGGCCGTCACGGTGCCGGTGTTCCCGGATCGCCTGGCGCGCAAGGTCACGCCGGAGCAGGTGGCCGAGATCTACCGCAAGCACTACGAGAGCGAGCAGTTCGTGCGCGTGATGCCCGCGGCCAGCGACGAGCACCTGGACAACGGCTTCTTCGACGTGCAGGCCAACAACGACACCAATCGCGTCGACCTGTTCGTGTTCGGCTCGGCCGATCGCATCGTGCTGATCGCGCGGCTGGACAACCTCGGCAAGGGCGCGGCCGGCGCCGCGGTGCAATGCATGAACGTGCATATCGGCGCGGACGAGGCGACCGGGCTGACCGCCTGAAGCGTCCGGCTTCGCAATGCAGACGGCCCCTGTTCGGGGCCGTCTGCATTTGTGGACAAGCTTGTCGTCCCCGCGAATGCGGGGACCCAGTGGCTTCACAAGACGCTGGGTTCCCGCGTGCGCGGGAACGACAGCCTGCTACCGCTTGAGCGGCTGCTGCTTGTCCTCGTCGCCGCGATCGACCGGCGCGTTGGCCAGGCCGCCCATATTGGTGCGGTAGGCCGGCAGCCGCTCGACCGTGGTGCCGATCGCGCGCGCATACAGCGGCAGCACCTCGGGCATATGCCGCTGCAACTCGGCGATGCGCGACTGGCCCGACGGATGCGTGGAGAGGAAGTCCATGCTGGCGCCGGCCGCCGACGATTGCGAGACCTTGCCCATCTTCTGCCACAGCGTCACCGCGGCGCGCGGGTCGTAGCCGGCGCGGGCCGCGATATCCATGCCGACCAGGTCGGCCTCGGTCTCGTCCGAGCGCGAGAACTTCAGCGTCAGCAGATGCGCGCCGGTGCCCAGCGCCAGGTTGCCGAGGTTGCCGAAGCCGAACAGCTGCGAAATCACGTTGGCGCCCAGGTTGGTGATCTCGGCCTTGGCGGCGCGCTCGCGCGCATGCTCCTGCAGCGCGTGGGCGATCTCGTGGCCGATCACCATCGCCAGCTCGTCGTCGGTCGGCTTGATCTGGTCGAGAAAGCCGGTATAGACCGCGATCTTGCCGCCCGGCATGCAGAACGCATTGACCTGCTTGGCCTTGATCAGATTGACCTCCCACTTCCAGTTGCGGGCGCGGTCGTTCCAGCGCGCGGCCTGCGGCAGGATGCGTTCGGAGATCGTGCGCAGGCGCGCCAGGCGCGGATCGTTGGACGGCGCCAGCGCGCCCTTGGCGCGCGCCTCCTGCTTGATCTGCTCGTACTCCTGCGCGGCCTGCTGCTCGATCGCCTCGGCCGGCACCAGCTGGCTGACCGCGCCGCCGCCGCGCTGCACATTGACGCCGTCGGATTGTGCCAGCGCGGCCGGCGCGCCCAGCAGCGCAACGGCGCCGAGCACTGCCAGCGTCAGCCGGCGCAGCGGCGCGGCGAGCCTGGGCGAACGCGGTGAGGGAACGGCAATGCGGGGAACGGCAACGGAGGAAGCGGACATGGCCAGACGCAAAGGGAGGGGCATCGTTTCAACGAGAATGCGACAGACATCACGAAGGCTGATGCAATAATACACGGCGCCCGAACGCCACCCAGGGCCTTCCAGGCACTTCTAGCCCCTGTTCCGCCCGGCCCCTGCTCCCGCCTTCATGACCTTCCAAGACTATCTCGATATTTTCCGCAACCGCCGCATCGGCGCCATGCTCACGCTCGGCTTCGCCTCCGGGCTGCCGCTGGCGCTGACCTCCGGCACGCTGCAGGCGTGGATGACGGTCGAAGGGCTGGACATCAAGACCATCGGCTTCTTCTCGCTGGTGGGCCAGGCCTACATCTTCAAGTTCCTGTGGGCGCCGCTGATGGACCGCTACACGCCGCCGCTGCTGGACCGGCGGCGCGGCTGGCTGCTGCTGACGCAGATCGGGCTGGTGCTCGGCATCGCCGGCATGGCCTTCTGCCCGCCGCGCGAGGCGCTGTGGCTGCTGGCGGGGCTGGCCACGCTGGTGGCCTTCCTGTCGGCCTCGCAGGACATCGTGTTCGACGCCTACAGCACCGATGTGCTGCGGCCTGCCGAGCGCGGCGCCGGCGCGGCGGTCAAGGTGCTCGGCTATCGGCTGGCGATGCTGGTCTCGGGCGGCCTGGCGTTGTGGCTGGCCGACCGCGTGCTGGGCTGGCAGCAGATGTACCTGCTGATGGCGGCGCTGATGGCCGTGGGCCTGCTGACGCTGCCGTGGGCGCCGCGCGCCGAGTCGCCGCCGCGCGCGCCGCGTTCGCTGGAAGAGGCGGTGGTCGGCCCGCTGCGCGATTTTTTCGGCCGCACCGGTGCGTGGTGGCTGCTGGGCCTGATCGTGCTGTACAAGCTCGGCGACGCCTTCGCCGGCAGCCTGTCGACCACCTTCCTGATCCGCGGCGTCGGTTTTTCCGCCGGCGAGGTCGGGCTCGTCAACAAGACGCTGGGCCTGGCCGCGACCATCATCGGCGCGCTGTTCGGCGGCACGCTGATGGTCAAGCTGGGCCTGTACCGCTCGCTGATGCTGTTCGGCATCCTGCAGGCCGTCTCGAACTTCGGCTACTGGCTGCTGGCGGTGACGCCCGCCCATCTGTGGTCGATGGGCGCGACCATCGCGGTCGAAAACCTGTGCGGGGGCATGGGCACCGCGGCCTTCGTCGCGCTGCTGATGGCGCTGTGCAACCGCTCGTTCTCGGCGACGCAGTACGCGCTGTTGTCGGCGCTGGCCTCGGTCGGGCGCGTCTATGTCGGGCCGACCTCGGGCTATCTGGTCGAGTCCTACGGCTGGGCGCCCTTTTATCTCGGCACGGTGCTGGTCGCGCTGCCCGGCCTGTTCCTGCTGCGCGCGATGCGCGGCACCGTGGAGCGGTATGAAAGCCAGACGCGCACGCCGCGGGACGAGGCTGGGGGGGTTCCCCCTCTCCCGCTTGCCGGAGAAGGTCGGGGAGAGGGCAAGGGGGTTCGGGAGAGCTGACGCGGTGGCGGTATGGCGACCGCCGCTGCCCTCTCCCCCACCCCTCTCCCGCAAGCGGGAGAGGGGAGCCGAATGCGAGCGACCGCGGCAGAGGAGCGAACAGAAGCGGTATCGCCAAGCGGACTACCGGTTTGCTCCCTCTCCCGCTTGCGGGAGAGGGCTGGGGAGAGGGCAGCCGGCCTCCGCCTACTGCTTGTAGTAAACGATCTGATGCGAACTGGCCAGCAGCTCGCCGTCCGGGCTCCACAGCTGCGCGCTCTGGTCGAAGAAACCCTGCCGGAACACCTGCGCCCGCGCGCTGCCGAGCGCGTGACGCTCGCCCAGCGCCGCCAGCGTGGCGGCATCCGCGTGGAAATAGGTCGTCAGCGACACCGTGCCGGCCGGCACGAAACCCGCGCGCTTCAGGAAGATGCGCGGATAGAAGCTGTCGCACCAGGCCGCGATCGACGCATAGTCGGGCGTGCGCGCCGGATGGTCGCGCAGCCAGAACTGCGTCAGGCTGTCGGGATGCTCGGTGCCCGGCTCCGCCGTCGCCGGCTTGGCGCCGCGCACCGGGCGCATCTCGTAGGACTTGAGCCAGCGCACCGGCGCGAAGCCGGTCGGCAGCGGCGCAATGGCGTCGGCGGGCGGCACGTCGGGAAAGACCGCTTCACCGCAGCCCCAGGTGTCGCGCCGCACGGCGAACACCGCGCTGGCGGTGGTCGCCACCTCGCCGTTCTGTACCAGTTCCAGCGACCAGTGCTGAGTCGAGCGGTTGGTGCGCGAGGGCCGCGCCTCGATCGTGAACGGCCCCTCGGCAATCGGTCCGGCGAAATTGACGGTCAGCGCGATCGGATCGCCAAGCCGCTGCGGATGCTGCAGCGCCGCCTGCAGCAGCGTCGCCGCCGTGATGCCGCCGTACGGCCCGATCATGTTCCAGTACGACTCGGTGGTGCGGCCGGCGTAGCGGTGCTCGCCGGCGGGGGTCAACGCAATCGCGTCGTCGAAGGGATGCAGCTCGGATGTCGCGGACATGGGGCCTCGCCGAAAAGCGAACGATCGTTCGGATTTCCGTACGGTAGTCGGGCGAGTGGCCGCCCGTCAAGTGCCGGCCGTCCCGTCCGAAGCTGTCTTCGGTCGGGCGGGCTCAGGCCGAGCAGACCCGATACACCGCCAGGCTGCCGCGCCAGTTGACGCCCCAGTTCACCGTGATGCCCTCGTGCATCACCACGCGATCGAGGATGCGCAGGCCGACCTTGGGCGCCAGCGCCTCGAAATCGCTGATGGTCAGCACGCGCACGTTGGGCGTGTCGTACCACTGGTAGGGCAGCGACTCGGACACCGGCATGCGGCCGCGGAACACCGACAGCCGGTGCGGCCAGTAGCCGAAGTTCGGGAACGACACGATGCACTCGCGGCCGACGCGCAGCGTGTCGCGCAGCACCTGCGCGGTGTTGTGGATGGTCTGCAGCGTCTGCGACAGGATCACGGTGTCGAAGCTCTTGTCCTCGAACAGCGCGAGCCCGCCTTCGAGGTTCTGCTGGATGACATGCACGCCCTTCTGCGCGCACGCCAGCACGCCCTCGTCGCGGATCTCGATGCCATAGGCCTGCACGTCGAGCTCGTCCTGCAGCACGCGCAGCAGGCTGCCGTCGCCGCAGCCCAGGTCGAGCACGGTCGCATTCGGTTCGATCCAGCGCGCGATCGCGCGGAAATCCGGTCGCCGTGCCAGCACGCCGTTGGCCGCTTCGGTGATGGACTTGGCATTCATGCGCCGATCTCCCGGGCAATGCGTTCGTAATAGGCGCGCATCAGATTGTGGTAACGCGGATCGTCGAGCAGGAAGGCGTCGTGCCCGTGCGGGGCCTCGATCTCGGCGTAGCTGACCGGCCGCTTGTTGTCGAGCAGCGCCTTGACCAGCTCGCGGCTGCGGCTCGGCGCAAAGCGCCAGTCGGTAGTGAAGCTGGCGACCAGGAAGCTCGCCTTGGTATGCGCGACCGCGCGGGTCAGGTCGCCGCCGAAGGTCAGCGCCGGGTCGAAGTAGTCGAGCGCGCGCGTGATCAGCAGATAGGTATTGGCGTCGAAATACTCGGCGAACTTGTCGCCCTGGTAGCGCAGATAGCTCTCGACCTGGAATTCGACATCGAACGAGAAGCGGATGTCCTCGGCCTTGAGCTCGCGGCCGAATTTCGCCGCCATGTCCTCGTCGGACAGGTACGTGATATGGCCGATCATCCGGGCCACGCGCAAGCCCCGCTTGGGCTTGACGCCATGGGCGTAGTAGTTGCCGCCGTGGAAGTCGGGATCGGACAGGATCGCGCTGCGCGCGACCTCGTTGAAGGCGATGTTCTGCGCCGACAGCTTCGGCGTCGAGGCCACCACGATGCAATGGCGCAGCCGCTCCGGATATATCAGGCTCCAGGCCAGCGCCTGCATGCCGCCGAGGCTGCCGCCCATCACCGCGGCGAACTGCTCGATGCCGAAGGCGTCGGCCACGCGCGCCTGCGCGTTGACCCAGTCCTCGACCGTGACCACCGGGAAGGTCGCGCCGAAGGGCTGGCCGGTGGCCGGGTTCAGGCTCATCGGCCCCGTCGAGCCGAAGCAGGAGCCGAGATTGTTGACGCCGATCACGAAGAAGCGGTCGGTGTCGAGCGGCTTGCCGGGGCCGACCATGTTGTCCCACCAGCCCACGTCGCGCGGATCGTGCGCGTAGACGCCCGCCACGTGGTGCGAGGCGTTCAGCGCGTGGCACACCAGCACGGCATTGGTGCGCGCGGCATTGAGCGTGCCGTAGGTCTCGACCATCAGGTCGTAGTCGGCCAGCGAAGAGCCGTTGCGCAGCGGCAGCGGCTCGGCGAAATGCATGCGCTGCGGCGTGACGATGCCGACCGAGTCGGGCGGCAGGGGCAGATGCAGCGCGGCGGCAGCGTCGGCGGGGGAAGCGGCGGCGGCGGAAGCGGCCGGTTCCGCGTTGGCGGACGGCGAGGCAACGTCAGTCATGTAGGCGGGCCCGTGCGAAGCGGGCATAAAAAAACCCGACCGGTCTTGCGTTTGGAATCACGCAGCCAAGTCGGGTTGATGTCGCGCCGGATGCTTCGCTGTCCGCCGCGCGGTGGCGTTGTCCCGGGTATCCGTTCCGTCGGATCGAATCGCGAATCGGAGAGAGGGGCGCCGACCAACCTCTTTAGCCGCATTTATAGTGGCGGGGAATTTCCCTCGCCGCGCGCCCGCAAGCCAGTCATCAAATCGGCGCGACCGGCAGATTATAGAGCAAAGCGAAAGACACCAGCAGAAGACGCGCGCGCAAACGGGATATCGACGGTCGCGGTTCGGCTACGGGGATCAGCCAAGCAGCACGCGCAGCTGCGCGTCGATCTGCCCCGCCGGCAGCTTGCGAAAGCCGCTCTTGGCATAGCGATGCCAGTGCCCCTGCACCGTCGCGACGATCAGCGCGGCGCGTGCCGATACGTCGGCGTCCGCGGGAAACGCAGCCTGCGTCGCGGCCACCTTCAGGCATTGGCGGATCGACGCTTCGATCCGGTCCACCAGCTGATTGATGCGTTCCTGCAGGCGTTCGTGCTCGCCGACCAGCGCCTCTCCGGTCAGCACACGCGTCATGCCCGGATTCTTCTCGGCAAACGACAGCAGCATCCGCACGATCGCCTGCACCTGGCGCAGCCCGTGCTCTTCCTGCGCGGTGATCTGGTTGATCAGGCCAAACACGGTCTGTTCGATGAAGGCGATCAGGCCCTCGAACATCTGCGCCTTGCTGGCGAAATGCCGATACAGCGCGGCCTCCGAGACGCCGAGGCGGGCCGCCAGCGCGGCGGTCGTGATGCGTTCGGAGCGCGGGTGCTCGAGCATGCTGGCCAGCGTCTGCAGGATCTGCACGCGCCGCTCGCCGGGGCGCGGCCGCTTGCGCGCGACCACGGCCTCGGCAGCGCCGCCGCCCTCGCCCTGCTGAACCCGCTCGTCCGCGTTCGCGGCCGGCGCGGCTGCCTCGTTGCTCTGCGTCATGACCCGTTTCTCCGCATTCGTCGATGGAGTTGATGCACCGATTGTACTTTTATGTCCACATAGCCGGGCCGGTGCACCATGCGGGCCCGCTGGCGGGCTGCGGTGCCGCCTGCCTCGCGGCCTTCGTTGCCGCCAGCCTGCTGCGCCTCGGCCAACAGCCTCGGACCAGGCGCCTGGTTCTCGGCCGCGACCAGGGTCACCGCCTCCTGCCGGGCCGCACGGTCCGCGTCGCGGTCGTGCGCATGGCGTTGGGCCTCGGCGCGCAGGGCCGCCTGCTGCGCGGCATCGCGGGCGGCACCCGCCGGCACGTCATGCGGCCGGCTCGGCGTCATCGAACGCAGATAGCCCGTGATCCAGGCGGTGCGGATCCCCAGGCCAGCATAGCGCTTCAGGTGCGAGACCGTGTCCTCGACCAGCACGGCACGGCCCGGCGCGATCCGCAGCCGGGCCAGCAGGCGGCGCAGCATGCGCCGGTCGGGCTTGGGACGCAGATCGCCATGGACCCACATCTGCTCGATCGCGACCACGCGCTCGAAACAGTGCTCGATGCCGGCCACGCGCAGCACCGCGCGCGCATAGTCCTGCGGGGCGTTGGTCAGCAGCACCTTGCGGCCGGGCAGGCGGCGCAGCTGGGCGGCGAGACCGCGGCGCACGCGCACCATCTCCTCGATGTCGGGGAATTCGTGCGCGGCGCGCAGGAAGTCGGCCGGGTCGACGCCGTGATGGCGGATCATGCCGAGCAGCGTCGCGCCATAGCGCTTCCAGTAGTCGACCCGCACGCGGCTGGCCGTGTCGTCGTCGCAGGCCAGCACGCGCGCCACGTAGGCGGTCATCGCGGCATTGATTGCCGGGAAGATCGCGTGCGAGGCGTCGTGCAGCGTGTTGTCGAGATCGAACAGCCAGACCGTGTCGCCGGCGTTGTTGCCGGCCGGGCGATGCCGCAGGCGCAGGGGGGAGCGGCGGGAGGCGTGGGAAGGCACGAGGGGAAGGCGCCGCGCCGCCGCAGCGACGGCGCGCGCCTGGTTGCGGTGCGTCAGTGCGAGCGGATCATGGTGCCGAACGCCTGCTCGGTCAGGATCTCCAGCAGCAGCGAATGTTCGATGCGGCCATCGATGATGTGCACCGAGTTCACGCCGCTCTTGGCGGCGTCCAGCGCCGACGAGATCTTCGGCAGCATGCCGCCCGAGATGGTGCCGTCGGCGAACAGCTCCTCGATCTCGCGCGCCGACAGGTCGGTCAGCAGGTTGCCCTTCTTGTCCATCACGCCGGGGATGTTGGTCATCATCACCAGCTTCTCGGCCTTCAGGATCTCGGCCATCTTGCCGGCCACCACGTCCGCGTTGATGTTGTAGGCCTGGCCGTCATCGGAGAAGCCGATCGGCGAGATCACCGGGATGAAGGCGTCGTCCTGCAGCGCCTTGACCACCGCCGGGTTGATGGCCTCGATGTCGCCGACATAGCCGATATCGATGAACGCGCCGGGATTCTCGCGGTCCGGCATCTTCAGCCGCTTGGCGCGGATCAGGCCGCCGTCCTTGCCGGTCAGGCCGACCGCCTGGCCGCCATACTGGTTGATCAGCATCACGATGTCCTGCTGGACCTCGCCGCCGAGCACCCACTCGACCACTTCCATGGTTTCTTCGTCGGTGACGCGCATGCCCTGGATGAACGTGCCGACCTTGCCGACCTTCTTCAGCGCCTCGTCGATCTGCGGGCCGCCGCCGTGCACCACCACCGGATTCATGCCGACCAGCTTCAGCAGGATCACGTCGCGCGCGAAGCCGTGCTTGAGCTTCTCCTCGGTCATCGCATTGCCGCCGTACTTGACCACGATGGTCTTGCCATGGAACTTGCGGATATAGGGCAGCGCCTCGGCGAGAATCTCGGCCTTGAGGGCGGGGGCGATGGCGGCCACTGCGGTTGCGGTGGGCCCGGAGGTATCGGAGGTCATGGCAATCCGTGAAAATCGACAGGTATCATGGCAACGCGGCGCATCCGGCGCCCCGCGGCAGGCGCCCGAATTTTACAAGAAACGGGGTGCCACGCTAGCGAGAGGGCCGAGCGGAGCGTGCACGGGGCGCCCACGGTGCGTCCGACGGCCCATCGGCCGTTCTTTTCATGCAACAACCACGCCAATGGAAGCCTCCGCGATGTCAGGAGAAGGCGCAGGGAAAAGCCAGGGCCCGGGCACCCATCCCGCTGCCGTGCTGACCGGCCAGTTGCGGCCGGTCGAGCAGTGCGCGGCCTGCGGCGCGCGTTTCGTCTGCGGCCATGCCGCCGGGCTGCCGCATTGCTGGTGCGCGACGATGCCGCTGCTGCCGGCCCGGCTGATCGTGCCGGGGCAACACTGCCTGTGTCCGGATTGCCTGCGCCAACGGCAGGCGCAGGCCGGGGAGTGAGCCGATTACGTCAGCGGCTCACGTTGGTGGACCACGTCAGCGCGCGTATCAATCCAGCGCGCCAGCGACCCGCGCCGGTCCGCTCCACTGCATTGCCACCACGCCCAGCACGATCAGCAGCGCGCCGCCCAGCCGCGGCGCCGTCAGCTCGCGCACCGCAAAGCCGGCAAGCCCGGCATGATCCATCCACAGCGAGGCCAGCATCTGCCCGGCCACTACCGCCGCGATGAAGCCGCTGGCGCCCAGCCGCGGCGCCAGCATCAGCGCTGCGGTCAGATAGAACACGCCGAGCGCGCCGCCGATCCACATCCACGCAGGCCCGCTCGCCCAGCCGGCGGCCGGCGGACCGACCCGAAGCACCAGCATCAGCGCCGCCACCACCGCCAGGCTGACCAACAGCGACACCAGCGTGGCCCACAGCGGATGCCCGAGCGTGCGGGCCAGCGCGGCATTGGCGCCCGCCTGCAGCGGGATCATGGCGCCGGCCAGCGCCGCGATCAGCACGGGCACGGCGGCAGCGAGCGCCGGACCGAGGGGGTGGGACCAAGACAACATGCGCGACCTCCGTGGTGGGTTGAACGAGTTCGCGCCAGTCTGCCCCTACGCCGGATGGATTTCCAATTCTGGTTTCGAACGTTTAATATTCGCCGCATGAATAATCTGCGCAACGTCGACCTGAACCTGCTGGTCGTGCTCGAGGCCTTGCTGGCCGAGCGTCATATCTCCCGCGCCGCGCTGCGGCTGCATCTGAGCCAGCCGGCGGTCAGCCACGCGCTGGCGCGGCTGCGCCAACTGCTGGACGACCCCCTGCTGGTGCGCGGCCAGGGCGGCCTGGTGCTGACCGCGCGGGCGCACGAACTGTCCGGTCCGCTGGCCGAGGCGCTGGCGCAGGTGCGCATCCTGCTGGGCCCGTCGGGCTTCCAGCCGGCCACGGCAAGACGCACCTTCCGTCTGGCGATGTCCGACTACGGCGCGATGGTGGTGCTGCCCAACCTGCTGCGCGCGGTCCGCAAGGCCGCCCCGGGCATCGAGCTGGTGGTGACGCAGGGCAGCCGCGAGGCGATGTCGGCGCAGGTAGCCGATGGCGAGGTGGATCTGGCGCTGGGCGTGTTCGTCTATCAGCCGGAAGGCGTGAAGATGGCCGCGCTGTTCGACGAAGCGTACGGCTGCGCGGTCGATGCCGCGACGGTGCGCGACCATGGCCGGCTGGACCAGGTCGCCTACCTGGCGCGCTCGCACGTGCTGGTGGCCGCCCACAACGAACGGGTCGACCCGATCGACGCGGCCATCGCCAAGCATGGCGGGCGCCGCAAGATTGCCTGCGTGGTGCCGCACTGGAGTGTCGCGCCGGCGCTGATCGCCGGCACCAATCTGGTCCTGACCACCGCGCGGCGCAGCCTGGCGGCGCTGGAGGACGATCCGCGCTTCGCGGTGTTCGAGCCGCCGTTCGCGTTTCCGGGCTTTACCTTCAGCGCGATCTGGCACGAGCGCAACGATGCCGATCCTGGGCATGCATGGCTGCGCGAGCGGCTGCTCGCGGTCGGCGCAGGCCAGGGGCTGGACGAGGCGATCAGCCTGCGCGGGTGAGCGGCGGTCGAGCGGCAGCGGGCCGGCGTTTCAGTGTTTGTGATTCGCGGCCGCGCCACCGCCGTTAGCCGGCGCGGTCAGGCCGCGAACTTCGGCTTCGACACGCTGTTCGATCATCTTGCCGCCCTGCTCGAACTTCAGCGTCACGGGCACCTTGTCGCCGGCGTTGAGCGGCGCCTTCAAACCCAGCAGCATCACGTGGTAGCCGCCGGGCTTGAGCTCGACGTCCTCCATCTTCGGCAACGGCAGCGCGTCCAGCGCGCGCATCCGCATTACGTTGCCTTCCATCTTCATCTCGTGCACCTCGGCCGTCGTGGCCACGGGCGTCGACACGCCAACGAGGCGCGCGTTCTGGTGCGCGTGCAGCGTCATGAAGACGCCGGTCGCGGTCTGCGCCGGCACGGTGCCGCGCGCCCATGCGTTGCGGATGTCGACCTGGGCAAAGGCAGCGGCGGAAAACAGCGCGCAGCATGCGGCGGCGGCGAACAGCTTGGCTTGCATCTCTATCCTTTCTCGGTGCAATTGGTCAAACGAGGCGGTCCAGCGGAGGCGCGAAGTCCCCGTCAATGCGGTCCACGTAAAAGCGCGATTAGACCATGAACCGCGGCGGCGGCAGGGCCGTGCACGAACACGGCACACGGGACCATCCGCGCAATCCGTCAGTCTGGCAGTGCCCCACCGCGCGACCAATGCGGCATGGTGTCGCATAAGGCGGCCCACCGCGGCGCCATTGCTACACTCGCGGCATGACGATGACCGCCGCCGCTTCACTTCACAGCG
This sequence comes from Cupriavidus sp., assembly GCA_031181345.1. Classification (GTDB taxonomy): domain Bacteria; phylum Pseudomonadota; class Gammaproteobacteria; order Burkholderiales; family Burkholderiaceae; genus Cupriavidus. The sequence goes on along the minus strand of JAPSLC010000077.1, from coordinate 5,156 downwards.
ATCCCCACCGGGCACAGGGCCCGGGCGCAGACAGCCTGCTGAGCCTGCGCCGCGTGTACTGGCTGCGCTGGGCCATCCTCGGCGGACAGGGGCTGCTGCTCGCCTGGGCCGAAACGCTGGCCGCCCTGCAGTTGCCCTATCGGCCGCTGCTGACGATCTTCGCCCTGCAAGCCATCTTCAACCTGCTGACCGCGTGGCGGCTGCGCCAGCATGCGCGCGCCGGCTCGGTGCCGGGCGATGCCGAGCTGATGGGGCAACTGCTGGTCGACCTGACCGCACTGTCGGCGATCCTGTTCTTCACCGGCGGGGCCACCAATCCCTTCGTCTCCTTCTACCTGCCGGGTCTCGCGCTGGCGGCGGCGATCGTGCCGTGGCGGCAGGTGGTCGCGCTGGCGTTGTACGCGCTCGCCTGTTATTCGCTGATGCTGTTCGAATACGTGCCCCTGCACCTGCACAACCCGGACAACGCGGTGGTCTACCACCTGGTCGGCATGTGGCTGAATTTCGTCGCCAGCGCGGTGATGATCGCGCTGTTCGTCGCGCGGCTGTCGGGCGTGCTGCGCGAACGCGAGGCGCAGCTCGCCGATGCGCGCGAACGGCTGTTGCGCGAGGCGCGGGTCGAGTCGCTGAACGCGCAGGCGGCGACGGTCGCGCACGAGATCGGCACGCCGCTGGCGACGCTGGCCGTGATCGCCGGCGAGCTGCGCGCCGACGCCGCCGACCCGGCGCGCGGCGGTACCGCGATACGCGACTACCTGCCCGACCTGCATACGGTCGAGCAGCAGCTGGCGCTATGCCGCGGCATCCTGGCGCGATTGCGCGAGGCGAATCGCGCCAGCGCGCTGCAGCCGGTGGGGCACTGGCTGCCCGCCTTCGCCGACGGCTGGCAGTTGCGTCACCCGCAGGCGCGAGTCCAGACCACGATCGCCGCGGACGCGGCCGATGTGCCGATCGAGCCGGCGCGGACCGGACAGATGCTGACCATCCTGCTCGACAACGCGGCCCGCAGCCAGCAGAGCGCCGGGCGCGGCGACCTGCCCTTGCGCCTGTCGATCGCCCTGGAACCGCGGAGCGCACCGGGGGAACTGCTGCTGCGCGTGATCGACCATGGCACCGGCGTGCCGGCGCCGCTGCGCGCGCGGCTGGGCGAGGCGCCGGTGGTGAGCACGCATGGCGGCCAGGGCATCGGCGCCTATCTGGCGCAGAGCGTGGCGCGCCAGATGGGCGGGCGGCTGGTGTGGCAGGACCGCCCCGAAGGCGGCACCGTGGCGGAGCTGCGGCTGCCGGCAACCCCCGACTCAACGGAGCATGCGGCATGAGCCTGACGTCGAGCGCCTCGCTTTCCTCTGCTGTCCCCGCCGACACCGGCGACGCCGGCGCGCCCTTCCTGGTGATCGACGACGACCCGGTGTTCTCGGACACGCTGGCCCGCGCGCTGTCGCGTCGCGGCTTTGCGGTACAGGTCGCGCACAACCGCCAGCGGGCTCTGGCGCTCGCCGAGAAGACCGCATTCCGCTACGTCACGCTGGACCTGCATCTGGCCGCCGCGCCCGAGGCCGGCGTGACCGCACCAGCCGACTCGGGACTGCAGCTGGTGGCGCCGCTGCGGGCGATGCTGCCGCGCTCGCGCATCCTGGTGCTGACCGGCTACGCCAGCATCGCGACCGCGGTCGCGGCGGTCAAACAAGGCGCCGACGAATATCTGGCCAAGCCCGCCAATGTCGATTCGATCCTCGCCGCGCTCAAGTCGGGCATCTCGGAAGAGGCCGCCGAGGCCGCGCTGGAGGATCCGCTGCCGCTGTCCGTACCGCGGCTGGAGTGGGAGCATATCCAGCGCGTGCTGGCCGAACACGGCGGCAACATCTCGGCGACCGCGCGGGCGCTGAACATGCACCGGCGCACGCTGCAACGCAAGCTCGCGAAGCGGCCGGTCTCGCGTTGATCCGCTGCCGCGCACGTCGCGCGGACGTAAAAAAAGGGCCTGCAATCGCAGGCCCTGTTTCGTTGGTTCATCGCATCGCGGACATCGCCGCGCGCCGGTTCACAGGCGCAGTTGCACGTAGTCCCAGCCGAGGTCGTCGCCGTTGTCGGCCGCACGAGTGGCGATGCCTGTCGTGCCAGCCATGCCGCTGGTGCCGACCCGCAGCGCGTCGAACGCATGCCGGTTCGAGCGTGCGCCGTACTCGGCGGACTCGCTGACGAATACCGCATGCGAGACCTTGACCTTGCCGGCGCCCGCGGCCGCGTCGATGCGCGTCGCTTCGCTGCGGTCCGGCACGGCGCACAGGAACGCTGTCGCCGCGGCCAGGCCGGCCAACACGCCCGCCGACATCAAACCGATATGTTTCATTTCTGGACCTCCTGCTTACGGCCATACTGCAGCCCAACGAGGCGCAAGCTTCTCATCGTCGCGGCGGCCGTGCCAGCCTGCTTACCAACGCTTACCTGGCTTACCCGGCGCCAACGGATGTCACCGGCCGATGTCACGACCGGATGTCACCACCGGATGTCACCACCGGGTGTCACCACCGGGTGTCGCGCTCCCACTCGCGCATTTCCTCTTCGGCGCGCTCCTTGGTGTAGCCATAGCGCTCCTGGATCTTGCCGGCGAGCTGGTCGCGCTTGCCGTTGATCTGCGTGAGATCGTCATCGGTGAGCTGGCCCCACTTCTCCTTGACCTTGCCCTTGGCCTGCTCCCATTTCCCTTCGATCTGGTCCCAGTTCATGATCCGCTCCTCAAAGATTGATACGTTCGCTTGAAACTTCGCTCTGCGTCGATGGTCGGCCGACCGCGTCGGCCGCGGCCGGCCCCTTCGTCATGGATCAGCGGTTGTACTTCGCCTTGACGTCAGCCTCGCAGCGGTCCTTGGCGTCGCCCGACATGGCGTCGCACTTCTCCTTGTCCGCCTTGTAGGCCGCATCGCTGGTGTCCTTGCGAGCCTCGCGGCGCGCCTCGGCCACATCGGTGCGCGTACCGCCGCCGGCAGCCGCGCGGGTCGTCTTGGCCTCGCCCAGCGCCTTCTCATGCGCCGTCTTGGCTTCCTTCACGCAGACGTCCTTGTCATTGCCCTTCTTGTCGTCGCAGCGCTCCTTCGCGACTTCGTACTCGCGGTCGGCCTTGACCTTCAGCACCTTGGCGCGCGCGGCTTCGGTGCCATCGCGCTTGGCTTCGGCCTCGGCCTTGGCCACGTCGCGATCGCGCTTGGCTTCGGCCTCGCAGACGTCCTCGGCGTTGTCCTTCATCGCGTCACAACGGGTCTTCGCATTCTTGTAGTCGGCGTCGGCCCGCGAGACGGCGGCGTCGTAGTCGGCGCGGGCACCGGATGGCGCGCTCTGCGCCAGCGCAAAGCCTGCCGGTGCGGCGACCATCATCGAACACACTGCAGCAGACAGCCATTTCTTCATCATGTTGTGCTCCTGTCGTTGTCGATCGGCTTGAGTTCGCAAGGGCCGACGCTGAGTCCGCCTTGCTGTCTCGTCGTATATGAAGGTTATGTGGCGTGCGCTTTTGCAAGCAGGCGGGGGCTTCCGAAAGGGGAGTAAGACGATTCCCACATGAGGCGAACGCGCCACCGGCGCGCGGCGGGGGACAAAAAAAATGCGCCTTCTCATTGCCGAGAAGGCGCACTTCGGAGCGCGGCGTTCGAGGCGGTGTCGCCCGGACTTACAGCACGTAGCGCGACAGGTCCTCGTTGGTCGACAGATCGCCCAGCCGTTCGTCGACATAGGCGGCATCGATCGTCACCGTTTCCCCGCTCGAGCGGGTGGCGTGGAATGACAGGTCCTCGAGCAGACGCTCCATCACCGTGTACAGCCGGCGTGCGCCGATGTTCTCGACCTTCTCGTTGACCGAGTGGGCGATCTCCGCCAGGCGGCGAATGCCGTCCGGCGAGAACACCAGCTCGACCTGCTCGGTGGCCAGCAGCGCCTGGTACTGCTTGGTCAGGCTGGCGTCGGTCTGCGTCAGGATCGCCTCGAAGTCGGCCACCGACAGCGATTCGAGCTCCACGCGGATCGGGAAGCGGCCCTGCAGCTCGGGGATCAGGTCGCTCGGCTTTGACAGGTGGAACGCGCCCGAGGCGATGAACAGGATATGGTCGGTCCGGACCATGCCGTACTTGGTGCTGACCGTGGTCCCTTCGACCAGCGGCAGCAGATCGCGCTGCACGCCCTGGCGCGACACCTCGCCGCCGCCCAGTTCGCTGCGGCTGGCGATCTTGTCGATCTCGTCGAGGAACACGATGCCGTTCTGCTCGACGTTGGTCAGCGCCTTGTGTTTCAGGTCGTCGTCATTGACCAGCTTGGCCGCTTCCTCGTCGATCAGCTGCTTGAACGCTTCCTTGACCTTCATCTTGCGGCGCAGCTTCTTGCCCTGCCCCAGGCCGGCGAACATGCTGCGCAGCTGCTCGGTCATGTCTTCCATGCCCGGCGGGCCCATGATGTCCAGGCTCGGCACCGCGGCAGCCAGTTCGAGCTCGACTTCCTTGTCGTCGAGCTGTCCCTCGCGCAGCTTCTTGCGGAAGACCTGGCGAGTGTTGGAGTCCTTCTCCTCGGGCTGGGAGAAGCCGATGTCGCGCGGGGGCGGCAGCAGCACGTCGAGCAGGCGGTCCTCGGCGGCATCCTCCGCCTTGGTGCGCACCTTCTTCATCTCGGACTCGCGCGTCTGCTTGATCGCCATTTCGACCAGGTCGCGCACGATGGTGTCGACGTCGCGGCCGACATAGCCGACCTCGGTGAACTTGGTGGCCTCGATCTTGATGAAGGGCGCGTCGGCCAGCTTGGCCAGGCGCCGGGCGATCTCGGTCTTGCCGACGCCGGTCGGGCCGATCATCAGGATGTTCTTCGGCGTGATTTCCTGGCGCAGCGGGTCGGCCACCTGCTGGCGCCGCCAGCGGTTGCGCAGCGCCACCGCGACGGCCTTCTTGGCCTTGTTCTGGCCAATGATGTGTTTGTCGAGCTCGGAAACGATTTCCGACGGAGTCATGGTGTGGGACATGGGTCTCGGTATCCGGGTATCCGTTCAATGAAGGCCGGTCGGGGCGCCACTACCGCGCGGTGCCGCGCGGTGGCACGCCCGGCGGGCGTCACGTGCGGGGAAGCGTGATCCGGACGCTCACTCGAGCGTCTCGATGACGAAATTGGTATTGGTGTAGATG
>JAPSLC010000076.1 GCA_031181345.1 Cupriavidus sp. | reverse complement strand
GAAGTACATCGACCAGTCCCAGGTTGCGGCGCAGCTCGAGCAGGTGCGCCAAGCGGTGAACGAATGTCCCGCGGGAACGCTGGTGCTGGTGCGAGCCGCCGCCGATGGGCAGGAACCGGCGGCGGCAGCAGCTACGCCCCGATCAGGCTGCGCGCGATGATGCCCAGCTGCACCTCGGCGGCACCACCGAAGATCGTGTAAGCCCTGCTGTTCAGATACTCGGGCAGCAGGGTACCAACGATCTCGCAACCGGCCTCGGTGCCGCAGGGCAAGCTCGCGCCATCGCCGCGCCAGCGCTGCCCTTCCAACCCCAGCATCTCCACGCCCAGCTCGCCGATCTGCTGCTTGAGCCGGCTGGCGCGCAGCTTCAGCATCGACGACACCGGACCGGGGCTCTGCCCCGGCATCAGTTGGCCCAGCGTCTTCAGCTCCAGCATTTCGAAGGCATCCAGATCGGCGCAGACCTCGCCGAAGCGCGCATGCAGCAGTTCGCGCTGTGCGGCGTCGTGGCGCAGACCGCACGCCTGCAACGCCGCCATCGCATCGCCGACCCGCATCAATTGCGAACGCAGCCGCGGGCTGAAGATGCCGGCGCCGCGTTCGAACTCGAGCAGATAGCGCGCGCAGGCCCAGCCGGCGTTCTCCTCGCCGATGCGATTGGCCTGCGGCACGCGCACCGCGTCGAAGAAGACTTCGTTGACGTCGTGATCGCCGCCGATCGTCGCGATCGGGCGCACGGTGATGCCAGGCGAATCCATATCGATCAGCAGGAAGCTGATGCCGTCCTGCCGCCTGCCCTCGTTGCCGGTTCGGACCAGCGCGAACATGCGGTTGGCATGATGCGCGTGCGTGGTCCACAGCTTGGAGCCGGTGACGATGTAGTCGTCGCCATCGGCCACCGCGCGGGTGCGCAGCGCGGCCAGGTCCGAGCCGGCGCCGGGCTCGGAGAAGCCCTGGCACCAGTAGTCCTCGCCGGACAGGATGCGCGGCAGATAGCGCTCCTTCTGCGCGTCGGTGCCGAAGCGCAGCAGCACCGGCCCGAGCAGGCGCACGCCCATCGGATGGACCAGGGGCGCGCCGGCCAGCGCGCACTCGGTCTCGAAGACGAAGCGCTGTACCGGGCTCCAGCCGGTGCCGCCCCATTCCTTCGGCCACAGCGGCACCAGCCAGCCGCGCTCGCGCAGCATCGCCTGCCAGGGGCCGGAGATTTCGGGCTCGGGGTACATCGCGGTGGTCAGCCGCTGGCCGCGGCGCAGTTCGGGCGTCAGCCTGTCGCGCAGGAAGTCCCGCACCTCCTCGCGAAACGCCGCGAGCTCGGGGGTCAATTGGAGATCCATGAAGCGGGATCCTTGGCAGAAGATCGATCGGAGGACGGCAGGGTCCGGCTGTCGCGCCATGCCCCGGAAGCCAGCATCGCGCGGCCATATTGCGCGGCATGCCAGGACGGGCTGCCGCCCTGCTGCTGGAAACGCGTCAGCTTGCGGAACAGGCCGGCGATCGGCAGCTCCTCGGAGACGCCCATGCCGCCATGCAGCTGCACGGCCTGCTGCGATACGTAGCGGGCCGCGCGTCCGACCTTGGACTTCGCCATCGCGGCCAGCGCGACGGCATCGCTGGCGTCCTTCAGCCCCGCATCGACGCGCAGCGCCGCGAGCTCGCAGGCCGCGATCGCTTCCTCGCAGCAGACCGCCATCTCGGCCAGCTTGTGCTGCACGGTCTGGAAGCTGGCGATCGGACGGCCGAACTGCTCGCGCTGGCGGGTATAGGCGGCCGTGCGCGCGAAGGCGGCCTGCATCGCGCCGCAGGCTTCCCAGCACAGCGCGATCGACGCTTCGGCCAGCAGGCGGTGCAGCACGGGGGTTGCGTCGCTTCCCGCCGCGGTACCCAGCATCGCGTCGGCATCGACATGGACGGCGTCGAGCCACACGTCCGCGGCGGCGGCGCCGTCGACGGTATGGCAGCGGTGCAGGCGCAGCCCGTGCGCCGGCGTATCGCGCATGGGCAGCAGGAACACGGCATGCGTGACGCCGTTCGTGTCCGCCTTCGGGTCAGGCTTGGAGTTCGGCATCGACGCCCTCCCCTCGCCGTCGATCCGCGCACTGACCAGCAGCGCGTCGGCGCCGCCGGCATCCGCTACCAGCAGCTTGGCGCCGTGCAGCCGCCAACCCATGCCGTCGCGCCGCGCCACCGTGGCACGCGGCGCCCAAGAGTCGTGGCACTGCGCTTCGTCGTGGGCCAGGGTCAGGCGGCGGCTGCCGTCGATGACCGCCGGCAGCCAGCGATCGCGCTGCGCCGGCGTGCCGAGCCCTGCCAGCAGGCGCGCGGCCAGCAGGATGCCGCCGTGGTACGGCACGTTGATGCCGTACCGGCCGAAGGCACGCATCAGCAGGCCCGTTTCGACCGCGCCGCCGTCGAATCCGCCGGCTTCGGCGGGCAGCGGCAGTCCCTGCCAGCCCATTTCGGCAAAGGCCCGCCACATCGGCAGCCATCGCGATTCGGGTTTTGCGTCGTACCACGGCCCCGCGGCATCGGGCTGCCGCGATAGGAAGTTCAGCGCGCTCTCCTCGATCAGCCGCTGTTGTTCGTTCAGCGTCAGCTGCATCGGCTCAATCCGCCTGCGCGCCGGAGGTCCTGGCGACCTTGGCCCACTTCTGCGCGTCCTGCTTGATGAAGGTCGCGAACTGCTCCGGCGTATTGCCGATGATGTCCAGGCCCAGCGCGCGGAACTGCTCTCGCAGCGCCGGATCTTTCAGCGCCTGCTGCGTGGCGGCATGGACGCGCTTGACGACGTCGGGCGGTGCACCGGCCGGCGCCAGCAGGCCCAGCCACGGCATCGCCTCGTAGCCGGGCAGGCCCGACTCCGCCACCGTCGGCAGATCGGGCAGCGTCGCCGAGCGCTTCGCCGTGGTCACGGCCAGCGCACGTACGCTGCCGCTCTTGATATGCGGGGCCGACGACGCGTACGCGTCGAACATCACCTGCACATTGCCGCCGACCAGGTCGTTCAGCGCCGGCGCGCTGCCCTTGTACGGAATGTGTGCCATCTGGACGCCCGCCATGGTCTTGAACAGCTCGGCCTCCAGATGGGTCGATGTGCCGGAGCCCGCGGAGCTGTAGCTAACCGACTTGCCGCTCGTCTTCAGATAGTCGATCAACTCCTTGACGTTGGTCACCGGCAACTTGGCATTGACCTCCAGCACGTGCACCACCGAGGCGACCAGCGTGATCGGCGTGAAGTCCTTGACCGGGTCGTAGCCGACGGTCTTGAACACCGCCGGGGCGATGCCGAGCGACGACGCGGCCATCAGCAAGGTATAGCCATCGGGCGCCTGCTTGGCGACGTAGTCCGACGCGATCACCGTGCCGGCACCCGGCTTGTTCTCGATCACCACGGGCTGGCCGAGATGCTGGCGCAGCCGTTCGCCGAGCGCGCGCGTCATGATGTCGGCCGCCCCGCCGGGCGTGAACGGCACGATGATGCGTACCGGCTTGGACGGATAAGCGCTGGCGTCGGCGGCACGCGCGCCGGGCAGCACGGCCAGGGTCAGCGCCAGGGCGGCGATCCAGGGTCTGGTCATGGTCAGTCTCCTCTCGATTGTTGTTGTGTTGCGCTTCGTTGTTTCGGCCTGGTGCTTGCGTGGTGCGCGTGGCGCCGGTCTGATGACTGCCGGTGGCTACTCCCGCTTCGGCACGATCAGGGCATCGAGCATCGCCACGCCCTGCCCGCGCTCGCGCACCAGCAGCGGATTGATCTCGACCTCGTCGGCCGCATCGCCCAGCCCCATGACCGCGTCCGAGAACGCGGCGATCGCCGCGCAGGCCGCCGGCACGTCGCACAGCGCACGCCCGCGGAAGCCGTCGAGCAGCGGGAAGGCCCGCAGCTCGCGCAGCATCTGCTCGGCGGTGTGCCGATCGACCGGCAGCAGCCGATGGCTGACGTCCCGATACAGCTCGGTCAGCACGCCGCCGAGTCCCACCGTCAGCGTCGGGCCGAACACGGAGTCGCGCACCGCGCCGACGATCAGCTCGACGCCTCCGCTCAGCATCGGCTGCACCAGCACGCCATCGATGCGCGCCTGCGGCGCACGATCCCGGACGCTGGCCAGCATCTCGGCGCAGGCCGTGCGCACGGCGTCGGCATTGCCGAGGTTCAGCCTCACGCCGCCGGCCTCGGTCTTGTGCTGCAGGTCAGCGCTCAGCACCTTCAGCACGACCGGAAAGCCCAATTCCACCGCCGCGGCCGCGGCCTCGTCGGCGTGCCGCACCACGCGCCCGTCGATATCGCCGACGCCATGCGCGGCCAGATAGCGACGCGCCGCGTGTTCATCGCAGGGCAAGGCGGGCGGCGTCGGCATGGCAGCCGCCTGTTCCCTCTCCCCAGCCCTCTCCCGCAAGCGGGAGAGGGAGCCGGTTGTCGCGGGTGCGGTCGCTGTCGCGGGGGCCGATCGCAGTTGCTGAGGCATGTCCCTGTTCCGCAGCGCGCGCCAGCCCCGCTGGCTGCGGCGCTCATGCCATTGCAGCAGCGGCGGCAGCGTCTGCATCGCCATGCCGATGTCGGTCATCACCGGTACGCCATGCGCGCGCAGGTCGTCGCGGCGCGTCGCGCGTCCAGTGTCAATGGCCAGCAGCAGGCGCGGATGCGCGGCGGCCGTTTCGATCAGGTCGTCCGCCATGCGATCGAGCAGATAGCCGGGCGCGTAGACAATCACCGCATCGATCGCGTCACTGGTCGCCAGCGCGGTGAGTGCGGTGCGAACGAAGCCGGGATCGTTGACGACGTTGCCGGTCACGTCTACAGGATTCGACACCATGCCGTAGTCCGGAATGCCGGCACGCAGCGTCTGCTGCAGCGCGTCCGGCAACGTCGGCACCTCCAGTCCCGCGCCGATGCATTTGTCTGCCAGGATCGCGCCCACCGCACCGGAGATGCTGACGATCGCGACGCGGCGGCCCGCGCTGCGGCCCCGGTAGCGCGCCAGTTCCGCCAGATGCGCCATCTGCGCGAAATCCTGGCACTCGATCACGTTGAGCTGCGCGAACGCAGCGCGATAGATCTGCTGGTTGCCGGCCAGCGCCGACGTATGCGAGCGCACCGCCTCGCGGCCCTTGTCGGTCTCGCCGGCCTTGTACACGATCACCGGCTTGTCGGCCTCGGCGCAGGCGATGGCCGCGTCGATGAAGCGCGCGCCATCGCGCAATTCCTCGATATAGCCCAGCACCACATCGGTATCCGGGTCCTGTGCAAGGAACTGCAGATACTCGGCGAAATCGACGCAGGCCTCGTTGCCGGTATTGATGAACTGGCTGAACGGCACGCCGAGCTCCCGCGCGATGGCAAACACGGCGGCGCAGACGTTGCCGCTCTGCGTCAGCAGGCTGACCGTGCCCCGCTCGCGCTGCGCCGGCGCCGTGCGAAAGACCGAAGCGAACGCCGTATAGGCGTGCGTGTTCAGATTGGCAAAGCCCATGCAGTTGGGACCGGCGACCGCCATGCCGGTGCTGCGCACGAAGTCTTCCATCTCTTGCTGCAGGGCCGCGCCGCTTTCGCCCGCCTCCGCAAAGCCGGCGGCATAAACGATTGCAGCGCGAATGCCGCGGGCGTGGCAGCGCTTCAGCATTGGCGTGACCTGCTCCGCGCCGATGGCCAGCACCGCCAGGTCGATGTCCTCGGGCAGCGCCTCGATCGACGGATGGCAACGCAGCCCGAACACCGTCTCGTACTTCGGATTGACCGGATGGATCTGGCCCCGGTAGCCGAAGCGCGTCAGCAGATCGATCGGCATGCCGCCGATGCGGCCGGCGTCGTCGCTGGCGCCGACGATGGCGATCGATTGCGGATTGAGCAGCGGGTCGAGCTTATGCGCCATGTTCGCCGCCCTGCGGTTTACCGGCCGAGCCCGACTGGATCGCCTTGGCCAGTCCGGCGTCGCGCGCCCGCAGGAAGCCTTCGCTCAGATGCGACAGCTGGTGCGTGTCGAAGTGGGCCGCCAGCGCGGCGCGCAGCCCCTGCGCGTCCAGCGTCCGGTTCAGCGACCGCTTGATCAGCCGCAGGCCGAACGGCGGCGCCTGCGCAATGCGCGCGGCCAGGGCCATCGCCTCCTCGTCCAGCGCGGCGTCCGGCACCACGCGATTGACCATGCCGATGCGCAGCGCCTCCGCGGCATCGATCCGGCCGCCGGCATACAGCATCTCCTTGGCCTTGCGCAGGCCCATCACCCACGGATGGATCAGCACCTCGGTAGCCGCGGCGCCCAGCGTATGGCCGACCGGATCGGAGAAATAGGCCGATTCGCTCGCCACGATCAGATCGCACATATTGGCGATCATGAAGCCGCCGGAGACGCAGGAGCCCTGCACCTGCGCGACGGTCGGCTTGGGAAAGTCCCAGATGCGCATGCAGTAGTCGAAGTAGCGCCGGCTCTCGTAGGCCCAGCGTTCCTCCACGGTGAAGGCCGCACGCTTCGCCTGCGCTTCCTTCAGGTCGTGGCCGGCCGAGAAATGGCTGCCGCGTCCGCCGATCACCACCACGCGCACGGTGTCGTCGTGCTCTGCCGCCTGCAGCGCGGCGTCCAGTTCGTCCAGCATTTGCTGGCTTTGCGCATTGCGCGCGCTCTCGCGCGACAGCCACAGGCGCCGTACCGCGCCTGTCTGCTCGATCTCGATGGTGGCATCGCCCATCCTGGTCTCCTCGTCTTGTGTTGTGTCTTGTCGTCGAACGAGGGCCAGTGTAGAAAGCGGGGCTTCTACAATACAAACTTATCTGCGCCAAATAACCACTATATGGACAAAGCAATGACCAAGGCGAAGAAGGCGAGCGAGGAGACCAGGGAACAAGGCGCCAGGACCGCCGGCGCGCAGACGCTGCGGCGCGGCCTGCAGCTGTTGCGGCTGATGGCGGAGCGGCAGGAGGAAGGGCTGTCGCTGGCCGAGCTGGTCGACGCGACCGGCCTCGAGCGGCCGACCGCCTACCGGCTGCTTTGCTGCCTGGAGGAGGAGCGCTTCGCCGAGCGCCATCCGGCCAGCAAGCGCTATCGGCTCGGACTCGATGCGCTGCAGCTGGGCGCCGCCGTCCATGACAAGGCGCCGGTGGTCGACCTGGTGCTGCCCGCGATGAAGCGGCTGGCGCGGCTGTCGGGCGATACCGTGTTCCTGGTGGTGCAGCAGGGCGACTTCACCGTCTGCCTGCATCGTGAGGAAGGGCCCTTTCCGGTGCGCATCTTCACCACGGTGCCGCAGCAGCGGCGGCTGCTGGGCATCGGCGCCGGCGGCCTGGCGCTGATGGCAAGGATGCGCGATGACGCGATCCGCGAGGTGTTCAAGCGGCGCGGCCCGCTCTATGCCGAGCAGGGCATGACGCTGGCCAAGCTGACCAATGCGGTCGAGCGCGCAAGGAAGAAGGGCTTTGCCGAGATCGTCGACAGCATCACGGTCGGCGTGTCGGGCGTGGGCTGCGCGTTCACGCTGCCCTATGGCGCCGAGGCGGCGATCAGCCTGGGCGCGATCAGCAGCCGCATGCATGCCGGGCGGCGGGTGGAACTGGGCCGACTGCTGCGGGAAGAACTGGAGCAGGCGTTCGGCAGCGAGCCGGCCTGAGCGGCCGGGCGGGCTCCGTCGGGATCGCCGTAACTAGCCGATGCGGCCGAGCACCGTCGGCAAACCCGAGGCCAGCATCATCACGCCGGACACCGTCAGCAGGGTCAACACGATCGCGCGAAAGCGCGCCTCGTCGATGCGGTGATAGACCCGCGCGCCGATCAGCGCGGGGATCAGCATCGCGGGCGCGACCACCGCGAACCTCGGCAGCATCTCGGCGGTGACGTTGCCGGCCAGCAGGTAGACGACCATCGTCACCATCAGGATGGTCAGGTTGAAGTTCTGGATGATGGCACGCTGCCGGTCCTTCTCGTATCCGCGCAAGGTGCACCAAAGCGTCGGCACGGTGCCACTGAACCCGCCGATCGCGCTCATCACGCCGCCGATCAGGCCGGCACCGGCATCGCCGCTCCTGCCGCCCCATCGCAGAGGCGGCAGCCGCCGCGCCATCAGCATGGCCGGGCACCACAGCACCAGGAAGGCGCCGATCGCGGTCTTGAACGACGCCATGTCCAGATACGGCAGCAGCAGCATGCCGAGCGGAATGCCGGCCAGCCCGCCGGCGATGAAGGGCAGCAGCGCGGCGACATCGAAGCCGCGCCGCACGCGGACCGCGGCGATGATCTGCCCGGTCAGCGAACCGAACACCGTCAGCACCGCGGCCATGCGTGGCTCGAGCGTCCACGCCCACAGCGACATCGCCACCATGCCGAAGGCAAAGCCGGACAGGCCCTGCACGAATCCCGCGAGGGCGGCGCCAACGGCAATGATCAGATATTCCATCGGATGGTCGAGAAGGCGAGCATGCAGACAGGCGGACGGGCGCGAAGCCGGCGATATTACCCGGGAATGCCCCCGCCCGGGGCCGTCAAACCCGTGCCAACGCGCGCGCCAGGCGCCGTACGCCCTCTTCGATCTCCGCTACCGACGGCGTCGCGAACGACAGCCGCAGCGCCGGCGACGGCTGGCCGGACGCCACATGGAAGGCCTTGCCGGGGACGAACAGCACGTTTTCCTCGATCGCTTCGCGCAACAGTTCGGCCGAGTCGGTACCCTCGGGCAGCGAGGCCCAGACGAACATGCCGCCGCCGGGCCGCCCATACTCGAGGCGGCCGCCGAGTTCCCGATCGAGCGCCGACACCATGGCATCGCGCTTGCCGCGATAGACCTCGACGATGCGCGCGATCTGCCCGCGCAGATGGCCGGCGTCCAGATAAGCGGCCATGGCGCGCTGGATCCAGGGCGGCGTGCACAGGTCCGAGGCCTGCTTGGCCAGCACCGCGCGCCGCACTACGTCGGGATGCGCGGCCATCCAGCCGATCCGCAAGCCGGGGGCCACCGTCTTCGACAGGCTGCCAAGATAGATGATGCGGTCCCGCAGCGAAGGCTCGCCACCCGCCATTGCGAGCAACGTGGCGGGCGGCGCGCCGTCGAACGCGAGGCAGCCGTAAGGGTCGTCCTCGATCACCAGCAGCTCGTATTGCGCCGCGAGCCGCAGCACCTGCTCACGCCGCTGGACGGACAACGTGGCGCCGGTCGGATTGGCAAAGGTCGGCACCAGATAGATCAGCCGTGGCCGCTCGGCCGGTGCGCAGTCGCGCAGGCATTGCTCCAGCGCGGCGGAATCGATGCCTTCCGCGTCAGCCGGCACCGGCACCAGCCGGGCGCCCGCCAGCCGCAGCGCCTGGATCGCAGCCGGATAGGTCGGCGCTTCTACGATCACCGGTACGCCAGGCTCGACGAAGGCGCGGACGATGAAGTCGAAGCCCTGCTGCGAGCCCGAGGTGACCAGGATCCGTTCGGCCGGAGTCGGCGCACCGGCCTGCCCCATCTGCCGGCTCAGCGCCTCGCGCAGCGCCGGCACGCCTTCGGTGGCGCCGTATTGCAGGCATTCGGCCGGATGGCTGGCCAGCGCCTCGGCCATGCACTGGCCAATCGCCGCGGTATCGAAGGTCGAGGCGGCCGGGTAGCCGCCGGCGAACGAGATCATGCCGGGGCGGGACAGGTACTGGAACAGCTCGCGGATCGGCGAGCCGACCGGCTGCTCGAAGGCGGCGGCGAAGGGAAACATCGGCGTGTCCTCGTTTGTCATTCGCTTCTCATTCGCTTGTCATTCGCCCCGCCCCAGCCACAGGCGGCTCAGCGTGCGGCGGGGATCAAGCCGCGTCTGCATGGCGCCGACGTGGTCGAGCACGGCATCCGCGGTGAAATCGCGATAGAAGCGTTCGTTGTACGGGCCGATGCCGTGCTCCGCGCTGAAGCTGCCGTCGAAGCCCTCCACGGTCAGCCGGTACAGCTCGGCACGGACCTCGCCGGCCACCGCCTCGTCGTAGGCCGGCGCATCCTGCAGCGGCCAGACCATGTTCAGGTGGACGCCGCCGTCGCCGAGATGGCCGAAGTCATAGATCCGCAGCCACGGCCAGCGCGCCGCGATCAGCGCGCGCGCCTCGGCGCGGAAGGCAGGAAAACGTGAGCGCGGCACCGACAGGTCCAGCGCGATGATCTTGCCTTCGTTGCGGATCGACTCGGTGATCGAATGGCGCAGGCGCCAGAGCGCCTCGGGCTTGCCGACCACCGCGTTGCCGATCAGCGTGCCGTAGTGGCGCTCCAGGAAATCCATCAGCAGCGCCTCGAGATCGAGCCCGCCGGCGCGGCTCGGCATCGTCGACGACAGCTCGACCAGCATCGCGTAGTCGGCCCCTTCCATCTCGGCGAAGGGGTCCTCGACATCGGCCAGGTGGCGCACCACGGCCTGCGCCGCTTCGCGCGAGATGCCCTCGCAGGACGACAGGAAATCGCCCAGCTCGGCGTTCAACGCCAGCAGCAGCGCCTCGAGCTCGGCCACGCCGGTGGGCACCAGCAGCGCGGTCGCGGTCTGCGCCGGCAGCGGATAGACCCGCAGCGTCGCTGCGGTGACTACGCCGAAGGCGCCGCCGGTGCCGACGAACAGCTGCTTGAAATCGAAGCCGACGTTGTTCTTGCGCAGCGCCCGGTTCAGGTCGAGCAGCGCGCCGGCCGGCTCGGCCAGCACCGCTTCGACCCCCAGCAGGTTCTGCCGGACGTCGCCGTACTTGAGCAGCCGCGCGCCGCCGGTATTGGCGGCGATCATGCCGCCGATGGTCGGGTCGGCGCCCAGGTCCACCGGGAAGAACAGGCCGTCCTGCGCGAGCCGGGTATTGAGCTCGCTGAGCAGCACGCCCGCGCCGACGGTCACCGACTGGTTCAGCGGGTCGACCGTGATGGCGCCCTTCAGGCGCGCGGTGCTCAGCACGATCTGGTCGCCGCCGGCATCCGGCGTCGACGCACCGACCAGGCCGGTGTTGGCGCCCTGCACCACCAGCCGCACGCCGAAGCGCTGCGCGGCGGCCACCACGGCCTGCACCTGCTCGCGCGTGGCCGGCCGCACCACCGCCGCGGCCGTGCCCGCACCATAGCGGGCGCCGGTCTCGTAGCCGGCGCGGTCGGCGGCATCGGCCAGCACGTCGAGGTCCGGATGGGCCTGCGACAGATACCCGATCAGCTCCTTGCTGGACGACATCTGCGCAGCCTCAGACCGTGGCCGCGGTCATCTTGAAGATGCCCTGCGCGTTGGAGGCGTCGAAGCCCAGGTCCAGCTTGCTCTGGCTGCCGCCATCGGCATAGCGATCGCGCGTGATGAACTCGTAGAACGAGCCCGGCACCTCGCGCATCACGATCTCGCCCGCGGCGCCGACGAACTCGCGCATCACCGGATCGGCACGGAACGCGGTCTGCTTGACGCGGCCGCTGCCGGAGACCTCGACCTTCTCCTTGATCGGTCGGCCGAGCGCGCGCTGCTGGTCGCTCAGCGCGAACACGTCCTCGACGCGGTCGGTCGCATGGTTGAAGGCATTGCCTTCGGTGGCGATCCACGCCATCTCCGCCGATTCCTGCAGGATGCGCTGGTAGTCCTCCAGCCGCGGCGTGGCGTGATGGCGCTCGAAGCAGGCGGTGAGGTTGCGAATCACGTGGACGGCCTCGTCCAGCGGCAGCGTGCGGTCGCGATCGAGCTTCCACAGCAGCGCCACCGTGTCCGGACGCAGCGGGTCGACCGAGGTCGACACCACGCGGGTGACCGCGGCCTGCAGCTCGGCGCTGAAGCGCTCCGGGTGGAATTCGCTGACGAAGAACTGCGCGATGCCGTCCGGCGCGTCCTCGTGCGCATACGAGCGGCCGGTCATGCCGATGCGGTCGAGCGGATAGGTACCGTTCAGGCGATAACCCAGCGGCCGCAGGAAGCGCGTGAAGGCGGCCTCGCCGGGGGGCAGTTGGCCGTTGGCCTGCCAGGCCACCGTGCGCAGCGCGCCATGATCGAAATTGACCTTGCCGCCGGCGGCGGCCACATCCTCGGTGTACTCGCGGCCGGTCGGCACGCGCGTCAGGATGCCGTCGAACAGCACCACGTTCAGCGCATGCGCGATTTCGGCACGGCTGGGCTGGCCGGCGGCACCGGCGGGCAGGCCCGTGGGGGTTTCGATCAGCGACAGCAGCTTGGCGGCCTTGGTCGCGCCCACGCAGGCGGACACCAGAGAGAGGATGTGGTCGGACATGGAGACTCTGAAGACGATGGCTTGGAAAACGACGGGTTACTGAAACCCATCGCAGGTTCGGCAGGGCCGGTCCTGCAAAAGGAACGGCGGCCCGCCATGCAGGCCGCCGCAGACGGAAATCAATCGATGGTCGCGCCGGACTGCTTGACGACCTCGCCCCACTTCTCGCGGTCGCGCTTGACCAGCTCGGCGAACTGGCTCGGCGTGTTGACGGCAGGCTCGGCGCCGATAGCGCGCATGCGGCCGAGGATCCTGGCGTCGTTCAGCGCGAGCGCCAGGTCCCTGGCGATCTTCTCGGCCACCGCAGGCGGCACGCCCTTGGGCGCGAACAGGCCGAACCACGGCGTCGCATCGAAGCCCGGCACCGGCCCCGCGGCGGCCACCGTCGGCACGTCCTGCAGCGCCGGCGAGCGCTGCGCCGAGGTCACCGCCAGCGGCCGCAGCTTGCCGGCGCGAATGAATTCGAGCGAGGCGGGCAGGTTGTCGAACATCACGTCGACGTTGCCCGCCATCATGTCCGAGATCGCCGGGCTGCTGCCCTTGTAGGGGACGTGGCTCATCTCGGTATGGGTCATGCGCTGGAACAGCTCGCCAGCCAGATGGGTCGAGGTGCCATTGCCGGCCGAAGCCATGTTGACCTTCTTCGGATTGGCTTTCACGTAGGCGACGAAATCGGGCACCGACATCACCTTGGAGCGCTCGGCGAACGACGGCGACATCACCAGCACGTTCGGCACGCGGGCGACCAGCGACACCGGCGCGAAATCGGCGACGTCGTAGGCCAGCTTGCGGTACAGCGTCGGATTGATGGCGAACTCGCCGACCGAGCCCATCAGCAGCGTATAGCCGTCGGACGGCGCCTTGGCCGCCAGGCTGGTGCCGACGATGCCCCCCGCGCCCGGACGGTTGTCGACGATGACCGGCTGGCCCCATACCTTGGACAATTGATCGCCGATCAGCCGGGTTACCATATCGGTCGTCCCGCCCGGCGGGTACGGCACGACGATGCGGACCGCCTTGTTCGGAAATTCCTGCGCCTGCGCAATGCCTGCGGTCATCGGCACGGTCAGCGCGACTGCCGCGATGGCGGCAACAATGCGGAACGGGTTCATCGGTGTCATGCGGTCTCCTCCGGGGCTCTTGCTGTGTTGGTATTGATGTTGGGATTGGCTTTGGTATTGGCTTTGATATTGGCTTTGGTATTTGCTACGGCGCCGATTCTTTCTCATCGCCCGACCGTGCTCAAGCGAGAAATTTGCCGGGGCTGATGAGAAAAACGCATCAACTCCCCGACCCACGTCCAACCCCCGTCCCACCACGTCCCACTGACGTTCCAACCTCCGCGCCAATGGCTTTTCGCGTCCCCAGCCTGTCCAGTCTTCGCGCCTTCGAGGCCGCCGCCTCGCATCTGAATCTGCGCCGCGCGGCGGCCGATCTCTACGTCACCGAGAGTGCCGTGTCGCGGCAGATCGCCACGCTGGAGAGCCAGCTCGGCGTGCCGCTGTTCCATCGCGTCAATCAGCGCCTGACGCTGACGCCGGCCGGCAAGCTGTACAGCCGGCAGGTCCGCGAGACGCTGCGCAAGCTGCAGCGCGACACGCTGGACATCATGGCGCACGAGGGCAGCGGCGGCATCGTCGAGCTGGCCTGCCTGCCGACGCTGGCGGTCGAATGGCTGATTCCGCGGCTGCCCGACTTCTACGCGCGCCATCCGCAGGTGGTGCTGAACCTGACCGCGCGCTCCGACGTGTTCCTGTTCGACGGGACCGACTTCGACGCCGCGATTCATTTCGGCGAGCCGCACTATCCGGGCGCGCGCGCCGATCCGCTGTTTCCGGAGGAGTCGGTGCCGGTCTGCCACCCCGATTACTTCGGCGGCCGCAAGCGCATCCGCCCGGCCGATATCGCGGGGGCCGAGCTGCTGCATCTGTCGACGCGCCAGTTCGAGTGGGAACAATGGATGCGCCTTGCGGGCATCGAGGACGTCAATGCGATGCGCGGCACGCGCTACGACCATCACAGCATGGTGATCGCCGCCGCGCGGGCGAAGCTCGGCATCGGGCTGGTGCCGCGCTTCCTGGTGGAGCGCTATCTGGAGCAGGGGGAGCTGGTGATGCCGGTGCCGTTGGCGATGCCCTCATCGGGCGGGTACTACCTGGTCTATCCCGAGATGCAGCCGGTCAGCGATGCGATGTCGCGAGTGAGGGAATGGCTGCTGGAATCGGCGTCGGAGTTCGTCCGGGCGACACAGGCACGGGCGTAAGAACCGTATAGTCGACGCAACCACCGCAAGTAAAACTGAGGACTTCGCGCTGTTTGGCTTTTACCCTTCATGCCTAAGTCTGCATCAAACAGCAGGTAGGCCCACGCCAATGCTGCGCAATGCGTGTTCGAGTGCGGTCTCGACGTTCCCGGGGCGCACACGATTGCTTGCAACGAACCACTAGCGGAACGCCGCAGTCAGCAAGTTTCCGTTTTTTTCCCCTCAACATGAGGTACAATTTCCGGAAAATCGAAAACGGAGTTCGCATGCCCAATCCCAAGTTCGAACTGACCCAATCCAATATCGTCTCGCCGCGCGCCAAGACCATTGTGGAGCCCGAGCTTGTCGAGGCACGGCTCCGCGAGCTGTCGCCGGATTTGGCCACAAGGCTCCTGTACAACGCTGTCCGAAACGGACTTGATGCGCGCAACGAAACTACGCTCGCCTCTGCGGTGACTGCGGCGGGTGTGCAGCAATGGTTGAAAACGGTGGAAGTACTGCGCACGCTGTTGAGCGAAAAGCAGTGGCGCATTCATAACCAAAAGAACTGCCCGTTCATCAGCTCACCCGATCGCTCCGTCTCAATCGTCGTGATGACCGGCAATAGCGAAACCGGCAAACGGGGGGTTGAAGAGCCCACCAACCAAGCGGAGAAAGGAGCGGTGGTCGAAGGTTTCGTTCAATTCAATCGCCAGCTGGAACTATTTAATCATCAATCATTCAAACTGGTAAAAGAGAATCAAGAAGAGACTCAAGTCTGGGCTTTGCTCTACCACTACGACAAAACATTGAACGAAGTACGCTTCGAGCTCTCCTATCCGACGGCGTTCGACAAAAAGAGAATTACAATGTGGGGCGAGCGACTGATTCTTGGCAATATTCCGAACAATCCCGCGGACTTCATCATTGGCAAGGACACTCCGAATGCTCCCGCCACGGTGGAAGTTGAGCCCAAAGTCGGCACTCTCTAATTAGCATTATGTCCGATATTAACCCCTCGCAAATTACATTTGCCCGGGTTAGAAGACGCTATACCAAAGCGCAGTTGGCTAAGGAGCTAGGTGTGACCAGCCGTAGCATCCAAAACTACGAAGCTGGAACATCAACTCCTGAACCGGAAACCCTGGCAAAGATGGCAAAACTGCTGAATTTCCCTCAGCAGTTTTTTTTCATTGAAGGAAAGATGCCTACTATCGGTGAACATGCGGCCAGCTTTCGGTCTCTGTCTAAAATGACGGATGCCATGAAAAGCTGTGCCCTCAGTGCCGGTGCCATCGCGTTCAAGATCAACGAATGGATGGAAGAGAGGTTCAACCTTCCCCAAGCCGATCTCCCGGATCTAAGCGACCTTTCACCGGAAGACGCCGCTGCCACACTGCGTAGAATGTGGGGCTTAGGCAGCGCTCCCATTCCCAACGTGATTCATCTACTGGAGTCCAGAGGAATTCGGGTCTTTTCACTTGCCGAAGAGGCTCGCGAAGTGGATGCATTCTGCACTTGGTACGAAGGGAGGCCGTTCGTCTTCCTCAATACAATGAAGTCCGCTGAGCGCAGTCGCTTTGACGCAGCACATGAGCTTGGCCACTTGGTAAGAGACGTCTATAGCATGCAGCACGGCGAACCTCACGGTCCGGAAATGGAACGCCAAGCAGACGCATTTGCTTCCGCTTTTCTCATGCCCAGGGAGAGCGTGATCACCAACAGACCGCCGGCGTTCACCATCAAATACTTGATGAAGCTCAAGCACTATTGGGGCGTATCACTCGCAGCGCTGGCCTATCGCTACAATGCATTAGGACAGATCACAGAATGGACCTATCGTAATTTGTGCATTGAAATTGCCAAGAACGGTTACCGCACAAACGAACCAGAGCCAATGGAGCGTGAAGGATCCCAGTTGCTGACTAAAGTTCTGGACTATCTGCAAAGCCGGAAACTAGGCCGAAGTGCGATTGCCAAAAATTTGTGCATAAGCGTCGATGAGATAAATGCATTAACTTTCAAGCTGACGAGGCTATCGGTTGTTACCGGAGATGTAAGCCCTGAAATACCTTCCAGACAATCACCAAAACTTCGACTGGTATAGGTGAAAAAGGCGCGGCTTTGCGCCGCGCCTTCCTATGATCTCGCGATCAGCGTAGTCAGAGCAAAGCCGAGGCTTGATTGCGGAAGAATCAAATCCGTCCAGGCGCCCCCTGCCACAAGAAAGTACTGTGGCAGCCCTCAATCGAGGAAATCGCAGTTCTTCTCGACGTAGTCGGCCAGGTCCAGCGAGTGCTGCCGCACCAGCCGTTCCGCCAGTTCGGTATCGCGCCGCTCCAACGCCTCGATGATGCGCAGATGGTCGACGATCGAGCGCGCGGCGCGGTCGCTTTGCGAGATCGTCATCTTCCGGATCGCACGGACGTGGATGAAGATGTTCTTGATCGTGTCCATGATGATCTGCGACTTCGACAGCTGCACGATCGCCTGATGGAACGCGATATTGGCGTCCGAATATTCCTCGATATGCTCGGCCGGCGTGGTATCGCGGAAGTTGTCGAACATATGCCGCAGCCGCGAGATCTCCTCGTCGGTCGCGTGCAGCGTCGCCAGGCGCGCGGCCATGCTCTCCAGCGCGGCCCACATCTGGATCATCTCGACGATCTCGCGCTTGGTCTTGCGCATGATGTAGATGCCGCGGCGCGGCACCGTGCGCAGGAAGCCTTCCTGCTCCAGCAGCGTCATCGCCTCGCGGATCGGCGTGCGGCTGACGCCCAGCGCTTCGCTCAGCACGCGCTCGTCCAGCCGGATCTCTTCGCGCGACTGGTAGATGTCGGCGTCGGCGATCGCCTGCCGCAGCATCGCGTAGGCCTGGTCGCGCAGGCTTGCGCCGGCGTTGATCGGCTGCAGGGACAGCGCCAGACCGGGGGGCGGCGCTTCTGTGGCAGTGGCGGACATCTCGGCTTGAGGTTGCACGGACATGGGATCGCTCTTTCGATTTTTGTATATGGTATATCAGAACGCGTGCACCGCCACTTCGATGTGGCGGCGTTGTCCAGGCGTGGCAGCGGCGCAACCGGCCGGTCGCGCCACCTCGGCCATCGCGAGCGCCACAGCGGGCGCCCCGGCCTTGCTCACGCCGCCTGCGCCATCCGCTCGCGCTGCTTGATCAGCGACAGCACCGCGTCGATCATCGGCGTGGGCTGGCCGACCAGCCGGCCCATCTCCTGCACCACCGTCAGCAGCGGGTCGATCTCCATCGCCCTGCCCGCCTCCAGATCCTGCAGCATCGAGGTCTTGTGCGCGCCCACGGCGCCCGCGCCGTCGA
>JAPSLC010000122.1 GCA_031181345.1 Cupriavidus sp. | reverse complement strand
TCAGCTCTTCGGCCGGGCCTTCGGCGATCAGGCGCGCCAGGTCCTGGCCGAGCGCGTCGGACGCTTCCTGCAGCGTCGCGCGCACCACCGGGTTGTCGGCGAAGGCATTGAGCATTCCGACCGACTGCGAGCCTTGGCCGGGGAAGACGAATGAGAATTTCATCGGTTTCCGATCGGTTTGAAAATGGAATCGCCGGTGCGCCATCACGCATCCGCCGCGCGCATCGTGCGCGCGCGGATGCCTGGCACCGGCCTGCGGATTACATGCGCAGCAGCACCGCGCCCCAGGTGAAGCCGCCGCCCACGCCTTCCATCAGCACGTGGTGGCCAGGGCGGATACGCCCGTCGCGCACCGCGACGTCGAGCGCCAGCGGGATCGACGCGGCCGAGGTGTTGCCGTGCTCGTGCACGGTCGCGATCATGCGCTCGAGCGGCAGCCCCAGCTTCTTCGCGGTGCCCTGCATGATGCGGATATTGGCCTGGTGCGGAATCAGCCAGTCGAGCTTGTCGGCGGGGAAATCGGCCGCGGCCAGCGTTTCGCGCGCGACCTTGTCGAGCACGCTGACGGCGAGCTTGAACACCGCCTGCCCGTCCATGTGCAGGAAGGGGTTGCCGGTGATATTGCCGGCCGCCACATTGCCCGGCACGCACAGGATATCGACGTGGTTGCCGTCGGCGTGCATCGCCGAGGCCATCACGCCCGGCTCGTCGGACGCGGTCAGCACCACAGCGCCGGCGCCGTCGCCGAACAGCACACAGGTGGTGCGATCGTTGAAGTCGAGGATGCGCGAGAACACTTCGGCGCCGATCAGCAGCACATTGCGATGCGAGCCGCTGCGGATGAACTTGTCGGCGGTGGCCAGCGCGTAGGCAAAGCCGGAGCAGACCGCCTGCAGGTCGAACGCCGCGCAATGGTTCGTGATGCCAAGCTTCTGCTGCACCAGGCAGGCGGTGCTCGGGAACACGTAGTCGGGGGTCGAGGTGGCGACGATGATCAGGTCGATCTGCTGGCGATCGATGCCGGCCGCTTCGAGCGCGCGCTCGGCGGCCTTGACCGCCAGATCGCTGCTGGTGACATCGGGCTCGGCCCAGTGGCGCGCCGAGATGCCGCTGCGAGAGACGATCCACTCGTCGCTGGTCTCGATGCCCTTCTCGGCCAGCTGCGCCGCGAGCTCGTGATTGGTGACGCGCCGCGGAGGCAGGTAGCTCCCCGTGCCGATGATTTTTGCGTAGCTTGTCATGTGGTGTCGGATCGTATTGCCGGACTCAGCGCGGCCCCGTCGCGGCGGCATGCCGGCCTGGCCGGTGCTGGCGCGCGGGGCGTGGGACCAGGGGCACCGGCGTCGCCGCTGCCTGGGTGATGCAGGGCAGGATCATGCGGCGTGTGCGCTGCGACCCGCGTCCGGCGGGTCCGTCTCCTGGCCCGCGGATGCGGTGCCCGCGGTGCTCGTCTTGTTGGCGAACGCCTGCGATATACGGGCGATGACGCCATTCCTGGCCGCATCATACCCGCGTTTGATTGCCCACTCAAAAGAGTGGGCATCGGCGGAACCGTGGCTCTTGATCACCAGGCCGCGCAGCCCGAGCAGCGAGGCGCCGTTGTAGCGGGCCGGATCGAGCCGCCGCGCGAGCCGCGACAGCACCGGCATCGCAATGCCGGCCAGCAGCTTGGTGAACCAGGAGCGGGTGAATTCCTCCTTGATCATGCTGCCGATCATCTTGGCCAGGCCTTCGGTGCTCTTGAGCGCCACGTTGCCGACGAAGCCGTCGCACACCACGATATCGGTGGTGCCCTTGAAGATGTCGTTGCCCTCGACGTTGCCGTAGAAGTTCAGCTCCGAGGCGCGCAGCAGTTCGCCGGCGCGCTTGACCACCTCGTTGCCCTTGATGACTTCCTCGCCGATGTTCAGCAGGCCGACCGTCGGGTGTTCCTTGTGGTCGACCACTGCCACCATGGCCTCGGCCATGCGGGCGAATTGCAGCAGATGTTCGGGTTCGCAGTCGGCATTGGCACCGAGGTCCAGCACCGTGGTGCCCCAGCCCTGCTCGTTCGGGATGGTGGTGGCGATGGCCGGGCGCTCGATGCCCTCGAGGGTCTTGAGCACATAGCGCGAGACCGCCATCAGCGCGCCGGTGTTGCCGGCCGAGATGCAGGCGTCGGCGCGGCCTTCCTTGACCTGGGTCACCGCGACGCGCATCGACGAATCCTTCTTCTTGCGCAGCGCGACCTCGACCGGGTCGTCCATCGTAATCACTTCGGTGGCGGCCACCACGGTCACGCGCGGATGGTTCAGCGCGTGCAGCTTCCTGAGCTGCGGCTCGATGGCATCCGGCAGCCCCACGAGCACCATCTCGGCATCCTCGTGGGCGGCAAGAAAACTGATCGCCGCCGGCACCGTCACGGACACGCCGTGATCGCCGCCCATGCAGTCGATAGCGAGTTTGATCGTCATTGTTTGCTG
>JAPSLC010000075.1 GCA_031181345.1 Cupriavidus sp. | reverse complement strand
GTCCGAAGTGGAGCGGGTTCATGTACAACGAGACCCGCGGCAAGATCCACTTCTGGGGTTCGATCATCTTCTTCAACATCGCCTTCTTCCCGATGCACTTCCTCGGGCTGGCGGGCATGCCGCGCCGCTATGCGGACTACGCGATCCAGTTCGCGGACTTCAATGCGATCTCGTCGCTGGGCGCGCTGGGCTTCGGCCTGATGCAGGTGTATTTCTTCTTCTTCGTGGTGCTGCCGTCGTACCGCGGAGGCGAGGTGGCCGCCGAGAAGCCGTGGGAAGGCGCCGAGGGCCTGGAGTGGACCGTGCCGTCGCCGGCGCCGTTCCACACCTTCGAGGTGCCGCCGCAGGTCCGGTAACGGCATCCGGCAAGGCGGGGCGGCGGGCCGCAGGGTCCGCGCTCCGCCCGCTTGGCCGGTCGGCCGTGCCGGCCATCCCTTAATCCGAGAATTCGATGCAGCATCCAAACGAAAGCCCATCGCCGACCGATCGCAAGGCCGCCAATCGCCGTCTCGGCCTGATCCTGCTGTCGATCGTGCTGGTCTTCTTTTTGGGTTTCTTCGCCAAGATGGCCTGGCTTGGCTGAATTGGCTGAATTGGCTGACCCCCGCTGCAAGGTATCGAGATGAGCACGAAGCAGCCGGTTCCCCCCGGCGACGTCGACGACAAGCGCTTCAACCGCGGCATGATGCTGCGGCTTCTGGTGATCGTGGCCGTGATGTTCGCCTTCGGCTATGCGCTGGTGCCGCTGTACAAGAAGATCTGCGAGATCACCGGCATCAATGTCGTCACCACGCGTGAGCTCTACGGCGCCAGCGCCGGCAAGGTCAGCAAGAACACGCAGGTCGACACCAGCCGCACGATCACGGTCGAGTTCGATTCCAACGCCCGCGGCCCGTTCGCGTTCCGTCCGGTCAAGACCAGCATGCAGGTCCATCCGGGCGAGATGGCGACCATCGTCTACGAGGTCGCCAACGGGCAGACCCGGGATATCTCGGCGCAGGCCATTCCGAGCTACGCGCCGAAGCAGGCGACCCAGTATTTCAAGAAGCTCGAGTGCTTCTGCTTCCAGCAGCAGACGCTGAAGGCGAAGGAATCGCGCGAGATGCCGGTGGTGTTCGTGATCGACCCCGACTTGCCCAAGGACGTCGAGAACATCACCTTGTCGTACACATTCTTCGAGATCGGCACCCCGCTGGCGCCCGCGCCGAAGGGCCATCTCGACCAGCCGCCGGCCAGCGCCGGCAGCTGAACGCAGTACAGGAGGGCTGCCATGGACGAGCTGAAGGACGCGGTCAAACGCAAGATGTCGTTCTGGCAGACGCTGCGCGCGGTGTTCTGGTCGTTCATCGGCCTGCGCAAGGGCGCGGAACACGATCGCGACATGGCGAACCTGAACCCGATCCATGTGATCGTCGCCGGCGTGCTCGGCGCCGTGATCCTGGTGGTGGTGCTGATCGGTATCGTCCGCCTGGTGGTCGGATAGGCCGGCTGGGTGGGATCGGTCCGCCAGGTGGGATCGGTCGGGTAGGTCGGATAGGGGGCGGGAACGCCGCAGCGTGGCAGGCAGTAACTGGCAGGTCGGCCGGAACAGGCAACAAAAGACAGAGCGTCGTCCGCCCTCGGGCAGCCGGCGTATAACGATGAATCAGAGATCTGAGCTGGAGAAAACAGAATGAGTGCGAATCGCGCAAACGCTCCGTACTACTTCGTACCGGGCCCGTCGCGCCATCCGATCACGGCAGCCCTCGGCCTGCTGCTGACCGCCGCCGGGGCGGCAGGGTGGGTCAACGGCCAGCCGTGGGCGCCCTATGTCTGCGTGCTGGGCATCGTGTGGTTCCTGTTCGTGCTCAAGAGCTGGTTCGGCGACGCGATCGGCGAGTCGGAAGGGGGCATGTACGGCCGCCGCATCGATGTCTCGTACCGCTGGTCGATGGGCTGGTTCATCTTCTCCGAGGTGATGTTCTTCGGCGCCTTCTTCGGCGCGCTGTTCTACGCCCGCGTCTACACGATGCCGTGGCTGGGCGACCTGAACAACAAGATCCTGTGGCCCGATTTCGCCGCGGTGTGGCCGAACGCCGGTCCGGCCGGCACGGTCGAGCCGTACGAGGCGATGGGCCCGTGGCCGATTCCGACCATCAACACGGCCCTGCTGCTGATGTCGGGCGTCACGCTGACCTGGGCGCACCACGCGCTGCTGGCCGGCAAGCGCAGCCAGGTGGTGCAGGGCCTGGTGCTGACGATCCTGCTGGGCGCGGTCTTCATGGGCTTCCAGGTCTATGAATACATGCACGCCTACGCGGACCTGAACCTGAAGCTGACCTCGGGCATCTACGGCTCGACCTTCTTCCTGCTGACGGGCTTCCACGGCTTCCACGTGACGATGGGCGCGATCATGCTGACGGTGGTGCTGATCCGCGTGCTGAAGGGCCATTTCACGCCGGACCATCACTTCGCCTTCGAAGGCGCCGCCTGGTACTGGCACTTCGTCGACGTGGTCTGGCTGTTCCTGTACATCGTGGTGTACTGGCTGTAAAACTGTCGTCTCCGCGAAGGCGGGGACCCAGCGGCTTTTAAAGACGCTGGATTCCCGCTTTCGCGGGAACGACGCGATGGTCGAGGGGACGCGATGCGTCCCCTTTTCGTTGGCACCATCGCGCCCTTAGGCGGCGCCGGCCCGCACTCCGGCCCCGTCTCCCATCACCGGCGTGCGCCGCACCTCGGCGAAATAGATCAGGATCAGCGACACCCAGACGATCCCGTAGAGCAGCATGAAGCAGCTCGAGCGCACCCGCGTCAGGTCGAGCAGCGCGCCGAACAGGATCGGCAGCAGGAAGCCGCCGACGCCGCCGGCCAGTCCGACGATGCCGGTCACCACGCCCATATTCCCCGCGAAATCGTCGGCGACATACTTGAACGTCGACGCCATGCCGAAGGCGAACACCGCGCCCAGCACGAAGGTCAGCACGAGGAAGGCGGCCATCGGCGTATGCAGCGCGATCGTCAGCGGGCCGTCGATGGTGTGGATCGTGAAATCGGTCGGCGGATACGACAGCAGGAACAGACAGATCCAGGCGACCCACAGCCCCCACCACGTGACGCTGTGCGCGCCCAGCCGATCGGCCAGCAGCCCGCCGACCGCGCGCAGCACGGAACCCGGCAGCGAGAACCCCGCGGCCAGGGCGGCGGCCGCCACCAGCGTCATGCCGTACTGGCCCTGCAGATATTGCGGCATCCACAGCGACAGCGCGGTGAAGCCGCCGAAGGTGATCGAGTAGTACTGGCACAGCCGCCAGACCCTGGGGTCGCGCAGCACCTTGAACGATTCGGTCCAGGAGCCACCCTGCTTGCCGGCGCCCGGGTCGCGTGCCGAGGCCAGCCAGAACAGCACCGCGGTGACCAGCAGCGCCGCCGCATAGACGCGCGGCACGGCGCGCCAGCCGTAGGCCTGCTGCAGCGCCGGCGTGATGAACAGGTTCACCGCCGCGCCGACCGTGCCGGCGCCGAAGAAGCCCATCGCGAAGCCGCGCTTCTCGGCGGGGAAGAAGCGCGCCACATAGGGCGTTCCCACCGCGAAGGACGCGCCCACGCAGCCGAGGAACAGCCCGATCAGCAGGAACTGCCACAGCGCGGTGGCGTAGCTGACCGCGAACACCGGCAGCGCGCAGACCGCCAGTAGCACCGTCATCACGATGCGGCCGCCGAAGCGGTCGGTCCACGCGCCTAGCGGCAGGCGCATCAGCGCGCCGGTCAGCACCGGCGTCGAGGTCAGCAGGCCGAACTGCGTGCTGTTCAGGCCCAGCTCGTCGCGCAGCGGCACGCCGATCACGCCGAACATCATCCACACCACGAAGCAGACCATGAAGGCCAGCGTGCTGGCGATCAGCACCGACCACGCCTGCGCGGACACCCTGGTGCCGTTGCCGACCGCCGCCACGTTCGCCGTCGAACTCATGTCGTTCTCCTGGGGGAGCTTAAGGATCGATGATCTGCCGCCGAGCTACTGCACCAGCGGGCCATCGGCCTCGCCCAGCTGCACGCCGACGATGCTGGCCTGCGCGGCCAGGATCGCGATGTACTGCTGGATCGCCTTGTGCCGCACGCGCTCGCCGAGGAAGCGTGCGATTTCGGCCCTGGCCTCGTCGAAGGGCACGGTCTCGCCCGGCACGCGGCGCTCGACCCGCACGATATGAAAGCCGAAGCGCGTGCGCACCAGCCCCGGCAGCACGCCCAGCGCCTCGCCGTCGAAGATGGCCTGCTCGAACTCCGGCACGCTGTCGCCGCGCAGCAGCTGGCCGAGGCTGCCACCGACTCCCGCCGACGGGCAATTCGACATCTCGCGCGCCGTTGTTTCGAAGGCCTCGGGCTCCGCCAGCAGGCGCCGCAGCGTCTGCTCGGCCTGGTGCCGGACCGGCGCCAGCGCACCGCCGCCCGTGACCGCAAACAGGATATGACCGGCGTAGACGATCTCGTTGCGCCGGAACTGCGCCGGATGGCCGTCGTAGTAGCGCTGGCAATCGGCCTCGGTCGGCACCGGCACGCTGACCTCGCGCGCGATCAGGGCGTCGACCGCGGCGTCGTCGAGCTCGGCCTCGGCGCCGACAATGCCCAGCGCCACGGCGCGTTGCCGCAGCAGTTCACGGATCGCCAGCGCGCGCCGGGCGCTGTCGATCGCGTCGGGCTCATCCTGGTACAGCAGGCTCTCCTCGCGGATTGCCTCGGCGCCGATCGCGACGCCGTTGACGCTGGCCGGCGCGATCGCTTCGATGGCCGCATCGCTCATGACGATGTCCTCCCTTGTTGCGACACCGCGTTCAGCGCTTGCGCACCAGCTGGAACGGCCGGACCAGATAGGCGACCGTGCCGATGCCGCTCCAGATATGGATCATCCGCGTGAACGGCGACACCAGGAACAGCGTGAAGCCGAGCAGGATATGCAGCTGGTAGGTCAGCGGCACGCCGCGCAGCATGTCGGCGGCGGCGGGCTGGAAGGTCACGATGCCCTTGACGTAGCTGGTCAGCGATTCGAACAGCACGCCGTCCATATGCCGCATCGACAGCACCACGGTCCACAGGCCGAGAGCGAGCTGCACCCACAGCATCAGCACGATCACGATGTCCGAGACGCGGCTGTTGCGGCGGATCCGGCCATCGAACAGCCGCCGCCAGATCAGGATCGTCAGGCCCACGATCGCCACCACGCCGGCCGCGCCGCCGCCGACCATGGCCAGCAGCTGATGGCCCGAGGCCGACAGGAACGGCGACACCAGCCAGTGCGGCGCGAGGAAGCCGACGAAATGGCCGATCACGACCACCAGGATGCCCCAGTGGAACAGGTTGCTGCCGATCTGCAGCGAGCGATGCCGCAGCAGCTGCGAGGTGTCGCTCTTCCACGTGTATTGCTCGCGGTCGAAGCGGATCAGGCTGCCGAGCAGCAGCACCACCAGGCAGATATACGGGTAGATGCCAAACAGGAACGTATGCAGGTAGTGCGTCATGGCGGCCCTCCGTTCGGAATGGGTTCAGCGCGCGATTTCAGCGCGAGTTTCAACGCGGGGTTTCAACGCACCGGGCGTTTGTCGTAGAAGCGGACCGGTTCGGCCGCGGGCTGCCCGGCGCCGACAAAGCGGACCGGCTCGTCGGCGTAGGCGGCGTCCAGCTCGCGATAGTCGGCCGCGCTCGGCACGCGCGCGGCATCGTCCGCGTCCCTCGCCGCGATGTCGGGCAGCGTGACCGCGGGTGGGCGCTCGCCGATCATCCGCAGCAGCGCGCCGAGCGGCAGCGCGTAGTGGCTGCGCCGCTGCGTCAACTGGGCGGCGATCGACTGCAGGATCTCGCCGGTCTCCGCCAGCAGCGCCACCGCATCGGCGCCCGGCAGCCGCGACAGGTACTCGAGGAAGACCGGCAGGTAGTCGGGCAGGTGGCCGGGCTGCAGCCGCAGCCCGTGGCGCTCGTACATCTGCAGCAGGTCGACCATCGCCTGTCCGCGGTCGCGCGATTCGCCGTGCACGTGTTCGAACAGATGCAGCGAGGTCGCGCGCCCGCGATCGAACAGCGCGACATAGTTTTCCTGCAGCGTCAGCGGCTCGCGCGAGGCCAGGTAGTCGAGAAAGCGTCCGAGGTCGGCGCGGCTGTCGCGCGGCAGCGAACGGTCCTCGGCGACGCGCCGGCGGGCCTCCGGCACGGCGTCGAGCAGCGCGGCCTCCGGATAGTCGAGCAGGGCCGACAGCAGCGAGAAGGTGGCCGCCGATGGGGCGGCACGCGGGAAGACGTCGGCGAACATGTCAGAACTCCTGGCGGATCGGGATCTTGCGATTGCCCTTCTTCGTGCTGAACAGGCTGGTCTCCGAGCGTCCGTCCGAGCAGCCGTTGCCGAAGGAAAAGCCGCACGAGGAGCGCAGGTCGAAGGCGTCCTCGGCGTATTCGCGGTGCGAGGTCGGAATGACGAAGCGGTCCTCGTAGTTGGCGATCGCCAGGTAGCGGTACATCTGCTCGACCTGGCCGACGCTCAGCCCCGCCTGCGCCAGCACGCCGGGCGCGTCGATGCCGTCGACATGGCGCGCGCGCATATACGCGCGCATCGCCAGCAGCCGTTCCAGCGCCAGCTTGACCGGCGCCTCGTCGCCGGCCGTCAGCAGGTTGGCCAGGTAGCGCAGCGGAATGCGCAGCGAGCCGACGTCGGGCAGATAGCCGTTGATGCCGAGCTCGCCGCTGTTGGCGGCGGCGTTGATCGGCGACAGCGGCGGCACGTACCAGACCATCGGCAGCGTGCGGTACTCCGGATGCAGCGGAAAGGCGATCTTCCAGTCGATCGCCATCTTGTACACCGGCGACTTGCGCGCGCCCTCGATCCAGCTGGCCGGCACGCCGTCGCGCTCGGCCTGCGCGATCACCTCGGGATCGTTGGGGTCGAGGAACAGCGACAGCTGCGCCTCGTACAGGTCCTGCTCGGACTCGACGCTGGCCGCCTGCTGGATGCGGTCGGCGTCGTACAGCAGCACGCCCAGATAGCGGATGCGGCCGACGCAGGTCTCCGAGCAGACGGTCGGCTCGCCGGCCTCGATGCGCGGATAGCAGAAGATGCATTTCTCCGCCTTGCCGCTGTGCCAGTTGAAGTAGATCTTCTTGTAGGGGCAGCCCGACACGCACATGCGCCAGCCGCGGCATTTGTCCTGGTCGACCAGCACGATGCCGTCTTCCTCGCGCTTGTAGATCGAGCCCGACGGACAGGCCGCCACGCAGGCGGGGTTCAGGCAGTGCTCGCACAGGCGCGGCAGGTACATCATGAAGGTGTTCTCGAACTGGCCGTAGATGTCCTTCTGCACCTGTTCGAAGTTGTAGTCCTGCGAGCGCTTCTCGAATTCGCCGCCGAGGATCTCTTCCCAGTTCGGGCCCCATTCGATCTTCTCCAGCCGCTCGCCGCTGATCAGCGAGCGCGGCCGCGCCACCGGCATCGCGCGGCTCTCGCCCGCGTCCTGCAGATGCGCGTAGTCGAAGGTGAAGGGCTCGTAGTAGTCGTCGATCTCGGGCAGGCGCGGATTGGCAAAGATCTGCGCCAGGATCCGCCATTTGCTGCCCAGGCGCGGCTCCAGCCTGCCGTTGGCCTTGCGGGTCCAGCCGCCGCGCCAGCGCTGCTGGTTTTCCCAGTCCTTCGGGTAGCCGATGCCGGGCTTGGTCTCGACGTTGTTGAACCAGGCGTATTCCATGCCCTCGCGGCTGGTCCAGACGTTCTTGCAGGTCACCGAGCAGGTATGGCAGCCGATGCATTTGTCGAGGTTCATCACCATCGCGATCTGCGCGCGCACTTTCATCGGGCCTCTCCTTCGCGGATCTTGTGTTCGGTGGCCGGGTTCAGCGGATCGGGCGGCGCATCGTCGAGCCAGTCCACGCGCCGCATCTTGCGCACGATCAGGAATTCGTCGCGGTTGGCGCCGACGGTGCCGTAGTAGTTGAAGCCGTACGACAGCTGCGCGTAGCCGCCGATCATGTGGGTCGGCTTGAGCGAGACCCGCGTCACCGAGTTGTGGATGCCGCCGCGCCCGCCGGTGATCTCCGACCCCGGCGTGTTCACGATCTTCTCCTGCGCGTGGTACATCATCACCATGCCGCGCGGCACCCGCTGGCTGACCACGGCGCGCGCGCACAGCGCGCCGTTGGCGTTGTAGCACTCGATCCAGTCGTTATCGACGATGCCGACCTGCCTGGCATCGTCCTCGGCTATCCACACGATCGGGCCGCCACGCGACAGCGTCAGCATCAGCAGGTTGTCGGTGTAGGTGCTGTGGATGCCCCACTTCTGGTGCGGCGTGATGAAGTTCAGCACGATCTCGGGATTGCCGTTCGAGCGCGTGCCGACCATGCCCGCGTAGCTGCCGGTGTCGATCGGCGGCTTGTAGACGCACAGCGATTCGCCGAACGCGCGCATCCAGGCATGGTCCTGGTACAGCTGCTGGCGCCCGGTCAGCGTGCGCCATGGAATCAGCTCGTGCACATTGGTGTAGCCCGCGTTGTACGACACGTGCTCGGACTCGATGCCGCTCCAGGTCGGCGACGAGATGATCTTGCGCGGCTGCGCCTGGATGTCGCGAAAGCGGATGCGCTCGTCGGCGCGCGCGCGCGCCAGATGGGTGTGGTCGGTGCCGGTCAGCGCCGACAGCGCCTGCCATGCCTTGACCGCGACCGCGCCATTGGTTTCCGGCGCGAGCGACAGGATCACCTCGGCGGCGTCGATCGCCGAATCGATGCGCGGCCTCGGGCCGGCGTGGTCGGGATCGTTCGATTCGGGCGTACGCTGGTTCAGCTCGCCCAGCCACCGGACCTCGTCCTCGGTATTCCAGGCGATGCCCTTGCCGCCGTTGCCCAGCTTGTCCATCAGCGGGCCCAGCGAGGTGAAGCGGCGATAGGTCGCCGGATAGTTGCGCTCGACCACGGTCACCGAGGGCATCGTGCGGCCGGGCTGCGGCACGCATTCGCCGCGCTTCCAGTCGCGGACATCGAAGGGCTGGGCCAGCTCGGCCGGCGTGTCCTTGCCGATCGGCGACAGCACCACGTCGCGCTCGATGCCGAGATGGCCTTCCGCAAGTTCGGAGAAACGCCTGGCGATGCCCTTGAAGATTTCCCAGTCGCTCCTGGACTGCCAGGCCGGATCGACCGCCGCCGACAGCGGATGGATGAACGGATGCATGTCGGACGTGTTCATGTCGTCCTTCTCGTACCAGGTCGCGGTCGGCAGCACGACATCGGAATACATGCAGGTGGTCGACATGCGGAAGTCCAGCGTCACCAGCAGGTCCAGCTTGCCCTCGGGCGCGCGCTCGTGCCACGCCACCTCCTCGGGACGCGGCACCTCGCCATGGCGTCCCTCGCCGATCTGCTCGCCCTGCACGCCGTGCGTGGTGCCGAGCAGATGCTTGAGGAAGTACTCGTGCCCCTTGCCGGACGAGCCCAGCAGATTGGAGCGCCAGACGAACAGATTGCGCGGGAAGGCGCGCGGATCGTCGGGGTCCTCGCAAGCCATGCGCAGCGCGCCGGATTGCAGGCCGTCGGCGACGACGCTGCCGGCCGCGGCCGGATCGGCCAGCGTGCGGCCGACCTCCAGCGGGTTCTGCAGCAGCTGCGGGGCGGACGGCAGCCATCCCATCCGTTCGGCGCGCACGTTGTAGTCGATGGGCGCGCCATGGAACTGCGACTTGTCGGCCAGCGGCGAGAGCAGGGCGCCCGGGTCCATCGGGTCGTAGCGCCACTGGCCGGTATGCGCGTAGAAGAACGAGGTCGCGTTCATCTGCCGCGGCGGGCGATGCCAGTCCAGGCCGAACGACAGCGGCGTCCAGCCGGTCTGCGGACGCAGCTTTTCCTGGCCGACGTAGTGCGACCAGCCGCCGCCCGACTTGCCGACGCAGCCGCACATGATCAGCAGGTTGATGATCGCGCGGTAGGACATGTCCATGTGGAACCAGTGGTTCAGCCCCGCGCCGAGGATCACCATCGACTTGCCCTCGGTCTTGTGCGCGTTCTCGGCGAACTGCCGCGCCACCGTGATCACGTCGGCGCGCCTGACGCCGGTGATCGCCTCCTGCCAGGCCGGCGTGTACGGAATGTCGTCGTCGTACGAGGCGGCGACATCGCCCCCGCCCAGCCCCTGGTCCAGGCCGTAGTTGGCGATGAACAGGTCGTAGACCGTGGCGACCAGCATGTCGCCGTTGCGCGTGACAATGCGGCGCGCGCCGATCCGGCGCGACAGCACCGAGGCATGGCCGGTGTTGGCAAAGTGCGGATGGGGCACGTTGCCGAAATACGGAAACTGAACATCGACGACCTCGTCATGCCCCTGCGCCAGCGACAGCCGCGGCACGATCGGCGCGCCGTCGGCGCTCTCCATGCGCAGGTTCCACTTGCCCGCGTCCTCGGCCGGCTTGCCGTCCTGCTGCTGGCCCCAGCGGAAGCCGGCCGAACCGGGCGGGACCACGACGCGGCCGGTGGTCTCGTCGATCATCACGGTCTTCCACTCGGGCCGGTTGGCCTGTCCGAGCGCGTCGTCGAAATCGGCGGCGCGCACCAGCCGCTCGGGCACATAGCCGTCGCCATGCGGCACCAGCCGGACCAGGCAGGGCATGTCGGTATAGCGGCGGCAGTAATCGAGGAAGTAATCGCTGCGGCCGGCCGCCAGATGGAATTCCTTCAGCACGACGTGGCCCATCGCCAGCGCCAGTGCCGCGTCGGTGCCCTGCTTGGGATGCAGCCAGATATCGCCGAACTTGGCGCCCTCCGAATAATCGGGAAAGATCGATACCACCTTGGTGCCGCGATAGCGGACCTCGGTCATGAAATGCGCGTCGGGCGTGCGCGTCTGCGGCACGTTCGAGCCCCACATCACGATGAAGGTCGAGTTGTACCAGTCGGCCGATTCGGGCACGTCGGTCTGCTCGCCCCAGGTCTGCGGCGAGGCTGGCGGCAGGTCGCAATACCAGTCGTAGAAGCTCAGGCAGACGCCGCCCAGCAGCGACAGATAGCGCGCGCCGGCGGCGTAGGACACCATCGACATCGCCGGAATCGGCGAGAAGCCGACCACGCGATCGGGGCCGTGGCGGGCGATGGTATGGACGTTGGCGGCGGCGACGATCTCGTTGACCTCGTCCCAGCTCGAACGGATGAAGCCGCCGAGGCCGCGGCGCGACTGATAGCTGCGCTTCGCCTGCTCGTCATCGACGATGGAGGCCCAGGCCTCGACCGGCCCCATCGACTGGCGCCGCTTGCGCCAGAGCCGGACCAGGGCGCTGCGCACCAGCGGATATTTGAGCCGGTTGGCGCTGTACAGATACCAGGAATAGGAGGCGCCGCGGGAACAGCCGCGCGGTTCGTGATTGGGAAGATCGGGACGGGTACGCGGATAGTCGGTCTGCTGGGTTTCCCATGTCACGATGCCGCCTTTGACATAGATTTTCCAGGAACACGAACCGGTGCAATTGACGCCATGCGTGGAGCGCACGATTTTGTCGTGCTGCCAGCGCTGGCGATAACCGTCCTCCCATTTTCTGTCTTCGTCTGTGACGGCACCGTGGCCATTGGAGAATGCGATGCGCTCGGTCGAAAAGTAACGCAAGCGGTCCAGAAAATGGCTCATGACGGCTCCGGTCGATCCCGCCTGTCGGCAATGCGGAAAACGGCGGCAACAGCCATCCCCCGCGTGCATTGGCACGCGCTCCGACAAGGCAATTCATGGGGCGGCTTTTGATATTAGTGGTCGAACGCGAAATTGCAAATTCGCGTGTGGACCACATTACCATGCCATATCGATCGGTAAAAACGGAACGAAAAGTTTCTTTGATCTGAATCAAGATTGGCGAATGACGCAGCGGCGGGCTCGCTATTCGCATGATTTACAAATCGCGTTTCAGTTATGCAGCGAAATACCGGTGATCGGGGCGGCACGGATGCAGAGGAGCGGCCTGCCGCGTCGATCCTTTAGAATGCGGGATTGCCGTGCATTCCCTGCCAGCACAAAAAGCAAGCGCCGCAGGAGTCCACCCCTGCGGCGCTTGCTTTTTGTCGGCTGTCTGGAAGATGCCCGGTGCTACGGCCCCGTGCGGATGCCCGTGCTTTCGATCCATCCCATCCAGTACGAGAACAGGATGAACAGGAACAGCGCGATCGACAGGCCGACACGTACCGTCAGCGAACGGACCATATGCGCGCTCGACTTGCCGCGGTCGCGCATCATGAAGAACAGGGCGGAGGCCAGGCTGGAGACGATCAGGATGAAGGCAATGACGATGACGATGCGCATGGCGGCGGTCGGGGCAATGGTGCGCCATTATCGCACCGCGCTCTGCCGGCCGTTCCCGGCGTTCCCGGCGTTCCGGCCGTTCCGGCGATGAAGCTGCTGCGTGCCCTGAGCCCGGTGCCCACGGTGGCGGCGCTGGTCGTCATCGCGGTGACCTGCGCGCTGGGCAACTGGCAGCTCGGCCGGGCCCACGACAAGATCGCCCGCGCCGAGCGCCTGCGCGCGCTGGCCGATGCGCCGCCGCTGCACATCGGCACGGCGCCGCCGCCGCTGCCCGCCGCCGAACTGGTCTCGCGCAAGGTGGTCGTGCGCGGCAGGTTCGACGCGGCCCATACCGTGCTGCTGGAAAACCGTCCGCATGGCAACGGGCAGGACAGCCGCTCCGGCTTCCTGGTGCTGACGCCGCTGCGGCTCGACGATGCTGCCGGCATCGACGCGCCGCGCGCCGTGCTGGTGCTGCGCGGCTGGCTGCCGCGCGATGCGCAGGACCGCACCCGCATCGCGCCATTTCCGACGCCGGAAGGCACCGTGACGCTGCAGGGGGTGGCACTGGCCGATGTGCCGAAGGTCTATCAGCTCGGCGGCGCCGACGCCCAGCGCGGCGAACGCATTCGGCAGAACCTGGACCTGGAAGACTTTGCCGCCGAACTGGGTACGCTGCTGCAGCCCTTCGTGCTGCAGCAGCGCAGCGACAGCGGCGATGGCCTGGCGCGCGACTGGGCGAGCGCCGACCTCGGC
The DNA here is from genome assembly GCA_031181345.1 of Cupriavidus sp. Lineage (GTDB taxonomy): Bacteria > Pseudomonadota > Gammaproteobacteria > Burkholderiales > Burkholderiaceae > Cupriavidus. The sequence continues at coordinate 5,057 of JAPSLC010000075.1, read as the reverse complement.
GTCGAGCGCCACTACGGCTATGCCTTTCAGTGGTATGGTCTGGCCGCGCTGACGCTGGTATTGCTGGTGGCGCTGACCTGGCGGCGTGCCCGGCGACTCGCCATGCCGGCGGATGCCGACCGCGCCACGGCCGCCGCCCCCGCCCCCGCGGACGTGGTCCGCAACGACGATTAATCACTCCGACGACTATCCATGCCTTCCGATCCCGCCACGGCCAAGCCGGCCGCGCCGCAAGACTCCCGCAGCGATCCCCGCATCGATGCCCGCACGCGCCGCGGCCGGATCCAGATGCTGTTGCTGCTGCTGGTCTGCGCCTCGCCGGTTATTGCCTCGTATCTGACCTACTACGTGTTCCGCCCGGCCGGCGGGCAGACCAACTACGGCACGCTGATCGAGCCGCAGCGGCCGGCGCCGGCCGTGCGGGTGACCGACGAGCGCGGCCAGGCGGTGCCGCTGCAGGACTTCAAGGGCAAATGGCTGCTGGTGTCGACCGACAGCGCCGCCTGCGACGAGGCGTGCGCGAAGAAGCTGTTCACGATCCGGCAGATCCGCGCCGGCCAGGGCAAGGAACGGGAGCGCATCGTGCCGGTCTGGCTGATCAGCGACGACGGGCCGGTCGATCCGCGCCTGAGCGCCGCCTACAACGAGCCCTACGCCGGCGTGCGCTTCCTGCGCATGAGCCGCGAGCAGATCCGCGGCTGGCTGCCGCCCGCCGACGGCCAGGCGGTCGAGGCCACGCTGTATCTGGTCGATCCGCTCGGCAACCTGATGATGCGGTTCCCCAAGGATCCGGACCCGAAGAAGGTGCATTCGGACCTCAGCCGCCTGCTCAAGTACAACCGCGTCGGCTGATGGAGGGCCCATGCTGACTCAACTCGCCCTGATCGGCCTGCTGCTGGCGCTGCTGCCGCTCAGCTACGTGCTGGCCCGCGGCAGTCGCGACAAATACCGCAAGCTGGTCTGGATCACCGCCTTCCTGACGCTGGACCTGATCATGTTCGGCAGCTTCACCCGGCTGACGGACTCGGGCCTGGGCTGCCCGGACTGGCCCGGCTGCTACGGCCATTCGAACCCCTATGCGGCGCTGGAGCATATCCGCGCGGCCGAAACGGCGCTGCCCAGCGGGCCGGTAACCTTGGCCAAGGCCTGGATCGAGATGCTGCACCGCTACTTCGCGATGGCGGTCGGGGTGCTGATCATCGCGCTGGTGGTGCTGGCCTGGAGCAAGCGCCGCGAGCTGAAGCAATCGCCGTGGTTCGCCACCGGCGTGCTGCTGCTGGTCTGCGTGCAGGGCGCGTTCGGCGCCTTCACCGTCACGCTGAAGCTGCAGCCGATCATCGTGGTGACCCATCTGCTGCTGGGCATGGCGTTGCTGGCGGCGCTGATCTGGCTGGGCTCGCGCAGCGACCCGCCCCGCACGATCGCGCCGGCGGCGGCCGGCTTGCGCTGGCCTGGACGGATCGCACTGGCGCTGCTGGTGATCCAGATCTTCCTCGGCGGCTGGGTCAGCACCAATTACGCGGTGCTGGCCTGCACCGATTTCCCGCTGTGCAACGGGCAGTGGATTCCGGAGATGGATTTCCGCCATGGCTTCACGCTGTGGCGCCAGCTCGGCATGACGGCGGACGGCGACTACATCCCGCATTCGGCGCTGGTGGCCATCCACTGGGTGCACCGCGGCTTTGCGGTGGTGGTGCTGGGCTATCTGGCCTGGTTCGCGTTGCGCACGCGCCGTTTCGTCCCCCTGGCGCGGGCCTCGCACTGGCTGCTGGCGGTGCTGGTGCTGCAGTTGGCGACCGGTTTGTCGAACATCGTGCTCGATTGGCCGCTTTTGCCGGCAGTGGCCCATAATGGCGGCGCGGCGGTGCTGCTGATGCTGTTGGTCAGGCTCAATTACAATATAGGGCTCGCGACCCGCGCCGCCACCGCTGCGGCGCCCGGTTCCTTCGAGCGCGCCCCCGCTGCCGCCCAGGTTGTCGATGCCGCCCCGGCTTCCGATGCCCCCGGCGCAAATCGCCCGGCCGATACGGCGCGCGCCTCATGAAAGACAAGACTGCTCCCGTGGCCACCACCGCTACCCAGACCCAGCAACCGCCCAGCCGGCTGCGTCACCTCGTCCGCCAGTACGCCGCGCTGACCAAGCCGCGCGTGACGCAGCTGGCGGTCTTCTGCGCCATCATCGGCATGTTCCTGGCCACGCCCGGCATGGTGCCGTGGCGCGTGCTGATCGGCGGCGCGGCCGGCATCTGGCTGCTGGCCGCCGGCGCCTTCGCGATCAACTGCCTGGTCGAACAGAAGGTCGACGCGCTGATGCGCCGCACCGCGTGGCGCCCGTCGGCAACCGGCGAAATCGGCACCAGCCAGATCCTGGGGTTCTCGCTGGTGCTGGGCGGCGCCGGCATGTGGCTGCTGCATGTGTTCACCAACGATCTGACGATGTGGCTGACCTTCGCCACCTTCGTCGGCTACGCGGTCGTCTACACGATCCTGCTCAAGCCCGCCACGCCGCAGAACATCGTGATCGGCGGCCTGTCGGGCGCGATGCCGCCCGCGCTGGGCTGGGCCGCGGTGGCCGGCGAGGTGCCGGCCGAGGCCTGGTTCCTGGTGCTGATCATCTTCACCTGGACCCCGCCGCACTTCTGGGCGCTGGCGCTGTACCGCCGCGCCGACTATGCGAAGTCGGGCCTGCCGATGCTGCCGATCACGCACGGCGAACGCTTCACGCTGCTGCACATCCTGCTGTACACGCTGGTGATGATCGCGGCCACCCTGCTGCCCTTCGTCTACGGCATGAGCGGCTACATCTACCTGGCGGCGGCGCTGGTGCTGGGCGGCATCTTCCTGGCCTACGCGTGGAAGCTGTACCGGCAATACTCGGACGCGCTGGCGCAACGCACCTTCCGCTTCTCGATCCTCTATCTGTCGCTGCTGTTCGCCGCGCTGCTGATCGATCACTACTTCAAGTTCGTGCCGCAGGCGTAATCGCAATCCGGCGGCCCGGCCGCGACAAGATGTCGCGGCCACGGCCCGGTGCGCCGCGATCGGCGATACTAGCCGCTGCCGCCGGCGCGCCTGCCGCGCCACCTTGGTCTCCTGCACGAGAGCCCTACACGCTGACAAGCCGAAACCGAACAGACACCATGCGCACTGCCTTGTTTTCCTCGTCGGTCTTCCCGTCCCTGGCCGTTCTGCGGCGCTTGCTGCTGGTTGCGCTGCTGGCGCTCACGATGGCGGGACTGGCCGCCTGCGGCCAGCAGAAGCCGACCTTCCAGAATATCGACGTGACCGGCGGCAGCGAATTCGGCAAGGACTTCAAGCTGACCGACCATACCGGCAAGCCGCGCACGCTGGCCGACTTCAAGGGCAAGGCGGTGGTGATGTTCTTCGGCTACACCCATTGCCCGGACGTCTGCCCGACCACGATGGTGGAGTGGAAGAACGTGATGGAACAGCTGGGCCCCGACGCCGATCGCGTCCAGGTGCTGTTCATCACGGTCGATCCGGAGCGCGACACGCAGCAGCTGCTGGCCCAGTACGTGCCGGCCTTCGATCCGCGCTTCCTGGGCATGCGGCCCGCCGACGAAGCGGCGCTGCGCCAGCTCACCAAGGACTTCAAGGTGTTCTACGCCAAGGTGCCCGGCAGCGCGCCGGGCAACTACACGGTCGACCATTCGGCCGGCAGCTATGTGTTCGATCCGGAAGGGCGGCTGCGGCTGTTCATCCGCCATGGCCAGGGCACCGAGCCGATCGTCAAGGACATGAAGCAGCTGCTGTCCTGAGCGCCCCGATCGTCCTGAGGACGGCGCGGCTCAGCCCTTGTTGAAGATGCTGTAGAAGTCCGGGGCGCCGACCTCGGTCACGGTCAGGTCCAGCGACCCTTCGATATGCTCCAGGTGCTCGCGCATCAGCGCGCGGGCCGCGTCCTCGTCGCGCTTCTCGATCGCCGCGATCAGGTCGCGGTGCTCGTGCTCCGGGCAGGCCGGCGCACCGGGCCGGTCGTACAGCGTGATGATCAGGCAGGTCAGCGAGACCATCTCGCGGATCACCTTCTCCAGGATGGCGTTGCCCGCCATTTCCGCCAGCAGGATATGGAATTCCCCCGATAGCCGGATCACCGCGGCGCGGTCGCCGCGCGCGCGCGCCAGGTCCTCTTCCTGCGCGTGCCGCTGCAGGCTGCGGACCTTGGCGGCCGTCGCCTGGCGCGCCAGCGTGGCGGCCAGTTCGGGCTCGATGACCTGGCGCGTCTGGAATACCTGATGCGCCTCCTCGATCGTCGGGCTGGCGATGAAGGCGCCGCGGTTCGGCACCAGCGTGACCAGCTTCTCGTGCGCCAGCCGGGCGAAGACCTGGCGGATGCGGGCGCGGCTCGCCCCGGTGACCTCGCACAGCCGCTCCTCGACCAGCTTGGTGCCAGCCAGCAGCCGGTGTTCCATGATGGCCGACAGCAGGCTCAGATAGATCGCTTCAGTGGCCGAGGCCTCGGTGGCGCCGCTCTCCGGGCTGTCGGCGTTGGCTGCAGCGTTGACTGTCTCGGCGCTCATGGTCTGCGCGTCCTCAGCCGGCGAGGAGGCGGTGCGGGATGCCGTCCTGCGGGCGGCGGGTTTGGCGGCGGCGGTCTTGCGCACGGCCGGCGCGGGCGCCGATGCGGCGGCGGTCTTGCCGCCGGCCGGCTTGCGAATGGATGACATTGAGACGATGCGCGGTGGACTTTGTCACCGCGATTGGCGACGAACGATCCGCATATCGTACACAAAGCGAGCCGCACCGGTCCGAAATGGTGTCGCGGCCTCGCACCGATCCGGGGATCGGGCGACGCACCGCAACGGTGCGCGCAGCGTGCGAGCCCGCCATCCGCACCGCCCTTCAGAGCGCCAGCGACAGATCGCCCTGCACGGCCGTCAGCGCCGACTGGCGCACCGGTCCGGCATAGGGATGCGTCTCGATCCAGTGCCGCGCGATATCGATGCGGCGCGCGATCCAGACCTTGTCGTGCGACTGCACGTAGTCGAGGAAGCGCTGCAGCGCGCGCAAGCGCCCCGGGCGCCCGAGCAGCCGGC
>JAPSLC010000074.1 GCA_031181345.1 Cupriavidus sp. | reverse complement strand
GCACCACCACGTCGAACTCGGTTTCGCGCAGCCGCGCCATCACTTCGTCGCCGCTGGCCGCTTCGCCTTCGACGCGAATATCCGGTTCGTCGGAAATGAACTGGCGCAGACCGGCACGGACGATCTGGTGATCGTCGGCGATCAGGACGCGAATCATGAAAGTTTCCCCCCTGCGATGGTATTGCCCGGACGCCGGGGCCAGGCTGTATTTGGCCTGTTGCATTGTAGTCATTACAAAGCACCGGGAATGTCGGTGTCAGGCTGACAATGTGGCGGGCGCTCGGCATGCAGGCCTGCGACCGTCGTCCCAGGGCGGCGAAAGGCGCGGGACAAGCTTGCCCTGCCTATCTGCCACAAAAAACAGCGGGTCGTGAAACCACGGATATTTTTGATATCCCGCGGTGCATTCCGGTGGCAATCTCGCGGTTTCCCGGGATTGCCCCGGAAGCTCCCTCCCGCTTGTCATGCCAGCTCAGACCATTTCCATCGCGGCGCCCGCGCCCCCCTCCACAGCGCGCGCCGCCGCGCCGCGCCTTGCGCCTTACGGTGCCAGCCTCCGTTGCAAATCCCTGCGCGATGTCAGCCGCCTGCAGGCAAGCGCCATGAGCGCGTTGCGCCTCGGTGGAAGGCTGACGGTCGGCACGCAAACCTTCAGCGTTCAACTGACCAGCGCAGGCGGCAAGCCCGAATACGCCGTGCGCGCGCTGGCGCGATCCGGGTCCAGGGATTGCCCTGCGAATGCGACGATCGAGGAAAACGGCCGCGCGCAAGCCGCAGCGCTCGCGAAGCGGCTCGCCGATCGTCACGCGCAACTAGCCGATCGCGTGCACCGCTTCTACAGCGATCGGCTTGTCGCCGTCCTGTGCCGCGCCTTCGCCATCAGCCCCGACCTGAATGTGCCGCCCTTCAGGGAGTTCCTGGCGAAATGCGAAGGGGGAACAAAGCTGCAGTACGGCGGCCACGACTACTACGTGCACGTCGAGCCGGGCAATCACGGGATGTCGGACGCCACGGCAACCCTGGTGCCGGTCACGCAGGCATCCAGCCCCATGGCGCGCCTGCGGCAAGTGCTGCGCTTCCTGTTTCCCCATTCGTCCGACCGGCCCTCGGTCCGATCTCTCGAACGACTGCTGACCAGTGCAATCCGCACCTACCATGCGGGCAACAATGCCTTGGGCGATCCCCCCTCGCCCGCCGCAGGCCGGGCTCGGGTCGAGTCGGCGCTGCGGGCCGCCGGGGTGGCGCGCGGCTGCGTCCGCAACGCCTGCCCCGATCTGCGAGGTGCAGACCTGGCCGGTGCCGACCTGACCGGATTGAATCTGCGCGGGGCGGTCTTGCGCGACGCCGATCTGAGGGGCGCCAAACTGGCCTTCGTATCGCTCTCGTTCGCGGACCTGTCCGGCGCCAATCTGGCGGGTGCGGATCTGAGCCATGGTGAAATGACTTACGCCCGGCTGTGCGGCGCCAATCTGACGAACGCGCGGCTATCCAACGGCATACTGGAGGGCGCCAACCTCTCGGACGCGAAGATGGCTGGCGCAAAGTTGCTCGGCGCCGATCTGCATCAGGCATCGCTCGAACGCGCCGACTTGTCGGGGGCAGCGGTGGCATCTGCCAATTTTTCAGGAGCGCGGATGGACGAAGCGGTGCTGCGCGGCTGCAGCGGAAGCAAGCCGGTATTCACCAGAGCGCAACTGACCAACACGGATTTCGGTGGCGCCTACGTCGTCGATGCGCGCTTCTGCGACGCTGATCTGAAGGGCGCCTCCTTCCGGAACGCCACGCTTTGCGATGCCAGTCTTGGCGGGGCCCATCTGAGCGGCGCGGATTTCACCGGCGCCGACGTCCGAAACGCCCGGTTCGATCGCGTCGACGTCGGTGATGGCAAGTGCCTCGAGGCACTGGCGGTGCAGGAGAATAGCGAGCTGTCCCTAGTCATCCGCGACGTCGACGACGCGTTCGCTCAATTGAAGCAAGACGGTGGACCGCTGCGGTACTTGCCCCCCTCGCCGGGCCGCCGCCGGGCCATTGTTCAGCATGTGACGACTCTGGCGGCCGCGTGCCCAGGCTCGCTGCACCGGTTCGCGGCGTTGCGGGACTGGTTGCTGGACCATCCGCAATTCGCCACCGAGGCGCTGCATCGGATCGCGCTTGGCCCGTACCAGGAGGCCCAGCGATCCGGCAATATGCGTCCGCTTGCATGGCCCGCGTCCGCGCCGCTATTGCCGGGTCTGATGCGCGATGCCATCCAGGCGCTGAACGCCAGGGATGGTGCAGCGTGGGGACGCGCCAACGCGGGATTACTCATGCAACTGGCGTTCCTCGCGGAACGCCCGGATGCGCCGTCGTCGGCCGCCGAGCGCAAGACGGCGCTGATGCAAGCCTACTGCACGATGTTGCCGTCAACACTGGTCGAAGCTGCGGCCCGCCTCGAATCGAGCGAGGGCGATACGTTCTTCCCGGTAGTCAGCGAAGCAGGCGACTATGCGCTGATGGTCGCGGCGGAATACTATGCCTGCCTGGTTCGGGGAGAGCCGCCCACGCACAGCGCGCAAGGCGCGCAGGCCCCTTCGTGGAAGGCAATGTACCGGTTGAACGCGGCGGTCGACGCAAACACAGGCGAGCGGCGCTATACCGACGACCCCATCGGAATCAGGGACCCCAGCAAGGATCTCGCGGCTTGCCGGCTGCTGAGAATCGCCTACACCACGGCCAATGCGGCGTTCTGGCACGATAAGCTGGTCGCCGTCCTGCCCTTTGGCGAAGCGTTTCGGGAGGATTTCCAGTCGGCCCTCGCACACAACGTGCGAATCCGTACCCTCATCGAAGCGACGATCTCGTTGGCGCTTCTGGATCGCGCCAACGAGGCTCTGATCGGCGAGGGAGAGAACTTGCGCACCGCACCGGCCCATCTGGAAGCGTTGCTCGACATCATGCCGGGCGATCGCAACGACCTGGCCTGTCAAGCGTATTTCCTGCGGTGCGTTGCCGCCGTGCTGACCCGGCTGACATCCCTCGAATTTTTCGGGACGGACGCCGATGCCCCATATGGCTTGCGAAGGTATGCGGCCGGGCTGTGCAATGCGGCCACGAGCATCGCCTCTGCCAGCGGACCGCATGCAGCAACATATCGAGGCTGGGCCCGGAGCCTTCTCGGGGACAACTGTACCGACACGCTGTCCACTATGATGATCTACGCCTTGTCGAGGCAAAGCGACGAGAGCTTACGCGTGATATTCGCTACGGTGCTTCCGGAGAAGTGGCGCCCTAAGCAGCACCAGGTCACGTAAGCGAGGCGAAGCGGGCGCGGTCGCCCCCGACGACGGTCCCTGGCCGGTACGAGCCACCGCTCAGCTGACAAAAAAAGGGACGGGGGTGCCAGACCCTGCCGTCCCTTGGCGGCGCGGCGATTCGCGGCCGCGCCTGCATGCGCCCTCGCGGGGCGCTTCCCGTTACTGGACTTACTGGACCTTCGCCGACGCGCCCGCGCCGACGGTGGCCGAGGTGCCGCCGGTCGCGCCACCGACCAGGCCGCCCACCTTGCCGGCGGTGCCGCTGACCCCATCGCCGACCGTGCCGACCGCGCCCACCGTCTTGTCGGCGGCGCCTTCCACCGCGCCAACGGTGTCCTTGGCCTTGCTCTTGGTCTTGCCGTGCGCGTCGTGAGCCTTCGACTTGGCCTTGCCGCCGGCGGTGGCGGCACGGTCCTTGGCGCTCTTGCGGGTGTCGTCGATTTCGCCGGCCTTGTCGTTCAGGCCTGCCTTGACGCCGGTATCCATGTTTGCGCGGCTACCTGCCACGTCAGCGCCGGCATTCACGCCAGCGTTGGCGCCGGCCGACGGCGCCGTTGCCGTCGGGGCGGTCAGCGAGCCGGCGGCGCCGCCGGTCGCACCGGCTTGCGTACCTTGCGCCATGGCCAGCGACGAGGCGGCGGCGATCGACAGGGCGGACAGCGAGATCAGCAGTTTCTTCATGGAGTACTCCTTTCGATTGACTGTGCGGCGAGGCTTTCGCCGCGGGTGTTCGCCTGGAGAGCGAGACCTCAGTCTAGGGAGCACCCCACTGCGATGCTGTGAGGAGATGTAATGCGCTGTAAGGAGTCGTGAGCCGGCGCGCACGTCGCGCGGCCCGTCTTGGCGGGAGGTTTCGCCAGTCCCTTCAACGACTTGCGGCGGCGCACCGCGCTGCCACGGCAACGTCCGCGGCAGCGCGGTTTCGCATGCGGTTACAGGTTCGGCGCCAGCGCCCGCTCCATCGCGGCGCGGTCTTCATGCCGGCGCGCGACCATGTCTTCGAGCTGGTCCTGCCCGATCTTGCCCACGGAGAAATAGGTCGCCTCGGGATGCGCCAGATAGAAGCCGCTGACCGAGGCCGCCGGCGTCATCGCCAGCGCATCGGTCAAGCCCATGCCGATCTCGCCGGCATCGAGCACCTGGAACATCGGGCCCTTGACGGTGTGCTCGGGGCAGGCGGGATAGCCGGGCGCGGGCCGGATGCCGCGATAGGCCTCCGCGATCAGCTGCTCGTTGTCGAGCGATTCGTCGGCGGCGTAGCCCCACAGATCCCGGCGCACGCGCGCGTGCAGGCATTCGGCGAAGGCCTCGGCGAGTCGGTCGGCCAGCGCCTTGAGCATGATCGCGCTGTAGTCGTCGTGGTCCGCCTCGAACTGGGCTTCCTTCTTGCCTACGCCGATGCCGGCCGTCACGGCAAACAGGCCGATATAGTCGGTGATGCCGCTGTCCTTCGGCGCGACGAAGTCGGCCAGGCACCGGTTCGGGCGGCGCACGCCATCGACGACGGGGCGTTCGCTCTGCTGGCGCAGGTTGTGCCAGGTCAGCGCGACCTGGCTGCGGCTCTCGTCGGTATAGATCTCGATGTCGTCGTCGTTGACGGTATTGGCAGGCAGCAGCGCGATCACGCCGTTGGCGGTCAGCCAGCGGCCCTGGATCAGCCGCGCCAGCATCGCCTTGCCGTCGGAGAACACGCGGCGCGCCGATTCGCCGACGATCTCGTCGTTCAGGATCGCGGGGAATTTGCCGGCCAGGTCCCAGGTCTGGAAGAACGGCGCCCAGTCGATGTAGTTGGCCAATTCCGCCAGGTCGTAGTTGCGGAACACGCGCCGGCCGATGAATTTGGGTTTCGGCGGCACGTAGCCGCTCCAGTCGATCGGCGTCTTGTTCTTGCGCGCCTCGGCCAGCGTCACCATCGGCACGGCCTTCTTGTTGGCGTGCTGGGTACGGATGCGTTCGTAGTCGGCGCGCAGCTCGTCCAGATAGCGCGTGGCGCCCTCGTCGGAGAGCAGGCTCGAGGCCACGCTGACCGAGCGCGAGGCATCGGGCACGTAGACCACCGGCCCTTCGTAGTTCGGCGCGATCTTGACCGCGGTATGCACGCGCGAGGTGGTCGCCCCACCGATCAGCAGCGGAATCTTCTTGACGCGGAAATAGTCGTCGCGCTGCATCTCGGACGCGACGTAGGCCATTTCCTCGAGCGAGGGCGTGATCAGGCCGGACAGGCCGATGATGTCCGCCCCCTCGACCTTGGCCTTGGCGAGGATCTCGTTGCACGGGACCATCACGCCCATGTTGACGACCTCGAAGTTGTTGCACTGGAGCACCACCGACACGATGTTCTTGCCGATGTCGTGCACATCGCCCTTGACGGTGGCGATCACGATCTTGCCGCGCGCCCGCACATCGCCGCCGGCCTCGGCCAGCAGGCGCTTTTCCTCTTCGATGAAGGGCAGCAGATGCGCCACCGCCTGCTTCATCACGCGCGCGCTCTTGACCACCTGCGGCAGGAACATCTTGCCGGCGCCAAACAGGTCGCCGACGATGTTCATGCCGTCCATCAGCGGGCCCTCGATCACCTCGATCGGGCGGCCGCCGCGCGCGGCGATCTGCTGGCGCGCTTCCTCGGTGTCCTCGACGATGAAGGTGGTGATGCCGTGCACCAGCGCATGCGCCAGGCGGTCGGCCACCGGCACCGGCTTGTCCGGCGTGCCGCGCCATTCGAGGTTTTCCTCGCGCTTGGCGCCGCCGCCCTTGTAGCGGTCGGCGATCTCGAGCAGGCGATCGGTCGCGTCGGCACGGCGGTTCAGCACCACGTCCTCGACCCGTTCGCGCAGCTCGGCGTCGAGCTGATCGTAGACGCCGAGCTGGCCGGCGTTGACGATGCCCATGTCCATGCCCGCGGCGATCGCGTGGTAGAGGAACACCGTGTGGATCGCCTCGCGCACCACGTCGTTGCCGCGGAACGAGAACGAGACGTTGGACACGCCGCCGCTGACCTTGGCGTAAGGCAGGTTCTGCTTGATCCAGCGGGTCGCCTCGATGAAGTCGACCGCGTAGTTGTTGTGCTCCTCGATGCCGGTCGCGACCGCGAAGATGTTCGGATCGAAGATGATGTCCTCGGGCGGGAAGCCGACCTCGTTGACGAGGAAGTCGTAGCTGCGCTTGCAGATCTCGGTCTTGCGCTGGAAGGTATCGGCCTGGCCCTGCTCGTCGAAGGCCATCACCACGGCAGCCGCGCCGTAGCGGCGGATCAGCGTGGCGTGGTGGCGGAACTGCTCCTCGCCTTCCTTCAGCGAGATCGAGTTGACCACCGCCTTGCCCTGCACGCATTGCAGGCCGGCCTCGATCACCTCCCACTTGGACGAATCGATCATGATCGGCACGCGCGCGATGTCGGGCTCGGACGCGATCAGATTCAGGAAGCGCACCATCGCCGCCTTCGAATCGAGCATCGCCTCGTCCATGTTGACGTCGATGATCTGCGCGCCGTTCTCGACCTGCTGGCGCGCGACCGCCAGCGCCTCGTCGAACTGGCCGTTCAGGATCATCCGGGCGAAAGCCTTGGAGCCGGTGACGTTGGTGCGCTCCCCGACGTTGACGAACAGGCTGCCCTCGCCAAGCGTGAACGGCTCCAGGCCGGACAGGCGCATCGGACGAGCGGGACGGGTATCGGTAGACATGGCGGACTCAGGTTCGGGATCGGATGCGCGGCGCGCCGGAGACGGACTCGTTCACGGCGCGCCGGCAAGGCATGGGCAGACGGGCGATGGGGCGGCGCGGATGGCCGGTCAGGCCGCGGCCGTTTCGTCGCGATACTGGCCGGGCCAGGCGCGCGGCTTGCGATTGGCGACGCGCTGCGCGATCGCGGCGATATGTTCGGGCGTGGTGCCGCAGCAGCCGCCGACCAGGTTGACGAGCCCCGACGCGGCAAACTCGTCCACCAGCGACGAGGTCACGTCGGGCGTTTCGTCGAAGCCGGTATCGCTCATCGGGTTGGGCAGCCCCGCGTTCGGATAGCACGAGATCGCGGTATCGCACAGCTTGGCCAGCTCGGCGATATAGGGCCGCATCAGCGTCGCGCCCAGCGCGCAGTTCAGGCCGAAGGTGATGGGACGCGCGTGGCGCAGGCTGTTCCAGAAGGCCTCGACGGTCTGGCCCGACAGGATGCGGCCGGAGGCGTCGGTGACGGTGCCCGAGATCATCACCGGCAGGCGTTCGCCGGTGTCCTCGAACAGCTGGTCGATCGCGAACAGCGCGGCCTTGGCGTTCAGCGTGTCGAAGATCGTCTCGACCAGGAACACGTCGGCGCCGCCTTCCAGCAAACCCTTGCCCTGCTCGTAATACGAATCGCGCAGCTCCTCGAAGCTGACGTTGCGCGCGCCCGGGTCGTTGACGTCCGGCGAGATGCTGGCGGTCTTCGGCGTCGGACCGAAGGCGCCGGCGACGAAGCGCGGCTTGTCGGGCGTGCTGTAGCGATCGCAGGCCTCGCGCGCGAGCCGGGCGGCGGCCACGTTCATCTCGTAGGCCAGGTCCGCCATCTTGTAGTCCTCCTGCGCGACGCGGGTCGCACCGAAGGTATTGGTCTCGATGATGTCGGCGCCCGCGGCCAGGTACTGCTCGTGGATTTCGCGGATTACCGCCGGGCGGGTCAGCAGCAGCAGCTCGTTGTTGCCCTTGACGTCGACCGGATGCGCGGCGAAACGCTCGCCGCGGTATTCGGCCTCGCCCAGCTTGTAGCGCTGGATCATGGTGCCCATCGCGCCGTCCAGGATCAGGATGCGCTCGCGCAACAGCCGCGGCAATTGCGCGGCGCGGGTGTACGGCCGAGCCGGGGGACCGGCCTGCCGGCCTGCCTGCGAGCCCGGCGCGATGGCGGACGCCATGCCGGACGCGATGCCGGACAATTCGATGGATGCAGCGCTCATGGCTTCACTGGCCTCGGTGATGCTGGAAAAGTGGTCGATTTTATCAGTTACGGCACCTTGCCGCCCCGCCTTGCCCGCGCCTACACTCGGGCAGATCGACCACCACCCGCCCCCGACGACACCGCATGCAACACCTTGCCCCGCGCGAGGCCCAGACCCTGCTGGCCGAGCACCCCGACGCCCTGTTCATCGACTGCCGCAGCGAGATGGAATACCTGTTCGTCGGCCATCCGACCGGCGCCCTCAGCGTGCCGTGGAACGACGGCCCGGACTGGGAGGTCAATCCGCACTTCGTGCAGGCGGTCAAGAAGCTGGCCGGACAGGCATCGGCGCGGCCGGTGCTGCTGATCTGCCGCAGCGGCAACCGCTCGACCGCGGCGGCGCAGGCGCTCGAAGGCGCAGGCTTCACCACCGTCTACAACGTGCTGCACGGCTTCGAGGGCGACCTCGACGCGCAGCGGCACCGCAATACGGTCAACGGCTGGCGCTTCGAAGGGCTGCCGTGGGAGCAGTACTGACGTAACCGGCGTGCCGACCCGCGCCGCATTCGCCCCCACATCCGCGCACGCATAAAAAAACCCGCGCCGTGGCGCGGGTTCTTCTACAGCGGGACGCCCTGCGTCAGTGCATCGCCAGCGAGTGCGTCATCACCGTATCGAACTTGCCAAGGAATTCGTCCACCTCTTCCACGGACGGTTCGCTCTCGATCAGACGTTGCACATCGGCGCGGAAATGCTCGGCCAGCTGGCCGCCAAGGAAGATCTCGCGCTTCATGTTCTTGTCGACGATCTCGTAACCGCCGGAGGCAAGGGGGGCATGCTCGACGTCGGCACCAAACTCCACGATGCAGTAGTTGTCGCTGTTATAAATCATTTGCATGGCGCACCTCCGGGCTATGGGACGGACGGAAGGTTTGTTGATTCTTGCGTCAGCCGGTGGGAGCGCCGGCTTCCTTCCGCGATTTCACCTCCAAGCTGAGGGCATGAAGACGCTTTTCAAGCGCATGCCTCGCTGGGCGCTGGCGTGGTGCCCGATGCCATAGCGCCCGCTCATCCGGTTGGAGCCGCCCGCTGGGCGGCAAGTTCGGTGTTCGGACCGAAAAGAGGGTTTGTCCTACGAAGCGCTTGTCGAACGCCTACGAAAAAGACCGACGACTCAGGGCGTATCGCACTGCGCCCCGCAGGCGGCCTTGCACAGAAAAGCGTCCAGAAGAGCATGAAACCGTTCCGGCTGCTCGATCGGCGACAGATGCGCGGCGTCCGGCAGCACCTCGAACTGGGCCGCCGGGATGCCGTCGGCAATGGCCTTGGACTCGGCGACGGGGCAGCCCAGGTCCTGGTCGCCCACCACCACCAGCGTCGGGCAATGGATGCGCGCCAGCGCATCGGCCTGGTCGAAGCCCAGAATCGCCAGGCAGGCGCCGACATAGCCACGGACGGGCGTGGCCAGCACCATCTGACGGATCTGCTCGACCTGTTGCGGGTGCGCGGCCCGGTACGGCGCGGTCAGCCAACGTTGGAGCGTCGCATCGAGCACTCCCGCCATCCCGTGCGCTTCCACATGGCCGATGCGCTCATGCCACATCGGATGGGCCTGGCGCGGGGTACGGCAGACGGTGTCGACCAGCGTCAGCGAATGCAGCCGCTCGGGATAGCGCACGCCCAGGGTCTGGCCGATCATGCCGCCGAGCGAAATACCGACGAAATGCGCTTGCGGCACGTCGAGCCCGTCCATCAGGGCGACCACGTCGTCGGCCATGCGCAGCATCGAATACGGCCCGACCGGCGCGTCGCTGCGGCCGTGGCCGCGCAGGTCGTACCGCAACACCCGGTAGCGCGGCGCCAGATGGGCCGCGGTCGCGTCCCACAGCGTGTGGTCGCAGGCCAGCCCGTGGCACAGCACGACCCACGGGCCTTCCGTGCCGTCGATGCGGGCGTGCAGCGTCACGTCGCCGGCGATCACGCGATGGGTTTCGGACGCTGGTGGCTGGGCGGCGGGGCTGGCGCCCGGATTGGATTGCGGCGCGTTGGCAGGCGTGGCGGCAGGCGTGGCGGTAGGCGGCAAGGTGTCGGTCATCGTGTCCTCCTGTCGGGGGTGGGTCGGCGGCGACGCATCGCGCGGGAGCGTCGCGGCGGCCACGCCGCTCGGCTCGGATCCTTCAAGACTAGGGCTCGGCGCCGCGCAGCACCAGATCGATCTGCGTGCCGTCGGGCTCCGTCTGCCGCAGTTTGACCGGCATCCAGCCGACCGATTCCGCCAGCCAGACCTCGACGCGGCGGCGGTCGTCGGCCCGGCGCGGCAGGCGGATGAAGTGCTTGGCGCGCACGAAGCCTGCGCCGGTCTCGATCTCCTGCTCGCCGACATACTGGACGCGCATCGGCTCGAGATCGCTGGTGTCGGCGACCTGGAAGATCTCGGTGACGCCGGGCGCGGCATAGCGCTGCGGATTGCTGCGCACCAGGCCGACCAGCTGCAGGAAGACGCTGAAGCGGTCCTGCGCGCCCTCGGGCAGCGGCGCCTGGCCGCCACGCGACTCGAACACGACGGCGCCGGCGGCGCGGTCGAAGCGCGTCACCTGGCTGCGCTTGCGGCGCTCCTCGACGTAGCGCTCCGGCGCCAGTCCCTGCTCGCCCAGCGCGCCGGTGCTGTGGAAGGCGAAGCGGAACCACAGCATGCGGGTTTCGACCGACAGCTGGTAGCGCCCACCCCCGTGCTGCCAGCGGATGGTGCCGTCGGGGTTCTCGACCCCGTTGACGAAGCTGGCGTAGCGCAGCGTCGCCGACGGCGGCGCGGCGTAGCGCAGCGCGTCGGCCGGGGCGGGCGCCGGTGTGGATCCCGGACCGGACCCCGTGCCGCCGGCCCCGCCGCCCGCCGCGACGCTGCCGGTGCCGCCCGGCGAGGTGGCCAGCGGCGGTCCTTCGGTCGACGCGGGAGGACCGGGTGCGGGTTCGGGAGCAGGTTGGGGTTCGGGCTCCGGCGCAGCGGCCGGAGCAGGAGCGGGTTTGGGAGGAGGCCGGCGCGGCCGTGGCGGCGGGGCCGGGGCCACCGCGACGGGCTTGGGCGGCAGCAGGATCGCCTCGAGCGCCGGCGTGTCGACCGCATCGAGCGGAATCAGCGGGCCGGGCATGCGCACCAGCCCGATCAGCACCAGCGCATGCGCGATCAGTACGACCGCCAGCGCGACCGCCCAGCGCAGGCGGCGCGCACGTTTTGCATCAGGCGTGACCGGCGGTTCCGGTCGACGGGGTCCCGCCAAGGTATCCAAGCTCCGTCGAGATCCGATGTGCGATCTCGCGCACTCGGCGGTCGATCGCTCCGCCCCATTCTGCATCGAATACGGTCTGCGCGCCCAGCACGATCAGTGCCATCGAGACATGGCCGCTGGCGTCGAACACCGGAAACGAGATCGCATTGATGCCGGGCAGCACCCCGCCGAGCGTACGCGCCGCGCCGTGCGCGCGCACGTCGGCGCACACCGCGTCGTAGTCGGCGAGCGAGCGCGGCAGGTCCGGCAGATTGTCGTCGCGGCGCTCGTTGAGCTCACGCTCGATCAGTGGCAGCGTCTGCTGGCGCGGCAGATAGGCGCCGAACAGCCGGCCGGTGGCCGAATTGAGCATCGGCATCACGTCGCCCAGGCGCAGGCTGACGGTGACCGGATGGCTCGATTCCTCCCAGTGCACCACCGTCGGGCCGTGGTTGCCCCAGACCGCGATGCCGACGGTCTGGTCGATGTCGTCGCGCAGCTGCGACAGGACCGGGCGCGCCTTCTTGACCGGATCGAGCCGGTTCAGCCCGGCCAGTCCCAGTTGGAGCGCGAACGGCCCCAGGTCGTAGCGGCCGCTGACCGGGTCCTGCGCGACCATGCCCAGCCGCTGGAAGCTGACCAGATAGCGGTGCGCCTTGGCCGGGTTCATGTCGGCCGCGGCGGCCAGGTCGCGCAGCATCATCGCGCGCGGCGAGGCGGCCAGCGCCTTGAGCAGCTGGAAGCCCACTTCGATGGACTGGATGCCGGTGCGCAGCTTGGCGTCGTCTTCTTCTAGTTCGGTCATGCGTCGAAACAGGACGGGCGGGATGGGGTGCGAGGTTCGGGCCGGTTTGCCGCGCCGGTATGCGGTCCCGTTACCGGACAAACGGCAGGCGAGCGCGGCAATATAGTTCGATTCCGTCACGTCGCGCTACGCCCCGATCAGTAAATTTACTATAGCGAAATCGATTTACCAGTTTTTAATCCGTCGCTAGACTGCGCACAAACAACGTCCCGGAGACCCGCATGCCAGCCCCGCTCGCCGTTGCGCCCACCGCGCGCCCTTGCCTGCCGATCCTGCGTCGCCTGCTGAACGCCGCCGTGCTCAGTGCCGGCGCGCTGGCGGCGATTTCCGCCGGCCTGCCGCGCCCGGCCGCGGCGCAGGCGGCATGGCCCAGCCAGCCGGTACGCTGGGTGGTGCCCTATCCCGCCGGCGGCGGCACCGACGTCGTCGCGCGCACGCTGGCCCAGGCGATCTCGCCCGCGCTCGGCAAGCAGGTGGTGATCGACAACCGGCCGGGCGCGGCGACGATCGTCGGCGCCGACACCGTCGCGCACAGCAAGCCGGACGGCTACACGATCCTGACCGCCGACACCGCGACGCTGGCCGCCAACCCTTCGCTGTACAAGAAGCTGCCGTACGACCCGGCCAAGGACTTCGTCCATGTCGGCATGATCGCCCGCTTCCCGCTGATCCTGGTCGCCAACCCGAACTTCCCCGCGCGCACGTTGAAGGAGGCGGTCGACTACGCGCGCAAGAACCCGGACAAGGTCAACTTCGCCTCGCCGGGCGCCGGCAGCCCGCACCATCTGGCGATGGAGCTGTTCATGGAGCAGACGGGCACCAGGATGACCCACGTGCCGTACAAGGGCGCGGCGCCCGCCGTGCAGGATCTGCTGGCGGGCCAGGTCGACGTGATGTTCCTGGATCTGGCGGCGGGCCAGCAGAACGTGCTCGGCGGCAAGCTGCGCGCGCTCGGCAGCGCCACGCCGAAGCGGCTGGCCGCGCTGCCGCAGGTGCCCACGGTCGCCGAGGGCGGCGTCGCCGGTTTCGAAGCCTATGCATGGCAGGGGGTGGTGGCGCCGGCCGGCACGCCGCAGCCGGTGGTGGCGCGGCTGAACGCCGAACTCGTCAAGGCGCTGAAGCAGCCCGAGGTACAGAAGCGCTTCGAGGGCATCGGCGTGGAACCGGTCTCCAGCACGCCGGAGGAATTCGCGCAGTACGCGCGCAGCGAAGCCGAACGCTGGGGCAAATTGATCAAGGCCAAGGGCATCACGGTAGACTGACGCCCTCGCGGCGGCCGGCACAGCCGGCGCCATATCGCCATCCACACGCCGGCGCGATGCCGGCGTCGTTCTTGATGCAGGAATCCCGATGAAACTGGCCACCCTGAAGGACGGCTCGCGCGACGGACAGCTCGTGGTCGTGTCGCGCGACCTGAAGACCGCGCACTATGCCACCGACATCGCCGGCAAGCTGCAGACCGCGCTGGACGACTGGCACTTCCTCGCGCCGCAGTTGCAGGACCTGTACGACGCGTTGAACGCCAGCCGCGCGCGCCATCCGTTCGCGTTCGATCCGCGCCAGTGCATGGCGCCGCTGCCGCGCGCCTACCAGTGGGCCGACGGCTCGGCCTACGTCAACCACGTCGAGCTGGTGCGCCGCGCGCGTGGCGCCGAGATGCCGCCGGAGTTCTGGACGGATCCGCTGATGTACCAGGGCGGCTCCGACGATCTGCTCGGCCCCTGCGATGACATCGTCTGCGCCAGCGAGGCCTGGGGTATCGACTTCGAGGCCGAGGTCGCGGTGATCACCGGCGACGTGCGCATGGGCGCCACGCCCGAGCAGGCGGCCGAGGGCATCCGGCTGCTGGCGCTGGCCAACGACGTGTCGCTGCGCAACCTGATCCCGGCCGAACTGGCCAAGGGCTTCGGCTTCTTCCAGAGCAAGCCGGCCACGGCGTTCTCGCCGGTGGCGGTGACGCCCGACGAGCTCGGCGAGGCCTGGCGCGAGCGCAAGGTGCATCTGCCGCTGAACGTGTGGTGGAACAGCAAGAAGGTCGGCTCGCCCGACTGCGGCACCGACATGGTGTTCGACTTCGGCCAGCTGATCGCCCACATCTGCAAGACGCGCCATGTGCGGGCCGGCAGCATCGTTGGCTCGGGCACGATCTCCAACGTCGACCGCAGCAAGGGCTACTGCTGCATCGCCGAGAAGCGTACGCTCGAGACCATCGAGAGCGGCGCGCCGGTGACGCCGTTCATGCAGTACGGCGACGCGGTCAAGATCGAGATGTTCGACGCGCAGGGCCGCTCGATCTTCGGCGCGATCGACCAGGTCGTGACGGCGCCGGCCTGAGGCGCACCGCCTGTCATTCCCGCGCATGCGGGAATCCAGCGTCTTTCGGAGCCCCTGGGTCCTCGCATGCGCGGGGACGACAAGCCTTCCCTAGGTCGACCGGCCCGCCAATATGCCTATAATTCCCCGACCGCCCGGTTGGGGAATTTACGCGGGCCCGAACCGGGCCCCGCACTCTTCCCTGCCGGGTCCGGCGCGGCAGCTTGCCGCGCCTCCCTCCACCCGCCAGGAGCCCCACCCGCGATGACTGCCACTCCAGCCGCCGACGCAGCCACCATCGGCACCGCCCCCTCCTCACGCTACGACCGCTATCAGGCGCTGACCCTGCGTCAGCACGGCCCCATTCTGGAGATCGTGATGGGCGCCCAGCAATCGGCCAACCGCAAGCTCGCCACCGCCGACGCCAACATGCACCGCGAACTGGCCGAGATCTGGCGCGACGTGTCGGCCGATCCGGAGATCCGCGTCGCGCTTATCCGCGGCGAGGGCAAGGGTTTTTCGGCCGGCGGCGACCTGGCGCTGGTCGAGGACATGGCCAACGATTTCGAAACCCGCTCGCGCGTCTGGCACGAGGCGCGCGACCTCGTCTACAACGTGATCAATTGCGACAAGCCGGTAGTCTCTGCCATGCACGGTCCGGCGGTCGGCGCCGGACTGGTGGCGGGGCTCCTGGCCGATATCTCGATCGCCGCGCGCACCGCGCGCATCGTCGACGGCCATACCCGGCTCGGCGTGGCCGCCGGCGACCACGCCGCGATCGTCTGGCCGCTGCTGTGCGGCATGGCGAAGGCCAAGTACTATCTGATGCTGTGCGAGTCGGTCAGCGGCGAGGAAGCCGAGCGCATCGGCCTGGTCTCGCTGGCAGTCGACGAGAGCGAGCTGGTGGCCAAGGCCTTCGAGATCGCCAACCGGCTCGCCGAAGGTTCGCAGAGCGCGATCCGCTGGACCAAGTACGCGCTGAACAACTGGCTGCGCATGGCCGGGCCCGCCTTCGATACCTCGCTGGCGCTCGAGTTCATGGGCTTCGCCGGACCCGATGTCCGCGAAGGCGTGGCCAGCCTGCGCGAAAAGCGGCCGCCGCGCTTCGGCGCTTGAGCCTGCGCGCGGGGGACGTCCCCGCAGCGCGCCAATCCAATGACGATGGCCCCACCGCGGAGCACAGACCATGTTTGGACAGATACCCGATTTCAACGACGGCTTCGAATTTCTGCGCAAGATGTGGGGCAACGCGGCGGGGATGCCGACCGGGCTGATGCCGGGCCTGCAGGCGATGACGCCGCCGATGGACCTGGACGAGGTCGACAAGCGCATCCATGACCTGAAGGCGGTCGAGAGCTGGCTGCAGCTCAACGCCAGTCTGCTGCGCACGACCATCCAGGGGCTCGAGGTCCAGCGCGCCACGCTGGTCGCGCTGAAGACGGTCGGCGAGGCGCTGTCGCCCGAGGCGTTGCAAAGCGCGATGGAAAATGTCGCGCGCGCGGCCAACGCACCCAGCGCGGCGCCGCCGCGGTGGCCTTCCGCGCCGACTCCGGCACAGCCGGCCGCCGGCGCCGAAGGCATCGATCCGAGCGATCTGGCCGACATGGCCGAGATGGAGGCGGCGCCGGACCAGGATGACGACGACATGCCGGACGACGAACCGCCACCGGATCACGGCAAGCAGGCGACCGGCGAGCAGGCCGGTCCCTCGCCATCGAAAGGGGCAGCCGCAGGAGCATCGGCGCCGCCGCAGGCCAATCTGTGGTGGGACATGCTGCAGAAGCAGTTCAACCAGATTGCCAGCAGCGCCGCGGCGGCCAGCCTCGCCTCGCTGAACAATCTGGGCGCCTTCGGTGCCGGCCAGCCCGGCGCCGGTACGGCCGAGGATGGCGGCCAGGCCGGGCCAGCGAGCCCGGGCGAACCGGAACCGCCGGGGCAGTCCGGCAAAGGCACCGCGAAGACCACGGCACGGAGCCGCACCAGCACGGCAGCGAAGGCCACGGGTGGTCGCGCGGGTGGCGCGGCGAACGAAGGCACCAGCGGGAGCGCCAAGGCGAGTACGAAGGCGGGCACCAAGGCAGGCACGAACGGCGCCACGAATGGCACTTCGAATGGCACTTCGAATGGCACTTCGAATGGCACTTCGAATGGCAAGCCCGCCGGCAAGACCGCCAAGCCCGCACGTCGCGGCAAGGCAAACAACGGACACTGACACCGGAGACGCCTTGGCAGCGAGCAAGACCACCGCGGTGATCCTGATGGGCGGCGGCGCCCGCGCCGCCTACCAGGCCGGCGTGCTGCGCGGCATCGCGCGCATCGCCGCCCGCCATGGCGTGGGCACGCGCAATCCCTTCGAAATCGTCTGCGGCACCTCGGCCGGCGCCATCAACGGCGCCGGCCTGGCGATCGACGCCGGCGACTTCGATCGCGCCACCGAAACGCTGGCGGCGCTGTGGTCCAGCATCCATGCGGAAGACGTCTATCGCACCGACGTGCTGCGCGTCGGCATCTCGGGCGCGCGCTGGCTGTCGGCGCTGGCGGTGGGCTGGGCGCTGCAGCACGCGCCGCGCGCGCTGTTCGACAACAAGCCGCTGGACAGCCTGCTGAGCGAGCTGTTCGACCCCGACCGGGTGCAGGCCAGCCTGGACGCCGGCCATCTGCAGGCGCTGGCGATTACCGCGCTGTCGTATTCGACCGGCCGGCACGTGACCTTCTACCAGTCGCACCGCCGCATCCAGCCCTGGCGCCGCAGCCAGCGCATCGCGGTGGAGGCGCGCATCGGCGTCGACCATCTGCTGGCCTCGTCGTCGATTCCCTTCCTGTTCCCCGCCACGCCGCTGGAGCTGGACGGCCACCACGAGTGGTTCGGGGACGGCACCATGCGGCAGATGTCGCCGCTGTCGCCGGCCATCCACCTCGGCGCCTCGCGCATCCTGGCCATCGGCGCGGCCTCGGCGCCGCGCGCCGGCGGCTACGACACCGTGCCGGCGGGCGGCTACCCGACCCTGGCGCAGGTCGGCGGCCAGGCGCTGGCCAGCATCTTCCTGGACGGCCTGTCGACCGATGTGGAGCGGCTGCAGCACATCAACACGCTGCTCACCCGCATGCCGGAGGTTGCCAACGATCGCGAGGGGTGGCGGCCGGTGCAGGTGATGACGATCTCGCCGAGCCAGCCGATCGAGGCGCTGGCGATCGAACACGTCCAGCGGCTGCCCCGCACCGTGCGCGCGCTGCTGGCCCCGCTGGGCGGTACCGAGGCGAAAGGCGCGGCTTTTGCTAGCTACTTGCTGTTCGAGCCCGAGTTCACGCAGGCGCTGATCGCGCTGGGCGAGCGCGATGCGCAGGCACAGGGCGACGAACTAGCCGCTTTCCTCTACGGTCTGATCCCGGGCACGCCGGCCGCGAGCCGCGCTCCGGCGACCAGCGAGGCAGGCTCTTCGCCCGCCTCGGCGCTGGTCTGACGCCGTTTCGGCGGTTTTCACAGTCCCGACAGCTGGCTGTGGCAGGCTGCTGTGGGTCCGTCTTTGGCAGGCGGCATCGAACCGTTCGCGGGGCAACTTGCGGACGGCCGGCAAAAGGTCTATAGGAATGATTCGCATCTGGTAGAATCTGCCCGTAATTTCAAAGGCTTACCATGCTCTACCCCGAACTGTTCAAATCGTTGGAAGCGGTCCGCTGGCATATGGACAAGGACATCCCCTGGGATTCCTTCGACGCCAGTCTGCTGACGGACGACCAGGCGAAAACCATCCGCATGAACGCGATCACCGAGTGGTCCGCCCTGCCGGCCACCGAAATGTTCCTGCGCGACAACCGCCACGACTCCGACTTTTCGGCGTTCATGAGCGTGTGGTTCTTTGAGG
>JAPSLC010000121.1 GCA_031181345.1 Cupriavidus sp. | reverse complement strand
ATCTGGCGCTGCGCGAGCACGAACATGTGCCGCTCTACGAAATCCAGCGTTGGGCCAGTCAAGGCGGACAGGCGCTGTTCGACTCGATCCTGGTGTTCGAGAACTACCCGGTCGATGCCGCGCTGCGCCAGCGCCAGCAGAACGGCCTGAAGCTGGGCGAAGTCAGCCATGCGGCGACCACCAACTACCCGTTGACGCTGGTGATCTCCGCCGGTGCCACGCTCGTTATCGGCTGCAGATACCAGTGCGAGCTCTTCTCGCAGGCGACCGTACAGCAATTGCAGCGCCACTATGTGGCCGTGTTGGAACAGATCGCGACGGCGCCGGAGGCTCGCGTCGGCGAATTGCGGTTTGCCAGCGGGGAGGACGGAAAGCTGGTGGCCGAATCGCCGGGCACTGGAGCAGCCGATGTGCTGGCCCAGTGGCAACGCCACGTCGCCGCCGGTCCCAGCGTCATGGCGCTGCGATACGAGGAGCAGACGCTGACGCGCGGCGAGACCGATCAGCTGGCTAATGGGATCGCAGCGGCGCTGGTCGAACGCGGCGTTGGGCGCGAGACGCGGGTCGGGCTTTGTGTCGAACGCTCGCTGGCGTTCGTGACCGGGCTACTCGGCATCCTGAAGGCCGGGGCGGTTTGCGTGCCGCTCGACCCCACGCAACCTGCCGAACGGTTGCGGCAGCTGCTGGACGATGCCGGGGTTGGCGTTGTGGTCGGCGCCCTGCCCGGCTTCGCTTGCATCGATCCGGCCTCGGTAGGGCCGGTGGCCGATGCGCCTTCGGTCTCGTTGCTTCAGGGCCAGGCCGCTTACCTGATCTACACCTCCGGCTCGACCGGCACCCCCAAGGGCGTGCTGGTCAGCCACGATGCATTGGCTCATTACGTCTCTGGCGTGCTGCACCGGCTGCAGTTGCCTGCCGACGCCTCGATGGCAATGATCTCGACCACGGCCGCCGACCTCGGTCATACCGTGCTGTTCGGCGCCCTTTGCAGCGGCCGGACCTTGCATCTGATTTCGCGCGAGCGCGGCTTCGATCCCGATCGGTTTGCTCAGTACATGGCCCGGCACGGCGTTGGCGTCCTCAAGATCGTACCGAGCCATCTGCGCGGACTGCTGCAAGCCCGCCAACCTGCCGACGTGCTGCCCGAGCAGGCGTTGATTCTCGGTGGCGAGACGACCTCGGCCGAGTTGGCGCACATGGTGCGTGACTTGAAGCCGCACTGCCGGCTGTTCAACCATTACGGCCCGACGGAGACGACGGTCGGCGTGCTGACGCATGAAGCCGTGACCTTGCCCGAGCGGCAGTTGCCCACCGGCACGCCGTTGCCCGGTTCTCGCGTCTATGTGCTCGACGCGGACCTGAACCCGGTGCCGTCCGGTATCGTCGGCGAACTCTATATCGCCGGGCCGCAGCTCGCGCGCGGCTATCTCGGTCGCCCCGGACTGACGGCCGAGCGTTTCGTGCCCGACCCGTTCGGCACCGGAGCGCGGATGTACCGCACCGGCGACCGCGTCAAGCAGGATGCCGAAGGCCGCATCGAATACCTCGGCCGCCAGGACGAACAGGTCAAGATCCGCGGCTACCGCGTCGAGTTGGGCGAGATCGCGCATCTGCTGCGGTCGCAAGCAGGCGTCAAGGATGCCGCCGTGATCGTCCATGAGGACCGGCTGGTGGCCTACTGCATGCTGCACGGCACGGACACCGCGACGCTGAAATCCCGGCTCAAGGCACAACTGCCCGACCACATGGTCCCCGCCCAACTGATCGCGCTGGACCGGCTCCCGGTCACGCCCAATGGCAAGCTCGATCGCCGCGCGCTCCCAGCCCCGGTATGGGAAACCCAGGGCTATATCGCTCCGCGCAACGAGATCGAGACCATGCTCGCCCAGGTTTGGCAACAAGTGCTTGGCGTCGAGCAAGTCGGCATCCACGACAACTTCTTCGAACTCGGTGGGCATTCGCTGTTGGTCACGCGCCTTGCCGCATTGGTCAACGCGCGTCTGTCCGCACCGGTCCCGCTACGCGTCTACTTCGAATCGTCGAGTCTCGCCGAGATGGCTGCCGGCATCGAGCAAACGAATGGCAAGCACAACGTGGAACAGAAGGCCGCCGAAGCAGAAGACTGGGCTGACATGGATGCGTGGCTGGATACCCTGGAGACAGAAGCATGAGCGTCGATAAACTGCGCCTTGCACAACGGTTCGCCAGCCTGTCGCCCGACGGACAGCAGCGATTCATTGACGAACTGCGCGCCCGGGGCATGGATTTCGGGCGACTGCCAATCGCGGCGCGCGGGCGGAGCGAGGCCGCGTTGTCGTATGCGCAGCAGCGGCTTTGGTTCCTGTGGCAGCTGGAGCGAAACAGCGGCCTGTACAACATCCCGCGCGCCGTGCGACTCCGCGGCTCGCTCGATCACTCGGCGCTGCAGCGGACCTTCGATGCCCTGGTGGCGCGGCACGAAAGCCTGCGCACGACGTTCCATCAGGATGGCGAGCAGGCGGTGCAGCGCATCCATCCGCCCTCTTCCCTGCCGCTCGCCATCAGCGATCTGCGCGACATTGATGCGGCGCATGGCGAT
>JAPSLC010000073.1 GCA_031181345.1 Cupriavidus sp. | reverse complement strand
ATTCGAACCCTCGAATGCCGGAATCAAAATCCGGTGCCTTAACCGACTTGGCGACTCCCCTACACAACCGGGACCGTTCTTCGTTGCGCCGACAGCCACAACGCCGAACGAAAACTTGCTATGCGAACGCTGCGAGCGGATGGCGCGACAAACTTCTCACGCATCTGCCATCCCATTCGGATGGCAACCGATCGAGCACCTGTTGCGCAGTTTGCGCGTCACTGTAACGTGCAAACACACAGGCCCCGGAACCGGTCATCCTTGCCTCGGGACTGAATTGTTTCAGCCAGGCAAGGGCTCGGGCAACTTCGCCGAACTTCGCTGTCGCTATCGCTTCCAGATCGTTGCGACCGAAACCGAATTTGTTTGTGCAAGCAGCGAAGTCCGCAATTATGGAGATGGGCGTATTCCTTGTCAAGCGTTCGTCCGAAAAAATTGCTGCGGTCGGCACATGCTGGCGTGGATGGATGACCACGAACCAGCTGTCCGGCAGATCGACGGCGGTCAGCTTCTCGCCGATTCCTTCGGCGAACGCATTCTGGCCGAAGACGAAGAAGGGCACGTCGGCGCCCAGGCTCAGGCCGATCCGCATCAACTCGTCGCGCCGCAGTCCCAGACCCCACAGCCGGTTCAGCGCCAGCAACGTGGTCGCGGCGTCCGACGAGCCGCCGCCGATGCCACCGCCCATCGGCAGCGCCTTGTCCAGCGCGATCTCGACGCCGTGGCGGGTTCCCGTGGCGGTCTGCAGCGCCCTGGCCGCGCGCACCACCAGGTCGCTGTCGGCCGGCACGGCCGGCACGTCGGTCACGCGCAGCACCGCGCCGTCGTCCCGACGCTCGAAATGCAGCGTGTCGCTCCAGTCGACCAGCTGGAACACCGTCTGCAGCGTGTGGTAGCCGTCGGGGCGGCGGCCGGTTACATGCAGGAACAGGTTCAGCTTGGCAGGGGCGGGACAGTCGCGCAGTTGCGCGGGAGGCAGGGGGGCTGACATCGGGCCGGAACGGGGCGGATCAGGTCGGATCAGGTCGGATCGAGCGATCAGTGCGAAGCGGGGGCGTCGATCACCAGCTTGACCGACATCGGTCCGCCGGCGCCGTCCCGCGCCAGGTCGATCCGGCGCGGCAGCGTTTCGGCGCCGTCCGGCGCGGCCTGCCAGGCCGCGTAGCGCACGGTCCAACCGTTCTGCGACAGCGTCTCGAGCCGGCCCTGGGCGTCGCGCGTGGCGTTGGCCGGCGCGCCGGGCGCGGGGCGCGCGCGCAGCCAGTCGCGCATGCCGGCCACCGGAAGCGCGAAGCCAAGGCTCTGCTCGAGCAGCGCATCGACCTGCGGGGCGTTGCGCGGCGGTTCGTTGGGCAGATCCAGCGTCGCGCCCGACGGCGTCGCGGTGACCACGGCCAGCGTCTGGCCCAGCGGCGAGATCAGGTCCAGCCGCACGTTGTCACCCTGTTCGCGCCAATGGAAGCTGCCCTGCACGCCTTCGTCGCGCCCATAGCGGACGTAGTTGGCGGCAAAGCGCCCGGTCAATTCGCTGGCGCGGGTACCGGCGGCGGCATCGAACTGGCGCGACGGCGTGACGCTGGCGCAGGCGGCGAGCCACAGCGGCGCGGACAGGCAAAGCAGGGTCAGGGTACGGCGGGATCGGTCCATGCGGAAAAAGCAGATCGGTGCCGGGTCACGGCGCGCGCGTTGGCGCGGACCGTGCCGGCGAGAGATGTCGATGGATGGCGATGAATGGCGAAGATTGCCGGGGCACGGGCAGCAGGCCGTCGACGCTACTGCGCCAAGCGTACGTTGTAGCGCCGCAGGGTTTCGACCAGCGTCTCATTGTCCGGGTCGATCTTGACGCCTTCCTGCCAGGTCTTGCGGGCCTCGTCGCGCTCGCCGAGCTGCCACAGCACCTCGCCCAGATGCGCGGCGATCTCGGCCTCGGGCGCCTTGGCATAGGCGTCGCGCAGCAGCTTGGCGGCGGGCTGCAGTTGGCCCAGACGGAACTTGACCCAGCCCAGGCTATCCATGATGTACGGATCGTCGGGGCCCAGCTCGGTGGCCTTCTCCAGCAGTTTCAGCGCTTCCTGCAGGCGGATGTTGCGATCGGCCAGCGAATAGCCCAGCGCGTTGTAGCCTTGCTTCTGGTCCGGCTGCATCGCGATGAATTGGCGCAGCCGGCGCTCCATGCTGTCGTAGCGCTTCTCGCGCTCGTCCAGCATCGCCAGCTCGTACAGCCATTCGGCGTTCTTCGGCTCGGCCTTGACGCGTTCGTCCAGCACCTTGCGGGCGCGGTCGTAGGCCTTGACTTCCATCAGCATGCCGACCTCGGCCTGGCGCACAGCCATCATCCGCTGCGCGCGCTGGTCGGGATCGGGGATGTCCTCCGCGTCGGCCAGCATGTCGCCGAAGATCGCCTGTGCATCATCGAACCGGCCCATGCGGCCGAGCATCTGCGCGCGCTTGACCGACGCCGCCCCGACCATGCGCTGGTCCTCGATCCGGTCCAGCCACTGCACCGCGCCCGCGTAGTCCTTACGCTCTTCGGCGATCTGCGCAAGGTATTGGTAGGCGATGTCGGGATTGGAGCTGGGCACCTTTTCCGCCAGCTGCAGATACTCGTGCAGATAGCGCTCGGCCTCGTCGTAGCGGCGCGCCTGCAGCCCGGTCAGGCCCAGCGCCAGCGGCACGCGGGGATCACCGGGCGCGACCTTGCGCAGGGCCTCGAATTCGTGCCGAGCCGCGTCCATCTCGTTGCGCTGCAGATAGACGCGCGCCAGCGTGATGCGCCCGTTCACCGAGGCGGGCGCCTTGTCCAGAAAGCGCTTGAGCCCGGCGATGGCCTGCTCGGGCGCATTGTCGGCGCGCAACTCGGCCGCCATCAGCGCCGCGGCTTCGTAGTCGGGACGCAGGCGCTGTGCTTCGTCGAGCTCGCTGAGCGCGCCCGGCACGTCGCCGGCGGTCTCCCTGGCCCGCGCCAGCGCGAGCCGGGTCTCGGCCGACTGCATGTCGTTGGCGACCAGCCGCTGCAGCAGCGCGGCCGCGCCGGCCGGATCGCTGGTGCGCGACAGTTGCTGTTGCAATTGCAGGATGGCCTCGGGCCGATGGCTCGGCGGCACGCCGTTCAGCTGCAGCGACAGCAGCGGTTCGGCTTCTTCCCAGCGCGCGTTGAGTACCAGCAAGGTCGACAGCACCTGACGCGCGGCCGGCGAGGTGGGGGCCAGATCGGTCCACAGGCGGGCGCCATCGAGGGCCTGCTGCGGGATGCGCGCATTGAAGGCGATCTCGGTGGCGCGCTGCGCGAAGCGGGGATCGCGCGTCGAGCGGGCCAGTTCCACGTAGGTGCGATAGGCCGGGCCCGTCAGGCCCCGCTGCATCGAGATCTCGGCGGCCAGCACGCGGTACATGATGTCGGCCGTCAGCGACAGCTCGGGCAGCGGCATCTTGGGCGGCAGCGGCGTCGCCGGGGTCGGCTCGAGCTCGCCGTCGCTGCCCAGCGTGAACATTGGCCGGCCGCCTTCGGCGCCGTCCGACGTCGCCTGCGCGCTGGCGGGATCGGCCTGGGCGGACCTGGCATCGCGCGCACTGGCGCAGCCGGTCAGCGCGCTGGCGCCAACCAGCGCCGCGGCCAGCAGCGGCAGCAGGCGCCGGCCTGGCGCGGCGCGGCGCGCGGTGGTCTGCGCGGGCGGCTCGTCAAGCGGTACGTGGGAAGGGAGCAGAGCGGGGATGCGGTCCAGGCGGTCCGGCATGGGTGGGACTCCGGCACGCGTCGTGCCATATGACAAGGTAGGGCCATTGTAACGTGCCGCTACAATGCCCGGCTGCGGCGCACCATGGCGGACATGGCGTCTGCCGCTTGGAGTCGTGCGCAAAGGAGAGGTTCGATGCCGGAATTGCCCGAGGTCGAGGTGACCCGACGGGGACTGCTGCCGCATCTGGAGGGCAGCCGCATCGCCCGGGTGGCGGTGCGCCATCGCGGCCTGCGCTGGCCGGTGCCCGAGGAACTAGAGGCCTGCCTGCCCGGGCGGGTGATTCGGCGCGTCGAGCGGCGGGGCAAATATCTGCTGCTGGAGTGCGTGCGCGAGGCGGACGCCGCGGCCGGGGGCGAAGACGCGGGCTGGCTGCTGATCCACCTGGGCATGACAGGCACGCTGCGCGTCTGGCACGAGCCGCCCGCGCCGGGCACGCACGACCATATCGATCTGCTGCTGCACGATGCGGCTGGCCGGCCGCTGACGCTGCGTTTCCGCGACCCTCGCCGTTTTGGCGCGGTGTTGTGGACCACGCTGCCCGAGGCGCTGCTGCCGACCCACCCGCTGCTGCGCAATCTCGGCATCGAACCGTTCGACCCCGCCTTCGACGGCAACTGGCTGTACCGCCATACGCGCGGGCGCAGCGCGGCGATCAAGACGGTGCTGCTGTCGGGCGATATCGTGGTCGGCGTCGGCAACATCTATTGTTCGGAGAGCCTGTTCCGCGCCGGCATCCGTCCGACCACCGCCGCGGGCAGGCTCTCGCGCGCGCGTTGCGACCGGCTCGCCGCCGCGGTGCGCGAGACGCTCGCGCTGGCAATCGAGCGCGGCGGCAGCACGCTGCGCGATTTCGTCGGCAGCGACGGCGCCAGCGGCTATTTCCAGCTCGACTGCCTGGTCTACGATCGTGCCGGCAAGCCTTGCCGGCACTGCGCCACGCCCGTCCGGCAGATCGTCCAGGGCCAGCGCTCGACCTTCTATTGCCCGCAATGCCAGCGCTGAGCGAGACGGCACCCCGCCCCTGACTTGCCCACACTTACGCTCCCTCTTTATTCATCGATGCCTCGCCGTCCCACCACTCGATCCACCACGGATTCCGTTGCCAATCTCGCCGCCGCCGAGGTGCCGCCCGACTTCGGCACCCGCGTCGTGCAATGGCAGCGCCGGCACGGGCGCCACGATCTGCCCTGGCAGAACACGCGCGATCCCTACCGGATCTGGCTGTCCGAGATCATGCTGCAGCAGACCCAGGTCAGCGCGGTGATCGACTACTACCAGCGCTTCCTCGCGCGGCTGCCGACCGTGCAGGCGCTCGCCGAGGCGCCGGCCGACGAGGTGATGGCGCTGTGGGCCGGGCTTGGCTACTACTCGCGTGCACGCAACCTGCATCGCTGCGCCAGGCTGGTGGTCGAGCAGTATGGCGGCCAGTTCCCGCGCGATCCGGCGTTGCTCGCCGAGCTGCCCGGCATCGGCCGCTCGACCGCGGCGGCGATCGCCGCGTTCAGCGCGGGCGTGCGCGCGCCGATTCTCGACGGCAACGTCAAGCGGGTATTCGCGCGCTGCTTCGGCGTGCACGGCCATCCCGGCGAGAAGGCGATCGAGAACCGGATGTGGGCGATGGCCGAGGCCGCGCTGCCTGCGCCAGGCCCGCGCCAGTCCGATGACATGGTGGCCTATACGCAGGGGCTGATGGATCTGGGCGCGACCGTCTGCTCGCGCGGCAAGCCCGCCTGTCTCGAGGACGCGGCGCGCTGTCCGCTGTCGGACCTGTGCGTGGCCCGGCGCGAGGGGCTGACCGCGCTGCTGCCGACGCCGAAGACGCGTGCGCCGGTGCCCGAGCGCAGCACGGTGATGGTGGTGTTGCGGCATGGCCGCGAGGTGCTGCTGCGGCTGCGCGCGGACAGCGGCATCTGGGGCGGGCTGTGGAGCCTGCCGGAGTTGCCGGTGCCGGCGCTGCCGTTCGATGCCGAACAGGCCGAGGACGATGCGCTCGCATTCGGACGGGCCTTCGGCACCCCGGCTCGCGCGGCGATGGTCGCCGAAATGACGCACGTCTTCACGCATTTCCGGCTGCTGATTCGCGCGGTGCGGGTCGACATGGCGGCATTGGCGCTGCGCGATGCCAACGATGCGGGCGGACCGGCGCAGCAATGGCGCTGGCTGTCGCTGGACCGGCTCGACGAACTCGGCATGCCGGCGCCGGTGCGCAAGCTGCTGGCCGGCGAGGTACTGCCGCAATTGTTCTGAATCCCGGATTGATGCCGCCGGGCACTGGCAGCGGCCAGGCGGCCGCACGCTACAGCATATGGTGCTGGCGCATGAAGCGATGAACGATCTCGATCCGCATGCCGGCGTCGGGCAGCGCCATCAGCATCTGCTTGGCCTTCATCGGCACCGGCAGCAACTCGCATAGCCGGTTCGCCACCCAGCTCGGATCTTCCCACTGCATCGGTTCGGCGAAGGGCAGCTTTTGCGGCGGCGCATGCAGCGACGCGACGATCCGGCGCAGTGCCGTCAGGCATTCGCCGAGCAGCTCCAGCTTGCAGTCGATCACGTCGTCGGGCAGCAGCTCGGCGCGCGCAACCAGCAGGCCGTCGTCGCGAGTGTGGTGCTCAAGGACGCGGAAACGCTGCCTGCCGCGGGTCTCGATCAGCAGCACGCCGAGCTGCTCCATATTGCAGTCGACGATTTCGGCCAGACAGCCGACGGCTTCCGGCACGGTGGCGGTCCCCTCCTGCGCGACTTCGGTGCCGCTGGCGATCAGGCAGACGCCGAACGCCGCGTTGTCGCGCAGGCAGGTGCGGACCATGTCGACATAGCGGGGTTCGAATACGCGCAGCGGCAACCGGCCGCCGGGAAACAGCACGGTATGGAGGGGAAACAGCGGCAGGCTCTCGACTTCGACGTGGAGCGGTGCCGCGTGATTGGACGCTGGGGAACTGGAAGACATGCGATCCCGAGAAAACTTTCGTTCACGGGGCGGGGGCACGCGCGTGGCGCCGCCGCCGGGATCCACCGCCTTGGCGCTGGCCGGTTCAGCTTACCGGCACCAGCTCGCGGTGTCTGACCAGCACATTACCATGCGCGCGGAAGTAGTTGGCAAGTCTTTCCGCGATGTAAACCGAGCGGTGCTGGCCGCCGGTGCAACCGATCGCCACCGTCAGATAACTGCGGTTGTCCGCGACGAAGCTGGGCAGCCATTTCTCGACGTAGGCGCGAATATCCTCGGCCATCGCCAGCACCATCGGCTGGCTCTGCAGGAAATCGATGACCGGTGCATCCCGGCCGGTCAGCGGGCGCAGCTGCAGATCGTAGTAGGGGTTGGGCAGCGAGCGCACGTCGAACACCATGTCGGCATCGCTTGGCACGCCGTGCTTGAAACCGAACGAGGTGAACAGCAGCGTCAGCTGCAGATTGTCGTCGCGGATGAAGTCCTTGATCCAGGCGCGCAGCGTATTGGTGCGCACATTGCTGGTATCGATCCGATGCGCCGATTCTGCCAGCGGGCTCAGCAGCTCGCGCTCCATCTCGATCGCTTCGACCAGCGGCGTCTCGTTCGGCGCGGGCGTGCCTCCCGCTTCGCCTGCTGCGAGCCGCACCGACAGCGGATGGCGCCGCCGCGTCTCCGAATAGCGCTGCACCAGCGAATCGGTATTGGCGGTCAGGAAGACCACGCGGACCTCGTGCTCGGCGGACAGGCTGCGCAGCGTCTCGGGCAGCCGCGCCAGCGATTCGCGGCTACGGATATCGGTCGCGATGCCCAGGTGCGTGTATCCCTCGGCCGCGAGGTAGCGGGCCAGTTCAGGGATGAACTGCGCGGGCAGGTTGTCGACGCAGTAATAGCCTGCGTCTTCAAGCACGTTCAATGCAACCGATTTGCCGGAGCCGGAAATGCCGGTGATGAGGACGATGCGCATAACCCTTGAAGGATAGCATCGCGTGATGATTGCGTCATGACGGTCCGATGAAATCCGTCGCGCGGGATGTGGCAATCAGCGGGAAAGGCGGCGAAAGCGTGCGAAAGCCGCGCAGCTCGCACGAAACGCGTCAGGAAGGAAGAGGGCGAAAAGAAAAAGGCGAACCGCCGTGTGGCGCGCGATTCGCCTCTTATTCGCTCCGGGACAACGCCGGCTCAGTGTGCCGTCATGCGGACAGGCATTCCTTCATGAACGCCTTGCGTTCGTCGCCCTTCTTGCCGCTGGCCTGCGCGTTGCACGCCTTCATCTTCTGCTGCTGCGCGTTGCCGGCCGCAGCGGGCTTGGCCGACAGGCATTCCTTCATGAAGGCCTTGCGCTCGTCGCCGGTCTTGCCGGCCGCCTGCGTGTTGCACGTCTTCATCTTGCTTTGCTGGCTGTTGCCGGAGGCGGTCTGGGCAAAGGCGCCCGTGGCGACCAGAGGGCACAGCAGCACGCAGGTTGCGATCAGTGTCTTCATGCTGGAATCTCCTGACTGAGGATCGGGTCGCCAAGCGCACGATGCGCAACGGCGCAGGCTGGGCGTAATGCCCATTACAGCACAAAACGCTGAAAACCCCAATCAGGTTGACGCTGTCGGCGTACCGGGCACGTCGATGCGTCGGTGCGGCGTCGCAGGCGCTCAGAGTAGACGGCCCTGTCCGCGCGACGCCGCGTCGGCCTGCATCGCAGCGCGTTGGCGATCCATGAAATCGCGCAGCGTGTCGATGCCGCGCAGGCGCAGGATGGTGTTGCGCACCGCCGCCTCGACCAGCACCGCAAGGTTGCGGCCGGCTGCCACCTGGATCTTCACCATGTGGATGGGCAGGCCCAGCACGTCGAGATATTGTGAATCGAGCGGCAGCCGCTCGAACTCGCCGTCGTTGCGGCGGACCAGCTGGACCACGAGCTTGAGCTTCATCTTCCGGCGCACCGCGGTCTCGCCGAAGATCGTCTTGATATCGAGCAATCCCAGGCCGCGCACTTCGAGCAGGTTCTGCAGCAGCGGCGGGCAGCGGCCCTCGACGAAATCCGGTCCAAGACGCACGAAATCGACTGCATCGTCGGCGACCAAGCCGTGTCCGCGCGAGATCAGTTCCAGGCCAAGCTCGCTCTTGCCCAGGCCGGATTCGCCCATGATCAGCACACCCATGCCCAGGATGTCGAGAAACACGCCATGCATGGTCACGCGCGGCGCGGAAATGCGCGACAGATACAGACGCAGATGGTCGATCACCGCGGCAGAGGACACCGGCGTGGTGAACAGCGGCGTGGACGAACGGGTGCAGCGCAGTTCAAGGTCCGGTGGGGGCTCCATGCCGTCGGCGACGACCAGGAAGGGCGGTTCGAGCAGGATCAGCTCGCCCATCTGGCGCTTGCGCGTTTCGTCGTCGAGCCGCTGGTAGTAGGTGATTTCGGGTTTGCCGAGTACTTGAATCCGGTTCGGGTGGATCAGGTTCAAGTGGCCGACCAGATCGGCCGCCGACGTCGCCTCGCGTGCGAAGTCCAGATCGAAGGCGCGATCGGCGCCCTCCAACCCGGCCACCCAGGACAGTTTGAGGTCGGCTGCGTTGTCGTCGAAGATCGACTGGGAGGTGACGCCGGTGAGTTCCATGCGGGATGAGGCGGGGCGCTAGGGCGGTGGTGAATGCGGTCGGCGCGGCCGTCGGCCGCTTACGCCGAGAGGGTCAAGGATGCCATTGCACCAGCAGCTGGTGAACCGCATCGGGCGTCGGCAAAGCGGCGAGGCCTTCACGCATATCGCGATCGGACAATAGCTGAGCGATTTCCGACAGGATTTCGAGATGCTGCTGCGTGGCCTGTTCCGGCACCAGCAGGAAGATCAGCAGCGACACCGGCTTGCCATCGGGCGATTCGAACGGGATCGGCTCGGCAAGCCGCATGAAGGCGGCCAGCGGCTGCTTCAGGCCCTTGATGCGGCCATGCGGAATTGCCACGCCGGCGCCGAGGCCGGTCGAGCCGAGCGATTCGCGGGCGAACAGATTGTCGGTCACCGTGGCGCGCGCCACGCCATGGTTGTTTTCGAACAGCAACCCTGCCTGTTCGAACACGCGTTTTTTGCTGGTGACGCTGACGTCGAGCGAGATATTGCCGGGCGGCAGCAGTTTGGCCAAACGGTTCATTTGAAAATGCGCGGAATTCCTGATACTGGCGCCGCCATGCGGTCTCGTGCCGGCGTGGGCCGGTCTGCCGTTGCTGGGCGGTGCGTTCGTTGCCGCCGCTTCCCGACTATCAGCGTGCGGCACATTATAGTGCAGGGGGGCTCCCTGCCGTCCGATGCCGATCGCCCCGAGCGGCATTGCGCAAGGGAACGGGGCGGGCATTCTCTATATGTATTGCACAGCATACACCGGGAAGCCCGCGCGACGGAACCCCATCGCCGTTTCATCCTATGGGTTGCAAGGTGAGTCCCACTGCGGGCTGGCACGGCGACCTGCGCGCGGGGCGCAAAAAAGCCGTGCTCCTGGCACGGCTTCTTTCCTCACTTCAAGGCCGGCCGGCGTGTTGGCCGCGCCGAATCTTCAAGCTACTGCTGGGCCTGATTGGCCACGAGGCTGCTGTGATACTTCAGCGATTCGCGATCGTGGCTCTGCACCTTGTCCTTGTAGCGGATCACTTGCCGGTCCAGCTTGTCGACCAGCATGTCGATCGCCGCATAGAGATCTTCGTGGTGCGCCTCGACAAAGATGTCCTTGCCCTTCAGATGCACATTGATTTCCGCGCGTTGACGGCGATCCTTTTCCTTTTGATTGTCGACCGATAGCAGCACGCTGACGTCAATAACCTGATCGAAATGCCTGAGGATTCGCTCCAGTTTCGTTTCCACGTACTCACGCAGTGAAGGCGTGATGTCCAAGTGGTGTCCACTGATCTTGAAGTTCATAGCGCTTCTCCTTCTGAAAGAGCCGCACCAGGCAGGCGATGCGGCTCGGCTACAAAGACTTGCGAAGGTTCACGGCGGGGATCTTCAAGGCTTCACGGTATTTGGCGACGGTACGTCGCGCCACGACGAAGCCTTGTTCCCCCAGCAGTTCGGCAATCCGGCTGTCGGACAACGGGTTTCTGGGGTCTTCGGCTCCTATCAACTGCTTGATCAGCGCACGGATTGCGGTGGAAGAGGCGGCACCGCCGGTTTCGGTCGATACATGGCTGCCAAAGAAATATTTCAGCTCGAATGTCCCCATCGGGGTGGCCATGTACTTATTGGTCGTCACACGAGAAATGGTCGACTCGTGTAGACCCAGTGTATCGGCTATCTCCCTCAAAACCAAGGGGCGCATCGCAATTTCACCGTGCGTGAAGAAATTCTTCTGCCGCTCGACGATGGCTTGTGCGACGCGCAAAATGGTGTCGAAACGCTGCTGGATATTTTTGATGAGCCAGCGCGCCTCCTGCAATTTCTGCTGCAATCCCGCCGCGCCAGTATCGCCTTTTGCACCGCGCAAGATTTGCGCATACATATCGTTGATGCGCAGCCGCGGCATCACATCGGGATTGAGCTGCGCGATCCAGTTATGTCCGCTCTTGCGCACGAACACATCGGGCACGACGAAGTCCGCTTCGGGGCGGCTGTAGGCATGGCCGGGGTAGGGCGCAAGCGAGCGGATCAGCTCGTGCGCGGCCTTCAGCTGCATGTCGTCGACCTGCAGCGCCTTCTTCAGCCGCGTGTAGTCGCGCGCGGCCAGCAGTTCGAGGTGATGGCGCACGATCGTCATCGCCAGTTCGCGCTGCGGATGTTCGATGCGGCGCAATTGCAGCGACAGGCATTCGGCCGCGTTGCGTGCACCGACCCCGGGCGGGTCGAAGCTTTGCAGCAGCGTCAGCATCGCGTGCACTTCGTCAGGGTCGAATTCGAGCTCTTCGGGCAGTTCGGAGAGGATTTCCTCGAGCGAGGCGCTCAGATACCCATCGTCGTCGAGCGATTCGATCAGGAAAATCGCCAGCCCCTTGTCGCGCGTCGAGATTTTCAGTGGCGCCAATTGCTCCATCAGATATTCGCGCAGCGTGGGCTCGGCATCGCGCAATTGCAGCGGCGTTTTCTCGTCCTCGTCGCTTTGCGGACGGCGGGCGAAGTCGTCCAGGCTCCAGTCGCCGCCATAATCGTCGCCCGCGCCGTCGGCATAGCCGTCGTCCGCAGCGGACGCGCCATCGGCGCGGGAGTCGGCGGGCGCGGTGGATTCGGCGTTGGGACTCGCCGGCGTGGTCTGTACATTGATCGAACCGTCGGCGGCGACCCGCAACGGGCTTTCGATCCAGTCGTTTTCGCGTTCGAGCAGCGGATTCTCGGTCAGCGCCTGCTCGACTTCCTGTTGCAGTTCCAGCGTGGAGAGCTGCAACAGCCGGATCGACTGCTGCAGCTGCGGCGTCAGGGCCAGATGCTGGGAGAGGCGTAGCTGTAGCGACGGTTTCATGCGGCCTATTTTATGCGCAACTTCGGCCGCGATGGAACGGAATTTGCTATCGGAAGTTTCGATTGCGTCGGTAGAAGCGATTGCCTGATGGATCACCAACTGGTGACCGGGACATCGCCTGTCAAACCGCCGTTACATGCGGAAGTTTTCGCCCAGGTAGACGCGCCGCACCGATTCGTTGGCGATGATGTCCTTGGGCTCGCCGGCCGCCAGCACCGCGCCTTCGCTGATGATGTAGGCGTGGTCGCAGATGCCCAGCGTTTCGCGCACGTTGTGGTCGGTGATCAGCACGCCGATATTGCGCGCCTTCAGGAAGCTGACGATGCGCTGGATCTCGCCGACCGCGATCGGGTCGACGCCGGCGAACGGTTCGTCGAGCAGGATGAAGCGCGGCGCCGAGGCCAGCGCCCGCGCGATCTCCACGCGCCGCCGCTCGCCGCCCGACAGCGACAGCGCGGGGTTGTTGCGAAGATGCGCGATCTGCAGGTCGTCGAGCAGGCTGTCGAGCCGGCGCTCGATCTCCGCGCCGGACAGCGCCTTGCCGTTGTCGCGCTGCAGCTCCAGCACCGCACGGATGTTCTGCTCGACATTGAGCTTGCGGAACACCGACGCTTCCTGCGGCAGGTACGACAGCCCCATGCGCGCGCGCTCGTGGATCGGCAGGCCGCTGATGTGCTGGCCATCGAGCACGATGTCCCCTTCGTCGAGCGCGACCAGGCCCACGATCATGTAGAAAGAGGTGGTCTTGCCCGCGCCGTTGGGCCCGAGCAGGCCGACGACCTCGCCGCTCTTGACGTCCAGCGACACGTCCTTGACCACGGTGCGCGAGCCGTAGCGCTTCTTCAGATGCCGCACCACCAGATTGCTGGTGGCAGGCATCGCGCCGGCGCCAGCGCCGGCTGCGGTGTTGGCGTTGGCGGCAGGAGCGGTTGCGGTAGCGGTGTCGGCAACGGACATGTGGGCAATCCTTTGGTACTGCGTAATACGAAGGGCGCGGAGCGTGCGGGGCGGGAAGCGATCAGGGAGCGATCAGGGCTTGGCCGTCGGCGAGCCCTTCAGGTCCACGCCGGCACCACTGCCGCCGGCGCCCTGGCTCTGGCGCGGCGACAGCACGGCGCGCACGCGGCCGGACGGGTTCGCTGGCGCCGCGTTGCCGCTGCCGCCGGCCGCGGTATAGAACTCGTTGCGGCTGTCGTAGGTCAGCACCGCGCCGCGGATCTCGTCGACCACCTTGGCGCCGGCCAGGCGCGCCATGCGCGCATTGCCGATCAGCTTGGCCACTTCCTGCTTGCCGTCATATTCGATGCGGTCGCCCCAGCCGTCGATGTACTCGTCGACGTTGTCGCGCTTCTGCCGGATATAGGCCTGCTTGCCGCCCTTGGAGGTGGCCACCGCGTACTGGTAGCCCTCGGGATCGGTGCGCACCTCGGCGGCATCGGACTTCAGCACCATGGTTCCCTTGGTCAGCACCACGTTGCCGGTCAGCGTATAGATCTGCTTGACGTCGTCGTAGCTGGCGTTGTCGGCCTCGAGCACCAGCGGCTTGTCGCGGTCGGCGCGTTCGGCGAGCGCCGGCAGGGCGAGCGTCATGCCGGCGGCGAAGGCGAGCAGCACGGCGGTGGCGCGGCGGCGGGTCCAGGTCGTCAGGGTCAGGGTCATGTTGGCCACGATGGCGTTGATTGGCGTTGTCCGGGAATCGTCCAGAGAGGCCGAGGGGCCCGGACTGGCGCAAGGGTCGTTTGAACGGTGCGCGCCTGGCGCGCGGGCGCGATGCGTCATGGTTTCGCGCCGCCACCGCCGCGCGGCGCCATCACGATGGTGCCGCGCACATTGCCGAGCAGGTTGACCTCGCGCGTGACATTGTTGAAGACCAGGCCGTTGGCCGTCATCACCGACGGTCCGCGGGTCAGCTTGACCGGCTTGTCGGTCTTGACGATGTCGTCGTTGATCAGGATCTGGAAGTAGCTCGAGGTTGCGCTCATCTGCGGGTCCTGCGACGGATCGGCGCCCTGCACGCGGACGATATGGGCGTTGCCGAACAGGTCGATCACGCTGGCGTCGGCGTTCATCTTGCCGATATCGGCGGTGCCGGTCACCGGCGGCCGGTCCGGTTCGTAAGCCCGCATCGCCGGCCGCGTGACCTCGTAGGTCTGGTCATCCTCGTAATGGATCATCCGCTCGCCGGTGAAGCGCATCTTGGTGCTGCCGTCCTCGGCCAGTTCGGTCGCGGTGAAGCGCTCCATCCAGTAGTCGGGCACATGGCGCTTCTCGCGTTCGGTATCGCTGACCTGGCGCGGCGTATTGACCTGCACCAGCCAGAAGGTACTGCCGGCCACGAGCGCCATCAGCAGCAGCGGCATCAGCCGCAGCGCGAGCCGGGACAGGGAGGGAAACAGATCGCGCATGGCGTGCGTCAGATGACCTTGGCCCGGGTCAGGTCATGGATATGCAGCGCGCCGACCAGGCGGTGGTCGGCGTCGACCACCAGCAGCTGGTTGATGCGGTTCGCTTCCATGATCTGCACCGCCTCGACGGCGAGCTGGTCCGGCCCGACGGTGAAGGGGTTGGCATGCATGACCTCGCCGATCGGCACGGTCTTCCAGTCGCGCGGGGTTTCCAGCAGCCGGCGCAGGTCGCCGTCGGTGAAGACGCCGATCGCGCGCCCGTCGGCATCGACGATCGCGGTCATGGCCATGCCCTTGCGGGTGATTTCCATCAGCGCCTGGGCCAGCGGTGTGCTCTCGCGGACCTCGGGCACCGCATTGCCGGTGCGCATCACGTCCCGCACATGCGTCAGCAGCTTGCGGCCGAGCGCACCGCCGGGGTGCGAGCGGGCGAAGTCCTCTTCGCCGAAGCCGCGCGCGTCCAGCACCGCGACCGCCAGCGCATCGCCCAGCGCCAGCGCCGCCGTGGTGCTGGCGGTCGGCGCGAGGTTCAGCGGGCAGGCTTCCTTCTCGACGCGGGCGTCCAGATGCGCGTCGGCCAGTTGCGCCAGGTTCGACTCGACATTGCCGGTCACCGAGATCAGCTTGGCGCCGATGCGCTTGACGATCGGGACGATCGACAGCAGTTCGGAGGTCTCGCCGGAATTGGAGAAGGCGATCAGCACGTCGTCGCGCGTGACCATGCCCAGGTCGCCATGCGAGGCCTCGGCGGGATGGACGAAGAAGGCGGGCGTCCCGGTCGAGGCCAGCGTGGCCGCGACCTTGCGGCCGATATGGCCGGACTTGCCGATGCCGGAGACGACCACGCGGCCCGAGCACTCCAGCACCAGCTGCACCGCCCGCGCGAAGTCGGGCGTCAGCCGCGACGACAGCGCGGCGACCGCATCGGCTTCGATCTGCAGGGTATGGCGTGCGAGCTCGAGTGCTCTTTCCGCATTGAAATTGGCTATCATGGCGACGAAGTATACCAATGAATGCGATGACGCCCGGGCCGGTCGCAGCGCGTCCGGCGTGGCGTCTGCCTCCGCGTCAGCATTCCGTCTCCGCCGGCCGGCCGCCCTCGGAGACATGCCGCCGTGCCGGGCAGGTACTGTCCCTGGTCCACCGCTTGCTTTACTGCCCGCGCAACTTGCAACCGCTGCATCGCTGCCTGCACCACGCTCGCACCCTCGCTCGCACCACCGCTCGCACCCACACCGGCCCGCCCGAATGCATTCTCCGCTGGACTTGACCCTTGTGCTGCTGGCCGCCGCCGTGCTCGGCGTGGTTGCCTTCCGCATGTTGCAGCTGCCGCCGATGCTCGGCTATCTGGCGGTCGGCATCCTGATCGGACCTCACGCGCTCGGGCTGGCCAGCGACTCCGGGCAGACCAAGTACCTTGCCGAGTTCGGCGTGGTCTTTTTGATGTTCTCGATCGGGCTGGAGTTCAATCTGGCCAAGCTGCGCTCGATGCGCCGGCTGGTGTTCGGCCTCGGCGGCAGCCAGGTCGTGCTGACCATGCTGGCGGTGGCGCCGGCGGGCTGGCTGTTCAGCGCGGTGTTCGACCTGTCCTGGCAGGCGTCGATCGCGCTGGGCGGCGCGCTGGCGATGTCCTCGACCGCGATCGTCTCGAAGATGCTTTCCGAGCGGCTGGAGCTGGAGACCGAGCACGGGCGCAACATCTTCAGCGTGCTGCTGTTCCAGGATCTGGCGGTGGTGCCGCTGCTGATCGTGATCCCGGCGCTGTCGCGCGACCCGGGCGAGCTGCCGATGGCGCTGGCGCTGGCGATCGTCAAGATCGTGATGGCGCTGACGCTGATCTTCGTGCTGGGCAAGCGCATCGTCAGCCGCTGGTTCCATGTGGTGGCCGCGCGCCGCTCGCAGGAGCTGTTCATGCTGAACCTGCTGCTGGTCACGCTGGGCATGGCGGCGCTGACCGAGCGGCTGGGGCTGTCGATGGCGCTGGGCGCTTTCATGGCCGGCATGCTGATCGCGGAAACGCCGTACCGGCATCAGGTCGAGGAGGACATCAAGCCGTTCCGCGACGTGCTGCTCGGCCTGTTCTTCGTCACCATCGGCATGCTGCTCAATGTCCGCGTGGTGATCGACAACCTGTGGCTGGTACTGGCGCTGCTGATCGTGCCGGTGCTGTTCAAGCTGCTGCTGATCGCGGGCCTGGCGCGGCTGTTCGGCTCGCGCCCGGGCGTGGCGATCCGCACCGGGCTGGGCCTCGCTCAGGCCGGCGAATTCGGCTTCGTGCTGCTGAACCAGATCGACGGCCTGGGCCTGGTCGATCCGGTGCTGACGCAGGTGATCCTCGCCTCGATGCTGCTGTCGATGCTGGCGGCGCCGTTCCTGATCCAGTACAGCGACGCGATCGCGATGCGCTTTGCCGCCAGCGAATGGCTGCTGCAGTCGCTGAACATGACGCGCATCGCCGCGCAGAGCCTGCAGACCGAGAAGCACGCGATCATCTGCGGCTATGGCCGCAGCGGCCAGAACCTGGCTCGCTTGCTCGAGCGCGAGGGCATCGGCTATGTCGCGCTGGACCTGGACCCGGACCGCGTGCGCGAGGCGGCCGCGGCCGGCGATACGGTCGTCTACGGCGACGCCGGGCGGCGCGACGCGCTGATCGCCGCCGGCATCCATCGCGCCGCGGCGGTGATCATCACCTATGCCAACACGCCGTCGGCGCTGAAGGTCCTGCACCATGTGCACGAGCTGGAGCCGGCCCTGCCTGTGATCGTGCGCACGGTCGACGATTCGGAGCTGGAGGTGCTGCAGCGCGCCGGCGCCACCGAGGTCGTGCCCGAAATCATCGAAGGCAGCCTGATGCTGGCCTCGCATGCGCTGGTGCTGCTGGGCGTGCCGATGCGGCGCGTGGTGCGGGGCGTGCAGCAGGCGCGCGACGCGCGCTACAGCCTGCTGCGCGGCTATTTCCATGGCCGCGACGACGAGGAAGACATGATCGAGCGCGAGTCGGTGCGGCTGCATTCGTTCTCGCTGGGACCGGACGCCACCGCGGTCGGCCGGCGGTTGGGCACGCTGGGGCTCGAGCATATCGGCGTCGAGGTCACCGCGGTGCGGCGGCGCGGCATCCGCGCCTTCGACCCGCAGCCCGATACGGTGCTCGAGCCTGGCGACATCCTGGTACTGCGCGGCACGCCCGAGGCGCTGGAGGCGGCCGAGCAGCGGATCACCGAGCGCTGAGGGAGCACTCTCCCTCTCCCCCGGCCCTCTCTGCCGCAAGCGGGAGGGGGGAGAAAACAGGCAGCAAGCAGGCAGCAAGCAGGCAGCAAACAAGTAGCAGACAGGCCACGGACGCAACCCGCTTCCCCTCTCCCGCCTGCACGGCAGGGGTAGGGGGCAGCGGCAAGCCGTTATCCTAGACGCCTGGCCCGCCGGCCGTTTCCGTATTCAACGCGTTCCATCATGCCCACACCCACCATCCAGTCCCCGCCCCTGGGCGACGTCACCACCTATCTGCGCGATCGCATCCGCACCGTGCCCGACTGGCCGCAGCCCGGCGTGATGTTCCGCGATATCACGCCGCTGCTGCAGGACCCGAAGACCCTGCGCGTGCTGATCGACGTGTTCGTGCACCGCTATATGGACGCCGGTCTCGACGTGGTGGCCGGCATCGACGCGCGCGGCTTCATCCTCGGCGCGATTGTCGCCTACGAACTGAACCTGGGCTTCGTGCCGATCCGCAAGAAGGGCAAGCTGCCGTTCCAGACCGTGGCCGAGGAATACGAGCTCGAATACGGCAGCGCCACCGTCGAGATCCACGCCGATGCCTGCAAGCCCGGCGATCGCGTGCTGCTGGTCGACGACCTGATCGCCACCGGCGGCACCATGATGGCTGGACGCCGGCTGCTCGAGCGGCTGGGCGCCACCGTGGTCGAAGGTGCGGCGATCGTCGACCTGCCCGAACTGGGCGGCTCGCGCCATTTGCTCGACAGCGGCCTGCCGCTGTTCACGGTGTGCCGATTCGAAGGCCATTGAACGGCCTTCGCATCGCGAGCGCGTTGCCGGCCCACCAGGGCCCTTCGCAGCGCCGCAAAGCCCCAAGGCAACGAAGCCGCCAAGCGTTGCAAACCACACCATCGCCGGCGCCCCGCGTTGCCCTCGTCCGCAGCCCGGGCGCATAATGGCCGTTCATTCACAACAAGGGCCGGGCGGCCCCTGCCTCTGACCGCCGCACCGGCCGCAATGGGTGCCACACCATGGGCGTTCTGCTTCATCTGCTCTCCGGGGTC
The DNA here is from genome assembly GCA_031181345.1 of Cupriavidus sp. GTDB lineage: Bacteria > Pseudomonadota > Gammaproteobacteria > Burkholderiales > Burkholderiaceae > Cupriavidus. The sequence goes on along the minus strand of JAPSLC010000073.1, from coordinate 35 downwards.
GCGCTGCTGGTCTGGGGCACGAATATCGTCAAGGT
>JAPSLC010000072.1 GCA_031181345.1 Cupriavidus sp. | reverse complement strand
ACTCCAGCTCTATGACATGCATGCAGGTGGACGGCTGACGCCGACGCTTGCAAGACCCGCATCCACTTGTTTTGCACGGCGCCGCGAGCGGCCCGCGCTGTGTTCGCGCGTCGTCCGGGCGCACAACGGGCGCCCGCACGCCACGCAAAACCAGGCTTACTTTTTCTTCTTGGGCGCCAGCACCATAACCATCTGGCGGCCTTCCATCTTCGGCATCTGCTCGACCTGGCCGAACTCCTCCAGATCGCTCTTGAGCCGTTCGAGCATGCGCGCGCCGATTTCCTGGTGGGCCATCTCGCGACCACGGAAACGCAACGTGATCTTGGTCTTGTCGCCCTCTTCCAGGAATCGCTTCAGATTGCGCAGCTTGACGTTGTAGTCGCCGTCATCCGTGCCCGGGCGGAATTTGACTTCCTTGACCTGGATGATCTTCTGCTTCTGCTTGGCCTCGTGGGCGCGCTTGGCTTCCTCGTACTTGAACTTGCCGTAGTCCATGATGCGAACCACGGGCGGAGCCGCGTTGGGCGCGATCTCCACCAGATCCAAGTCCTTGTCTTCCGCCAGCCGCAGTGCGTCCATGAATTTGACGATGCCCAGCGGTTCGTTATCAACCCCTACCAGGCGCACTTCGGGCGCGCTGATTTCACGGTTGATGCGATGACCTTTGTCCGTAGCGATGTTCCGTTACCTCAAGAAGAAAAAAACAAGCCGTGCTCCCATCAGGCTTTGGTGGCGACGTCGTTGTTCAGACGCTCCACGAACGCGGAGACGGGCATCACACCCAGATCCACGTTGCCACGGGCACGCACGGCCACTTGATTGGCATCCCGCTCCTTGTCGCCGACCACGATCAGGTACGGCACCTTCTGCAGCGAGTGCTCGCGGATTTTATACGTAATTTTCTCGTTACGCAAATCCGCCTTGGCCCTAAACCCTTGTTTTTGCAGCAGTTGCACGACGTTTTCCGCATATTCCGCCTGGGAATCTGCAATATTCATCACCACAACCTGGTCCGGGGCCAGCCAGGCGGGCAGCGCGCCGGCGTGGTTTTCCAGCAGGATGCCCAAGAAGCGCTCGAAAGAGCCCAGGATCGCCCGGTGCAGCATCACCGGGCGCTTGCGCGAGTTGTCCTCGGAGACGTACTCGGCATCCAGGCGCTCGGGCAGCACCAGGTCCAGCTGCAGCGTGCCGCACTGCCAGGAGCGGCCGATCGCGTCCTTGATGTGGTACTCGACCTTCGGACCGTAGAAGGCACCCTCGCCCGGCAGTTCCTCCCACTGCACGCCGCAGGCGCGCAGCGCCATGCGCAGCCCTTCTTCGGCGTGATCCCAGACCTCGTCCGAGCCGGCGCGTTGCTCGGGACGCAGCGACAGCTTGATCGCCACGTCCTTGAAGCCGAAGTCGTCGTAGACCGACATCGCCAGCTCGTTGAAGGCCTTGGCCTCCGCCACGATTTGCTCTTCCGTGCAGAAGATATGGGCGTCGTCCTGCACGAAGCCGCGCACGCGCATCAGCCCGTGCAGCGCGCCCGACGGCTCGTTGCGATGGCAGGCACCGAACTCGGCCAGGCGCAGCGGCAGGTCGCGATACGAACGCAGGCCGTGATTGAAGATCTGCACGTGACCGGGGCAGTTCATCGGCTTGATCGCGTAGTCGCGCTTTTCCGACTCCGTGACGAACATGTTCTCGCGGTAGTTCTGCCAGTGGCCGGAGCGCTCCCAGAACGTACGGTCCATCACCTGGGGCGTGCGCACCTCGTCATAGCCAGACTCCGACAGGCGCCGGCGCATGTATTGCTCGACCGCCTGCCAGATCTGCCAGCCCTTCGGATGCCAGAACACCATGCCAGGCGCCTCTTCCTGCAGATGGAACAGGTCCAGCAGCTTGCCCAGCTTGCGGTGGTCGCGCTTCTCGGCCTCCTCGAGCATGTGCAGGTAGGCGTCCTGGTCTTCCTTGCGGGCCCAGGCCGTGCCGTAGATCCGCTGCAGCATTTCGTTGTTGGCATCGCCACGCCAGTAGGCGCCGGCGACCTTCATCAGCTTGAAGACCTTCAGCTTGCCCGTGGACGGCACGTGAGGGCCGCGGCACAGGTCGACGAACTCGCCTTCGCGATACAGGCCGATCTCCTCGCCGGCGGGAATCGACGCGATGATCTCGGCCTTGTACTTCTCGCCCATCGATTCGAACAGCTTGACCGCCTCGTCGCGATTCCAGACCTCGCGCGTCACCTTCTCGTCCTTCTTCGCCAGCTCGGCCATCTTCTTCTCGATGGCGGCCAGGTCTTCCGGCGTGAAGGGGCGCTTGTAGGCGAAGTCGTAGTAGAAGCCATTCTCGATCACCGGACCGATCGTGACCTGCGCGTCCGGATAGAGCGACTTGACCGCGTAGGCCAGCAGGTGAGCCGTGGAGTGGCGGATCACGTCGACGCCCTCCGGATCCTTGTCCGTAACGATGGCCAGCGAGGCGTCGCGGTCGATCAGGTAGCTCGTATCGACCAGGTTGCCGTCGACCTTGCCCGCCAGCGCAGCCTTGGCCAGGCCGGCGCCGATGCTCTGCGCGACCTGGGCGACCGTGACGGGTTCGGGGAACTCGCGGCGGGAGCCATCCGGCAGCGTGATTGCGATCATCTTGGACCTCTTACAGGGATTCCGCCGGCGAGGATCGTTGCCTCGGGCGGATGGATATTTCTCGACTGGCCGCCCCGCATGGGACCGGGCGACCGGCAGCTTATCAGGGTGCTGGCAGGCGACAGGCGAAAAAAAACGCGGCCAAGGCCGCGTTTTTCATAATTTCACCCAATCGATCGGCCCGATGTTCCGGGCGACCTGGGACGAAGACGCACCTCGACCTACTGTCGCTTGTCAGCGGTAGTAGTTCGCGGTGTCATAACCATGGCGTCTGGATGTCCTTCGGTGAAATGTCTCGGGTACTGCTGTCTTCGGTACTGCAATTCGTTGGTAGGCTCGATTGGACTCGAACCAACGACCCCCACCATGTCAAGGTGGTGCTCTAACCAGCTGAGCTACGAGCCTAGCGAAGCCGCAAGTATAGCATCACTTTCTTTGAGCCTGCAACACTCCGGACACCTCTTCGATCAATCCCAACGCGCGCTGCAATTGGGTCGCCTCCGCCACCTCGGCGGTGAACTGCATCCGCGCCACGCCCTTGCTGCTCAGCGTCTTTACCCCGGTGACGTTGATCTTCTCGCGCGACAGCACCTCGGAGATATCGCGCAGCAGCCCCTGGCGGTCGATCGCCTCGACGTGGATCGTGACCGGGTAGACCGCGTCGCTCTTCTTGCCCCATTCGGTCTGGATGATCCGCTCGGGCGCGCGCGCCGCCAGCTGCTGGAAGGTATGGCACTGGCGCCGGTGGATCGACACGCCGCGTCCGCGCGTGACAAAGCCGACGATGTCGTCGGGCGGCGCCGGCTTGCAGCAGCGCGACATCTGCGTCATCAGCGAATCGACGCCGACCACCAGCACGCCGCTCTTGGCGCCGCGGGCGACGCTGGTGGCGCGGCTCTTCTTGGTGACCGCCTCTTCCTCGCTGACCTGCGGCGCGGCCTCGCCTTCCGGATGGCGCAGCGCCTGTTCGACATGCCGCAGGCTGAACTCTTCCTTGGCCACCGCCGCGTATAACTCGTCCGGCGTCTTGAAGCCCAGCCGCGTCGCCAGCACGTCCAGGTTGACCGCGGTCTTGCCTTCGCGCTGCAGCGTCTTGTCGATCAGCACGCGGCCCTGCGCGATGGTCTCCTGCGAATCGAGCGCGTTGAACCAGGCGCGCACCTTGGCCCGCGCCCGCGAGCTGGCCAGATAGCCGAGGTCCGCGTTGAGCCAGTCGCGCGACGGGCCGCCCTGCTTGACCGCGACGATCTCGACGGTCTGCCCGTTCTTGAGCGGCGTGTTCAGCGGCACCATCGCGCCGTCCACTCGCGCGCCGCGGCAGCGATGTCCCAGGTCCGTATGCAGGTAGTAGGCGAAGTCGACCGGCGTCGCGCCCTGCGGCAGCGCCACCACGCGCGCCTGCGGCGTCAGCACGTAGATATGGTCGTCGATCGCCGCATGCTTGAGCTGCTCCCACGGCGATTCGTCGTGCGCCACGGTGTGGTCGGCATCGTCCTTCCACGCCAGCAGCTGCCGCAGCCAGGCGATCTTCTCGTCGTAGCTCTCGTTGGCGGCGAACTGCCCGCTGTAGCCCTTGCCGCCGGCCTCCTTGTAGCGCCAGTGCGCCGCCACGCCGTACTCGGCGAAGTGGTGCATCTCGTGGGTGCGGATCTGCACCTCGAAGGCGCGCCCGTCGTCGCCGATCACCACCGTGTGCAGCGACTTGTAGCCGTTGGCCTTGGGACGCGAGATGTAGTCGTCGAACTCGCGCGGAATCGGCTGCCAGACGTGGTGCACGATGCCGAGCACCGCATAGCAGTCCTTGATGTCGTCGACGATCACGCGGAAGGCGCGTACGTCGTACAGATCGGCAAAGTCCAGGTCCTTGCCGCGCATCTTCTTCCAGATGCTGTAGATGTGCTTGGGCCGGCCGCTGACCTCGGCGCGGATGCCGGCCGCCGCCAGCTCGCGCTGCAGTCGTTCGATGGCCTGCGAGATATAGCCCTCGCGCTCGATGCGCTTCTCATCAAGAAGGCGCGCGATGCGCTTGTAGGTGTCCGGCTGCTCGAAGCGGAAGGCCAGGTCCTCCAGCTCCCACTTCATCTGCCAGATGCCGAGGCGGTTGGCCAGCGGCGCGTAGATGTCCAGCGTTTCGCGGGCCACGCCGGGCAGCGGCGCATTCTTGGTCTGGGCCAGCCAGCGCAGCGTCTGCAGGCGCGAAGCCAGACGCACCAGCACCACGCGGATGTCCTGCGCGAAGGCCAGCAGCATCTTGCGCAGCGCCTCGACCTGCTCGTGGCGCGCCTGCGCCTCGTTGCGCGACTGCGGAACGTCGCCGCTGTCGCCGCGATTGACGGCAATCGCGCCGATGCGCAGCAACTGGCGCACGTCCTTGACCAGGCGCGCCACCTCGTCGCCAAAGCGCTCCGCGATCTCGCCTTCGGTGTTCGGCACGAAGGCGGCCACCGGGAACAGGCAGGCCGCGGCGCGCGCCGCGTCGTCGATGCGCAGGCCGTCGAGGATACGCAGCATCCCCTCGGCATGCGACAGCACGCTCTCGCCGGTGGGCAGCGCTACCGCCTCGCCATGCTCGCGCGCATACGCCAGCGCCTGCTCGACCAGGCCCGCGTCCGGCGTGCCGGCGATCTGCCCGGTCGCGTCGGTGGACGTCACCATGTCACCACTTCCCCTGCTGCACCTGCCACGCCAATTCAAATCAATACGCGTTGCCGCTCAGCGCTCAAACCAGCGCCGCGGTGACCACCACTTCGATCCGATACTTCGGATTGGCCAGCTTCGCCTCGACCGTCGCGCGCGGCGGCGTATTGCCCTGCGGCACCCATTCGTCCCAGACCTCGTTCATCGCTCCGATATCGGCGATATCGGTCAGGAAGATCTGGCACGACAGGATGCGCGTCTTGTCGCTGCCGGCCTCGGCCAGCAGCCGGTCGATATGGCCCAGCACCTCGCGGGTCTGCCCGCGGATATCGGCGTCCGGATCGACCTCAGGTACCTGGCCGGCCAGATAGACCACGCCGTTGTACACGGCATATTCGGAAAGGCGTTTGCCCACATGGGCGCGTTTCAATTCGGTCGTGCTCATTGTTCCATGGATGCAGCTGCGCTGCTCTACGTTGGGATTCTTGGCGCAATGGCGCGGCGCCGGGCTCAGCCCCCGGCCGCGCCGACAAAAAATTCTCGTGCGATCGCGATCTGCGCCGGATCGACGAAGGTAGGCGCATGGCCCACGTCCAGCACTTCCACCGAACGCACCTGCTTGCCGCGCGCCACCATCTCGGCGACGGTCTCGCGCGTCAGCAGGTCGGACTGCGCGCCGCGCACCACCAGTACCGGCACCGGAATCGCCTCGAACATGCGCCACATCGCGGCCTCGCCGGCCGCGGCCATCTCGGGCGTGGTCTCGCGGAACGGCACCGCCAGCGCCGGATCGTAGTGCAGGCCCCATTCGAGCCCTTCGGCGCCCTGCACCGGCTTGAGGACGGCGCCATTCAATTCGCGCCACTGTTCCGGCGTATGGCGGCCGAACGACGCGCTGATGGTCTGCAGGTACGCCAGGCCCTCCTCGAAGGTCTTGAAGCGGACCGGCAGCCCCAGATAGGAGCCGATCCGCTCCAGCGCCGAGGCGGCGATGCGCGGACCGACGTCGTTCAGCAGCAGCTTGCGCACCGGGCTCTTCGGCAACGAGGCCAGCCCCATGCCGATCAGTCCGCCCATCGAGGTGCCGAACCAGTCCACCTGTTCGACGTTCAGGCGCGCGATCAGCGTCACCATGTCGGACACGTACTGCGGCACGATGTAGCGGCGCGGATCGGCGAGCCAGTCGGAACGGCCCCGTCCGACCACATCGGGGCAGACCACGCGATATTCGCCGCTGAACGCGCGCGCGATCTCGTCGAAATCGCGGCCGGTGCGGGTCAGGCCATGCACGCACATCAGCACGCGCGGATTGGAAGGGTCGCCCCACTCGTGGTACGCCATGCGGTGCAGGCCTGCGGGGCTGATGCACTGCACGAAGCCGAGGCGCGGACTGGCTGACATCTTGACTCCCTGCGCGAGGAACGCGAATAAGGCGCGGCAATGGCGCACGACGAAAACCGCGACACGTGAGCGTCGCGCATGACGCCGCAGGGGCGGCGCCGGCTGGGCAAAGCCCGATTGTACGCCAGCGCTACAATGCGACAGCAACGACGACCGTGCCGCGGCGGCACGGCGCATTGCCACCCATTTCTCCACGGAGGCTCATATGCTGAAGGGCAAGACGGCGCTGGTGACCGGTTCGACCAGCGGAATCGGTCTGGGCATCGCCCAGGCGCTGGCCGCGCAGGGCGCGCATCTGATCGTCAACGGATTCGGCGATGCCGACGGCGCCAAGCGCCAGATCGAGCAGGCCGGCAGCGGCATCCGCGTCGGCTATCACGGCGCGGACATGAGCAAGGCCGCCGAGATCGAGGACATGATGCGCTACGCCGACAGCGAGTTCGGCGGCGTCGATATCCTGGTCAATAACGCCGGCATCCAGCATGTGGCCAATATCGAGGACTTCCCGATCGAGCGCTGGGACGCGATCATCGCCATCAACCTGACCTCGGCCTTCCACACCACCCGACTGGCGCTGCCCGGCATGAAGCGCAAGGACTGGGGCCGCGTGATCAACGTCGCGTCGACCCACGGGCTGGTCGCCTCGGCGCAGAAGTCGGCCTATGTCGCCGCGAAGCACGGCATCGTCGGGCTGACCAAGGTGACCGCGCTGGAGACCGCGCAGACCGGCGTCACCGCCAACGCGATCTGCCCCGGCTGGGTGCTGACGCCGCTGGTGCAGAAGCAGGTGGAAGCCCGCGCCGAGCGCGAGGGCATTCCCATCGAGCAGGCCAAGCGCGAGCTGGTGCTGGAGAAGCAGCCGTCGGGGCAATTCGTCACGCCCGATGAGCTCGGCGCGCTGGCGGTCTTTCTCGCAAGCGATGCCGCGCGTCAGGTGCGCGGCGCGATCTGGAACATGGATGGAGGATGGGTCGCGCAGTGATAGCGCGCTCCACGGACACGATGAAGCGAAGAGACGTTCTGAAAGGCCTGCTTGCCGGCGCCACGCTGTCGGCCGGCCTGGCACCGCTGGCCCGGGCCGCCGCACCCGCGACGAAAGCGGCCACGACGAAGGCGGCCGCAGACAAGACCCCGATCGAGGTCTACAAGAGCCCGCTGTGCGGCTGTTGCGATGGCTGGGTCGCGCACCTGCGCGAGCACGGCTTCGACGTCAAGGTGCACGACGTCGAGGACACGGCGGTGCACCGGGCCCGCCTCGGCATGCCGGAGCGCTTCGGCTCGTGCCACACCGGCGTGGTAGCCGGCTATGCGATCGAGGGCCATGTGCCCGCCGCGGAGATCCGCAAGCTGCTGGCGGGCAGACCCAAGGCGGTCGGGCTTGCGGTGCCGGGCATGCCGATCGGCTCGCCCGGCATGGAACAGGGACCGCGGGTCGATCCTTACTCGGTGCTGCTGGTGCGCGCCGATGGCGGCGCGTCGGTGTTCGCGCGCTACCCGACGCGCCCGGCGGCGCCGCACTAGCCGGCGCGGATGATCAGGCGGCCGGGCCTGGCTCAGCTGCCTGGCGCGCCAGGGGGCAACGGCGGCCGGGCCGGCCGGTCCACGCTCGAGCGCGTCGCCAACGCTTGCTCGACGTCCTCGCGCAGCGCTGGCGGCAGCCGTGTCAGGATCCCGCGCAATGCGGCAACGGCGGACCCGCGCGCCTCGCCATCCGGTCCATCCAACCCATCCAATGCCGCCCGCAATGCGGGCCACAGCATGCCGAACTGGATTGCCGTCGGTACATCCCTGGCGCCCAGCGCTACGATCAACCTGCGCACGATCTCGGCGCGATAGGGCAACATCGGCTCGCCCGCCACCGCAAGCCGGCGCTGCGCATCGGCCAGCGCGGACAACTGATCGAGGACCCAGCCCTTCGCCACGGGATCGCGGTGCCCGGCGATCTCCACCAGCACCCCGGCGCGCCGGGCCAGCGGAAGACGTCCCACGATGTCCGTCGCGAACCGCTGCAACGGAAGACTGGCGTCCTCTTTCAACAACCCGATGGTGGCCATCCCGTTCACCACGAAGTCCGTGCACGCGAGGGGCGGCCATGTCGAGGCGAGCGAGAGCAGCGCTTGCACATGCCCGCCCTGCTGATCGGCGGGTTGGCCCATCACTTGAAAGGCAAGCGCGCCCAGCAGCGGCCCCCCGAGCGCGGCCGGCAGCTCCCCGGTCTGCTTCAGCAGCACCCAAAATCCGGATCGCGAGTGCGATGACGAGATCGTTCGCATCAGAACGGACGCGCGGTGCTCGACGGGCAGCGCGTTGACCGCATTCGCGAATGCCCTCCATAGTGCGGCGCTCTCCGAAACCTGCAGCGCCTCCCCCCATTTGATCAGCGGCTCGACGCGCAAGGGCGCGGGATTCAACGTATCGATCCGCTGCAGTCCCATGCGGAATAGCTCTTGCTCGAGGTAATCATCGCGCTCGACGCCAGGCATCGCGACGAACAGATGGGAGTACTCGGCATATAGGGTCGCCTGGGTGGCGGCGTCCAGTTCGGCGGCCTGGTCGAAGCGACGGCGGATTGCCATCAGTTGCAGGTCCGACCACATCACCCGCATGATGGTCCTGGTCTCGCCACCGGCCGCTTCCAGCAGCTCGTCCGCCCTGGAGCCCGCATACAGCTGGGTCAACTGGCCGGTGCGCAGCGACCGATCGTTCGACGGCACGTTCCACCCAGCCAGCCAGCGGTGCAGCGCGAGGGCCACGAGCAGCGGCCAATGGCCCGATCGCAGCGCGTCCCGAGCGGTGTCGAAGATCGCATCCCAAGCCGCCAGGCGTGACTCCACCCCGCCCTTCGCCTCCACCACCGAATCCAGTTCATCGACCAGTTTTTTCAGTACCGATGCCTGGCAAGGTGCCGGCATGCCGTCGCTCGTGCGCAGCCCGCGGACCCGCTCGAGCACCGACGCCACCAGCGCCTCGCTCAGCTGCTCGCGCCGCGCGGCAACATGGACGATCGCCGTCAACAGGCGACTCGCCCCTTCGGGCGGCAAGCCATCGGCCATCGCCAACCATTGCTGCAGCCCTGCCTGCGTCGTTGCCGGGCAGAACGACATCAGACACTGCCCCATGATCTGGCCGCGCGTGCCGGGCGGCAATGGCTCGGCAAGCACCAGCATGCGTCGCTCCAGCTCATGATCGCGGGGGTATTGCCGACCGAGTACCGCGGCCAGCGCGGCCAGCGGCCAGGCCTTCTCGCGGCCGGCAAGCGCTCGATTTCTTCGATCAGTCGGACCGACAGCGACTGCGACACGCTGCCCAGGCGCACAATCCGCTCGACGACGCTGCACAGCAGCGTGCCGCGTTGCGGCGCCGGTTCGCCGGACACGCTGCCAAGCAGCTCGGCGAGCCGCGCAATCGAATCGGACCAGCGGATTTGTGCATGCAGCCGGTCGAACCGGCGCAGCGGCGTCAGCAAGCTGCGCGCGTGCCGGTCCGCGCCGCCAAGCGCCCGGCGCGATGGCGCATCGAGCAGGGCCACGACCTGCGCCAGCACTTCGCCAGGCAACAGTCGGATGGATGCCGTTCGATCGGGCGCGGCGTCGGAGAGCGGATGGGACGCGGGCGCGGCCGGGATCGGCAGCGTTCCCGATACGGAAGGATCGGCATGCGGAACAGCAGGTGGAGTATCGGCGCCGGGCAATCCCGACGCGGTCGGAGGGATAGCGGAGGAACGGTGCAGGGGCATGATCGCGGTCAGTGAAGAGTCATGGGAAGTGCCGGCATGCGGCACGGCCGCAATGTGGCCGAGATCCCGTCCCCACGCTTTTGCTGCCGATCGATCCTTGCGCTTTCGACGGCAGCGCGATCGCGTCTGCGGCTCTGTACCGCTCGTCCCCCAGCTCGCCCCCGCTCTCCCCAGCGCTCGCACGCGCTTACCCGCAGCCCAGATGCAAAAAGCCCCGCCTCGATACGAGGCGGGGCTTGCGACCCCGGCTGACGCCGGTCGCGTCGACCGAACCCTTACAGCAGCGGCACGCCGGTCTTGCTCTGGATTTCCTCGCGGCTGACGCCCGGTGCGGTCTCGACCAGCTTCAGCCCTTGCGGCGTGACATCCATCACGCCCAGGTCGGTGATGATCTGGTCGACCACGCCCACGCCCGTCAGCGGCAGCGTGCAGGCCTCCAGGATCTTCAGGTCCTCGCTGCCGTCCTTCTTCTTGGCGGTATGTTCCATCAGCACCACCACACGGCCGACGCCGGCCACCAGGTCCATCGCGCCGCCCATGCCCTTGACCATCTTGCCCGGGATCATCCAGTTGGCCAGGTCGCCCTTCTGGCTGACCTGCATCGCGCCGAGGATGGCCAGGTTGATATGGCCGCCGCGAATCATCGCGAACGAGTCCGCCGACGAGAAGATCGACGAGCCCGGCAGCGTGGTCACCGTCTGCTTGCCGGCATTGATCATGTCGGCGTCGACCTCGTCCTCGGTCGGGAACGGGCCGATGCCCAGCAGTCCGTTCTCGGACTGCAGCCACACCTCGACACCCGGCGGCACATGGTTGGCCACCAGGGTCGGCAGGCCGATGCCCAGGTTCACATAGAAGCCGTCCTGCAGCTCGCGCGCGGCGCGCGCCGCCATTTCGTCACGTGTCCATGCCATGATCTGTCTCCTTGATCGTCAGGCCGCGGCACGCACGGTGCGCTGCTCGATGCGTTTCTCGGGATGGGCGTTCAGCACGAGGCGCTGCACGAAGATGCCCGGGGTGTGGATCTCGTCCGGATCGAGCTCGCCGATCTCGACGATCTGCTCGACCTCGGCGACGGTGACCTTGCCCGCCATCGCGCACATCGGGTTGAAGTTGCGCGCGGTGCGGCGGAAGATCAGGTTGCCGGCCTTGTCGGCCTTGTACGCCTTGACCAGCGCGACGTCGGCGGTCAGGGAGCGCTCCATCACGTATTGCTCGCCGTCGAATTCGCGGATCTCCTTGCCCTCGGCCACGATGGTGCCGACACCGGTCCTGGTGAAGAAGGCCGGGATGCCGGCGCCGCCGGCGCGCAGCTTCTCGGCCAGCGTGCCCTGCGGCGTGAATTCGAGTTCGAGTTCGCCGGCCAGGTACTGGCGTTCGAATTCCTTGTTCTCGCCGACATAGGACGAGATCATCTTGCGGATCTGCCGCGTGGCCAGCAGCAGGCCCAGGCCGAAGCCGTCGACGCCGGCATTGTTCGAGATGCAGGTCAGCCCTTTCGCGCCGCTGTCGCGCAACGCCGCGATCAGGGCCTCCGGGATGCCGCACAGGCCGAAGCCGCCGACCGCGATGGTCTGTCCATCGCGGACCACGCCGGCAAGCGCCTCGGCGGCGCTGGCGTAGACCTTGTTCATATCGTCTCTCCTTCCTCGATGATGTTCCCGGACGAGGCGGCGACGCCGCTCGCGGGTAACGTTACAATCGCTACGGCCGACGCCGGGCGCGGGACCCGCGCGCCGGCCGTCGACAGCGCTCCAAAGGATACGCAAGCCCCGCAGCGGACGCCAGTACGTAGAAATACATAAGGACAATGCCTGCCATCGACTACCAGACCGCCTTCCAGCTGGCGCCGGTCGGCCTCGTGCTCTCGCGCGAGCGCAGGATCGAGGACTGCAACGACGAGGTCTGCCGCATCTTCGGCACGACGCGGGAGGCGCTGATCGGCCAGTCGTTCCAGGTACTGTACCCGACCGCCGACGAGTTCGAGCGTACCGGCGCCCGCATCGTGCCGATCATGAACGCGCGCGGGCTCTATTCCGACGAGCGGATCATGAAGCGGGCCAACGGGGAATTGTTCTGGTGCCACGTCACCGGCCGCGCGCTGGACCGGCAGCAGCCGCTGGGGGCCGGCATCTGGAGCTTCGAGGACCTGTCGCAGAAGCGCCCGGTGACCGCGCAGCTGACCGCGCGCGAGCGCGATATCGCGGCCCAGCTGGTCGAGGGCAAGACCAGCAAGCAGATCGGCAAGTCGCTATCGATCAGCCCACGCACCGTCGATATCTACCGGGCGCGGCTGATGAAGAAATACGGGGCGCATACCGCGGTGGACCTGGTGCAGCGGCTGGTCAATCATTGACCGGACGAGGCGGTCATTACGGCTTGTTGGCTCCCTCGGGGCTGAGTCCCTCAGCCCTCGAGCAAACCCCGGATCGCCGCCGGCAGCGGCACCGATTTCTCGGCCTCGTAATCGCACCAGACCACCTTGGCGCCGCCATCGGCGAACACCGTGTCGGCGTCGTCGCAGCGGCGGATCTCCGTGCGCGTCTCGAAGCTGCTGCGGCCGAGCTCGCCGGCGAAGACGCGGCATTCGATCTCGCCCGGATAGCGCAGCTGGCGCCGGAAATTCATATGGGCGTTGACGATCGCCGGCCCCTGCCCGTTCTCGTCGCGGCCGCTGCAGCCCAGCGATTCGAACCACGAGATGCGTGCCTGCTCGAGGTAGCGGAAATAGACGGTGTTGTTGACATGGCCCATCGCGTCCATGTCGCCCCAGCGGATCGGCATGCGCAGCGTGAAGACGTGTTTCATCGCGTGTAGGTGATGGTTGCCGGACAGGCGTTCCCGCGCCGAGCGGCGCGGGAACGGTTCACGATCGCAACAGGATCGGATCAGCGCTTGGCGATGGCGGCCTCGGCCTTGCCGACCAGGTCGGCGCCGATCTGCTTCTTCCACTTGTCGTAGACCTTGGCGGTCGCCTTGCGGAAAGCGTCGTGCTCGGCAGGGCTCAGGTGCGTGACCTTCACGCCGTGCGCCTCCATGTCCTTCCAGGCCGGCGCGCCCGGCTCGGCCAGACCCTTGCGGGCCAGCGCAACCTCCTGCTTGCCCGCGTCGATCGCCGCCTGCCTGACGATCTCGCGGTCGGCCGGCGTCCAGCTTTCCCAGATCTGCTTGTTGACCACGAAGATCAGCGGATCGGCAACATAGCCCCAGGTCGTCACGAACTTCTGGCCGACGGTGTACAGCTTGGCGGCGGCGAACACCGACTGCGGGTTCTCCTGGCCGTCGACCGCACCGGAGGCCATCGCGGGCTGTGCATCGGCCCAGCTCATCTGGGTCGGATTGGCGCCCAGCGCGTTGAAGGTGTCGATATACAACGGCGAGCCGACCACCCGCAGCTTCAGGCCCTTCAGGTCCTCGGGCTTGCGGATCTCGCGCTTGGAGTTCGACACCTCGCGGAAGCCGTTCTCGCCCCAGGCCAGCGGCACCACGCCGGCCTTCTCCAGCGTGGTGAACAGGTGCTTGCCGACTTCGCCCTGCGTCAGCGCGTCGAGCGCCTTGTAGTCGGGCATCAGGAACGGCAGCGAGAACAGGTTCAGCTCGCGCACCTGCGGCGACCAGTTGATGGTCGAGCCGATCGCCATGTCGATCACGCCCTGGCGGATCGCCGAGAATTCGCGGGTCTGGTCGCCGGCCACCAGCGAGGTGCCCGGATAGAGCTTGATATTGATGCGGCCGTTGGTGCGCTGGCGGACCAGGTCGGCCCAGATCTCGCCGCCCTTGCCCCACGGGAAGGCCGGGCCGAGCACCAGCGACATCTTGTATTCGGACTTGTAGGTCTGCGCCATTGCACCGGCGGGTGCGAGCGCGGCGGCGGCGATGGTGGCGGCCATCGACAGCATCAGGGCACGGCGTTTCATGAGTCAGTTCTCCTCTCGGGAATCGTTATTTGGACTGAAGATCAAGCAGAAAGACGGGGCCGGGGACGCGCACCTCAATAGCCGAGCCGCGTCGGCAACCACGTCGCCAACGGCGGGAATGCGAGCACCAGCAGTATCGCGACGAACATCGCCAGCAGCATCCACATCACCCATGGCACGGTCTGCTCCATCCGTACGCGGGCGATCCGGCACGATACCATCAGGTTCACCGCGAGCGGCGGCGTGAACTGACCCAGCGCGACCATCAGTGTCAACACCACGCCGAACCACACCGGGTCCCACTGGAATGCATTGGCAATCGGCAGCAGCAGCGGCACGAAGATCAGGAAGATCGAGATGCCATCGAGGAACATGCCGACAGTGACCAGCAGCAGCACGATCAGCGCCAGCACGCCGTATTCGCCCAGCCCCGAATTGGCGATCGCGTTGGCGACGGGATCGGTCACGCCGAGCGTCGACAGCGCATAGGCGAAGATGCCGGCCAGCGCCACCACCAGCAGGATCACCGACGAGGTCTCGGCGGCCTCGCGGAAAATCACGTACAGATCGCGCAGGCCGATCGAGCGGTAGACCACCATGCCGACGAACAGGCCGTAGACCACCGCGACCACCGCGGCCTCGGTCGGCGTGAACCAGCCCGCGCGCATGCCGCCCAGGATCAGCACCGGCGCGAACAGCCCCCAGGCCGCCTCGCGCAGGCTGCGCCAGAACGGCGGCCGCGGCACCGCGGCCTCGGCCGCGCCCATGCGATGCCTGCGCGCGAGCCACACCGCCGGCACGATCAGCGCGAGGCCGGCCAGCACGCCGGGAACCATGCCGGCGGCAAACAGCGCGGGCACGGAAGCACCGGGGACCAGCACGCTGTAGACGATGAAGGCGATCGAAGGCGGGATCAGGATATCGGTCGCGGCCGCGGCGCCGACCACGGCCGCGCTGAACGAGCCCGGATAGCCCGCACGGGTCATCGCGGCGATCATCACGCCGCCGACGGCGGCCGCGGTGGCGGGCCCCGAGCCCGAAATCCCGCCGAGGAACATCGCCACCAGGATCGCCACCAGCGGCAGCATGCCCGGGCCGCGCCCAACCACGGCGATCGCCAGCGTAACCAGCCGCTGGGCGACGCCGGAGCGGTCGAAGATCGAGCCGACCAGCACGAACATCGGAATCGCCAGCAGCGGATACTTGGCCAGGCCCGCGTAGAAGTTCTGCGGTACCGCCAGCAGGCCGAACATCTGCGTGTCGAGATTGGACAGCCCGATCGCCGCCAGGCCGCCCAAGCCGAGCGCGACGCCGATCGGCACGCCGAGCAGCATCAGCACGATGAAGACGGCGAACAGCACGATGGCGATCAGCGTCATGGCTGGCGCTCCCCGCCGTCCTGCCGGCGCTGCGCATGCAGGGCCTTCAGCGCGCGCAGGTTGCGGCCGGCCAGCGCCAGCGCACGCAGCGCGATGCAGGCCGACAGCAGCGGCAACCAGACCGAGTACCACCAGCTGGGCACGCCGATGCCCGGCGAGGTCTCGCCGTAGGTGTATTCGTCCCAGGTGATACGCGCGCCGAGCACGGCCAGCGCGACGAACATCACCGCTACCGCCAGCGCCGACACCACCGCCAACCGACGCTGCCGTGCCACGCTGCCGCGCTCGAAGAAGAATTCGATGCGGATATGCCGGTCCCGCGCGACCGCCGCGCTGCCGCCGACCAGCGCCAGCACGATCATCAGGAAGACCGAGAATTCCTCGGTCCAGGCGAACGATTCATCGGTCAGATAGCGCACCGCGACGTTGGCGAAGGTGATGACCACCAGCAGCATCATCACGACGATGCCGATCCAGT
This sequence comes from Cupriavidus sp., assembly GCA_031181345.1. Taxonomy (GTDB): domain Bacteria; phylum Pseudomonadota; class Gammaproteobacteria; order Burkholderiales; family Burkholderiaceae; genus Cupriavidus. Next base: position 2,809 of record JAPSLC010000072.1, on the reverse strand, counting down.
CTTCGATGCGGGGGCTGATGCGCAATTCGGCATCCGCTGCCTGGTCCACGGGTTCGGCGATCAAGGCCGCATCGACCGCGTGCTGTGGCGCGGCATCGCGCCGCGCCTGCTCTTGCTGCTCCATCTCCCCGGCCTCCGGTCCGGTCTGCCGTGGCCTGCAGGTCCGCGGCAACTGCTGCATGACGCCTTGGCGGCGTGCTTCTGTGAATGCCCTTCTGCTTGCCGCTGGCGACGACGCCCGCCCGAGGGGCGAGCCGGCGCGGCTATTTAAGGGCTTATGGAATTCGGCACCAGCGAATTATGCCCACACTGGCGATGGGCGGACACCTCCAATACCCTAGGGAATGGCATCGGCATGCAGGTGGCCAGGCGTCGGCCATGGCGCCCGAGGGGACCGGATAAGCCCCGGGCTGGAAGGCCCGCCCCGCTTCTGGCGGGCGGCGGGCACAGACGAACGCCGTTGGACGGCTCGCCGATTCGCGGATGAAGTCGAGATCGGCGGCGCGCGCGGCTGGCTTTATACCATACCGTCGTCGGCGGTAATCACCGCGCCGTTGATGAACTGCGACTGGTCCGAAGCCAGCAGCAGCAACAGGCCATCGAGATCCTCGGGCTTGCCCAGCCGCTTGCGCGGCAGCAGCTGGATCAGCTTCTGGCCGGCATCGGTGTCCCAATGATGGTGGTTGATATCGGTGTCGATATAACCGGGGCAGATCGCATTGACGTTGATGCCATAGCGGGCCCACTCGAGCGCCATCGCCTTGGTCATATGGACCACCGCGGCCTTGCTCATGCAGTAGACGCCGATCTGCGACAGCACCTTCAGGCCGGCCACCGAGGCGATATTGATGATGCGCGACTGGGGCAGCGGCGTGCCGTTGCGCTCCGCGCCCTTGGACCGCGCGATCATCCGCTTGGCCACTTCCTGGGCCACGAAGAAAGCGCCGCGGGTATTGGTGTCGAAGACGAAATCGAATTCCTCCGCGGTGACATCGGTCAGCCGCTGCGTGGTCGACACGCCGGAGTTGTTGACGACGATATCGATCGCCCCCGCCTCGGTCTCGGCATGCGCCACCGCGGCGCGGATGCTGTCGGGGTCGGTCACGTCGAGCCGCACCACATGCGCGCTGCCGCCATCGGCCTCGATCGCCGCGCGCAGTTCCTTGAGCCGCTCGGTGCGGCGCGAGGCCAGCACGACCTTGGCGCCCGCGGCCGACAGCACCTGCGCGAAGCGCATGCCAAGTCCGCTCGACGCACCGGTCACCATCGCGACCTTCCCTTCCAGATTGATCGACAAACCCATATGGACCTCTGTAGTGGAACGCGTCCCGGCATGCGCCGGCGATCGCGTTCGATGGCTGCCCTCGTTTCGTGGGAACGAAGGCAGTATATTAAAAAACGAACGATCGTTCCAAAAAATAGCTTGCCTGTGGGTGTCGAGTCCCGGACAATGCCGGAGATTCTAAGAACTCGGGCACAAAAAGGAAACAGCGAGGCAAAAGCGTGCAAGCAAAAAAGCGCGCGCCGATCCATCGCGATCCAGCAGAAAGCCGATCACAAGCAGCCGGACCACGCGTCAACCTGTTGCATCCGTCCCCGCCTGCCGGCCCAATGCCATCCTGACCATCCTTGCCGTCGCCCGGTTCCGGCGACACAGGCCACCCCGGATCACCGCTTCCCCATACACAAGTACGCAGCAACAAAAGAGGGTTAGAGACAATGGACCAGCAGCAGCTCGTGGAGCAGTTCGGCCCCCGCGAATCCATGGAATACGATGTCGTCATCGTCGGCGGCGGCCCCGCCGGCCTGGCGACGGCCATCCGCCTGAAACAGCTGGCGCAGGACAAGGGCAGCGAAGTCAATGTCTGCGTGCTGGAAAAGGGCTCGGAGCCCGGCGCCCACATCCTGTCGGGCGCGATCATGGACCCGCGCGCGCTGAACGAACTGCTGCCGAACTGGAAGGAACTGGGCGCGCCGCTGAACCAGCCGGTCACCGAGGACCAGTTCCTGTTCCTGAACGAGACCGGCTCGCGCGGCACGCCGCCGGCGCTGCTGCCCGAGTGCTTCCATAACGAAGGCAACTACATCGTCAGCCTGTCGAACTTCGTGCGCTGGCTCGGCCAGCAGGCCGAGGCGCTGGGCGTCGAGATCTTCCCGGGCTTTCCCGCCGCCGAGGTGCTGTACAACGAGGACGGCTCGGTCAAGGGCGTGGCCACTGGCAACCTGGGCGTCGGCAAGGATGGCGAGCCCACCGACAACTTCCAGCTCGGCATGGAGCTGCACGCGAAGTACACGATCTTCGCCGAAGGCTCGCGCGGCCATCTGGGCAAGCAGCTGATCGAACGTTTCCGCCTGGACGCCGGCAAGGACCCGCAGAGCTACGGCATCGGCCTGAAGGAGCTGTGGGAAATCGATCCGGCCAAGCACAAGCCCGGCCTGGTGGTCCATACCGCGGGCTGGCCGCTGGACCCGGCCACCTACGGCGGCTCCTTCCTCTATCACATGGAGGACAACAAGGTCGCGGTGGGCTTTGTCGTCGGGCTCGACTACACCAACCCGTGGCTGTCGCCGTTCGAGGAATTCCAGCGCTTCAAGACCCATCCGGAGATCCGCCAGTACTTCGAGGGCGGCAAGCGGATCGGCTACGGCGCGCGCGCGATCACCGCGGGCGGGCTGCTGTCGCTGCCCAAGACGATCTTCCCGGGCGGCGCGCTGGTGGGCTGCGATGCTGGCTATCTGAACGCCTCGCGCATCAAGGGCAGCCACGCCGCGATCAAGACCGGCATGCTGGCCGCCGAGGCCGCCTTCG
>JAPSLC010000012.1 GCA_031181345.1 Cupriavidus sp. | reverse complement strand
CGACCGTGTTGCGCGGCACCGGCATCTCGCTGAAGCACGCCGCGCTGGTGACCACGATGTTCCAGGTCGGCGGCACGGTGGGCGCCATCGTGCTCGGCTGGCTGATGGACCGGCTGAACCCGCACTATGTACTGGCCGCCAGCTACACGCTGGCTGGCCTGTTCACCGCCCTGATCGGCAACGTGACGGCAAGCCCTGTGCTGGCCGCCGTGGCCGTGTTCTGGGCCGGCTTTTGCGTGTCCGGCTCGCAAGTCGGCGCCAACGCACTGTCGGCGGCCTACTACCCGACCGACTGCCGCGCGACCGGCGTCAGCTGGGCCAACGGCGTGGGGCGCATCGGCTCGGTAGTCGGCTCCGTCGGGGGCGGCGCGATGCTGTCGCTGGGCCTCGGCATGCCGGCGCTGTTTGCGCTGGTAGGCATTCCGGCGGTATTGGCTGGAATGACGATGCTGGTGCTGGGCCGCGGGCATATGGCCGGCCGACCGGCGATGCCCGCGGTACAGGGCTAAAGACAGGGGCTCACGGCAGGGCTAGCGGCGCGCCTCTTTCCCATCGCCCAGAAAGGCGCCCTGCTTCACCAGCAACGCCTGCAGCTCCGCCACGTCGATATCGTGCGGCGACCGGCCGTCGCGCACCGCCAATGCAGCCGCGGTACCGGCCGCCTGGCCCATCACGAAGCAGGCGCCGGACACGCGCGCGGCCGATTGCCCGTCATGCGTCATCGAGGCGCAGCGGCCGGCCACCAGCAGGTTGTCGACGCCGCCCGCCGTCGCGCGGCGCGGCAGCAGCATCCTGTACGGCAGCTGGTTGTAGCCCCGCGAATCCGGAATCGGCGGCCACACCCATTGCACGTCGCCGGCCACATGCTTCTCCAGCGGCCAGCCGTTGACGCCGATCGCATCGGGGAAATCGGCGCAGTTCAGCACGTCGTCCTCGGTCAGCATCGCTTCGCCGACCAGCCGGCGCGTCTCGCGGATGCCGAGCTGCGGCGCGATATCGAGCGCATAGGCGCGTTCGAAGCCGGGCACCTTGGCGCGCAGGAAGCGCAGATATTCGACGATCTGGCGGCGGCCCTCGATCTCGCCCTCGCTCAGCGAATGCGCGTCGGTGCCGTCGGTTGCGGTGCCGTCGAGCTTGCGCAGCTGGGTTACGTTGACGCGCCACTCGTAAGGATGCTTCTGCGGCCGGACCACCGCGCCCCGCCGCGGGAAGCGGAATTCGCCGGCCGCCTCGGCCTCGTCCATCAGCGCCGGAATCGTTTTCCAGGCCTCGCCCGCGCGCTGCGCGTCGACATTGCCGACCCGGAACATCAGCGTGGGGTACAACATATGCCCTTCGTCGTCGCCCTTCTCGGTCGGCACGCCGGCCCAATGCGCGATATCGGCGTCGCCCGAGCCATCGATAAAGCAGCGCCCGCGCACCGCGACGCGGCCGGACTTGGTCTCGAGCAGCAGCGCGTCGAGACCGCCATCGGCGTGCCGCGCGACGCCGGCGGCCAGCGCATGGAACAGCAAATGAACGCCGTGGTCGGCCAGCAGCGCATCTGCGGCGCACTTGAACGCGGACATGTCATAGGCCTGCGCGTGGATCTTGCCGAGCACGAGATGCGGCTCGTTCAGACCGTCGAGCCGGCGCATCCGCATCAGCAGATCGTCGGCGACGCCGTGCACGACCTGGCGGATATCGCCGAACACATTGGCATGCAGGCCGCAGAAGTTGGTCACGCCGGCCGCGGTGCCCATGCCGCCCAGAAAACCGTAGCGCTCGGCCAGCAGCACGCGCGCCCCGTTGCAGGCCGCCGCCGCGGCCGCGCTGATGCCGGCGGGGCCGCCGCCCAGCACGACCACGTCGAAGGGGCCGAGCACGGGGACGTCGCGCCCCGCCTCGGTCAGCGTGTCCCCGGGAGAGAGTCGAGAGAGTCCTTCCATCGTCGTCGCCATGCTAGTCCAGCCGAATCCTGTGTTTTTCGATGACCGGCTTCCAGCGTGCGACGTCCTCCGCCATCACGCGGCGGAACGCGTCGGGCGTGTTGCCGACCGGGTCCATATATTGGAGACGCATCTTCTCGCGCAGCGCGGGCTCGGCGAGCACCGCCACGATCTCGTCGTGCAGCCGCCTGGCGATCGGTGCCGGCGTACCCGCCGGCACCACATAGCCGATCCAGGCGTCGGCCTGCACATCGGCGATGCCGGCCTCCGCGAGCGTCGGCAGGTCGGGCAGCGACGGCGAACGCTTCGCGCTGGCCACGGCCAGCGCCTTGATGCGGCCGCTCTTCACATGCGGCATCACGGTGGCCGCCGGCAGGATCGCCATGTCGACGTCGCCGGCGATCACCGCGGTGGCGGCCGCACCGGAGCCAGGGTATGGCGCGTGAACCGGATCGGCCCCGCTGCGCGCGGCCAGGGCCGCCATCGCCAGGTGCGAGATCGTGCCCGCGCCCATCGACGAATAGCTCAATGCCTTCGGCCGCTTCTTCAGCAGCGCCAGCAGCTCGGCGGCATTGGCGGCCGGCACGCGGTCGGCGACCACCAGCACCGCCGGCTGGCTGGTCGCGATGGTCACCGGCTGCAGATCGCGCGCGGGGTCGTACGGCATCTTGCTGTACAGCAGCGAATTGACCGCCAGTGGACCGGCAATGCTGAGCCCGATCACCTGCCCATCCGGCCTGGCCTTGGCAATGGCATCGGTGCCGATATTGCCGGCCGCGCCGGTCTTGTTTTCGACGACCATCGGCTGGCCCAGCCGTGCCGTCAGCCGTTCGCCGATCAGCCGCGCGGTGATATCGGGCGTCGAGCCGGCCGCGAACGGCACGATCACGCGCACCGGCCCGCTCGGCCAGTCCTGCCCATGGGAATGCGTCGATATTGCCGTCAGCGCCGCGAGCGCGGTGCAAGCGAGCCATCTCCCCAGCTTGCCTGTTTGCATGCGATTGTCTCCAAGGATGTCTTGCATGTTGGCGGCGCTCTATCGGATGGCGCCTTGCATCAAGATTAGGGCAATGGCACTATGGCGTCCATGCAATGGGCGATATAGCGTCAAGCGGAATTTTCAATAATGGATACGAAGCTGCTGGCGATCTTCGACGAGGTCTACAAGACCCGAAGCGTGTCGCGTGCCGGCGAACACCTGGGCCTGCCGCAAACCTCGGTCAGCCTTGCGCTGGGCCGGCTGCGCAAGCAGTTCGGCGATCCGCTGTTCATCAGGACCGCCGATGGCATGTTGCCGACCCCGCATGCGGAGACGCTGATCCAGCCCTTCCGACAGGCGCTGGCGATCCTGCGCACCGCCACGCAACAGCAGGTGGTGTTCGACCCGCCGCGTTCGGAACGCACCTTCCGCATCAGCATGACCGACATCAGCCATCTGCAGTTTCTGCCGGGCCTGATGAACCGCCTCAATACGCTGGCGCCGTCGATCCGCGTGGAAGTGATGCGCATCTCCGCCGACACGCCGAAGCAGCTCGAAACCGGCGAGTCGGATCTGGCGGTCGGCTTCATGCCGGAGCTGGAGGCGGGCTTCTACCAGCAGCGCCTGTTCAATCAGGGCTTCGCCTGCGTGGTGCGCCAGGACCATCCGCGCGTGGACCGCCGCATGACAGTCTCGCTCTTCAAACGCGAGAAGCACGTCGCGATCACCGCGGCGGGCACCGGGCACGATCTGCTCGAGCGCGAGTTGGGACGGCGCCGTGTCGCGCGCAACGTCGCGCTGTCGCTGCCGACGCTGCCCGGCCTGGGCAACCTGCTGGCCAACACCGACCTGATTGCCACCGTGCCGGAGCGCGTGGCGCAGATGCTGATGGGGATCGCCAACGTCAAGGCGCTGGCCCCGCCCTTCCCGCTGCCGACGTTCTCGATCAAGCAGCACTGGCACGAGCGCTATCACCAGGACCCGGCCAATCGCTGGCTGCGTTCGGTGATTGCGGACCTGTTTCTGGATTAGGCCATCGTGCGGCCCCGCTTCACACGTATCATGCCGGCGATGAATCGGACCTCTCTGACACCGGCACCCGCCGGACGCTGAACCGCGATGGACAAACTGCTCGCCCTGAAGATGTTCGTCGAGACCGTCGACGCCAAAGGCTTTTCGGCCGCCGCACGCCGGCTGGAACTGGCCACCTCGTCGGTGACCCGCGCGCTGGACGGCCTGGAGCAATCGCTCGGCGCGGTGCTGCTGAATCGCTCGACGCGGCAGGTCACCGTCACCGAAGCCGGCGCTGCCTACTACGAGCAAGCGCGCCGGATCCTCGAAGCGGTCGAGGAAGCCGATGCGCTGATCGCCGACCGCGGCGACGTACCGGCGGGCCAATTGCGCGTGTCGCTTCCCGTCGCGTTTGGCCGGCGCTGCATCGCCCCGCATCTCGGCTCCCTGCTCGAACGCTATCCACGACTCGATCTGGAGGTGACCCTGACCGACGACATCGTCGACCTGCCGGGCGACCGGATCGACCTGTCGGTGCGGATCGGCAATGCCTCGTCCTACGACAATGTCATCGCGCGACAGATCGGCGCGTTCCGCCGCCGTGTGGTGGCGAGCCCGGCCTACCTCGAGCGGCATGGGGGGCCGTCGATCCCCGACGATCTGGCCCAGCATGCCTGCGTGCGCTTCAGCTTCGGCTACGGCGCCCGCGATCAGGTCTGGACGTTCGAGCGCGAGGGGCAACGGCAAATCATGCCGGTTCGGGGGCATTTCCGCAGCAACAACATCGACGTGCTGCACGAGCTGGTGCTTGCGGGGGCCGGCATCGGCCTGCTGCCGGACTGGATTACCGACGACGATATCGCTTCCGGACGACTGCAGCCCCTGTTCGACGATTGGACCGTCAATCCGGGCCAGGTGAGCAGCGGCGTGTCCGCGCTGTATCTGCCGAACCAGCGTGGGTCGCGCCGTATCGCCGCCTTTCTCGCCTTTCTCGAGGGGTTGCCGGCCTTGGCGCAAGGCCGCTCCTGACCGCTCCCACACAGTGCATTGCCGTGGGCGCAACGCTGATTTGCGCCCGCATGGCATTCACCGCAACGAGACCTCCCCCTAAGCTTCGGCCATTCCAACCGATATGCCCCGAGGCCATGACCATGCCCGCCCCTTCCGCTCTCGCCCCTTCGGCTTCCCACGCGCCGGCGATGCCGGCCACGCTGGTCGCACTGTTCTCCCTTTGCGCCGGTGTGCTGGTGGCCAATCTGTATTACGCGCAACCGCTGATCGACCTGATCGGGCCGCAGATCGGCCTGTCCGCCAGCAACGCCAGCCTGATCGTGTCGCTGACCCAGATCGGCTACGCAGTCGGCCTGTTCTTCCTGGTTCCGCTGGCCGATCTCTACGAAAACCGCCGGCTGCTGCTGTTGAGCGGCACGGCGGCGACCGCGAGCCTCGTTGCCGCGGCGCTGTCGACGCAGCCCGGTCCCTTCCTTCTGGTGTCGCTGCTGCTGGGTCTGAGCTCGGTCAGCGTGCAGATCCTGATTCCGCTGGCGGCGCATCTGGCCCCGGAGGCCACGCGCGGCCGCACGGTCGGCACCATCATGGGCGGCCTGCTGTCCGGCATCCTGCTGGCACGGCCGCTGTCGAGCCTGCTGGCCGAGACGCTGGGATGGCGCGCCGTCTTTGTCGCCGCGGCGGCGATGACGCTGGCCACCGTGGTGATCATCGCGCTGACGCTGCCGCGCCGCGTGCCCGAAAATCGTGCCCGCTACGGCCAACTGCTGGTTTCGCTGTGGCACTTGCTGATGCGTTTCCCGCTGCTGCGTCAGCGTGCGCTGTACCAGAGCCTGCTGTTCGCCGCCTTCAGCCTGTTCTGGACCGCGGTGCCGCTCGAACTGGCCAGCCGCCACGGCCTGTCGCAGGCGCAGATCGGCATCTTCGCGCTGGTCGGGGCCCTGGGCGCGGTCGCGGCACCGGTCGCTGGCCGGCTTGCCGATGCGGGACATACCCGTATCGCTTCGCTCGCCGCGATGGCGCTTGCCGCGCTGAGCTTCGCACCGGGACTGGTGGCCGGCCCGCATGCCGTCTACGCGCTCGCCGCGACCGGCATCGTGCTCGACTTCGCCGTGCAGATGAACATGGTGCTGGGCCAGCGGGCGATCTATGCGCTAGATGCCGCCAGCCGGGCTCGCCTGAATGCGCTGTACATGACCGCGATCTTCATCGGCGGCGCGGCGGGTTCGGCGGTGGCCAGCTTCGTGTACGCCGAGGCCGGATGGCATGGCGTCGTGATGACCGGCAGCGGGCTGGCTGCCATTGCTCTGCTCGCCTTCGTATCGGCATCGGCGATGCGGCGCTGACCGCGGCCCTGCGCTGCTGCCGCGAACCGGTGGCGACTGTTCGTCAGGCAGAAGCCGCGGGCAGATCGCCGCGATGGACGACCTGGACCTTGTTGCCGTCCGGATCGCGCAGATAGGCGCCGAAGTATCCGTCACCGTAGTGCGGACGCGGTCCCGGCGGGCCTTCGTCCGTGCCGCCGGCGGCCATGGCGGCCGCATAGGCCTGCTCGACGGCCTCGGGCGACGGCGCCAGGAACGACACCATGGTGCCGTTGCCGGCGGTGGCCGGCTGCCCGTTGAACGGGAGGTAGGTGTAGAAGCGCGGCAGCGGCTCTCCCGGCCGCACCCAGCACAGCGCCGCCGGACCGCCGTCCGGCACGACTTGACGCTGCCGCAGGCCCAGCGGCGTCAACAGGGCATCGTAGAACCTTCCAGCGCGGGATAGATCGGTTACGCCGACGGTGATATGGCTGAACATGGTGAGTTCCTTCTTCGTTGGACTGCGGGACAATCGTCACCGTGACCCGGAGCGAAGGTGATCCCGTCGCACGGCGCCGATGGTCAGCGACGCTAATCGAATTGCCGCAGATACGCCAGCAGATCGTCGATCTGCTGTGCGCTGCCGATTCCCCAGAAGCGCATCCTGTTTCCCGGCACGACTCGCTCCGGGTCGCGCAGGAACGCGGCCAGCGTCTTGTCGGACCAGACGATGCCGGAGCTGCGCATCGCGCTGGAATACTGGTAGTCCCCGACGGCGCCCGCCTTGCGGCCGACGACGCCGTTCAGTCGCGGACCGAAACTGCTGCGCGCCGCGGGTCCGACCTTATGGCAGGACGCGCATTTGCGCTCGAATGCCGCCTTGCCGGCGCGCGGATCGCCGGCTGCTTGAGCCGCTGGCAGGCATAGGGCCAGCATCAGGATCGCCAGCGTGGTTTGGATCATGCCGTGATACGAGGACGAAGGCGGCACCGGGATGCCGAAGCACGAGGATGAAGCCGGCGATTTTAGCCCTGTCCTCCGCCAGGGGTCCAAAGCCCTCTCCTTGCTGCAGGCCGCTGTTGAAGGTTGGATGGAAATCCTGGCAGTTAATTGCACTTCTTCTGTAGAAGACCGCCGCAGCGGCAATCTTCATTCGGCGCGATGCAGCGCCTTGGTCCGGTACAGCATATAGAGCGCCACCGGCGCGCCGACCAGGCCGATCACCGCATTCAGGTGGAACACATGCCGGCTCCAGGGCAGGTGCACCACCAGGTCGGCGGCCAGGCCCAGTACCGCGCCGACCAACGCCGCGCCCGGCAGCAGCACGCGGTGGTCGGCGCAGCGCCATAGCGCGCGGGCGACCTGCGCCGATACCAGTCCGAGGAAGGCCACCGGGCCGCAGAAGGCCGTCACCAGCCCGGTCAGCCATGCCGTGGCCAGCAACGCTGCCCGCTTGACTCGCGCCACCGGAATCCCCATCGATTCGGCGTAGCGCTCGCCGAGCAGCAGGCCATTGAGAGGCTTGACCAGCAGCAGGCTGCCCAGCAGGCCGATCGCCACGCCCGGCACCAGCAGTTCGAGCTGCCGGCGCGTGGCGCCGGCGAAGCTGGCATCGTCCCAGGCCTTGAAGGCCCGGGCCTGCGTCTCGTCGATAAAGTGCATCGACGCGCTGATCAGGCCGACCGCCAGATAGCCGAGCATCAGGCCGGTGATCAGCAGCGTCACCGTGCCGACCCGGCGCGACAGCACCGCCAGCAACGCCAGCACGGCGGTGGAGCCGGCGATCGATGCGAGTGCCATGCCCAGGTCGCCGACCACGCCATAGCGCAGCAGGAACGCATTGCCCGCGACGCCGGCGATGGTGACCAACAGCGCCGTGCCCAGCCGCGCGCCATGCACGATGCCGAGCACGAAGGGATCGGCGAGCGGATTGCGGAACAGCGTCTGCAACAGCAGGCCCGACACGCCGAGGGCGGCCCCGCTGACCATCGCGTTGATCGCCCGCGGCAGGCGGAAGCCCAGCACGATTTCGCGCCAGACCTCGGCCTCGACCGGCTGCGCGGTCAAGGCCTGCAGCACGGCCCGCAGCGGTACGGCCACCGCGCCCAGCGTCAGCTCGGTCACCAGCAACACCAGCATGGCCAGCACCAGGCCGGCGAAGATCAGCGGGCCGCGCCGCGTCGAGGTCAACGGCATCGGAGCCGTGGCAGAAGTCAGGGTCGTCACGGTAGTTTCCGCAGGAATTGAGAGGTGAGACCGGAAGCCGGCGTGGCGGCTTGCGCGTCTGCGATGATCTGCGCAGCCTCGCCAGCGAGTTCGGGATGCAGCGCCGCGATGGCCTCGGCGAGTTGGGTATGCGGCCGAGTCATGCTCTGGTCCTGGTACGGATACGCCCAGGCCCCGGTATAGCCGCGGTCCCACGCATGGACGTTGCGGGCGCTCGCGGCGGCAAAGCGCCCATGCAGCGGATTGGCGGCGATCCACGCCTCGATACTGGCCTGTCCTCCCATCGTGCCGAGCCATGCCGGCGCGCTGGCCCCTGTCGCGTAGACGCGCTCGAACGGCAAATAGACCAGGCTGCCAGTGCCGCCGCCGTCCAGCACGTAGCGCCCGCCAGCGTCCGCGATGAGCCTGGCGCGCTGGTTGTGCTCGCCGAACGTCTCGAAACGATTGCGGCCGGCGGCAAAACCGGACATCACCATGGGGCGGCTCGTGGCCCGCGCGGCGATCGCGCTCAGGCCGTGGTATGCCGCTTCGATCGACGCAAATCGGTCGTTGGCAAGCTGCTCGCGATTGGACAGCAGCGCCAGCAGCTTGAGCCATTCGGCACGCCCGAGCGGATGGGGTTCGTGATGGTCCGCCTGCGGGATCGCCCGCACACCGAGTTCCCACAGGCGCGGATGCATATTGCCCTGCGGATAGGCCGAATAGAAGCTGAGGTAGACGTCCGCCTGCACCGACATCGCCTGCTCGATCGAGGCATGGCCGTAGCCCCACATATCGTGGACCAGCCCCTGCTCGATCCGGGCGCGCACCGACGGCACCGTCACGCTGCGCACGTTCTCCGTGCCATACAGCCGGTCCACCAGGCCAAGTTCGTCCAGCGCGCCGAGCACGGCCGCATTGCCGGTGACCAGGCGCTGGATCGGCACCATCACCACCGGTACATCGTCGCGATGCGGCGGGACCGGCGTACCGCACTGGACCAGCAGGTATTCGAGCCGCTCGCCAGTGCCCACGCTCGGCGTAAAGCGCACGCGCTTGTAGTGCGGGCCGTATTCGACCTCGAGCTGGGATGCGTGCGAAAACGTGGTCTTGTGCGGGAAATAATCGACCCCGGGGCGATAGTCGGCGACACAAGCGGCATCGAGATTGGCCGCGGGACCGGCAGCGCCGACAGCCTGCTTCGGCCAGGTGGCTCGCGGCGGCGCTTCGATCCGCGTGCAGCCGCACAGCAGCATGGCCAGTGCGATGGCGGCACCGGTCGCGCGCACTTCCGAGCGTCGGCTCACCGCGGCTCCTGTGCGAGGGCCGCCGCGTTCGGGGGCATCCGCAGCGCCTCGACCAGTGCGCCGAGCGTCGGATAGCAAGTCGCCACGCCGCCTTCGCCGGCCACGGTATAGCCGGCGGCATCGGCACGCAGCGTCAGCGCGGCGGCGGGATCGCGCACATACCCTGCGCGCTCCAGCGCCCGTGCGGCCCAGCTCGCGCGCAGCCCCACGCCTTCGAGCCGGATCGCGCGCGTTCCGGCCGGTCCCATGCGCAGCTCCGCGCGTTCGAGATCGAAGATCAACCCGTCGGCGGCGAAGCTCGTTCCCAGCACGCCGTCGATCGCCAGGTCCTCTGGTGCGCCGACATGCAAGCGCCGCTGGCCGTCGATCAACCACAACTCGTCGGCATAGCGCAGCGCCAGCTCCAGGTCGTGCGTGGACAGCAGCACCGCCAGGCCGCGCTCGCGTGCCAGATCCAGCAGCAGCTGCATGGTGCCGACGCGGCGCGGCAGATCGAGGAAGGCCGTCGCTTCGTCGAGCACCAGCAGGCGCGGCTGCTGTGCCAGCGCGCGGGCGATCATGATCTTCTGCCGCTCGCCATCGGACATCTCGGCCACCAGCCGCTCCGCCAGCGCCAGCGCACCGGCACTGGCCAGCGCCTCGTGCACGATGCGGTGGTCGTCCGGGCTCAGGCGGCCGGCCCAGCCCAGATAGGGATAGCGCCCCATGCTTGCCAGCTCGTAGCCGCGCATCAGCGTGCCGTCGACCCGCTCGGTCAACACCACGGCAAGACGCCGCGCGCGTTGCGCGGCGGACATTGCATGGATCGGCTCGCCGTCCAGATGCACCTGCCCCGCTACCGGCGCCTGCATCGCGCACAGCGTGCGGATCAGCGTGGATTTGCCGGCGCCGTTCGCGCCCAGCAGGCAGACGAACCGCCCGCTCGGAATGGAGAGGTCGAGCGGCCCGAGCAGCGGTCGCCCGCCATGACCCGCGTACAGGCCCGCGGTGGCCAGCACCGTCACAGCGTCGCTCCGAAGCTGGCGAACACCGTGCGCGGCGCGCCTGGATAGGTGGGCACGAACGCGCCGCCCGAGTCGTAGTAGCGGCGATCGCCCAGGTTCTGCACCGTCAGCTGCAGCTTGTAGCGCCGGGCCTTGCCAAAGCGGTAGGCGATATTGGCATCCCAACGCGTGTACGACGGCAAGGCGAACGCGTTCTCGGTATTGGCCTGCCGCTCGCCCACATAGGTCGCGCCGATGCCGACGCTCAGACCCGATGCGACGCCGGCAAAGTCATAGGTGGTCCAGATGCTGGCGGTGCGGCGCGGCGCATTGGCCAGCAGCTTGCCGACCAGCGCCGGATTGCTGTCGGCGGCGATCTCCGCCTTGTATTGCGTGTAGCTCGCCAGCACGCGCCAGCGCGGCGTGATGCTGAACGGCACGTCGATTTCCCAGCCGCGGCTGCGCTGCTCGCCGACCTGGATCACATAGTTGAAGTCCTCCGGATCGGACACCACGCCGTTGCTGCGGCGGATGTCGAACAGCGCGACGGTCGGCTCCAGCCGGCCATCCAGCAGGCTGAACTTGGCCCCGATCTCGGTCTGCTTGCCGCGCGACGGCGCGGGCAACGTGCCGGCGCGCAGCATGCCGCCCGAGGGCTCGGTCAGGAAGGACCGCGCCCAGCTGGCGTAGAACGACACCGCCTCGACCGGCGTCCACGTCAGCCCCGCACGCGGCGACAGCGCATCGTCATGCCGGACCAGCGTGTCGGCCGCTTGCAGGTACTGGGCCCGCGCGCTGGAGCGCGAGCGGTCGTAGCGCAGGCCGAGCAGCAGGCGCCAATGCGGGCCGAACTGCAGCTCGTCCTGCGCATAGAGGCCGAGATTGCGGCCGGTGTAACGTGAACCATCGTACGGCAGCAGCGGCCCGGCGGTGGCGCCATGCACCGGGTGGTAGAGGTCGATTGGCAGATTGACCGGGAAGCCGCCCGGCCCGACGTTGGCCTGCGCGCTGAAGTCCCATTCGTCCCAGTTGTAATCGGCGCCGATCAACACGCGGTGCCCGATGCCGGCGGTCTCGAAGCGGCGCGAGGCCTCGACCATCAGCGTGGTATCGGTCTGCCGATCGATATTGCGCTGCTTGCGCCGATTGACCTGCGGGTCGGGCCCATCGGCGCCGCTGATCGCGGGAAATCCATACGGATACCAGACCGCATCGGTGCGCGCGTACGACCGCTGGGCGCCGGCGCGCAGCTCCCAGCCGTTGTCGAAGCGGTGATCGAGCACCAGCGAGCCCAGCGCGCTGTCGTTGTCCAGCCGCGCATCCCGCTCGCCATAGTTGTAGTGAATCGGTACGTTCAGGAACAGCGGGCTGTTGCCGAAGCCTCGGTCGAATGCCGCGCGCCGGCGGCCGAACTCGAACTCCGCGGTCAGCCGCGTCTGCGGCGCGATCTTCCATTGCAGTACCGGCGATACGAATGCGGTTTCGGCATCGACGAAATCGCGGAAGCTGCGGTTGTCCTGCCAGGAACCGGTGATTCGATAGCTCAGCGTGTCGCTGATCGGTCCGGTGCTGTCCACGGTCACGCGGCGGAAATCATGGCTGCCGCCGGTCAGCTCGACGCTGTGCTGCGACTTGTCCAACGGCTTCTTCGTGACCAGATTGACCACGCCGCCCGGCTCGAAACGGCCATAGAGGGCGGAGGCCGGCCCCTTCAGCACCTCGATCTGCTCGATGTTGACCATCTCGTCGATCGGTGCGAAGACGCTGCGGCGAAAGCCGTTCTTCAGGTTCGCCGAGGTCGCGAAGCCGCGCAGCCGGAAGCGGTCGTTGCTGCCGCCCCAACCGACTTGCGCGGTGACACCGGGGACGGTGCGGATCGCCTCGGCCAGCGTGAACACGCCACGGTCCTCGATCAGCTCGCGCGTCACGGTCTGGATCGAGAACGGTGTTTCCTTCAGTGCGGTATCGCTCTTGTTGGCGGTGGGCGCGACCACTGCGCGGTAGGCTCGCTCGCGCGTGCCGGTGACGGTCACCGCTTCCAGCTCGGCGACCGTTCCGGCCTCCCCCTCCTGCGCCGCGCAGATGCCTGGCGCCGCGGCCAGCAACGCCACGGCGGCGCGCCGGTGCCATCGGATCGTGTTGGGTCGTGGTTGCTGAGCGGCGGGCAAGATATCGTCCTGATTTCGATCGGACGATAATGATATTGCATTATCATTAAAAATCAAATCACCCTGTGTCGGGCCGGAAAGGCCCGTTCAGGCCAGCTTCTTCAGTTGGTTCTTGTAGTCCGCGCCGCGCTTGACGTAGTCGGCGGCGTTGGCGCGCAGATTGCGCACCTCCTCGTCGCTCAGTTCGCGCACCGCCTTCGCCGGCGAGCCCAGGATCAGCGAGCGCGGCGGGAAGGACTTGCCCTCGGTGACCAGCGCGCCGGCTGCCACCAGCGATTCGCTGCCGATGACGGCGTTGTTCAGGATCACCGCCTGGATGCCGATCAGCGCGCCATCGCCGATGGTGCAGCCGTGCAGCATCGCCTGATGCCCGATCGTGACGTCGGTACCGATCCGCAGCGGGCAGCCCGGATCGGTATGCAGTACCGCACCCTCCTGCACGTTGGCGCGATCGCCAATCGCAATCGCTTCGTTGTCGGCGCGGATCACCGCGCCGGGCCATACGGTGACCTGTTCACCGAGGTGCGCGTTGCCGATGACGGTGGCCTGATCCGCAACGAAGGCGGTGTCGGAAATGGATGGCGTCAGGTCGCCGAGCTGGTAAAGAGCCATGTTCAGTGATGCGTTGGTGAAGAGTGGAAAGCGCCGGGGTGCGGCTATTCGACGGACACGTTGGCCTTCTTGACCAGCGCGGCATAGCGCGCCGCCTCGCTGGCGAAGAACTTCGCGGCCTGCGGCGGGGTGGTCGGCCTGATGGCCGTCGCCTGCTTCTTCAGGGCCTCGACGACCTCGGGGCTGGTGAAGGCCTTCGCGAAGGCGTCGTGCAGGCGTTGCACTTCGGCGGGCGGCATGTTGGCCGGGCCGATCAGCGCAAACCAGCCCTCGATGTCGTAAGCGGGCAAACCCTGTTCGGCGATGGTCGGGATATCGGGCGCGGCCTGCGAACGAGTCGCGCCGCACAGGCCGATGGCGCGCAGCGTGCCGGCCTTCAGGTGCGGCAGCACGGCATTGAGCGCGACCACGCCCATCTGTACCTGTCCCGACAGCAGATCGGTGACCATCGGGCCCGTGCCCTTGTACGGGATATGGCGCGCCTTGACGCCGGCCTCCTCCAGGAACATCTGACCCGCCAGATGAATCACCGTGCCGTTGCCGGAGGACGCGTAGTTGTATTCGTCCGGCTTGGCCTTGAGCAGCCCGACCAGCTCCTTGACATTGCGCGCCGGCACCTTGGGGTTCACCACCAGCACCAGCGAGGTCGCGCCCAGCACGCTGATCGGTGTGATGTCCTTGATCGCATCGAACGGCATCGACTTGAACACGCTGGGATTGATGACATGGTTGTTCGACACGAGACCCAGCGTGGTGCCGTCGGGGGCCGCCTTGACGACGGCTGCCGCGCCGGTGATACCGCCTGCGCCCGGCATGTTCTCGATCACGACAGGCTGGCCCAGAGCCCTGCCGAGCGCTGGCGCGGCGGCGCGGGCGATCGAATCGACGCCGGAGCCGGCGCTGATCGGCAGGATCAAGCGGATCGGCTTGCCGGACGACGGCTGCGCGTGCGCGGGCCGATCGGGATAGAGCGCCGGCACGCCCAGCATGCCGAGCGTGATGGCCGCCGCAGTCAGTTTGATTGCGTTGCGACGGAGCGGGAGCGAGGGCTTGTTCGAGCGCGGGTGGCGCGAAGGCATGATGTTGTCTCCGGATAGGTAGGGTTCGGCCGCTGTGCCGCGGCCTGTTCAGGCTTGCCCGGCGCGCATCGCTCCCCGGGCCGCCTCGATGGTCAACGCGCGGCCTTGCCCAGCCGCGCCAGGATTTCGTCGTTGTGTTCCCCGGGTTTCGGCAAGGGACTGCGCACGCCGGGACGGCGTCCGCCCATCAGCAGCGGCAGCAGCACGGCCGGCGCCGTCGAGCCGTCCTCGACCTGCATCGGCACCAGTCCCCCGCTCTCCTTGAGGTGCACGTCGTCCAGCAACTGATCGGGGCGCACGATCGGCGCGTACGGAATGCCGGCCGCCTCGAGCTTCGGCGCCAGTTCGGCGACGCGGTGATGCCGCAGGATGCCGCCGAACTGCTCCAGCAACTGCGGACGCACCGCGACGCGCGAGGCATTGCTGGCGTACTCCGGCACGTCGACCAGATCGGGCCGATCCAGCACCTTGCACAGCGTGACGAACTGCTTGTCGCTGACCGCGCCGATGAACAGCTGCTCGTCGTCGGCCAGCGTGAAGACGTCATAGACGCTCCAGGCCGATACGCGCGAGGGCATCGGTGGCGGCGCCTCGCCGGTCATCGCGTACTGTTGCATGTGCTGCGAGGCCAGGAACACGCAGTTCTCGAACAGCGCGCTCTGGATCTCCTGGCCGCAGCCCGTGCGGTCCCGCTCGCGCAGCGCGGCCAGCACGCCGATCGCGCCGAACATGCCGCCCATGATGTCGTTGACCGAGGTGCCGGCGCGCAGGGGCCGCCCCTTCGGTCCGGTCATGTACGACAGTCCGCCCATCATCTGCACCACTTCGTCGAGCGCCAGCCGGCTCTCGTACGGGCCCGGCAGGAAGCCCTTGTGCGAGACATAGATCAGCCGCGGACAGGACTTCGACAGCGTGTCGTAATCGAGCCCGAGCTTGCGCATCAGGCCGGGACGGAAGTTCTCCAGCAGCACGTCGCACTGCCCGGCCAGCTCCGCCGCGGTAGCGCGACCCTCGTCGGTGGTGATGTCCAGCACCACGCTCTTCTTGTTGCGGTTGAAGGCGCGGAAGAAACCGATGCCGAGACCCGGCAGGTTGCGCGTCTTGTCGCCGCCGGGCGGTTCGACCTTGATGACCTCGGCACCGAGATCGGCCAGGATCATGCCGCAGGTCGGACCCATGACCATATGGGTGAACTCGACCACGCGGATGCCGGCAAGCGGCAGGGAATCGTTGGTTTGCGTCATGATATGACCCAATCGGGGGCGATCAGGCTGGGAAAGTCGGGGAAGCGGCCGTGCCACAGCGGCCCGGCACGGCGAGATCGGCATCGTCGTGAACGCCGACGCCGGGGAAGGTCTTCGGCAAGCCCGCGCGCCACAGCGTGCCGTGCAGCGTTTCGCCGGCCAGCCAGCCCGCCACCCGTTCGCGCAGGCGCAGCAGCGCGCCGATATCGAGGCCGGCGTCGATCCCCATGCTGCCCAGCATGTAAGCCAGGTCTTCCGACGCGACATTGCCGCTCGCGCCGGGCGCATGCGGGCAGCCGCCGATGCCGCCGAGGCAGGCGTCGAAGCGGTTCACGCCTGCCTGCATCGCGGCGTAGACGTTCGCCAGCCCAAGTCCGCGGGTATCGTGGAAATGGCCGCACCAGAGCCGGTCGCCGGCGATCGCGACGGCGCGCTCGAACAGCGCGGCGACCCGAGCGGGGTCGGCATAGCCCACCGTATCGGCGAGGCTGACGCGGTCCGCGCCGGCATCGAGCAGCGCCTGCATCAGGCGCAATACCTCGTTGGCATCGACCTGACCCTGGATCGTGCAGCCGAAGGCCGTGCCGACGCCGCCCTCGATCAGCGTGCTGGCACCGGCGGCATCGCGCGCCGCACGCATGCGTGCCACCTCGGCCACCACTTCGTCCGGCGTCTTGCGCAGGTTCGCCAGGCTGTGCGCATGGCTGGCCGACAGCGGCACCAGCATCAGATCGGCGCCGTGGGCCAGCGCCAGCTCGGCGCCGCGCAGATTCGGCACCAGCACCGAGCAGACCACGCCCGGCAGCGTCCTGGCGAAGGCCAGTAGCTCGGCCGTATCGGCCAGTTGCGGCAGCAGCCGCGCCGGCACGAAAGAGCCGATCTCGATTTCACGCAGGCCGGCTTCGTAGGCGGCGCGAATCCATTCGCGCTTGTGCTCGGTCGGCACGATGGTCTGCACGCTCTGCAGCCCGTCGCGCAGGCCGACCTCGCGGATCACGGCACGGCTGGGCAGGGAAGGAAGTTGGCAGGCTTTCATGGCATTTGCAGGGATGCAGGTCGTGAGATCGGCGATCTCGTGCGGCCGGTGGGAGCAATGTAAGGCATTCCCGAAACGAGCTACAGCGATGATTTGAGCAGGACATGGTTCCATATTGGAAAGTCTAAGGACCTGTATGGAATCGACTGGGGAAGTATGCGGCGTCCTTCGGATATTGGCTTTTGCAGCACCGGCCTGTGCATCGGGGCCACAGAAAGCAAAGAATAATTTCTGTTTTCGGCGGGTTCCGCTATTATTATTTCCATGCCACGTAAAGCAAACACGGTAGCGACGCTTCCCGGACCCGTTTCGCGATCGCTCAAAGTCCTTGGGGCCAATCTGCGCCTCGCCCGCAAGCGTCGTAAGGAAACCATGGCGGCATTCTCCGAGCGGATGCAGGTGTCCGTGCCCACGTTGAGAAAGATGGAGAACGGCGAACCCACCGTTTCGATCGCGGTGTATGCAATGGCGCTCTGGCTCGTCGGGCGATTGGACTGGCTCCCTCAGATCGCGGATCCCGCTGTGGACCAGGTGGCATTGGAACTGGAACTGTCGCGGATTCAACGCACAAGCACCGCTCCCAAAGTGACATGGAGAAAACCGTGACGGACCATCTCTTTGCGGGACACGACGCTTCCTGGGGCACGGGCCGTCGTAGGTTATCCACAGAGTCAACACGCGCCCAACTGGGTCGCCCACGCTCCCATCCCGACATAGAATTTCGTCTCCTCAAACCGACGACGAGATCGCGATGAACGATTGGAACTTGCCCTGGACCGGCGGATGCCGATGTGGACGGCTGCGCTTCGAGATTACCGCTCCGCCGCTGCTGACGATGGCGTGCCACTGCACCGGCTGCCAAAAAATGAGCGCCAGCGCCTTCTCGCTGTCGATGGCGATTCCCGAGGCCGGCTTTCGCGTGACCGAGGGCGAGCCCGTCGTCGGCGGCATGCATGGGGAGCAAATTCATCACCGGCATTGCGATTGGTGCAAGACCTGGGTGTTCACCGAACTCGAACCCAGCATGGGCTTTGTGAACGTCCGCCCCACCATGCTGGACGATGCCGCATGGTTCCGGCCCTACGTCGAAACGTATACGAGCGAAGCGTTGCCCTGGGCAACGACCGGGGCGGTGCACAGCTTCGAAAAATTCCCGCTGATGGAAGAGTACGGTCCGCTCGTCGGGGAGTTCGCGGAAAAAGGTCCACGCCCCGCCCGCTAGAGCGTGAAGCTGGGGCCAGGCGTCTGCGCAGCATCGGCACGCCAGGCCCCAGGGCCCTGCCGACTCAGGTCGGCCAGGCCGACCCCAGGATGATGCTGCAGAAGTTCAGGCGCCGGTAGTTCGGATCCTTCAGCGCCAGCACATCGGCCTTGACGTTGCCGAAGGTCGTCAGCGGCTTGCGGCGCGTGCCCTCGGCGAAATGGTCGATGATGCTTTCCTTGAAGTTGTGCTCGCGCGGATGATGCTGGCAGACATGGTCGCGCTGCTCGTCGCTGAAGTCGTGGTAGCACAGCCCCAGCACGTCCATTTCGACGCCCGCCGTGACCAGCGCCACCGTCGGGCGCATGTGTTCGGGAACACCCGGCGTGGTATGCAGCGCGATCGCGGCCCAGACATCGTCGATATCCCGCTCGGCAATGCCATAGCCCTTCAGGAAATCGCGCGCCGCGTTGGCGCCGTCCACCTCGAAGCGCAGATCGTCGCTGGCATAACGCTGCGTCAGCCCCATGTCGTGGAACATCGCGCCGATATAGAGCAGTTCGAGGTCGTAGGCCAGCTGCTTGCGCTCGCCCGTCAGCGCGCCCCAGAAAAACACGCGGCGGCTATGGTGGTACAGCAGATCGTCCTCGGTGTCGCGCACCAGCTGGGTCGCCGCGCGCGCCATCGCGCTGTCGGGCACGCGAATGCCCGCAATGATTTCAGCCATCGGTATTGCTCCTGAATGATCGGCATGGTCAGGCATCGACACGATGCACGATGCGGTCGCCATCGCCACAGTGAGAAGGGAAAAGCCAGCCGGGCCGCCTCAGTCCTCATCGAACTTGGCGGTCCCGGTCTTGCGCTTTCATTCTGGTATGCGCGGCGTTTGGCTACAATGACGCCAATCCGTCAGATCAGGACATCGTGACGGCGCTTCCGGACAGCGCGGGGAAACCGACGACATGAGCGTGACGACAGTAGCCATCTTGATGCTCGACGGCGTGCAGGCGCTGGATGTCGCCGGGCCGGTCGACGTGTTCGCCGAGGCCAATGCCTTTATCGGCCGCAAGGACCGCTATGAAACGGTGCTGGTGGGCAGGACGCGCAAGCCGCTGCGCGCGTCGAACGGCATGCAGCTGATGCCGGATCTGTCGCTGGCGGACGAAGCGCCGCGCTTCGATATCGTGCTGGTCGCTGGCGGACCAGGGCTGCCGACCACGCCGGCAGACGCCGCGGTGTCGAAGTGGCTGCGCAACGCGGCGTCGCGCGCGCGGCTGCATGGTTCGGTCTGTACCGGCGCGTTCGTGCTGGGCCACGCCGGCCTGCTGGACGGCCACACGGTGACGACGCACTGGCAGAACTCCGCTCATCTGGCCGAGCGCTTTCCCGCGGCCACGGTCGAGTACGACCGCATCTATCTGCGCGACGGCAAGCTGGTCACCTCGGCCGGGGTCACCGCCGGTATCGACCTGGCATTGGCATTGGTGCGGGAGGACCACGGCGCCGCGGCGGCGCTGGCGGTGGCCAAGCGGCTGGTGGTGGTGGCGCAGCGCCAGGGCGGCCAGTCGCAGTTCAGCCCGTATCTGGCCGCGGTGCCCACGCAGGCCGATTCGCCGGTGGCGCGTGTACAGGCCTATGTGATGGCCAATATCGGCGCCAAGCTGACGCTCGAAGCGCTGGCATCCGAGGTCGGCATGAGCGGACGCAATCTGGTCCGGCTATTCGTGGCCGACACCGGCATGACGCCGCATGCGTTCATCGAGGGGGCGCGCATCGATATCGCGCGCAACCTGCTGGAGGGCAGCGCGCTGCCGTTGAAGTCGATCGCCTACAAGTGCGGCTTCGTGACGGTGGATCGCATGCGCGTGCTGTTCCAGCAGCGGCTGGGCATTTCGCCGGCGCAGTATCGCGCCAGCTTTCGCTAGTGACGGCGTAACTACCGCGCATCAGATGACGCCGCCGTTCGCGCGCAGCGTCTGCCCATTGATCCAGGCGCCATCGGGACCGGCGAGGAAGGACACCGCATTGGCGATGTCCTCCGGCCGACCCAGCCGCTCCAGCGGCGCCAGCTTGGCCAGCCGCTCGATGACCTCCTCCGGTTTGCCGTCGAGGAACAGCGCGGTGGCGGTAGGCCCAGGCGCCACCGTGTTGACGGTGATATTGCGGCCGCGCAGTTCCTTGGTCAGCACGTGCGTCATCGCTTCGACGCCGGCCTTGGTTGCCGCATAGACGCCGTAGGTGGGCTGATACAGGCCCACCACGCTCGACGACAGATTGATGATCCGTCCGCCGTTTCGCAGGCGCCGCGCGGCCTCGCGCAACGCGTTGAACGTCCCCTTCAGATTGATGGCGACCTGGCTGTCGAACAAGGCGTCATCGCTGTCGGCCAGCGTGGCGAGCCGCATGATGCCGGCGTTATTGACGAGCACATCGACGCCGCCGAACGCCGTCTCGGCCGCGTCGAACATGCGCCGGACGGCCGCGCCGTCGCTGACATCCGCCTGCGCGGTGATGGCGCGCCCGCCGGCCTGTTCGATCTGCCCCGCCAGTGCCTCTGCGTCGCGGGCACTGCCGGCGTAGTTGATGACGACGGTGAAGTCGTCGCGGGCCAGGCGCTGCGCGATCGCCGCGCCGATGCCGCGCGAGGCGCCGGTCACGATGGCGACCTGGTTTTCGGGACGATTGTCGTTGCGCTGGTCGGTGCGCTTGTCGGTGCTCATGTCAGTTCTCCGTTGGAAGGTCGCGGATAGCGGGAAATGCTTGCGACATGGGAGAACTATGCGCGGCGGCGGCCAAAAGATCATCGCCCCGGCATTGGCAGGACTGTTGGCGGGGCTTGAACAATGGTGCGGCCGCGCGTATCGCGCTGCCGAGCGGGTCGCGCTATTGCGCCCCGACCATCACGGCGATCAGACTGTCCGCAACCGACCGCAGCCGCTTCTCGTCCTGATAGACCCGCTCGACCACCACCAGTCCCCGCGTGAAGGTGACGATCAGCCGGGCCGCCTGCCGCGGCGGCAGCGCAAGCTGCGCCTGCTGGTCATCGCGCGACAGGCGATCGACCAGCACCTGCTCGATGTCGTCGAGCAGCGCCTTCAGCGCCGCGCGCATCGGCCCGTCCAGGCCTTCGGTACCGACCGCGGTCTTGGTGCTGAGGCAGCCGCGGGTCGGCATCCCTGCGGTCATCGAGGTGGTCATCGACGTAATGACGCAGCCGAAGAAGCTGCGCAACGCGTCGCGCAACCGCGGCTTGTCCAGCGCCTCGCGCATCTGGCCGATAAAGCGCTCGCGGTAGACGTCGAACACGCGCAGGAACAGTGTCTCCTTGTCGCCATAGGCGTTGTACAGCGAGCCGCGCTGCACCCCCGTGGCCTCGGCCAGTTCCTGCATCGAGGTCGCGGCATAGCCCTTCTGCCAGAACAGCGCCAGCGCCTTGTCCAGCGCGAGGTTTTCATCGAATTGGCGAACGCCAGCCATCTGTTTCTCCGAATGCTGGGGCGTCAAAAGCCCCTTGAAGACATGCTGCCATTTAAGCGCATGATTGACACTCGCGTCAATCTTGACTAACTTGTCAAACATGACATGAGTGTCAAACATAGAACGCCCATCGCGCCCGCGCTGGGCGGTGGCTTCCTGCGTCCTCAAAAAATCGAACGAATGACCAAGTCCTCCCCCACTTTCACACCGGCGCAGCTCGATCGCGCGCTGGTCTGGCGCTATATCTTTGCCGGACTGTGCGCCAGCCTCGACAGCATCGGGCTGGCGCGCTTCGCCTTCACGCCGCTGATTCCTGAACTGATCCAGGCGCACTGGTTCCCGGCTTCCAGCGTGATCTATCTGGGCGCCGCCAATCTGGCCGGCTATGTCTGCGGCGCGCTGATCGGCCGCACCGTTGGCGCGCGGCTGGGCAACGAACGCACGCTGCGGCTGATGATGGTGTGGATCACCGCCGCCTTCCTCGCCTGCGCCGTACCGCTGTCGTTCGGCTGGTACTTCTCGTGGCGGTTCATGTCCGGCGTGGCGGGCGGCGTCGTCATGGTGCTGGTCGCCGGCACCATCCTGCCGCACGTGCCCCCGGCGCGCAAAGGCGCCGCGGGTGGCGCAATCTTCCTCGGCCTGGGGCTTGGCATTGCGGGATCGGGCACCCTGATTCCGCTGCTGCTGCAACTGGGCCTGGCCCAGACCTGGATCGGCCTGGGCATTCTGTCGGCGCTGTTGACCGCCGCCAGCTGGTTCGCCTGGCCGCCACGGCAGCTCGATCGTGCCCACACGGTTCCGGCGAAAGCGGTGTCAGCGGCGACGCGCCGTTTTGGCGGCGCCGTCTGGATGCTGTACCTGCAATACGCGCTGATGGCCACGGCGGCCGTGGTGCCGATGGTCTTTCTGGTGGACTTCATCGCACGCGGCCTGGGCGCCGGCACGCATCTGGGCGCGGTGTTCTGGGCGATCTACGGACTGGGCGCCATCGCCGGCCCGCCGCTATACGGTTTCCTGGCCGACCGCCTTGGCGCCAGCCCGAGCATCCGGCTGGTGTCCGTCGTGCTGGCGATCGTGCTGGCCGCGGTCTACACCACCGACAATCTGCTGGTGCTTGGCGCACTGACCGTTGTCATCGGCACGTTCGCACCGGGGATGGTGCCGTTGGCGCTGGCCCGTGTGCACGAACTCGTGCCGGAGCATGCGCCACGGCAGAACATCGCGTGGAGCCGCGCCAGCATCCTGTCGGCGGCGGCGATGGCGGTGGCGGGATACGCCTATTCCGCGCTGTTCAACGCGAGTGGGGGATCGCACCGGCTGCTGTTCCTGACCGCGGCAGCGCTGCTCGTGGTGGCATTGCTGGCGGACCTGTGCTTCCCGGCCAGGGCGAGCGATTCGCAAATGGCCCGCTCGTGAGCGGCGCTTACCCAGTCGCCTCGATCATCGCCAGCACGGCCGCCATCAGCTCGCTTTGGGCATCGCCGAGGGGCTCCAGCGCATCGAAATGGTGGCCGCCCGCCTGCGCGACGATGCTGACGGGCACGCCGCGTTGCCGGAGCAGCGCGGCATATTCCGCCTGCTGGCGGTGATACTCCGCCGATTCGCCGCCCCCGACGGTCAGGATCATCGGCAGCGTGGTCGCAGGCGGGTGGTGGATCGGGCTGTAGGCGGCGACGTCCGCCTCGGTCAACCCCACCACCTTGTTGAGATAGCAGAGCCGGATCGGCTCCAGATCGTAGAGCCCGCTGATCGAGCATCCGCCCTTGAGGGCGTCCGCCGGCAGGCCGACATCCTCCCAGCGCGTGCCGGCCAGCATGCCGACCAGCTGGCCCCCCGCCGAATGGCCGGATACGAAGATCCGATTGGCATTGAAGCCCAGCACGCGCGCGTTCCGGTGCAGCCACACCACGGCACTGCGGTTGTCGCCCACGATCTCGGCCATCGTCGCTTCCGGTGCGAGCCGGTAGTTCAGCATCGCCACATCGATGCCGCGCGCCAGGTACGGCGCAGCCAGATGGCTGGAATCGGCCTTGTCCAGCGCCTGCCAATAGCCGCCATGAATGAAGATCAGCAGCGGCCGGCCCGGCCCACCGGCGGGGAAATAGTCCAGCGTCTGCTTCGGATCGCTGCCATAGGCGAGGTTCTCCTCGACCGCATGCGCCTGGCGGAAGGCCGCGGCATCCTGCGCCCATCGGGTGAGGATGGCCGGGTGCTGCGGCACGGCCGCCCGGTTGTTGTACTGCTTGTCCAGGGATTCCTGATCGAGATTGCGAAACACGGGCATGGAGCGAACCTCCGTATTGGCGGACGGCGATGACGATGCGCCGGGACGATATCAGTTAGCGGCGCGCCCCTCTTCCCCGACGATCCGCCGCACCAGATCGCACACCGTCGGCACCAATGCCTCCAGCCGTGCCGGCCCCGGTCCCTCGATCCGCTCGAGCACCAGCTCGTGCACGGCGCCGACCAGGGCCAGCGCGCTTTCGTAGGGCAGGCGCTGCCGGCGCCGCTGGTCGGTGCCGACGGTGCGCTGGATGAATTCGGCGAGATCGCGGTGGACCTGCCGGCGCACCGCCAGGCCGGGGCCGCCAAGGCTGAGAATCTCGATGAACAGCGTGCGCAGCAGCGCGGGGTTGCCCGCCATATAGCCGAGATAGGCGCGCATGGCGCCTTCGACCTGGGCCGTCCATGGCTGGCGCGGGTCGATCGCGTCGCGCAGCACCTGCAGCGCGTGATGGCTCGCACTGACGTACAGCGCCATCAGGCAATCGGCCTTGGAATCGAAATGCTCGTAGAAGGTCCGGCGCGAGACGTTGGCCTCGGCGACGATATCGGCAATGGTGACTTCGCCGTAGCCCTTGCGCGCGACGGCGCCGGCCATGCCTTCGAGCAGGCGGCGTCGATGTTCGCTGCGGTCCGGCGCGGTGCCGGCGGTCAGGGTGGCTGGTGCGTGCATGGACGGCTCGTCGTGGGTCGCGTCAATCGCCGCCATGGTACTTGACAGTACCGATCCGCGCCATCATGATCGGTACTCCGCAGTACCAACGCCCCTCGCACTCTCGGGAGATCACCGTGACGCATCTCGTCGTTCGCCGCCTGCTCGTCGATATGGAAGCGCCGATCCCGCGGCACTGGTGCGCGGGCGATCCGTTCCGCACGGCGTTCCTCAATGCGCTGTCGATGAGCTTTCCGGTTGGCGAGCAGTTCTTTATCGATGCGGTGCGCAATGGCCTGAAGGCGCTGCCGCCCGAGCGGCAGGACCAGTTCCGCGCCGAGGTGCAGGGCTTTGTCGGCCAGGAGGCCACGCACCGCCGCCTGCACGGGCTCTACAACGAGCATCTGCGCAAGCAGGGGCTGGTCAATGCCTGGGAGGTTCGGTCCAAGGAACGGCTGAAACAGCTGGAAGGGGTGGACCCGCGCCACCCGCTGGCGATCACGGCGGCCTTCGAGCACTTCACGGCGATCTTCGCGGACTGGATGCTGCGCAATGCGGACCTGCTCGGCGAGCAGGATCCACGTCTGGCGACGCTGTGGCTGTGGCACAGCGCCGAGGAAACCGAACATCGCAACACCGCCTTCGACCTGTACCAGGCGCTGGGCGGCTCCCACGCGTGGCGGATCACCTGGTTCCGCCGCATCAGCATCACCTTCCTCGGCGATGCGCTGCGCCAGACCATCGACAATCTGCGTCGCGACGGCACGCTGTGGCAATGGCGCACCTGGACAGGTGCGGCGCGATTC
This sequence comes from Cupriavidus sp., assembly GCA_031181345.1. Lineage (GTDB taxonomy): Bacteria > Pseudomonadota > Gammaproteobacteria > Burkholderiales > Burkholderiaceae > Cupriavidus. Next base: position 79,046 of record JAPSLC010000012.1, on the reverse strand, counting down.
CTGTTCGGCAAGCGGGGCCTGATCCGGCAGACGTTCGGTGCGTGGCGCGACTACTTCCGCCGCGACTTCCATCCGACCGATCACGACGCCAGCGCATCGAAGCAATGGCTGGACGCCCACCGGGACAAATACGTGCCGGTAGGCGGTTGATCGAACGGGTAAGCGAAGCAAGCGGCCACGCTTGCCCGTTCCTTACCAGTACGACAGCGTCAGCAGCCCGATCAGCACGATCGCGATAATCACCCACAGAACCGGGCGTGCAATCAGGTGGCGGCCGCGCGTCGACGCGCGCGCGGCTTCGGCATTGGTGCCGTACTCATCTTTTCTCGGCATGGCGATGACTCGAAAGGCTTGAAGTACTGCTGCTGACGCACGGATCGTGCCGGCTGCCAAAGCCATGCTCGGTGCAGCGCGCCATGCCGCGCCCGCGTGCAATTTTGACAACGGCATGGCCGCCTTGCGCTCGCCCCCCGCGGCGGCGCCCGTACCCGCGATCCGTGCGATCACCGTGCAAACCCTCCCCATCCCGCCATCGCCTCGGCTATCCTTCGGTGGCCGGATTTCCGCTGAGCCAGCATCCGGCACGCGCTCCACCAAGACACCAAGACCAACAAAGCAAGGAGACCCGATGCGCATCGTCCGCCGGCGGCCCGCCGCCACCCTGCTCCGCCAGATCGCCTTCGTCGCCGCCGCACTGCCTGTGCTGGCCGGCACGGCATCGGCAGCCCCGCCCACCGATCGTTATGCCGCCCCTGGCCTGGAGAAGCCGGCCAGCATCCTGATCGATCGCTGGGGCGTGCCGCACATCTACGCCGGCACGCTGTACGACGCCTTCTACGCGCAGGGCTTCATCGCCGCGCGCGACCGGCTCTGGCAGATCGACCTGTGGCGCAAGCGCGGTCTCGGCGAGATGGCCAAGGACTTCGGTCCCGCCTATGTCGACGGCGACCGCATGGCGCGCGCGGTGCTGTACCGCGGCGACATGTACCGCGAATGGCTGGCCTATGGCTCCGATGCGAAGCGCGTGGCCGAGGCCTTCGTCGCCGGCGTCAATGCCTACGTGGCGCTGACCGAGGCGCAGCCCGAACTGCTGCCGCGCGAGTTCAGGCAGCTGGGCTACAAGCCCTCGCGCTGGCGGGCCGAGGACATCGTCCGCATCCGGCACCACGGCCTGACCCTCAATTTCACCGGCGAGGTCGACCGGGCCACGCTGTACTGCCAGGGCAAGGCGCAAGCGGTGCGCGCCGACTGGTTGCGGCGCGAGCTCGACCCACCGATCACGCCGACGCTGCCCGAGGGCCTGGACCCCTGCGCGGTGCCCGCCGCCGCGCTGAAGAAAGCCTATACGCTGGCCACGGCCGCGGCGAACTTCCCCAAGGAAGCCTGGCAGAAGGCCAGCGCCGATGCGGTGCCGGTGGACCAGCTCTACGCCGCCGTCGACCCGAACAGCGACACCGGCCGCAGCCTGGGCTCGAACAACTGGGTGATCGCCGGCAGCCGCACCTCGACCGGGCGCCCCATCCTCGCCAACGATCCGCACCGCGCGCACGGCGCGCCGAGCCTGCGTTATATCTCGCACCTGAACGCCCCCGGCCTGTCGGTGATCGGCGCGGGCGAGCCGTTCCTGCCCGGCATCTCGATCGGCCACAACGGCACCATCGCCTTCGGCCTGACGCGCTTCTACATGGACCAGGAGGACCTGTACGTCTACGAGACCGATCCCGCGCAGCCCAAGTCCTACCGCTATCGCGGACGCTGGGAGCCGATGGAAACGATCACCGAGAAGATCGCCGTCCGCGGCGAGGCCGAGCCGCGCACGGTGAGCATCGACTTCACCCGCCACGGCCCCGTGCTGCATGCCGACGATGGCAGCCATCGCGCCTGGGCGCTGCGCGCGGCCTGGCTCGATACCGGCATGGCGCCCTACTTCGGCTCGATGGACTATATGCGCGCCACCAACTGGGACCAGTTCCGCGCGGCGATGAACCGCTGGGGCGCGCCCGGCGAAAACCAGGTCTATGCGGACCGCAACGGCAATATCGGCTGGATTCCGGGCGGCCTGACGGTGATTCGCCCCAACTGGGACGGCTTGTTCCCGGTCCCGGGCGACGGCCGCTACGAGTGGGCCGGCTACCGCAACATGGACGAACTGCCGTGGGCCTATAACCCCTCCGCCGGCCATATCGTCACGGCGAACGAGAACAATATTCCGCCCGACCATCCGGCCGCGAAGCTCGGCGTCGGCTACGAGTGGAGCGACAGCTCGCGGGCGCGCCGGCTCAAGAGCCTGGTCGGCGCCGCGCCGGTCAGCTCGCTGCGCGATTCGATCGCCTGGCAGAACGACACCGTGTCGCTGCCCGCGCAGCGCACGCTGGCCGTGATGCGCACCGTCGGCAATGCCGGCGCCGCGGCATCGCTGCTGCAGGACCCGCAGGTGCAGCGCGCCATCGCGCTGCTGCGCGGCTGGGACGGCAATGTGCGCGCCGACAGCGTGCCGGCCGCGCTGTTCGAGATCTGGTTCAGCAACCATCTGCGGCCGGCGGTGGTGCGTGCCGCGCTGCCGGAGGAAGCCGCCAAGCTGGTCGGCGCCGGCGATGCGGCGCGCGTACTCGCGGTGCTGGAGCAGCCGGACTCGTGGATGCCGGTGGCCCGGCGCGACGAAGTCATGCTGACGTCGCTGAAGGCTGCGATGGCCGAGCTCGAACGCCGTTCGCCATCGCCGGAGCAGTTGGCCAGCTGGGGCGCGCTGCATCGGGCAATCTTCCGCCATCCGCTGGCCAACATCGTCGACGACGCGACGCGCGCCCAATACAACGTCGACGCGGGCGGCATCGGTGGGTCGTCATTCACGCCGATGAACACCGGTTACCGCAACAGCGACTATCACCTGACCTCGGGCGCGTCGTTCCGCATGGTGCTCGACGTCGGCAACTGGGATCAGGGGCGCGTGGTCAATACCCCGGGTCAATCGGGCGACCCGGCCAATCCCCACTATCGCGATCTGGCACCGATCTGGGCGAAGGGGCAGACGTTCCCGCTGGTGTATTCGCGCAAGGCGGTAGAGCGGGCCGCGGAGAAGCGGATCGAGCTGACGCCGCGCTAAGGCGTGAAGTCTGCCGACAAGCCTCGTCGTCCCCGCGAATACGGGGACCCAGCGGCTTTCAAACGACACTGGATTCCCGCTTTCGCGGGAAAGACAGCATGGTCGTTCTGACTTTGTCAGCATGACGGCGGGCGTGCCTGGTGCACGCCCGTTTTTCTAGCCCACCGCCTCCAGCGACCGCGGCACGATGGTCTGCTGCGACGGTGCCTGCGCGACATGCACACCAAACCCCGTCAGCCCCGGTGCCAGGTCCTCCCGCAAGGTCAACTGCGGAATCTCATAGTCCCCGCCGTTCTGCCGGCGGAACGGAATCGGCGGCGTCGTATCGAGCCGATCCAGCCGCCGACCCAGTTCGTCGCGGATGGTCGCAAAGCGCCCCGCATCGACGCGACCGGTCCGGTAGACCACGTACGGCGGCAGCACATCGAAGCCCGAGTAATGCAGGATCCCGTGGTGAATCGGGAACAGGATGTCGTCGATCGGCCCGTTGATGCCGCGCGGTCCGTAATGCGATTCCCATCCGCCGGCGGTGACGACCAGCATCGCGCGCTTGCCGGCCAGCGTGCCTTCGCCATAGCGGTCGCCCCAGCGCGCATCCGAGTGTTCGCCCACGCCGTAGGCAAACCCATAGGCATAGACCCGCTCCACCCAGCCCTTCAGGATCGCCGGCATCGAGAACCACCACAGCGGAAACTGCAGGATCACCGCATCGGCCCACAGCAGCTTGCGCTGCTCGGCGGCGATGTCCTCGCTTTGCCTGCCGTTCTCGAAGGCGTGTCTGGAGTCGAGCGACGGATCGAAGCGCTCGCCGGCTCGATGGTCCAGATTGTCGGCGGCGTCGAGCGTGGCCTTCCACTGCATCGCGTAGAGATCGGATACCTGCACCGTATGGCCCGCCTGGCTTAGCCGTTCGACTGCAAAGTCGCGAATCGCTCCGTTCAGCGAGCGCGGTTCGGGATGCGCATAGACCAGAAGAACATTCATCGTGAGCCTCCATTGCCCATTGCAAGAGAAGGCCAGCTTAGGGTTCCGTCCGGTATATTGGAAATGAATTTCTGAAATTCCAGGTATCGCCATGAACAATTTCGGACGGCTGGATCTGAACCTGCTGATCACGCTCGACGCCCTGCTGGCGGAGCGCAATGTCACGCGGGCGGCGGAGCGATTGCACCTGTCGCAGCCCTCGGTCAGCGTGCAGCTGGCCAAGCTGCGCGAGACGCTGGGCGACCCGCTGCTGCTGCCGGGGCCGCGCGGCATGCGGCCGACCGCCCGGGCCGAGGCGTTGCGCGAGCCCTTGCGCGAAGCGCTCGAGGCGCTGCAGCGCGCCGTGTCGCCACAGGGGCCGTTCGATCCGGCGCGGGCGACCGACACCTGGCGCGTCGCCGCCTTTGATTACGCCGAGTCGACCATCGTGCTGCCGGTGCTGCGCGGCTTGCGCACGATGGCGCCCGGTACCCGGCTGGCGATCGTGCAGGCAGTGCCCTCGTTGCTGGCGCGGCAGGCAGAACAGGGCGAGATCGATCTGGCCTTCCATACCACCGAGGGCGCGCCGCCGGGCCTGCATCGTCGCCCGCTGTTCACCGAGCGCTATGTGCTGGTCGGCCGCGCGGGGCATCCCGCGCTGAAGCGCAAGCCGACGCTGGCGCAGTTCTGCCGGCTCGAACACGTGATCGCGTCGCCCGATGGCGGCGGCTTTCACGGGCCGACCGACGAGGCGCTGGCCGCGCGCGGATTGGCACGCAGGGTCGTGCTGTCGGTGCCGCATTTCCTGTTCGTGCTGTCCGTGCTGGCCAACACCGACCTGGTCGCGATGCTGCCGTCGCGCCTGGTACGCGATGCAGCCGGCTTGCGGGTGGTCGACGCCCCGATCGAGATTCCGGGCTACGAGATGTCGATGCTGTGGCATGAGCGGGTCCATCGCGACCTCGCGCATCGCTGGCTGCGCGACACCATCGTGGCATCCGTGTAGTGTCCGCGCCGGGGAGCCTTACACCGGCTGCATACCCGGCAGCAACGGAATGCGCTCGGCCAGAAAATCCATCAGCACCCGCACGCGGGCCGGCTGATAGCGGCGGCTCGGATAAACGAGGAACGCTTCCTGCGCGGTGCTCTGCCAGCGTGGCAACACGCGCACCAGCGTGCCGTCGTCCAGCAGATCCCTCACCAGCCAGGCCGGCGTCAGTCCAAAGCCGGCCCCGGCGGCAAAGCCCTCGCGCATCGCCAGCGAGTTGTTGATCCGATAGCGGCACGGCGCCTCGATGGTGGCCGTGCCGTCCGGCCCTTGCAGCACGATCGCGTCGCCGCCGGCGAGCCACGTGAAACGCAGCATCGGCAAGGACGCCAGGTCCGCGGGGCGCCGGATGCGCTTGTGCTGCCCCATCAGCGCGGGGCTTGCGACCAGCATGCGCGGCGACACGGCGATGCGCCGCGCGACCACATTGGGCGGCAACTGCGCGCCCAGCCGCAGCGCCAGATCGACGCCCTCGGCGATCAGGTCGACGTAGCGGTCGTCGAACAGCAGCTCGACCTCCACCTCGGGATAGCGCTGCTGGAACGCCAGCACCAGCGCGTTCAGGCGCAGCACGCCGAAGCTGACCGGCGCACTCAGGCGGACCAGGCCGGACGGACGCTCAAGCTGCCCCTGTGCATCGCCGACAGCCTCGCCGAATTCCTCCAGGACGCGCCGCGCGCGCTCGTAGAAGCGGCGCCCGGCCTCGGTCGGCGACAGGCTGGTGGTGCTGCGCTCGAGCAGCCGTACACCCAGCTGCTTCTCCAGCGCGGCCACGACCTTGCTGATGGTCGGCTGCGATGCCTGCTGTTCGCGCGCGACGGCCGACAGGCTGCCCAGTTCGACGGCTCGGACGAAGGTCTGCATGGCGCGGATGGTGTCCATGATGGGTTCCCGGCAAGTTGGGGTGGAGGCGGACATCGAAGCCGCTCATTCCAATATCGAATGGGCGACATGCCATTCTGCCACCTTCCGCACTGAATCGGCATACCGTAGCTTGACACCTGTACCGGCCTGCCGCCGGACTTTCACAGGACGATTCGACCCATGCCCACCCTACTTCCCCACGCCTTGCGCCAACGCTGGCAGCGCACCTGCGCTGCCATCGCACTCGGCGTCGCCTCCTTTGCCGCGCTCGCCACCGAGACACCCAACGACGCGCGCACCGTCCACTGGCTGCCGACCTGGACCGCCAGCGAGCAGCCGATCTGGCAGGCCGGCGAATTGCCGCTGCCGACAGGCGTACCGGCACGGCTCGACAATCAGACGCTGCGTCAGGTCGCACGAATCAGCGTCGGTGGCCAGCGCGCGCGCCTGGTGCTGTCCAACGGCTATGGGCGCGAGCCGGTCACGATCGGCGCAGCGCGACTCGCCCAGGCCACCGGGCGCGACGGCATCGATGCAAGAACCGATCGCGCGGCGACCTTCGACGGCAGGCCGTCGATCACGATTCCGCCCGGTGCCACCGTGACCAGCGATGCGGTCGAGCTCGCCCTGCCTCCACTGAGCGAACTGGCGGTCAGCCTGCATCTGCCGACACCGGTGCAGCCGGGCGGCTTTCATTGGGATGGGCGGCAGACTGCCTGGCTGGCATCGGGCGATGCCACGCGCGATGCCGCGCTGCCGCATGCCAGCCCCTTCAACGGCCGGCTCCTGCTCGCCGCCATCGAGGTGCAGGCGCGTCCGGGCGCTGGGGCCGTGGCGGCCATCGGCGATTCGATCACCGAAGGCAATGGCTCGACGGTCGACACCAACCGTCGCTGGCCCGACGGTCTCGCCGAACGGCTGGCGCCGCAGGGACTCGCGGTTCTCAATGCCGGCATCTCGGGCGGGCAATTGTTGCGCGACGGCATGGGCGAATCCGCGCTGGCACGCTTCGAGCGTGACGTGCTTGCTCAGCGCGCAGTCCGCGCGGTCATCGTCGCCGTCGGCATCAACGACATCGGCTGGCCGGGTTCGACCTTCGCGCCCCGGACGCCGTTACCGGAGGCGAGCGCGATGATCGACGGCTACCGCGCACTGATTCGCCGCGCGCGCGAACGCGGCATCCGCGTGATCGGCGCCACCATCACGCCGTTCGCCGGCGCGCTGGCCGGCACGCCGATCCGCGGCTACGACGCGCCGCCGCAAAAGGAAGCGCTGCGGCAAGCCGTCAATGCGTGGATACGCGACGGCGGCGAGTTCGACGGCGTCGCGGACTTCGATGCGGCGGTCCGCGACCCGGCACGGCCCGACGCGATGCTGCCCCGCTACGACAGCGGCGATCATCTGCATCCGGGCGATGCGGGCTATCGACGCATGGCGGAAGTGGCCGCCGCCGCAGTCGCCGCCATCGACTGAGCGGCGGTGCCGACGCGGCACATCGATGCCCATGCGACCCATCTCCGGAACTTCACGCCGGCGCACCGACTCACACCGGGATATTCCTGTCCGACAGGACCGGCCGCCCTGCCAGGCGGCCCTACCGTCAAAAGGCAAGAGGTGCGCAGATGAGACTGCAAGGCAAGACTGTCCTGGTGACCGGCGCCGCCTCCGGGATCGGCCGCGGCATCGCGCTGCGGCTGGCAAGCGAAGGCGCCAACGTGGTGGTCGCGGTGCATCGGCTGGACGAGCGGTCCGAGCAGGTGTGCAAGGAGATCCGCGAGGCCGGCGTGCAGGCATGGCTGGTGCAGGGCGATGTCGCCGGCGTTGGCGAGGTCCAGCGTCTGTTCCGCGAGGCCACCGATGCCGCCGGCTCGATCGACGCACTGATCAACAACGCCGGCATCGAGATTCGCGCACCGTTCGGCGAGGTCACCGAGGAAGACTACGACCGCGTGCTGAACGTCAACCTGAAGGGCCCGTTCTTCCTGTCCCAGCACTTCGTGCATCACTGCAAGCAGCAGGGCCGCGGCGGCAAGATCGTCAATATCAGCTCGGTGCACGAGGACCTGCCGTTCCCCAACTTCACCAGCTACTGCGTCAGCAAGGGCGGGCTGCGCATGCTGATGCGCAACCTGGCGATCGAACTGGCCCCGCTCGGCATCACCGTCAACAACATCGCGCCCGGCGCGATCCAGACCCCGATCAATCACGCATTGCAGCAACGCCCCGACCAGCTGCGCGCCCTGCTGGCCAATATCCCGCTGGGCCGGCTGGGCGACCCGGGCGACGTGGCGGGACTGGCGGCGTTCCTGTGCAGCGCCGACGCGGACTACATCACCGGGGCCACGCTGGTGATCGACGGCGGGCTGCTGTGGAACTATGCGGAGCAATAGAGACGCGATCCGCCCGGCCCGGGACAGCCCCTCGGGCACCGCCCATGCCGTTCCGCCGGTCAAGCCGGCCGCGCCCGATGGCCCCAATGCGCAGGCTGTCGCCGAGGGCGTCCATCCCGCGGCGGAAGCCGCCACCCGCGAGCCGGCGGTCACCCGGCTGCCATGCCCGCCGCCGCACCGGCTCGAGGGATGCGCCCATGCCGACGCCCTGTCCCCCGCCGAACGCTACGGCGAACTGTTCATCCGCGTCCAGGCCAGCGGCATCTTCGCGGACAGCAAGACGTTCCCCGATTGCCTGCCCCTCGCGCCGCCCGAAGACATCCTGGCTCGCTACCGGCAGCAGCGCGATCGGCCCGGCTTCGCGCTGGAGGCCTTCGTCGCCGAGCATTTCGCGCGCAGCACCGTGCCGGACAGCCACTACGTCTCCAACCCGGACCTGTCGCTGCGCGAACATATCGACAGCCTGTGGCCGGTGCTGACGCGCGATCCGATCGACCATCCGCCCTGGTGCTCGCTGCTGCCGCTGCCCCACCCCTATGTGGTGCCCGGCGGCCGCTTCGGCGAGCTGTACTACTGGGATTCGTATTTCACGATGCTCGGCCTGGCCGCCAGCGGCCGCCACGATCTGGTGCGGGCGATGGCGGACAACTTCGCCTATCTGCTCGACAGCTACGGGCTGGTGCCAAACGGCACGCGCAGCTACTACCTGAGCCGCTCGCAGCCGCCTGTCTTTACGCTGATGACGGAACTGTTCGAGGCGCAGGGCGTGGTCAAGCTGCATTCCTACCTGCCGCATCTGCGCGCCGAACACGCGTTCTGGATGGATGGCGCAGAGCGATTGAGCCCCGGCACCGCGCATCGGCACGTGGTGCGGCTGCCGGACGGCAGCCTGCTCAATCGCTACTGGGACGACCATGCCCGCCCGCGCGAGGAATCGTTTCTCGAGGACGTCGTCACCGCGCATCGCAGCGGGCGTCCTCGCCATCTGGTCTTCCGCGACCTGCGCGCCGCCGCGGAATCGGGCTGGGACTTCAGCTCGCGCTGGCTGGAGGAGTCGAGCTCCGGCACGCCGGCCTCGCTGTCGACGATCCGCACCACCGCGATCCTGCCGATCGACCTGAACGCCCTGCTGTGGCATGCCGAGACGCGCCTGGCCGCGCTCAGCGAACGCGCCGGCGACGCCGATGGCGCGGGCCGTTATGCCGCGATGGCGCAGGCGCGGCGCGAGGCGATCGAGCGGCATCTATGGCATCCGGAGCTCGGGGCCTTTGTCGACTACGACTGGCATCGCGGCGCCCGCCGACAGGGCCTGACCGCGGCCACCGTGATGCCGCTGTTTGTCGGGCTGGCCTCGGACGCGCAGGCCACGCGCATCCGCGCCACACTGCGCACGCGGCTGCTGGCAGAGGGCGGGCTCGCCACGACCTGCGTGCGCTCGGGCGAGCAATGGGACCAGCCGAACGGCTGGGCACCATTGCAGTGGCTGGCGATCCAGGGGTTGCGCCGCCATGGCGACGAGGCACTGGCGCGCGAGATTGCCGACCGCTGGCTGGCCACCGTCGCCAGCCTCTATCGGCGCGAATACAAGCTCGTCGAGAAGTATGGGCTGCGGCGCCGGGCCCGCCATGCCATCGGCGGCGGCGGCGGGGAATATCCGCTGCAGGACGGCTTCGGCTGGACCAACGGCGTGGTCGCGATGCTGCTCGAGCACTATCCGGATCATCCGGCGGCGGGGACGCGGGCCGGCGTTGGCGGCAGCGGGGCGTAACCCGGGGCAACGCGCTGCAACGGGCCTTGGCGCGCCCTGCTCCTGACCCGGCTCCTAGCTTCGCTCGGCCACGCCGCCCACCGGTTCGCCCCATCGCGCGGCGCCGCGCATCGCGAAAGCGGCAAGCGGACGCGCCAGCACGGTGGTCGCCAGCGCCATCCACAACAGGCCGGAGAACGCGGGGCCCGCGATCAGGCCGGCGTCCAGCAGGATGCCAAGCACCACGACCTCGACCAGGCCCTTGGTCTGCAGCAACGCGCCCAGCGTCCATGCCTCGCGCCAACCCAGTCCCGCCAGTCGCGCGGGGACCGCCACGCCGACGGTCTTGCCGACGACCGCCACGACCACCGCAATCGCAAAGACCCGCAGCACGTCGCCGTCGGCCATGCCGACCGTGGTGCGCAGGCCGGCCGCCAGGAAGAAGAACGGCAGCAATACCACGACCGTCGCCGGCTCCAGCAGCTTCCTGATCTGCGACGCATGTTGGCGGGGCCATACCAGCCCGGCGACAAAGCCGCCCATCACGTGATGCAGCCCCACCAGTTCCGACAGGAAGGCCGACACCAGCACCGTGACCAGCGCCACTGCCAGCAGGGGCTCGGCATGCCAGCCATCGCGCGACAGCCAGCGCGCCAGCAACGGCCGCACCACCAGCAGGCAGGCGGCCAGATAGGCGAGCGCCAGCACGGCCACGCGGACCGGGCCGGCGCCTTCGCCATGGCCGACCAGCACCATCGCCAGCGCCAGCCACACCACGCCATCGGTCAGCGCGGCACAGCGCAGCGCAAGATGCCCCATGCCCGTGCCCGCCATCCCCATCTCGCGCAGGATCGCGGCGAGCACCGGCAGCGCGGTCACCGCGCTGCACAGGCCCAGCGCCAGCGCGAAGCCGATCGGGCCGGCATTCGGCCCCGCAAGCTGCGGCAGGTCCGCCACCAGCCACGCACCGGCGGCAGTGCCCAGCACGAAGGGCAGCGCAATGCCGCCGATGCCCGCGGCCACCGCGGCGCGCGGTTGGCCGCCGAGCTCGGTCTCGCGCAGGTGCAGGCCGGTCAGGAAACAGAACAGCGTCACCGCCAGCCATTGCAGGCCGCCAAGCATGGCCAGCGCCTGCGGACCGAACAGCGCCGCCCACGTTTCGGGAAAGACGCGCCCCAGGCCGGTCGGCCCCAGGCCGATGCCGACCAGGATCTGCACCACGACCAGCGGCAGCACCCTGCCCTTGCCGAACAGCCGCCACAGCGCGTAAGGCAGGCCGACGACGATGGCAGCCTGCAGGAAGAAGACGGCGGCGCCGTTCACCAGCGGCCCTCCCGGATCTCGCCGACGAGAGCGACCAGTTCGCGATCGAGCGCGCGGTCCCGCTCGATAAAGGGGATGGCGGCGTTCAGCCGCTGTTCGAACGGTGCCAGCGCGGCGGGCGGCGTACCTCCGGCCCGGCGCCGCAGCGCCACGCCTTGCCGCACGGCCACCAGCATCGCGGCGGCCACCTGTTCGCTCAGTTCCAGCACGCGCAGGCAATCCCGTGCGGCAATCGTGCCCATGCTGACCTTGTCCTGGTTGTGGCATTCGGTCGAACGCGAGAACGACGCCGCCGGCATGGTGGCCTTCAGCGCCTCGGCGGTCCACGCCGACACGCCGATCTGCAGCGCCTTCAGGCCGTGGTTCAGGCAGGCATCGTCGCCGGTGGCGCCCGACAGATTGGCGGGCAGGCCGTGATTGTGGCGGGGGTCGGCCAGCAGCGCGAACTGGCGGTCGAGCAGATCGGCCACGCTGGCCACCGCGGCCTTGAGTCCGTCCATCGCGAAGGCGATATGGCCGCCATAGAAATGGCCGCCATGCAGTACGCGCTCCTCGTCCGGATCGACCAGCGGATTGTCGTTGGCGCTGTTCAGCTCGGTCTCGATCCATTGCCGCGACCAGTCCAGCGCATCCTCGAGAACGCCGATCACATGCGGCGCGCAGCGCAGCGAATAGCGGTCCTGCAGCCGGTGCGCGTGGCGCGGCGCCTGCACGTCGCCAAGCCAGCCGCGGATGGCGGCGGCCGCGCGCAGTTGGCCCGGGTGCGGCTTGGCCGCGAACAGCGTGGGGTCGAAATGATAGGGATTGCCGTCGGTCGCGGCGACCGCGCCGGCGGTGATCGCGCAGGCCAGCTGGGCGAGTTGGCGGGCACGCTGCCAGGCCAGACAGGCAAGGCCGGTCATCACCGCGGTGCCGTTCATGATGGCCAGCGCTTCCTTGGGGCGCAAACGCAGCGGCGCGCGTCCGAGCTGCGCCAGCGCATCGGCCGCGGCCATGCGCCGGCCCTGGACCATGACGTCGCGCTCGCCGCACAGCACCGCGGCGACATAGGACAGCGGCGTCAGGTCGCCGCTGGCGCCGACCGAACCTTCGGCCGGGATGCAGGGCAATACATCGTTGGCGAGCAAGGCGGCCAGTTGCTCCAGCAAGGCCGGGCTGACCGCGGAATAGCCCTGGCACAGCGAGGCCAGGCGCGCCGCCAGCACGGCGCGGGTCTCGTCGGCATCGAGCATGCGGCCCATACCGCAGCCGTGGAAGGTGTACAGGCGCTGCGGCAGCTGGTCGGCCATCGCCACCGGCACTTCCACGCCGCAGGAATCGCCGTACCCGGTCGTGACCCCGTAGATGCGGCCCTCCTCGGCCAGCAGCCGGTCGAGAAACGCCATGCCGCGTTCGATGCGGCCACGGAATGCCGCAGACTCGGACAGGCTGGCCAGCGCATCGCGGCGCGCGAGCGCGGCTACGTCCTCCACCGTCAGGGGAGTCCCGTCGAAGATCACGGTCGCGGGACGGACGCTGCCGGCCGAGCCGGAGCCGGCGTCGGCGTCGGCGTCGGCGTCGGCGTCGGAAGAGGACTGCGAAGAGATGCGCATGGTCGGGTAATCGTTTTGGGGAAATCGGATCGAAAAAACGGGACGGTCAGCAGGGCGCGGACGCCGCCGATCGTTGCGGGGAATCGGCGCCCGGGCCCGGCATTGCCACGTGCCAATGGCGAATGGCGTCGGGCGTGGTGCTGCCGTGGTCCAGTCGGGCCAGCAACGGATCGCTGACCACGGCAACGACGGTGTCGCCATGCCACCAGCTGCATCCGTTGGCCGGGATGCCGGTGTGCGCGGTCCCCGCGGGCCAGATGCAGGCCCGATGACCCAGCATGGTCGAGAACAATTCGCCGCCACGGCACTTGAGCGCGGCTTCCTTCAAGGTCCACGCTTCCAGGGCCAGCGTTTCGATGTCGTCTCCGCGTCCGGCAAGCAGCACGTTCCGTTCCGCGGCGCCGGTGATCGCCTCCAGCAGCGCCGCGCGCGATCGTCCGGGCCGGCGCACCTCGAGATCGAGGCCGAGCGGGTGTTCGCCCACCGCGCACGCGACACTGTCGCCGCCATGCGCGATCGAAAGATGCTTGTCGGCATGGCCCGCGACGCGCGGCGCGCCATCGGCCGATGCGTCGATCATCCAATCGTCCGGAGCGCCGCCGAACCGCTCCGCCAGCAACCCGCGGGCCAGCCACCGGCCGGCGACGAACTGGGCCGCGCGCCGCGGCGCATGGATTTGCGCCAGACGGGCACGCTCGGCCGCCGACAGCCACGCGTGGGCATTCGCACCCACGCCGGCCGTCAGCGTGCTGACCGATCGCAGCCGGACGGAGATCGTCACGCGCGGCGCCCCGGAATCAATTGCCCACCTCAGTTGCCCACGCGGGCGTAGTCGCCCTTGAGCGCGACGCCGACCACCACCGCACCGGCATGGCACTCGTACTGATCGGCACTGGCCATCTCGTTCTTCTTGTAATAGCTGACCAGGTTGACCACAGCGTTGGCGTCCATCGTCTTCGCCTTGTCCTGGAACGACAGCAGCGCGGACAGGGCGGCCCAGCGGCAGGCCTCCTCGTCGCTCTTGCCCACGCCGTTGGTCTTGCGGTTCGACACGTCGCTGCCCTTGGTCTCCAGCACCTTGGGGGTGCGCTGGCCGGCAAAGAAAAAGCGCACGGAACCATCGAGCTTCTCCTTGGCTTCCGGCATGTCGAGGACCTCCTGGATGGGCAGCAGGTACTTGGTGTCGCGGGCGCTGGCGGGCGCGCTGACCAAGGCGCCGGCGGCGATCGCTGCGAGGACTGCATAGTGACCACACGTCTGACCGAACTTCATGATTTTCCTTGTCGTTGTCGAGGTTCAAGAAAGCGGGCGCGAGCCGGACCGTTCAGTCCGTCCAGCGCCGGAACACCAGGGAGGTGTTGATGCCGCCAAAGGCGAAGTTGTTGCTCATCACGTGATCGACGTCGAGCACGCGTCCGTCGCCGGCGATGTAGTCGAGCGGCGCGCAGCGCGGGTCCGGCGTGGCCAGGTTCAGCGTCGGCGCGAACCAGCCCGCCCGCATCATCTCGATGGTCAGCCACGCCTCCAGCGCGCCACACGCGCCCAGCGTATGGCCCAGGTAGCTCTTGAGCGAGCTGATGGGCACGCCGGCGCCCAGCACCGCATGGGTCGCGTGCGACTCGGCCACGTCGCCGTGGTCCGTCGCGGTGCCGTGCGCATTCACATAGCCGATGCGGGCGGGATCGATGCCGCCGTCGCGCAGGGCCAGCCGCATTGCCTGCGCCATCGTGTCGGCATTGGGCTGCGTCACGTGCGCGCCGTCGCTGTTGGTGCCGAAGCCCACGACCTCGGCCAGGATGCGGGCGCCGCGGGCGCGCGCGTGTTCGAGCTCTTCCAGCACCAGCGTGCCGGCGCCCTCGCCCAGCACCAGGCCGTCGCGCTCGGCATCGAACGGGCGCGGCGTGGTCTGGGGGGCGTCGTTGCGGGTGCTGGTGGCGAACAGCGTGTCGAACACCGCCGCCTCGGTCGGATCGAGTTCCTCCGCGCCCCCGGCAAGCATCGCGACCTGACGCCCGGCGCGGATGGTCTCGTAGGCGTAGCCGATGCCCTGGCTGCCCGAGGTGCAGGCGCTGGAGGTGGTCAGGATGCGGCCCGTGATGCCGAAGAACACGCCGATATTGACCGCGGTGGTATGCGGCATCATGCGGATGTAGGTGGTCGCGCTGACGCCCTCGGTCGAGCAGTCCAGCAGCATCCGGCCGAAGTCCGCCACGGCTTCGGGCGTGCCCGTGGAAGAGCCATAGGCGATCCCGAGCTCGCCGCTGGTGACCAGCGGGTCGCCATGCAGACCGGCATCACGCAGCGCCGCCTCGCTGGCCAGCACCGCCATCAGCGCCACGCGGCCCATGCCGCGGGTGCGCTTGCGGGTGTAGTGCGCCGGCGTCTCGAAGTCCGCAACCGGCGCGGCCAGCTGCGTGTTCAGGCCCTTGTACTTGCTCCAGTCCTCCATCCTGACGACGGCGCTCTGGCCGGCGCGCAGCCGTGGCGCGACCGTGGCCCAATCGTTGCCCAGCGCGCTGATGGCGCCGGCGCCGGTGACGACGACGCGCTTCATCCGAACATCCCTCCGTTGACCGAGATCACCTGGCGCGTGATGTAGCCCGCGTCGGCCGACAGCAGGAAGGCCACCGTCGCGGCCACCTCGTCCGGCGTGCCCATGCGGCGCGCGGGAATCAGGCGCAACGCCTCGTCGCGGACGGCCGCGTCGATCATGTCGGTGTCGATCAGGCCCGGCGCCACGCAATTGACGGTGATCTGGCGCTTGGCCAGCTCGATCGCCAGTGCCTTGGTCGCGCCGATGATGCCGGCCTTGGCCGCGCTGTAGTTGGCCTGCCCGCGGTTGCCGACCAGGCCGGAAACCGACGAGAGCGTGACGATGCGGCCCGGCGCGCGCCGCTGGACCATCGGCATCACCACCGGATTCAGCACGTTGTAGAAGGCATCGAGGTTGGTATGGATGACCTCGTCCCACTCGGCGCCGGTCATCGCCGGAAAGGCGGCATCGCGCGCGATGCCGGCATTGCAGACCACGCCGTAGTAGGCGCCGTGCGCATCGATGTCCTGCTGCAGCGCCTGCGCGGATTGCTCGCGATCGGCCACATCGAAGGCCAGCACACGCGCGGCGCGGCCAAGGCTGCGCACCATGTCGGCGACCGATTCGGCCTCGTCGCGCCGCGAGCGGCAGTGCACTACGATGTCATGGCCCTCGCGCGCGAGCCGCAGCGCGATGGCGCGGCCGATGCCGCGCGAGGAGCCGGTCACGAGGACGGTGTGATCGCTCATGGCTTGTGTCCTTGCAAGAAAGCCTGCGCGTCCGCAGGCTGGAAAACGGAAACGTTGGCGCGGGCGACCTCGCGCCCGTCCGTGTCGATGGCGCACGAGAACATGCCCAGGCCGTTATCGCCGATCAGCTCGACGCGGGCGGTGATGGTCAGCACGCTGCCGCGGGGAAAGGCCGGCACGTCGCAGGCATAGCGGCGCGACCCGAGCAGAAAGCCGATCGCCGGCGCATTGCCGGCGCGGCGTGCGCGCGCGCCCGACCACGCCGCGATGGTCTGCGCCATGTATTCGACGCCGACCCAGGCCGGCATGCCGTGCGCGTCGACGAACAGCTGCGTCGGCCGCACGGTCGCGCGCGCGATCGCATGCTCCTCGTCGGCATGGATCAGCGCATCGAGCAGCAGCATCGCGCCGCCATGCGGCACCATGGCGCCGATATCGCCGCGATCCTTGTCCGCTTCCGCGGGAACGCGGGACGCCGCGGCGTTCGTACTCGTGTCCGTACTCGTGTTCGTACTCGTGTTCATGGTCATCGTCGTCACGCCGCGCTCAGGATCAGCGCGCAGTTGCTGCCGCCGAAGGCAAACGAGCTGCTCATCGCATGGCGCGGCGCGCGGCCGAGCCGTTCGCCCGGGCCCACCAGCCGCAATGCCGGCAGCGCGGAATCGGGCGCGCCGTCCCACCAATGCGGCGGCAGCCGTCCGTGCGGGTTGTCCACCAGGGTGTGCCACAGCAGCGCGGCTTCGATCGCGCCAGCGGCGCCCAGCGCATGGCCGGTCATCGGCTTGGTCGAACTGGCGGGCACGTCGGCGCCGAGCACCGCATGCACGGCGCGCGATTCCATCGCGTCGTTGTGTTCCGTCCCGGTGCCGTGCAGGTTCAGATAGTCGATCTGCGCCGGTGCGAGACCGGCCCGCGCCAGCGCCTGCCGCATCGCCTGCTGCGCGCCCTTGCCTTCGGGGTCCGGCGCGGAAATATGGTAGGCATCCGAGCTCTCGCCCCAGCCGGACAGCCGCACCGGCCCGGGCTCGCGCGACAGCACGAACAGCGCGGCGCCCTCGCCCAGATTGATGCCGGCGCGATGCGCGGAGAACGGATTGGCGCGCGCGGCGGATACCGCCTCCAGCGCGCTGAACCCGCCGATCGTAAACGGGCACAGCGAGTCCGCAGCGCCGGCGATCACGGCATCGGCGATGCCGGCGTCCAGCAGCCGCGCGGCTGCCGCCAGCGTCTTCGCACCGGACGAGCAGGCGGTCGACAGCGTGTAGGCAGGGCCGCGGGCGCCAAGCTGCGCGGCGACGAAGGCCGCCGTCGTGCCCAGTTCCTGCTGCGCATAGTGGAAGGCATCCGGCCAGTGACCCTGCGCGACCCGCGCCCGCACCGCCTCCCCGCCCTCGCGGATGCCCGAGGTACTGGTGCCGAGCACCACGGCCACGCGCGCTGCGCCGAAGCGGCTCAATGCCGCCTCGGCCTCGGGCCGGATTTGCGCCAATGCGTGCTGCAGCATCGCGTTGTTATGCGTGCGCTGCGACGGGGGCACATCGTCCCCCAGCGCCGGCGGCGACGGCAGGCTGCCGACATGCAGGGCTCTGCCGGGCGTGAAGCGATCGGTGACCTCGCCGCCGTGCGGACCGTCGTCGCGCCACAGCGCGGCGCGGACTGCATCGGCGCCATTGCCCAGTGCGCACAGCACGCCCATGGCGTTCAGATGGATCGGCCGCGTTTGCGCAGGCATCATCGCGCCCCCTTGCCGCCGGCCAGCGTGCGAATCGTCAGCGCATAGCCGCCGCGATGTTGCGTGAAGCGCAGCGTGTCGGCGTCGGCCTGCACGACTTCAGCGACGACCTCGTCGCCGTCCCGCAGCACGCGCCGCCCTTGCGCCTCCCGCACGGTCCAGCCTGCCGGCAACGCGTCCGCGACCGCGCGCAGCGGCCACAGCGACAGCTGCAGGTCGCTGAGGATGCGTTCCGGATCGAGCTGCGCGGGCGCCCACGAGGCGCGCGCGACGTCGAGCCGCGTGCCATCCCAGTCCAGCCGCGCCAGCACCTGGCCGCCGGCCACCGCGGCCAGCCGCGTATGCGCGGCGTCGGCCTGCAGCAGCGCGATCAACTCGCGCGTTTCGGTCCCGCCGTCGGCGGTGCGGTAGCGCACCTCGATATGCTGCTGCAGGGAAAGCGTGCGCTGCAGCGCCGCCGGCGGCAGGCGCAGCACGGGCGCGGGCGCGGATCGGGGCAGTGATGGCGATCGCGATGGCGAAGGCGAAGGCGATGGCGATGGCGAAGGCGAAGGCGAAGGCGATGGCGATGGCGATGGCGACAGATGGCCGCACGCCGCCAGCCAGGCGGCGAGTCCCGCGGCCGCCACGGTCCGGTTCAGGCGCGGCAAAATTCCTCCAGTACGGTCAGCCGGCGCCTGGACTCGACGACGAAGGGGTTGCTGCGGTCCCACGCGTATCCGGCCAGGATCGACGAGATCATGCGGCGGATTTCCGGGGTGGCATCGGGGTGGAAGATCAGCGTCTGGAACGAGCCCGCATACCAGGCTTCGACAAAGGTGCGGAAGCAATCGACCCCTGCCTTCAGCGTGCGCGCGTAGTCCTGTTCCCAGTCGACCGTCTCGCCGGCGAATTCGCGGGCGATGCAGTCGACCGCCAGGCTGGCGGACTTGAAGGCGATCGTCACGCCGGAGGAGAACACCGGATCGAGGAACTCGCCGGCATTGCCCAGCAGCGCGTAGCCCTTGCCCCACAGCGACCGCACATTGGCCGAATAGCCGGTCAGCTGGCGCGCCGGCGTGTCCCAGCGTGCATCGGCCAGCAGCGCGGCCAGCGCCGGCTCTTCGCCGACCAGCGTTTGCAGGCGATCCATGTCGCTGCCGGCGTAGCGGTCGAGGAAGGCTTTCTCGGCGACCACGCCCAGCGAGCAGCGGCCGTTCGAGAACGGAATCGTCCAGTACCAGACATCGACGTGCTCGGGATGCACGCTGATGCGGATCTTGTTGCGGTCGAAGGCGCCAGGCGCGACCCGGTCCTCGATATGCGTGAAGATCGCGCTGCGCACGGGAAAGTTGGACGGCGATTCCAGGTCCAGCAGGCGCGGCAGCACGCGGCCGAAGCCGGAGGCGTCCAGCAGTTGGCGGCATTCGACCTGGTACGACGCGCCATCCTCGCCGCGCACGGTCACGCGCGGACGGGCACCGCCGAGGTCCACCGCCGTGACCTGATGCCGGAAGCGGACCTGGGCCCCCTGGCGCTGCGCATCGCGGATCAGCACATCGTCGAAATGCGCGCGCTGAACCTGGTAGGTCGTGCCCCAACCCGGCGTGAACTTGTCGCGGAAGTCGAATTCGGTGTAACGGTCACCGCGGACAAAGGCAGCACCGTTCTTGTACTGGAACCCCGCTTCGACCACCGCGCGCAGCATGCCGGCCTGCTCGATGTATTCCATGCTCTGCGGCAACAGGCTCTCGCCGATCGAGAAGCGCGGGAACGTCTCCTTTTCCAGCACCAGCACCGCGATGCCGCGCTGGCGCAGCAGCCCGGCGGCCACCGCGCCGGCCGGCCCCGCGCCGATGATCAGCACATCGACGTATTGAAGTTCCATCTGTTCCATCTGTTCCATCTCGTCCATCTGCGTATTCTCCTGGTCGGGCGCGCGTTCGAGTTCAACGCGCCGCGTATTGATCGGTTGGCGCCGGCCGGAACCACGGCGACAGTATCCACACGGCGCCCACGCCGCTGAGCATGGTCATGCCGAACGCATGCAGCGCCGGGGTTGCCGACAGCGCCAGCAGGCCGAACGCCAGCAGCGTGCTGGCCGCACCGAGCACGATCGCGGTCCATGACACGCCGTCGCCCGGATGCTCCAGCAGAAAAATCCCGTAATCAACGCCGACGCCAAGCAGCAAGGCCAGCGCCAGCACCGAGAACAACTGTAGCGGCACGTCGAGCCAGCCCAGCATGGCAACGCTCAGCGCCGCCGCCAGCAGGGTCGGCACGAGGGCGCGCCATGCCGCGCGTCCATGGCGCCAGGCCAGCAGCCCCGCGACAACGGCCGCACCGGCCGCCAGCAGCCAACTCATCATCGCGCGATAGCCCGCCAGCAGCGCCGAATAGTCGGCCACGCGATCGACCCATTGCGCGCCCTCCACCGGAGCGACCGCCGCGGCGACCGCGCCAATGGCTTCGCGTCGCTCCAGTCCCTGCAGCAGCATCACGCTGGCATGCTCCTGGCCGATCGGTCCCAGCCATAGCTGGCGCAGCGGCAGCGAAACCGGATCGGCGAGCCATGCCGGCAGCGTCAGCACCGCGCCGGGAGCCGGCGAAGCGGACCCGGTGCCTGCCGGCTCGCCCAACGTGCGACGCACGCGGGCCCGCACCTCCTGTTCGACGCGGCCGGCCAGCGCCGCATCGGCCCGCTGCCGCGCGGCCGACGGCACCCAATCGGACAGCGCCAGCACCCCGTGCAGCTGCCCCGCGGCCAACGCCGGCGCGAGCGCACGCTTGACGGCTTCCTCGCGTTGCAAGACCTGTTCCGGCGTGGTGCCGCGCACCACGATGAACTGTGCCGGACTCGGCGTGCCGAGCAGCCGGCCGGCGAGGCGTTGCGCATCGACCAGCTCCGGCGGCGAGCTCTGCAGCTGGCGCACGTCGTCGCTGACCCGCACACGGGCCACGCCGAACGCGATGAATAGGACAAGCAGTCCCAGCGCCAGCGCGGTGCGGCCGTCCGCTTGCACACGCGGCCAGCGCGACAGACTGGCGGCCAGCCATCGCGACAGCCGCGTCGGCCGGACCGGCGCGCGGTCCAGCCACGGGAACCACAGCACCACCGTCAGGAACGCGCACACCAGGCCGGTCGCCGAGAACAGCGCCATCTGCCGCAGGCCGGGGAACGGCGCGACGCCCAGTGCCAGATAGGCCGCCACGCTGGTGGCCAGCGCCAGCGCCATGCCGCCGAACAGCATCCGCACCGTGCGCGCGGGCGTCCATGCCGGCCTCGCCTGGCGCATCACGAAATAGTGGATGCCGTAGTCCTCGGCCACACCGACCAGACTGGCGCCGAACACCAGCGTGATCAGGTGCACGCGGCCGAAGACCAGCGCGGTCACCGACAACGCCGCCGCGGTGCCGATCACCAGCGACAGCGCCACCAGCCCGATCGGCCGCAGCGAGCGAAAGGCCAGCCAGACCAGCAGCAGCACCGCCGCGAGCGAGCCCAGCCCGATCACGTTCATTTCGCGGTTGGCCTGAACGGCGGCGGCCTCCGCATGCAGCGGGATACCTGCCGCCACCACCCGCACGTCGCCGTCGCCATGGCCCGCGGCGCGCTCGCCGGCTTCGAGCAGCGAACGGTAATCGGATGCCCCATCGGCGGCGAAGGCCGCGCGCGCGGCGTGGTAGCCGAGCACCACCCATTCGGCGCCATCGCCACTGACCGTGGCCAGGCCATCGCGCTGGCGCACCGCAGTCGCGCCAGCACGCGCCAGCCACCAATCCGGCCACAGATTCAGCGGGTCGGCCTGCCAGTCCGCCAGCCGCGGCCCGGCCGCGAACTGGTACAGCCGCGCCAGCGATTGCTGCGCGAGCGCCTCCGTATCCGCCTGCGTCAGCGTCGTGCGCTGGGCATCGGTCAGGATGCCGGCCCGGTACGGCCGATAAAAGTCGAGCGCCGCGCCCAGGTCGAACGCCGACATCCGCGTGGACGGCTGCAGCAGCGCACCACCCGGGGCCGACGCTGCCGCGGCCGCAAAACGCTGCGTCGCGGCGCGGGCGCGCGGCCAGTCCGGGGCGCCCACCAGCACCACCACCTCCCGCGCCGCGTTGTCGGTCAATTGCCGCAGCGCGCGGTCCGCGACCGCGGTGCGCTCCGTCGCCGGCAGCAGCGCCAGCACATCGGTATCCAGCCGGGCCTCGCGCCAGAAGTGCAGCTGGTGCAGGACCAGGCCGATGGCGAGCACCAGCCAGACGAGCGCCAGCACGCGCGCCAGGCGCGTCGGCCCGGATCCGCGCGCGGCGGCAGCGTCAGTCAACGGCAATCTCCCGCGCCGCGTCGGCGCCGGCCGCCATCGGCGCGAGCAGGCGCACCACGGTGCTGTCGCCGCCGGCCTCCTGCAAACGCACCTCGCGCACGAAGCGGTCGCCTGCCAGATCCACGCGGGTCAATACCCGGCGCATATCGGCATCGGTCGGCGTCAGCGCGAGTTTCCAGCCCTGTTTACCCCGCACTTCGCCGGCCACGGCGAAGCGTTGCGCCAGCGCCGGCGCATCGGCACGCAGCACGGCGAGGATGGCTTCGAGCGCCGCGCGCAGGCCCGGTTGCGCGTCGGCCTGCAGTTGCTGCTGGACGCTGCCGTCGGCGCCGCGCATGGTCAGGCCCTGCGGCGTCAGCAGCAGGCTGGACGCGATCGGTGCACGGGTATGCCAGACGAGGCCGCGGCCCCGTGCCAGTACGAAGTCGCCGCGCGAGACCAGCGGCATGGCGAAACCGGCAACCGTGCGGGTCTGCTCGAACCCACCGCGGATCACCGGCGCATCGTCGAGCCGCGCGGCGACCTGGTCCAGCAGGCCGGCGGCGTACGCCGGCGCGCCGCCGAATGCGACCGCGGCGAGGACAACGTGCCGCGCCATGCGCGACGCCATACGCAATAGCCGCGCGATCACGATGCCACTCCCAGGCGTTGTGCCAGCACCGGCGGGCAGACATAGCTCATCTCGCCGGTGGCGATCTCGACCGGCACCTGGATCGTGTAGCCGCGCGTCAGCCGCCGGCCGCTGGCCGCGTCGCGAATCTCGTAGTCGATCTTGAGCCGGTGCTCCCACTCGACGATGGTGGCTCGCACGATGGTTTGCTGCCCATAGACCAGCGGCCGAATGTACTTGATGCGCATGTCGACCACCGGCCAGGCATAGCCGGAATCGCGCATGGCCGGATAGTCGTAGTCGAAGCGGGCCAGCAGCGCGCAACGGGCCAGCTCGAAATAGCGCGCGTAGTTGCCATGCCAGACCACATCCATCGGATCGAGGTCGTGGAAGGCGGGACTCATTACCAGTTCATGCGCGAGCGGTGCGTGCGCGGCGGACGGCGACATTGACATGGATGCGTTGCTCAGCGGGCGTCGCCGTCGGCGGCGCCGCTCCAGAAATCGTAGAAGTTGAACCACTCGTAGGGCGAGGCGCAGACCTGCACCTCCAGCCAGTCGGCATAGGCCTGCGCGTGGAGCGTCAGCGCCTGCTGCCGGCCGCCGCGCGGCAACACGACCGCCTCGGCCAGTTGCGCGAAGCGCAGCAGATGGCCGTCGCCGGCGCGCACGCAGCTCATCGCCAGCAGCGGGCAACGCAGCAGCGCGGCCAGCGCGTACGGCCCGATCGGCATCCGCGCCGGCTCGCCCAGAAAGGAGACGGTCACGCTGCGCCCGCCCTCGAGCGGCACGCGATCGCCGGCAATGGCGACGAACTCGCCGGCCTCGATCTTCTGCTGCAGCAACAGCGCGGTCGCCGGCGTGATCTCGGTGACCTGGATCAGCTGCACCACCGCTTGCGGATCGAGCCGGGACAGAATCCGGTTGAAGCGCTCGGCGTGCATGGTGTGCACCAGCACGTTGACGCGCAGTCCCGCCTTGTGGGTGGACACCACCCGGCACAGCTCGAGGCAGCCCATGTGCGCGGTGACGATGACGGCGCCGCGGCCGCTGTCGCGCTGGCGCGCCATCAGTTCGGCGCCTTCGCGGCGCACCGCGTCGAAGCGGTAGCGCCCACTGATCGCGAGCATCTTGTCGAGCAGCGTCTCCGCGAAGGACAGCAGATGGCGCAGGCTGTGGCGCCGGCTCGGGACCGCGCCGGCCGTGCCGGTGTACCGATGCACGCGCCGCAGGAAGTCCACCGAGGCGCGCCGCGCGGCGGGCCTCGCCAGCCAGTAATACATCACGACGGGATACAGCAGCACGCGAAACAGCGTCCGGCCGAATATCCGGTTGACCGCGTACAGGGACCAGATGCCCCAGACGCAGGTCGACTCGGCGATATCGGCCCAGTGCGGCGACCAGCGGCGGCCCGGCGCGGCGGTGTTCATGCTGGCCCCAGGCCGAACTTGCGCGCCAGCAGCACCGGCGCGCGCAGCAGCATGCCGGCGAACAGGCGCGCGTGCATGCCGGAGATCAGCGCGTTGTCGCGCCACACGCGGAAGTGCGACACGCCGTCGGCGGGATAGGTGACGCGCACCGGCACGTTGACGATGCGAACGCCGCGCCAGACCAGGCGCACCAGCACCTCGATGTCGAACTCCATGCGCCGCCCCAGCGGCACGCTTTGCACCAGCGGCACCAGCGAGGCCAGCGGATAGACCCGCAGTCCGCACATCGCGTCGCGCACCGCGAACGACAGCGTATTGATCCAGACCCAGACATGGGTCAGGTAGCGGCCCATCAGCCGCGCGCGCGGCACCGACGCGTCGTACACCGGGCAGCCGCAGATCAGCGCCTCGGGGCTGGACTGGGCAAGCGCCAGGAAGTCGGCGATGCGGGCGCTGTCGTGCTGGCCGTCCGCGTCGATCTGCAGCACATGGCTGTAGCCGCGCCGGCGCGCATGCAGCGCGCCCGCGATAATGGCCCCGCCCTTGCCCTGGTTGTCCGGCAGCCGCAGCAGCTCGACGCGGTCCGGACGGCTGGCGGCGAGTTCGCGCAATACCTCGGCGCAAGCCGGCGCGCTGCCGTCGTCGACCAGCAGGCATGGGACCGGATGCGACAGCACCGCGGCAAGGACCTGCCCGACCGCGTGTTCGTGGTTGTACACCGGGATCAACACGACGGGCCTAAACATCGCTGGCTCCGATGATGGCGCCGAACACCACCCGGCCGCTCGCATGCTGACCGACATCGGAGACCAGCCTGAAGACGAGCGTGCCTTTCTCCGCCTGCCACTCCAGATCGACGCGCACGACATCGCCGGGGCGAATCACCTGCTGGAACTTGAGCGCATCGAGCTGGCGGAATGCGCTGCGCGGGGGCACCTCGAGCGCCTGCGCCGCCAGCGTCATGACCCAGTCCAGCTGCGCCACGCCGGGCACGATCGGCGCCTGTTCGAAGTGGCCATCGAACACGGCCAGGTCCGCATCGATGCCGAGCAGCGCGGCGGCGCGGCCCGGCCCTTCGGCCGGCAGCCATTGCACGCGCGGCAGCACGCCGCGCACCAGCTCGCGCAGCATCGCCTCGGTGGTCTTGCCCTGCGCGTTGCAGGGCAGCGCGGCCGGAAAACACCAGCGGCGCGGCAAGGCGATCGGCTCCAGCGCCTGCGCGAGGACCGCGCGCAATGCCGCGACCAGCGCTGGCCTGCCTCCCTGCGCCAGCATCGTCGCGCCGGCTGCGCTCGGCACGGCCACCACCGCGGTACGCAGCCCGATATCCAGTTCGACCGTCAGCGCGCGGACCTCCTCGACCAGCGGCGAAGCCAGCAGCAATTGTTCGATGCGGGTCAGCGACACGCGCGTTTCCTCGACCTTCACGATGCGATCGGCGCGCCCGACCAGCACGAAACTGCCGCCATCGGCCGCCTCGACGCGATCGCTGCCGACCACCCAGCCTGCTTCGGCAAGATGGCCGGAGCGGACCGCCAGCAGGCCGTCGTCGATGCGCCATTCGACGCCCGGCAGCGGCGTCCACGCGATGTTTCCATCGTTGGCGGTGCGCCAGGCGATGCCGCCGGTCTCCGAACTGCCGTAGACCTCGATGGGCCAGCGCCCAAGATGCGCATGCGCGTCCGCCGCGGCGTCGGGGGGCAACGGCCCGCCCGACGAGAACACCGCCCGCAGCGCCCGCCGCGCACCGGTCCAGTCGAGCGAGGCCGGCATGCGGCGCAGATGCGCCGGGCTGCTGACCAGCACCGCGCCGGGCGATACATGGGGGGCAGCGCGGACGATCTCTTCATGGAAGGCAAAGCGCGCCGCCGGCATCCGACGCCGCGCGGCCAGCGGCCACAGCACGCAGAACAGCAGGCCGTAGATATGCTGATGCGACACCGTCGTCAGCACCTCCGTGCCGGCGGACAGATTGGCCCCGAAGGCCCTCTGCAGCGCCCGCACTTCGCAATCGAGCTGGTCCAGCCGCTTGGGCAGGCCGGTCGGCGCGCCGGTGGAACCGGAGGTGAACAGCGTCACCGTGGTCGATCGCGGACACAGCGGGGGCCACGACCGCGCCGCGTCCGACAGGTCCACTTGCCGCGTGGCGGCGATCGGAGCGGGCAGCAGGCCATGCGGCAATTCGCCGGCAAAACCATCGACCAGCGGACGCAGCGCGGCCAGCGTCTCGGGCCGCGTATCGCCGGGCAGCACCACCTGCTTGCCGGCGTGCCAGGCGCCGAACAGGGCCGCGGCGAATTCCGGGGCGGCCTCCTGATAGAGCGCCCAGCGCTCGCCCTCGCGCGCGGCGAAGGCCGCGCGCCATGCGACCACGCGATGCAGGAAGGCCGCCGCACGCAGGCCGTCGGCGACGGCGACATCGGGCGTGCGCGCCAGCTCCCGCACCAGCTCCGGCAGGCCAACACAGTCAGTCATCATGCTTCCTTGCCAGCACGCGCTTTCGCACCAGCCATTCGCCGGCAAACATCAGCCCGATCAGCAGGTAGGCGATGCCGCCGTTGTACAGCGCCCAGACTGCGTCGCTGGCCCACCACGCCGTGGCGAGTGCCAGCGCACCGTTGAAGACGAAGAACAGGCACCAGGCGACGGTCACGCGGCGCGTATAGGCGACGCCGCTGGGCGGCAGATCCGGCTCGCGCAGACGCGCGAGGCGCTCGACCACCGTGGGCGGGTGCAGCAGACTCCAGCCGAACACGGCCAGCATCACGCCATTGACGAGCGCGGGATACAGCTTCAGCGGCAGCGTCTCGCCGGACAGGAACACCGCGGCGGCCAGCAACAGCGCGGCGGCCACCATGGCCATCCAGGCCGGCTTGCCGCGCAGCGTGCCGGCGCGCAGCAGCGCCACGGCGACCAGCGCAATCGCCATCACGCGCGGCGACGCATGGCGCAGCCCCGCGTAGACGATCAGCGGATAGAGCAGCGTGGCCGCCCCCGCCAGCAGCATGCGTGGCGAGAGGCGCCAGCCGGTGCCGCCTGCCATCGCGCGTCACACCTCGGCCGGCGTGGGCGAGGCGTCGATCAGCAGCGCGAGCGCCGCCACCACGTCCTGCACCGTGCGTACCGACTTGAACTGCTCGGGCTTGAGCGGCTTGTTCAGCATCGGCTTGAGCTTGACCAGCAGATCGACCGCATCGATGCTGTCGATGTCCAGGTCCTCGTACAGGCGCGCCTCGGGACGGATGCGCTCGGCATCGATCTCGAACGTCTCTTCCAGGACCGCCGCCACGCGCGCGAAAATTTCTTCGTGAGTCATGATCTTTGGCTTGATGTCTTCGGAGGGAATAGGGATTGAACCGGGGCTTCGCAACGACTGCCTCAGGCCGGCTGCGGCGTACGCTGGGCCGCGACGAAGCGCGCCAGCGCCGCAACGCTGGCGAAGTGCTTGCGCATCTCCTCCTTGTCGCCGCTCATCGCCACGCCGTAGCGCTTCTGCACCGCCAGCCCGAGTTCGAGCGAGTCGATCGAGTCCAGGCCCAGGCCCTCGACGAACAGCGTCGCCTCGCTGTCGATGTCCGCGGGGCGGATGTCCTCCAGCGACAGCGAGGCCACGATCAATTCCTTGATTTCTTGTTCAAGCGCCTTCACGGCGTACCTCCTGGATAAAGAATTCTGCCAACGCGCGCGTCACGTCGCGCACGGCCTGCATCGGCTCGGTATCGGGCGCGACCCAGCGATCGACGGGCACGTCCTCGTGCACCTCGATCACGAACCGTGGGCGCCGCACCGGTACCCGGTACCACTTCTCCCCCTTGGTCAGGGTCGGCGGCGTGCAGCGGATCGTGACCGGCGTCAACGCAAACCCGCCCCGCACGGCGATATTGGCGGCGCCACGCTGCAGGCGCGGCAGGCCGCGCGGCTCGGTGCGCGTGCCCTCGGGGAAGATGACCAGGTTATTGCCCGCGCGCAGCGAGGCAATGCATGCATCGACCATGCCGGGGCCCGCGTCGTTGCAGACATAGCCGGTCGCGCGCACCGGACCGCGCGTAAACGGATTGCGCATCAGCGCCGCCTTGACCACGCAGTCGGCGCGCCGCACCAGCGAGATCAGCAACACCACGTCGATCAGCGACGGATGGTTGGCCACGATCAGCAAGCCGGAACGGCGCAGGCGCTCGGCATGGCGCACTTCGTAGCGGATCACGCCGACGCCGGCCATCAGCCAGACGAACAGCCGGAACACATGGTGAATCAGGTCCTTGCAGGCGCGCTGGCACACCGGCGCGGGCCGCAGCAGCAGCGACAGCAGCGGGAACACCAGCACGCGCAGCGCCAGTCCGCCGACGCCGAAGCAGGCGAAGCAGATGCCGGTCGCACAGATGCGCCAGCCGCGGTCGAGTCGCTCAACCATGGCGACGCCAGGTCCAGCTACGGCCGCCGCCACGATGGCGCAGCGACGCGGACCGCGCCAGCATGAAGCGCAGCACCGCCAGCCCATGCGGCAGCGGCACGCCGGCATCGCACTGCGCCCCGACATCGAGGCCATCTCCGGCCTCGACCGCGTCATCCGCGCCGCATGTCAGCGTCCAGCGCGGTGCATCCGCGCGCGGCGCTGCGATGCGCCAGGCCCAGGCGTACAGCGCGTCCGGCTCGTCGGCGTGCATCGCGTGGGACGGCGGCAGCGGCGCGTCGTAGCACACCACCAGCACTTCCTCGTGGCCCTCGGCCAGCAAGCCGCAGGCCTCGACCAGTGCGGCCTCGGCGGTCTCGCTGCCGGCGGCGATCGCCTGCAGCACGGCCGGGCGCCGCTGATCGATCGAATACAGCGCGCCGATCGCGTTGTGGACCGACAAGCCGAAGCTGGTCGGCGACAGCGGCGCGCCGGCGGCCAGCTCCTCGAGCATCAGCGCGGAGCGCGATAGTTCGCCATGGCGCGAAGCGAAGACCATCGGACTATCCGCGGGTGCGTCGGCTGCGTAGGCGGCATGCAGCGCCACGCGGCCCAGCGCGCCAAGCCTGCGCCGCAGCATCGGCGCCATGCCGGCCACCGGCGGCACCTCGCCTTCCAGCGGCAGCCAGGGCGCGCGGCTCCATGCCTCCCATTGCTGGGCGGTATGCAATTGCGGCGCGCACGCGGCCCAGCCGCGGATTGCGAATTCACATGCCATGCGAGGTGACGGATAGTCCGGCCGACGGCGCGCAGTGGCCCACGGACGCACGAAGGCGCCCGGCCCTGGTTGCCGTTAGCCGAAACGGATTGATGCGGATGAGGAAGCCGGTTGGCCGCTGCTAGCGGTTATCGACGCCTTTGCGTAGACCTTGAGGCTTCCGAAGGCAGCGCGCCGGCCGCGGCTTGCGCCGCGGGCCCTGGCTCACGCGCGTATCGCGATGGCGCGGCTGCCGAGCGACCGAACCCGTGTCGATGTCGGTCGCAAGATGACGCTCCCCTGTGTTGACCTTACCCGTATTTCTTTTGATTTTCGAACCCTGGATTGTATTCGCAAAGTGCATCGGCACACTCCCCCCGCCAGGGGGAGTGCGGCGGGAGGCAAGCGTCGCGCCGCCCGAATGACCGTTGGAATGACCGTCGCCCATCGGGTCCGCCAGCCTTATGGATCACATCGACCAATCCCCTGTCAAGCCGAGGGTGAATATCGGCCGAACCCGGCCGTTAGCCGCGCATGCGCCGCCGCGAGCGTCCCCGGGGACCGGCCCGCGTTCCCCTTGCGTCGGCGCTTCTCTTCATGGAATCGCTCTGTATGTTCTCTTCAATCCGCTCGCGCATCGTCGCACTGTGCGTGGGCATCGTCGTGGCCGCGCTCGCGGTCAATGCCGCCATCAACTACGTGGTCGCCGACTCGTACAACGACACGGCGATCGACAGCTCGCTGACCGCCCTGCAGGCCGGCCATGCCGGCGCGATCGCCGACTGGGTCGACGGCCATGGCCGGATGATCGCCTCGCTGCGCGAAGCGGTGCTGCAGGCCGATCCGTCGGCTGCGCTGAAACAGGTCGCGGACGCCGGCGGCTTCGTCAACGTCTATGTCGGCTATGACGACAAGCGCGCGATGTTCTCCAATCCGACCGGGATTCCGCCCGGCTACGATCCGACCGGCCGTCCCTGGTATCGACAAGCGGCCGCGGCCGGCAAGCCGGTGGTGACGCCGCCCTATGTCGATGCGGGCAGCGGCAAGCTGGTGGTGGCCTTCGCCGCGCCCGTCGTCGCCGACGGCGGCGTCAAGGCGGTGGTGTCGGGCGACGTGGCGATGGACCGCGTGATCGCCAACGTCAAGGCGATCCACCCGACGCCGTCGAGCTTCGGCATGCTGGTCACGCAGGCGGGGCTGATCGTCGCGCATCCCGACGACAAGCTGACGCTCAGGCCCGTCGCCGATCTCGTGCCGGGCCTGGACGCCGCACAACTGGCCGCGCTGCTGACGGCCGCCGCGCCGACCGAAGTGCAGGTCGGCGGCGCCGCCAAGCTGCTGCGCGCCCGCGCGATTCCGAACACCGACTGGATTGCGGTGATCGCGCTGGACAAGACCGAAGCGACCGCGGGCATGCGCTCGGTGCTGATGGCGTCCGCGCTGACGCTCGTCGTCATCGCCCTGATCGCCGCGGCGCTGGCCGGCATGGCGACGGCGGCCTCGTTCCGCCGCCTGTCGCAAGTGCGCGACGTGATGGACGCGATCGGTTCGGCCGATGGCGATCTGACGCGCCGCCTGCCGGCCGACGGCAAGGACGAGGTCGCGCAGATCGCGCGGGCGTTCAATACCTTCGTCGACAAGCTGTGCACGGTGATGCGGCAGATCCGCGATGCCAGCGAATCGGTGCGCCACGCGGCCGACGAGATCGCCGCGGGCAATCTGGATCTGTCGCAGCGCACCGAGTCGGCGGCGGCCAGCCTGCAGCAGACCGCCGCGTCGATGGAGCAGATCACTGCCACCGTCGCGCAATCGGCGACGTCGGCCAAGCAGGCGGACGATTCCGCCATCGCCGCGTCGCGGATCGCCTCCGAAGGCGGCGTGGTGATCGGCGAGGTCATCGGCACGATGGACAAGATCGAGCACGCCTCGGCCAAGGTCTCCGACATCATCGGCGTGATCGAGGGCATCGCCTTCCAGACCAATATCCTGGCGCTGAACGCGGCCGTGGAAGCGGCGCGCGCCGGGGATCAGGGCCGCGGCTTCGCGGTGGTCGCGGGCGAGGTGCGGGGATTGGCCCAGCGCAGCGCGCAGGCCGCCAAGGAGATCAAGACGCTGATCGAATCGACCGTCGGCGAGGTGGCCTCGGGCTCGGGCCAGGTGCGCAAGGCGGGCGAGACGATGACGGCAATCGTCGGCAACGTCTCGCAGGTCAGCACCGTGATCTCGGAGATTTCCAATGCCGCGGTCGAGCAGACGCGCGGCATTCAGGAGGTCAACCAGGCGGTCGGCCAGCTCGACGAGATGGTGCAGCAGAACGCCGCGCTGGTGGAGCAATCGTCGGCAGCCGCGTCGGCGCTGCAGGCGCAGGCCAACAAGCTGGCCGGGGCGGTGGGCTTGTTCCGGCTGGCTTGAGGGTCTCCTGCGCATCATCACGTCGTTCCCGCGCAGGCGGGAGCCCAGTGTCTTTTGAAGTCGCTGGGTCCCCGCCTGCGCGGGGACGACGGATCGATTTGCCAGTGTGGTCGGCGGGCCGTTATTCCAGCCCGGCCTTGTCCAACCCGAACACCTTGTCCGCCGAACCGGGCACCGTGCGGAACGCGACGTTGGCGCGGTTCCAGCCGTTGATGCCCATCACCGCGAAGGTCAGGTCGGACAGTTCCTTCTCCGACAACTGGGCCCGCACGCGCTCGTAGACGTCGTCGGGCACGCCATGCGGCGGCAGCTGCGTCAGCGTCTCGGTCCATTCCAGCGCCGCGCGCTCGCGCGGCGAGAACAGCGTCGATTCGCGCCAGATGGCGACATGGTAGAGGCGCAGCTCGCGCTCGCCGTGCATCTTGGCTTCCTTGACGTGCATGTCGACGCAGAACGCGCAGCCATTGAGCTGCGAGGCACGGATCGACACCAGATCGAGCAGCGATCGCTCGATGCCGCCGCCGGCGACCGCGTTGCTGAAGTTCAGATAGGCCTTGAACAGCTCGGGCGATTGCTGGATGTAGTTGATGCGTTGGGTCATGGCTTTCTCCTGGTCCAAATGGGTGCGCACCGGGGGGAGCGCGGCGGTGATCACGGCGGCGGCCAGCGGCCACACGCCCCTGAAGCAAACGAACATGCAGGCGCTCAGCAGGCACCGCGCGCGAGCGCGATGCGCAGCAGCTTGTCGGGATTGCGCTGGGCGTGAATGCGGACGATGCGCTCGCCGTCGGTCTCGTAGCACTGCGCCGATTCGAGCTGACCGTCGACAAAGCGCAGCAAGGCCCAGTCGCCATTGAGCAGCGCCAGCTCGACGCGTACCGCCGTACCGGGGCGCTGCGCGCTCATCGCGAACACCTTGGCGATGCGCCAGCCGCCGACCAGCGGCTTGGGGAAGCTCGGCACCTTGCCGCCGCCGTCGCCGATCAGTTCGGCGTCCTCGGCCAGCATCGCCTGCAAGGCTTCCATGTCGCCGCGCTCCATCGCCTGGGCAAAGCCCTGCAGCAGACGCAGATGCGTCTCGCGCGGGACGGCGAAACGTGGCCGCTCGTCGCGCAGCTGGACCTTGGCGCGGCTGACCAGCTGGCGGCAGGCGGCCTCGCTCTTGCCGATCGCGCGGGCGACGTCCGCATAGTCCGCGTCGAACACCTCGCGCAGCAGGAAGGCCGCGCGCGCCTCCGGGGTCAGCCGCTCGAGCAGCACCAGGAACGCCACCGACAGATCGTCGGCCCGCTCGGTCAACTGCTC
Organism: Cupriavidus sp.; assembly: GCA_031181345.1. Lineage (GTDB taxonomy): Bacteria > Pseudomonadota > Gammaproteobacteria > Burkholderiales > Burkholderiaceae > Cupriavidus. Next base: position 45,804 of record JAPSLC010000012.1, on the reverse strand, counting down.
GGGGGTGGCGGGGGAATCGGTCAGTTCCGGTTCGGGAAGCCAGATGCCGGCGTAGTGTTCGCGCTGGGTCTTCGCCACGCGCAGCCGGTCGATCGACAAGCGCGAGGTGACGGTGACCAGCCAGGCCTCGGCGTTGGCGATGCTGCCGCGGTCGGCCTCATGCCAGCGCAGCCAGGCGTCCTGCACCACATCCTCGGCTTCCGCGACGGTGCCCAGCATCCGGTAGGCGATGCCGTGCAGCCGCGGGCGCAGCCGAGCGAAGGTCAGCGTGGCGGGATCGTCTGGCGCGGCCGTGGTGGCGTGGCCAGGCCGATCGCGGGTATCGGGTGGGCGGGTCATCGCGTTCCATATCGTCGAGGGTCAATGCCAAGGCACGACCGTGGCGCCGCCACGGTGCCGGCGTGGCACTGTAGCAGTCAGTCAAACCCAAGACGTCTGGCCATGGGCGTTTGTGACACCGCTGGCCGCCGAACGATCAAATGCCCTTGTCCGCCAGCGCCCGCGCCGCCGGCATCCGGTCCCAATACGGGGGATAAGCGATCACCAGCCCGCCGGCGTCGACCAACAGCTCGGCGCTGAACGTCGAGTCCTGGCCGTGATAGCCGGTGAGGCCAGTAGCGCCTGCCTGACGCTCCCCTGCCGGCCCCAGGGTCTCGTAGAGGAAGCGGCGGCGGCCGTCCGGCTCCGTGGCCAGCAAGGTGTAGCGCTGCCGTACCGGCTCCACCGTCAGTTCGGGCAGGCGGACATAAGCCATCGTGAACACCTGGCTCGCGCCCGGTTGCCAGCTCGCGTGGCAGACCGGCAGCGTATTGGTGATCGGCGTCGCCATGATGTCGATGTAGGCGGCGTCGGCAAGGTCGTCGCGTCGGCCCTGCCCGTCGGTCCACTGTGCGCCGTCCCAGGCCAGTTCGAGGGTCCGCGTGTCGCCCCGGTACACGGTGCGGGCGTCGAGCCGGACAAAGCGCCAGTCCGCCTCGCATTCGAGCCGATAGGCGAGTTCGAGCGGCCCGTCGTCCCACTGCGCCTGTACCCGCCCTTCGACGCTTACACGGTCCGGGGTCCGGGTCACCGCGGCCACGTCAAGGCCCATCCGGGTCAGCCAGGACCACGCCACCAGTTCGACGTCGGCTGATTGCACATGGCCGGTTTTGGCATTCGATAGATTCATCAGCACCTCCATTGCGTAGACAGGCTTGGGGGCGACGGCGTCGCACACCGGGACGCCGGCGCCCATCAAGATCGTCAATTTACCGCGATACCGGCAAGCCGGCGATGCGCAATCGGGATCGATTGCCGATAATCATTTATTCAGCGCGCGCTCCATACATAATGAATCGAGCGGTTATCGCAATATGCATTGAAGTAAGTCGACCGCCCATTTCTTAATCGGCGAATATCGTCTGCAACCGCACCGCATTTTGCATCCGGGTGTCACGCAATACCCGTTCTCCGCCATTTTTCAGCGAGATTTTTTTGATTTCGATAATCATGCGATAACCATCTGAAGCGGCGCAGCATAGTGATTTACGGAATGAATCCCTGCTGGTGAAAACCCTGCCATCCCTTTCACTTGACTTAATTGATATATCACATACCTTGTAACCCATCGCCACACCCAATGCGAGCGGGGCGATGACCGTGATGGCAACCGGCACCCCAACAGAGGGACACCAACGGCAAGGAGGAATGCATGGATAACGATTCGACCGGGTCGTCCATCGCCGCCAGATCAGTTTAAGCAAGCCCGCTTCGCCCCATCCTCTTGTTTCGATGCGTCTGCCCCGCCGGGCAGCGCACTAGCGTAGGGTTTTTTTGTTTCAGGAGCGGATGTGTAACGGACATAGAAGCCAACGATACAGGAGACATTGAAATGCTAGCGACGATATCCGAGCCGAGGTGCGGAACCGCACATTCGGACAGGAAGGACCAAACGATTGAAGGAGTGCGCCATGAATAATTCGTCAGCGGCGGCATTCCGCCCCAATCCCGAGGTCTCCGAAAAGACGCGCTGGACGCAGCTGATCGTTGGCGTCATCTGCATGGTCGCCACCGCGAACATCCAATACGCCTGGACGCTGTTCGTCCCGGAAATCCAGGAAACCTACGGCTGGTCGCGCGCCAATATCCAGATCGCCTTTACGGTGTTCGTGCTGGTGCAGACCTGGCTCGCGCCGATCGAAGGGTATTTCATCGACAAGTTCGGGCCGCGGATGATGGTGGCCTTCGGCGCCATCCTGATGGGCAGTTCGTGGGTCATCAACTCGCAGGCCACCACGCTGATGGGCTTCTACATCGGTGCCGCGGTCGGCGGGCTGGGTGTCGGTTCGATCTACGCGACCTGCATCAACAACGCGATCAAGTGGTTCCCCGACCGCCGCGGCCTCGCGGTAGGCCTGACCGCGGGCGGATACGGCGCCGGTTCGGCCGCCACGATCCTGCCCATCGCGGCGATGATCGAGTCCTCGGGCTTCCAGCACACCTTCCTGTTCTTCGGGGTGCTGCAAGGCACGCTGGCGTTCGCGGCCGCCTGGTTCCTGCGCTCGCCGAAGGCAACCGAGGTCAAGGCATCCAACAAGCTGGCGCAGGCCACGCGCGACTACACGTTGAAGGAAGCGCTTTGCACCAAGCTGTTCTGGCTGATGCTGGTGATGTTCGTGCTGGTGGTCACCGGCGGCATGATGGCCGTGGCACAGCTGGGCGTCATCGCCAAGGACCTCGGCGTCAAGGACTTCCAGGTCGACATGCACTTCTTCGTGATGGCCGCCCTGCCGCTGGCACTGATGCTCGACCGCGTCATGAACGGGATCTCGCGGCCCCTGTTCGGCTGGATCTCCGACCATATCGGCCGCGAGAAGACCATGGTGATCGCCTTCACGCTGGAGGGCTTGGGGATCATCGCACTGGGGTATTTTGGCCATAACCCGTATGCCTTCCTGATCCTGTCGGGGGTGGTGTTCCTGGCCTGGGGCGAGGTCTACTCGCTGTTCTCCGCGCTGGCCGGGGATGCCTTCGGCACCAAGCACATCGGCAAGATCTACGGCGTGCTCTATACCGCCAAGGGCATCGGCGCGCTGTTCGTGCCGATCGGCAACCTGATCATGGAGGCCACCGGCACCTGGTCCACCGTGCTGTACACGGTGGCCACCATGGACCTGATCGCGGCGTTCCTGGCGCTGATGGTGCTGCGGCCAGTGCTTGCGGGCCATGTGGCGACATCCAGACGGCTGTTCTCGAAGGAGGCCGCGGCAGCCGGCACACAGGTACCCGCCTGATCGATCTCCACCCCGGCAAACGCCGGAACTGATGCGGGCTTCTTCGGAAGCCCGTTTTTTTTGCCGAAGCAGTTTTGTTCAATACAGCCGCACAGGACCGCTTCTAGCATGCGCCATCGTCCAATCCGGAGCGCAACGATGGCCTCTCTGACCCTGCTGCTGTCCATGGCCGCCTTTGCCCTGGTGTCCTCGATCACGCCCGGGCCGGTCAATATCGTGGCGCTGACCGCTGGCGCGCAGCACGGCTTGCGCGCAAGCCTGCGCCATGTCACCGGCGCGACGGTCGGCTTTTCCGTGCTGCTGCTGTTGGTCGGCCTCGGCATGCATCGATTGCTGACGCAGTGGCCCGCCCTGACGACGGCGATCCGCTGGGGCGGCATCGCCTTCCTGCTGTTCATGGCCTGGAAGCTGGCCACCGACGAGGGGCGGATCGAGGCAAGCGGCGACGGCAAGGGGCCGTCGTTCCTGTACGGCGCCGCGATGCAGTGGCTCAACCCGAAGGCGTGGCTGGCGTCGGTGGCCGGCATCGGCGTCTACGCGGCCGACGGCGCCGGCGTGCAGGTGTGGCGCTTCGCGGCGATCTATTTCGTGGTCTGCTATCTGTCGATCGCCTGCTGGGCCTATGCCGGGGCGTTCCTGCGCGCCTGGCTGCGCGATGCGCGCCGCGTGCGGATCTTCAACCGCGCGATGGCGCTGCTGCTGGTGGCGAGCGCCTTGTTTCTGGTGGAGCTTTGAAGCGGGAGATCGAGGCCGTGCCTGCCGCGGATCAACGCATGCGCTGATACTGCGCCGGCGTGGCGGCGACCATCCGCTTGAACACGCGTTGCAGGTGCGCCTGATCGGCAAATCCCGCTTCCAGCGCGACATCGGAAATTGCGCGGCCCCGCTTGAGCTGGCTGCGGCTGTATTGCACCCGCCGATTGACCAGATAGGCGTGCGGCGTCAGCCCATAGTGCCGCTTGAACGCGCGGATCAGATGCGATTCGGACAACTGCGCGGCCGCGCAGATATCGCCAAGCCGCAGCGGCCGCGCGAAATTGGCGTCGATATATTCGGCGGCGCGCCGCAGGCGATATGCCGGCCAGTGGCGATTCGCCCCGTTCTCGCCGGTAGCGGAAGACCGGCGCCTCGGCGCCGGCAGCAGACGCCGATGCACCGCCGAGAAAAACGCAATGGCAGCCTCCTCCTTGTGCGTCGGCTCGATTCCCTCGTCCGTCAGCAAGGCATGGAAACGGCCCAACGCGCGATGCAGCGCGGCATCGTCGCTGACCCGCGTCGAGAACGCGTGGAAGTCGCAGTTGCGGTCGAAGCCCAGATCGTGCTGCAGCGCGCCCAGCCAGCAGGCGTCGACATGCAGCATCCGATACGACCACGGTGCATCGTCGAGCGGATTGCAGGCATGCACCTCTTCGGGATTCATCAGCACCACGGCACCGGCGCCCACCGATGCGCGCATGCGGCCGTTCATGTAAATACTGCGGCCACCGGTGACAGCGCCGAGCGAGAAAGTCTCGTGCGAATGCGCGCCGTAACGGATGCGGCGGCCGTCCTCGATCGAACGGGCCTCGATGAAGGGAAGCGAAGGATCGTGCCAGAAGGAAGGCGATGGAGTGCCCATGGGAGCTGCCGTGCGGGACATACTAGTCGTCGGCCGCATCGCGCTTCACGGCCTTGCCGCGACGGTGCTGCTCAATCGACCGCATCAGACGGTTTGCATTGCGTCGGTGGTGCAGCAGGTAGGCGGTTTCCACCCAGCTATCGTATTGAGCCTGCGACATGATCACTGCGTTCGGTGCATCTCGGCGCGTGATCAGGATGGCTTCGTTATCAGCGATGGCCAAGTCGAAGATGGCCTCGAGATTGTCGCTGGCATCTGGGAAGTCGATGGTTCGCATGGCTGAGTGTGGACCGAGTTGTTGGACTGACCCGACAAGCATAGCAGGGCGTCCGGTGTCCTCCTCTCGATACCGCCGTTCAACCCGTGACACTGAACGATGAATGCCGATTTTCCAAACCAAACTCCGCCGTGACCCACTCCCTCACCAGCTGCGTCGCCGGCCGTTCGGCGGCGCGCGGGCTGTAGACCAGGTCGTAGCGGAAGCTCTCCAGCGCCAACTCGAACGGCTGCACCAGCACGCCCGAGGCCAGTTCTTCGGCCACCAGCGTCAAGCTCAGCAAGCCGACGCCCTGGCCTGCGATGGTGGCCTGGATTGCATGGATCTCGTCGGTGAAGGACAGGCCCGAAGACCCGTCGATCCCGTCGGCGCCCGCGCGTTCCAGCCAGTGCGGCCAGACCGCGGCGCGCGGGTCCTGCCGCACGCCGGCGCCCCATTCGAAATGGATCAGCTCGGCGTCGCGCAGGTCGGCCAGCGACGACAGCTTTAGGTGCGGGCTGCAGACCGGCGCAAAGCGGTCCTGGAACAGCGGCTCGACCGTCAGCCCCGGATAGTGGCCACCGCCATAGCGGACCGCCACGTCGGCATCGCTGTCGAGGTCCACGACGGCGTTCGACGCATCGAGCCGCAGCGTCCAGTCCGGATGCGCGGCGCGGAACGACCCTGCGCGCGGCGCGAGCCGCTTGGCGACGAAGGCCACCGTCGACGACAGCGTGGCGATATTGGCCGCGCGCTGCCGCCGTACCGCCGCTACCGCGCGCTCGAAGCCGTCGAGCCCGTCGCGGATCGCCGGAAACAGCAGCCGTCCGCTCGCGGTCAGATCGACCTTGCGCGTTTCGCGCTCGAACAGCCTGACCCCGAGCCATTCCTCCAGCAGACGGATCTGGTGGCTGATCGCCGTCGCGGTCACGTTCAATTCGTCGGCCGCGCGCTTGAAGCTCATGCGCCTGGCGGCCGCCTCGAAGGCGCGCAGCGCGCTCAGTGGAGGAAGACGCCGCATGATGTCGTCACGGATGAGCCTGACTCATCCATACCTTGAGATATGACCATTTGTCGAGCCTGCATGGGATCACGATACTGGGACCATTCTCCGCAGCGGCAAGGCAATAGATATTGCGATGGCCGCCTGACGGATGAAATCCCCTCAACTTTACCCTGGAGTCTCCCCATGCTGCTCGAACAAGTTCGCACCAACCCCGATCCGTACGCGCCGTTCCTGCTGTCGCAAGGCATCCGCGTCGGCAACCTGGTCTTTATCTCGGGGCAGGCCGCGATCGGCGACGACGGCAACATCGTCGGCCGCGGCGACTTCGACAAGCAGGCCGAGCAGGCCTTCCGCAATCTGCAGCGCGCACTCGAAGCCGCGGGCTCGAGCCTCGGCCGCGTAGCCAAGGTGACGATCTTCCTGAAGTCGATGGACAACTTCGGCAAGATCGTCGAACTGCGCCGCAAGTGGTTCTCGGCGCCCTATCCGGCCGACACCATCGTCGAGATCTCCAGCCTGTATTCGCCCGAGGCGCTGATCGAGATCGAGGCCATCGCCGTGGCCGAAGGAGAGCCGGCATGAACGCCCAAGCATGGCCGACGCTGTTCGATCGGCTCGACATCAACGGCATCGCTCTGCCCAACCGCCTCGTCGTCGCGCCGATGACGCGCATCAGCGCGACGCCCGAGGGCGTAGCCACGCCAGCGATGGTCGACTACTACGCGGGCTTCGCGCGCGGCGGCTTCGGGCTGATCGTCACCGAAGGCACCTACACCGACCGCGCCTATGCGCAGGGCTATGCCGGGCAGCCCGGCCTGACCGACATCGAACAGGCACGCGCCTGGCGCGCGGTCACCGACGCCGTGCACGATGCCGGTGGCCGCATCTTCGCGCAGCTGATGCACGCGGGCGCGCTGTCGCAGGCCAATCGCTTCCGCGACGAGACGGTGGGCCCGTCCGCCATCACCCCAAAGGGCAAGCAGATGGGCGTCTATCGCGGCAACGGGCCCTATCGCACGCCGCGCGCGATCGAGCCGCACGAGATCGACGCGGCGATTGACGGCTTCGCCGAGGCGGCCCGGCTGGCGAGGGACGTCGCCGGCTTCGACGGTATCGAGATCCACGGCGCCAATGGCTACCTGCTCGACCAGTTCCTGACCGACTACACCAATCGGCGCGACGATGCCTGGGGCGGGCCGGTCGGCAACCGCATCCGGCTCGCCGAGCAGACCGCGCGGGCCGTGCGCGCGGCGGTCGGCGACGGCTTTCCGGTCTGCATCCGCATCTCGCAGGGCAAGGTCAACGACTTCACGCACAAGTGGGGCGAAGGGGCCGAAGGCGCCGAGGGCGCGGCGACCGTCTTTGGCCGGCTGGCCGCGACCGGCATCGACTTCCTGCACGTGACGGAGTTCGAGGCCTGGCAGCCGGCCTTCCCCGGCGACGCGCGCACGCTGGTCCAGCATGCGCGGCTTGCCGCGCCGCACCTGCCCGTGATTGCCAACGGCAGCCTGCACGATCCGGCGCGCGCGCAGCAGGTGCTGACCGATGGCGCCGACCTCATCGCACTGGGCCGCGGCGCGCTGGCCAATCCTGACTGGCCGATGCGAGTGGCGAAAGGCATTGCACCGCGTCCCTTCGATCCCGCGCTGTTGTCGCCGTTGGGCGATATCAAGGCGGAAGAGCTGGAGGTGCGCCAGGTGCAGCCGCTGGTGGCCTGACGGGCCCCACATCCGCGCGCCGCGTCAAGGCGCTGGAGCGGCACGGTCGATGCCCACGCATCGACCATGCCGCTGCGGCCTTCCACGCTACTGCGTGCCCGACGGCAGCTGCGGCGCGTGCACGGATACCCAGCTTCCGTTCTCGTACTTCTTCCAGTTGTCGCCGGCGTCGCGGGCGTAGAGTCCATCCTCCAGTATCACGAGCCTGGTTGGGTGAGGCGCGACCGGTGGCGTGCCGGCCAACTCCGGCGCCTCGCCCTCCACCACACCCTCGGCCGCGGCAGGCGCCATCGTCTCCGTGCCGGCGACCGATGCCGTGTCGGGCGGTGCGGTCGCGGGAGCATCGGCGAGCGCGCGCTGCGCCGCCTCGCTCAGCCGCGCGCCGTCATCCGGCGAGCCGCCGCCGCACCCGGCAAGCAGCAACAGCAGCGGCGCCACGACCGGCAGCATGCCGGGCAATCGAGCGATCCTTTGCATCGCAGCCTCCTTCAGTCAAACAGCCGGCGCACGAGGTCGCCGATCAGCACGCCGCGCAAGCTGAACAGCGCCTCGCGGTTGGCCGGGATGTCGCCATAGCCGCCGAGCCCATTGACGCCGTAGGTGCGGTCCACCGCCGTGGTCGTTCCCTGGATGTCGATGCGCACCGTCGGCGCGAGCGAGCCGCCGCGCCGCGGGCCGATGGCGTCGATGAAGGATTCGACCAGCCCGCCGGGCATCACGTAGTGCGAGTACGACTGGAAGGTCCGCGGATTCTGCGTCGGATCGAGCGCGAAGGGCTCGCCGCGCGGACGGTTCATGTCGGTCGGATTGCCCAGCACCAGCCCGCTGCCGTTGTTCAACGGCTGGTAGTCGCTGCGTACGCCGTTGCCGACGAAGCCGTAGACGCCGTCGGGGCCGTCGACGCCGGCGGCATAGGTCGAACGATGGCTGATCGTGAACAGGTAGTACTTGCCGTCCTTGATATAGATCTGCGGCCGCTCGGTCTGGTCGTTGACGCAATTGGCCGACAGGATCGGCGGCAGGAATACCCAGCGGCTCAGTTGCTTGTTGATCGCCACCGCGAGCCCTACGTTGGCCTTCTGGAAGACCGCCCCGGAATCCATCACCGCATTCAGATCCTCGCGCTGCGGGTCGTTCGGCGCATAACCGAGGTCCTGCTCGGTGCAGGTGCGCGCGCCGCGCGGGCCCGCGGTGTTGCCCTCGAACACCATGAACGTCACGCCGGGGTTGGCCGGGTCTTCGAAGGTAAAGGGATCGCGGAACGAGAAGAATTCGTTCTGCTGGCCGGTCTGATACCAGGTGCCATCGGGCTCCAGCAGCTTCAGATGCTCGTTGAAGCCGGTCAGGCGCACGCCATTGTGATCGGCTTCCACCCGCCCTTCCGCCTTCGCGATGATCGCGATCGGCGGCGTGATATTGCCGCCGGCAGGGCTCGATCGATTGAACGACGTCGCGGTATAGAACACCACGATGCGGCCGTCGGGCATGATGCGCGTCGAGCCGGACCACTCGGCGTTGTGCGTCATCGGCACGCCGCCGAATATCTGCACGCTCGATCCGTCCGGGAACAGATGGCCGCCGTAGATCCAGCCGCCGTTCGCAGGCCGCCGGGAAGCGGGAATGCCGGCGCGCCGATAGAAGTAGCCGATGCGCGCATGGATATGCCGGTCGTCGAACGTGTAGCCGGCATTGCGGTCGGCGGTCAGCGAGAAGATGATCTCCCAGCCCTTGTAGCTGTACTGGTTGGTCCTGGCATCGGTCAGCGGCCAGGTGTCCCAGACCCAGACGCGATCGTTGGTTTGCGGGAAATTGGCCGGTATGTCCGGCATCGTCAGATGCTGCGGCAGCGAGTTCTGCCCGGGCGTGACGTTGGGCGAGGACATCGCCATGATCTGGCGCGCATCGGCGCGCGTCCATCGGGCGGTGAAGTTGCTGGTCGGGTCCTTGGCTTCCTGCGTATGGGGAGTGGGCGCGGGCGCCGCAGGCGGGGTCTGGGCGCGGGCGGGCGCGACCGCCAGCAGCAAGGGCACCGACGCGGTACCCACGGCCAGCAGGCATCGGCCGATGCCTGCCGGGATGCGAAGAGAAACTTTGCTCATGATTACCTCGGCGTCGAAGAGACGAGCGTCTCCGTTGCCGTCGCGATGACGGACACGGAATCGCCAACAGGATCACGACGCTGGGCGGAATCGGACAGATGCGGGAAGGGGCGGCCGACCGGGGGAACACGCGACGCGGCGCGTAGCGGACGCGAGCGCGCCTCTCCGTTGCAGGTCATCCGAAGCCAGCGTCTTGCCGGGGAAGTCCCCACGCGACCACAAGGACAGGTCGCGGACAAAGGCGGCATCGGCATGCTGCGCCATGCGCGCTCGTGAAGGAGGACGCGGGACCTGGACGGTCTGCGTCATCGTTCGAGTCTGTGTTGGCCAGCGCGGATCATTCCTGCCGGGCATGGCCACATGAGGATCGCGAAGTGGATGGCAAAGGGCGAGGGCATGTGCCCTCGCGTGCGCGCCTTCAACGGCGCCGCTCCGGCCCGGGGTAAACCCGGTTCACCGGAACGTAGAACGAGGTTAGTACACCGGTTGTCCGAATGCCAAGCCTTCAATCGGGCCAATGAACAACGGTGGTTCAGGCCTGTCGCCGCCAGACCGGCGAAGCGCTGACCACCACCTTGCGCGGAATGATCTGCTGCGCGTGGAAGGCGTCGGCGATGCGCTGCTGCTCGTCGAGCGCCGGTGCGTCGACCGCCTGCAGCCGGTAGCTGCGGCGGCGGTTCGCGATCTCGACGGTGGCCGCGTCGAGGCCGATCAGCGGCGCATGCCATTCGGCCGCCGCGGCCGGATTGGCCTTGACCCATTCGCCCGCCTGCGCGAGCGCATCGAACACGTTGGCCAGCACGTCGGCGCGGCGGCGGGCAAAATCGCTGGACGCCAGATAGAAGCGACGATAGCTTGCCAGACCGGTGCCGTCAGCCAGCACGCGCGCCTGCGCCTGGCGCTGCGCGGCCGCGAGGAACGGGTCCCAGATAACCCAGGCCGACACGTTGCCGCGCTCGAACGCGGCTCGGGCATCGGCGGGTGTCAGATACGCCGGCTCGATATCGCGCATCGACAGGCCATTGCGCGCGAGCGCCTCCAGCAGCAGGTAGTGCGCGCCAGCGCCCTTGGCGAAGGCGACCTTGTGGCCCTTCAATTGCGCGATGGAGGTCAGCGACGAGTCGCGCTGCGCGACGATGGCTTGCGCCGTCGGCGACGGCGTCTCGATCGCGTAGTAGGTCAGCCTGGCGCCGGCGGCGAGCGCGAACGGCGGCACCGCGTCGGCGACATCGGCACTGAGGTCCAGCCCGCCGACATTGAGCGCCTCGAGCAGCGGCAGGCCCGAGGTGAACTCGTGCCAGGACACCGAGACGCCCAGCGGTGCCAGCGCCTTCTCGAGCGTGCCGCGCGACTTCAGCAGGATCATCAACGTCGACGACTTCTGATAGCCGATCCGCACCGTTTCCGGCTTGCCGCCCGCCTGTGCGCGTGCCGCGCCGGCCAGCACCGATGCCGCGATGCCGGCCCCGGCCAGCAGCAGTTGTCGCCGCTTCTCCCGCATTCCGCTCTCCCCTTCTCTCATAGCGTCGCGATCGACACTTCGGTCGACTTGACCAGCGCGATCACTTCCTTGCCGACTGCCAGCTCCAGCTCCTTGACCGAGCGGGTCGTGATGACGGAGGTGACCACCAGCCCGCCGGGGGTCTCGACGTCGATCTCGGACACCACCGGTCCCTCGATGATTTCGCGGATCTTGCCGCGGAACTGGTTGCGTACGTTGATGGCATGAATCGTCATGACAGGTTCCTGGTTGAATTGCTGGGTGATGGCGGTATCAGACCGACCAGCGCACGCGCTCGGTGGGCCAAGGTTCGCCGATTGCCGAGAAGGATGCGGCGCGCGCCAGCTCGGCCTCCCGCTCCCGCAGTTCGCGCGCGCGGGCCGCGACGCGCTGTACCGAGCGGTCGAGCCGTTCGACGATGTCGCCCGTCGCGGTGTACCCGCCCTCCGGCCGCGACGGCAACTGCTGGTCGGTCGCATAGATGCCGTCGAGGATGTCCCTTGCACCAAGCGCCGACAGCACCGGCTTGAGCGCATAGTCCAGCGCCAGCAGATGCGCGGGACTGCCGCCGGTGGCCAGCGGCAGCACGGTCTTGTCGCGCAGGCCGTCCTGCGGCAGCAGATCGAGAAAGACTTTCAGCACGCCGCTGTACGACGCCTTGTAGATCGGCGTGGCGACGATCACCAGTTGCGATTCGCCGACCGCGCGCACCGCCTCCTGCAGACGGGCGTCGCCGAAATCGGCCTGCGTCAGCGCCTGCGCGGGCAGGTCGCGCGGCCGGATCGATCGGTAGGAGGACGTGAAGGCGTCCAGCCGCGAGAGCGCGAGCTCCAGCAGATAGGCCGAACGCGAAGGCGTGGAGGGACTGCCGAGAATGCCGACGATGTTCATCAGGGATCAGAGGGTTGCCAATACGCTGGTCTGCGCGTCGTGGTCAGGGGATTCGATCGCGGGCTGCCGCAGCACGCGCCGGAGCACGCGCTCCTCGATGGCCGCGAAGGCCGGCGCGCCGTGGCTGCGCGGGCGCAGCAGCGGCACGCGCTCGTCGAAGGCGATACGGTGATCTTCGATCAGCACCACGCGGTCGGCCAGCGCGACGGCCTCGGCCACATCGTGCGTGACCAGCAGCGCGGTGAAGCCGTGCGCGAGCCACAGGCGTTCGATCAGCTGCTGCATCTCGATGCGGGTCAGCGCATCGAGCGCGCCCAGCGGTTCGTCGAGCAGCAGCAGGCGCGGGCGATGCACCAGCGCACGGGCCAGCGCGACGCGCTGGCGCTGCCCGCCGGAGAGCACCGCCGGCCAGTCGTTGGCGCGCTCGGCCAGCCCGACCTGGGCCAGCGCCTCGCGCGCGCGTTCGCGGCCTTCGCGGCCCGGCAGGCCGAGCGCGATGTTGTCGAGCACGCGCTTCCATGGCAGCAGACGCGCGTCCTGGAACATGATGCGGGTGCCGTCGTCATGGCCGTCCTGCGGCCGGCCGTCGAGCGCGATACGCCCCGCGCTGGGGCTTTCCAGCCCGGCGACCAGACGCAGCAGCGTGCTCTTGCCGCAGCCGCTGCGGCCGACGATGGCGACGAACTCCCCGGGGGCGATGCGCAGATCGATGTGCTGCAGCACCGTGCGACCGCCATAGGCCTTGTGCAGTCCGCTGACCGAAACCTCGGTGCCTTGGGCACCGCGGCTCCTGTCGTCGACGGTGTGCGCCGCGGACCGGGCGTTCGGCTCGCCAGCCTCCCTGCCCGCCCGCCGCAGCGGCAGATGTTGTTGCGTGGCGTGCATCGCATGAACTCCGGTAGGGTCGATTGCGGTCATGGTCGTCGGATCAGGCCCGGGCCGCGGTCTGATAGCCCGGATGCCAGCGCAGCCACCAGCGTTCCAGCCCCTTGGCCAGCAGGTCGGCCAGCTTGCCCAGCAGCGCGTAGAGCAGGATGCCGACCAGCACCACATCGGTCTGCAGGAACTCGCGCGCGTTCATCGTCAGGTAGCCGATACCGGCCTGCGCGGAGATCGTTTCCGCGACGATCAGCAGCACCCACATCAGACCCAGCGAGAAGCGCAGCCCCACCAGGATCGAAGGCAGCGCGCCGGGCAGGATCACCTGCCAGTACAGCGCCCAACCCGACAGTCCGTAGCTGCGCGCCATTTCGATCAGGCCCTTGTCGACCGAGCGGATGCCGTGGAAGGTGTTCAGATAGATCGGAAAGAACACGCCAACCGCGACCAGGAACAGCTTGGCGGCCTCGTCGATGCCGAACCACAAGATCACCAGCGGTATCAGCGCCAGCGCGGGAATATTGCGCACCATCTGCAGGCTCGAGTCGAGCAGCGTCTCGGCGGTGCGGAAGGTGCCGTTCAGCAGTCCGAGCAACAACCCGAGTCCGCCGCCGATCGCGAGCCCGGCCAGTGCCCGCCACGCGCTGACGGCGGTGTGCTGCCACAGCTCGCCGGACAGCGCCAACGTGCGGAAGGCGGCGACGACGGCCAGCGGCTCGGGCAGGACGCGGCTCGACAGCCAGCCGCTGCGCGAAGCGAGCTCCCACAGCAGCAGGATCAAGGCCGGCACGAGCCAGGGCAGGCCGCGGCGCAGCACGGAAGCTGCCCAGCCCTGCGGCAGCAGCGCGCGCACCGGCACGGCGGCATGCAGATCGGCCGCCAGCGCGGCACCGGTTTTGTAGGGATTCGGCATGACTCTCAACTCGCGGATTGTTGGGCCGACTGATGCGCGGACTGAGGCGCGGATTGAGGCGCGGACCGAGAAGCCCCCCGCCCTGCCGCGGACGGCACGATGGTATTGGCGACGATCTCCCCGAACGGCCCGGTCAGCACGCGCTGCGCGGCCTCGCGCTGGGCCAGCGGCAGCAGCGGAAACACCAGTTCGGCGAAGCGGTGCGCCTCTTCCAGATGCGGATAGCCGGACAGGATGAAATATTCGAGCCCGAGGTCGGCGTACTCCTTGATTCGTGCGGCCACCTGTCCGGGATCGCCGACCAGCGCGGTACCGGCGCCCCCTCGCACGAGCCCCACGCCGGCCCACAGATTCGGCGCGATCTCCAGGCCCTGGCGAACATCGTGCTTGTTGAAGCGGCCGCCATGCAGCTCTGCCATGCGCCGCTGCCCCACCGAATCCATCGCGGCGAACTTGCGCTGGGCCGCGGCGACGATCTCCTCGTCCAGGTGCGACACCAGTTCGCTCGCCGCGCGCCAGGCCTCGTCCTCGGTCTCGCGCACGATCACGTGCAGGCGGATGCCGAACCGCAGCTTGCGGCCGACCTTCGCGGCGCGGGCGCGCACGTCGGCGATCTTGTGCGCCACCGCCTCCGGCGGCTCGCCCCAGGTCAGGTAGGTATCGACCTGTTCGGCGGCAAGATCGTGCGCCTCGGGCGACGAGCCGCCGAAGAACAGCGGCGGATAGGGCCGGCTGATCGGCGGATACAGCGCCTTCGCGCCCTCCACGCGCAGATGCTCGCCGGCGAAGTCGAACGCTTCGCCATCGTGGCTGCGCGCGAGGATCTCGCGCCAGATCGTCAGGAATTCGCGCGACAGCGCGTATCGGTCGCGATGCGACAGGAACAGGCCATCGCCCTCCAGCTCTTCCGGATCGCCGCCGGTGACGAGATTGACCAGCAGTCGCCCGCCCGACAACCGGTCCAGTGTCGCGGCCATCCGTGCGGTCTGCGAGGGCTGCATCAGGCCGGGGCGCAGCGCCACCAGGAACTTGAGCCGCCGCGTCGCGTCGATCAGGCTCGAGGCCAGGATCCACGAATCCTCGCAGGAGCGGCCGGTCGGCAGCAGCACGCCCTCGTAGCCGAGGCTGTCGGCAGCGATCGCGACCTGCTTGAAGTAGTCGAAGGTCGCGGCGCGCGCTCCCCTGGCGGTGCCCAGGTAGCGCGAGTCGCCATGCGTCGGCAGGAACCACAGGACTTTCATCGGGCATCTCCGGAGTTCGGTGCGCCGCGCTGTGCAACGGCCTCCCGTTTGGCGGGCAGCGCATCGGCGATGCGGATCGGCTTCGGAATCAGCTTCAGCGCGTGAAAGGTATCGGCGATCTGCTGCTGTTGCGCGGCCACGGCCGGCGTCAGCGGCGCGACGCCGAACTCGCTGCGGTTCAGTGTCCGTTCGACGACGTCGACATCGAGGCCCTGCTGCGGAGCGATCAGCGCCGCGGCGGCACGGGTATCGGCCTTCAGGCGCTGGCCCTGGCGCGCCAGTTCATCGAACAGCGCCTCGACGATCTGCGGCTTCTGCGCGGCATAGCGCCGGGCGGCGAGGTAATAGGCGTAGTTGTTGACGAGACCGCGGCCATCGGCCAGCACGCGCGCGCCGACCTGCTTTTCGGCGGCGGCCAGGAAGGGATCCCAGATGACCCAGGCATCGACGGCGCCGCGTTCGAAGGCCGCCCGCGCATCGGCCGGCGGGAGATACACCGGTTGGATATCGGTGACCTTCAGCCCTGCCTTCTCCAGCGCCTTGACCAGCAGGTAATGGACGTTGGAGCCCTTGTTCAGCGCGACCTTCCTGCCCTTCAGATCGGACACCGAGCGCAACGGCGAATCGCGGCGCACCACGATGGCCTCGGCCGCGGGCGCGGCGGGATCGAAGCCGATATAGACGAAATCGGCGCCGGCCGCCTGCGCGAAGATCGGCGGCGCTTCGCCGACGAAGCCGACATCCACGGCACCGACGTTCAGCCCCTCGAGCAATTGCGGGCCGGCCGGAAACTCGACCCATTTGACCGTGGCGCCCAACGGCGCCAGCCGGCGCTCGAGCGACTGCTGCGATTTGAGCAGCACCAGCAGGCTGGCGGACTTCTGATAGCCGATGCGCAAGGTGTCGGCAGCGGGCTGGGCCAGTGCGGAGCCGGCGGGAACCGCGGCGCCATATACAAAGGCGAATGCCGCCAGGGCGCGCAGCCCGCGGCGTACGATCGAAAGCGTCATGGCTTGATGAATCGGTGAGCTTGAGTAGCCCCGACGATAGCCCGACGGGCCGCCATGACGAACGAAGCGTTTCGGATTTCGATACGCGCTCAGCGCATGTGGGATGTGCGCGCGTCGGCCCGGACCAGGCTCACCGCAGCCGCGCCACCACGCCACCCACCGCCGCGTTCGCCTGGGGCGACCGGCACACCGTGTCCTCCCACGGCGTCCGAGCACGGGCCGGCGTGCCCAGCCAGCGCGAAAGGAAAGTCGCGCTTGCCGATCTTGCCGATCCTGCCGGCGTCACCGTGCGCATCCTGGCCGGTGCCGCGGCGGTCTGCCCCGGCGGCAGCACGACGACGTTCGCCATCATGCCGCCGTCCTCGTGCCCGACGATATGGCAGTGGAAAACGAAGCGGCCCACCATCAGCGGGTTCGTGAACGGAATCACGATCTTGACCTCTCCCGGCACGCCGTTCTGCTGGTATGGCAAGTCGATGACGTCGCGCAAGCCGGTCTCGTCGATATCCTGCTGGTTGATCGAGGTCACCAGGAAATCGAGCTGGTGGATATGGAATACGTGGCGCTCGCCGCTGACGTTCTGCACGGTCCACTCTTCCACGTCGCCCAGATTGACCGTGACATCGTCGCGGGCCGGATCGTACTCCTTGCCGTCGATGAAGAAGGTATTGCCGTCCGCGGATTCGGAGAAGACGACCGTGCGACGGCGCGTGATCGGCATCGCGGCGACCTGCGCCGGCGTCAGCGTATCGACATCGACCGCCGGGTCGGCCAGCGCGCCACGCAGCGCGGCGCTGTCATGCCGCGGCCCCTCGACGATCAGCGTGGCCAGCTGAACCTCGGGATTGGGATCGCCCTGCGGTCCAGTGTCGACGGCCAGCGTGCGGATCGCGTAGCGCCCCGGCACATCGGGCGCCTGGATGATGGCGGTCGAGCGCGCGCCGGGCGGCAGGAACAGCGAGGCGTTGCGCTCCGGTCCGGCGCGCAGATTGCCGTCGCGGCTCAGTTCCCACAGCGGCACGCCATCGATCGCGACATGGAAGTAGGCGTCGGCACCCACATTGCCCAGATGCCAGACCTGCATCTCGCCGGGCCGCATGCGCAGCACGCCGCCCAGCACGCCGTTGATCGTCTTGGTCAGCGGCGCGCTGTCGTCGGCACCGGGCAGCTGCATGTCCTTGAGCAGGAAGTAGCGTTCCGGCAGCCGTGCGAAGGCCGGGAAATGGTCGAGCACGCCGTCGATCACCAGCATGCCGGACATGCCGCTCAGTATCTGGCGCTCGACCAGCCCGTGCGGATGCGGGTGATACCAATGGGTGCCCTGCGGGTGCGTGGCCGGTACCTGCCAGCTGTACTGGTAGTCCGCGCCGCTGCCGATATGCAGGAAGATGTCGTCGGCCGGCGCCTTCGGCGAGATCGACATGCCGTGATAGTGCAGGTTGGTTTCCTCGGGACCGTCGATCTGCACGTCGGCCTTGCCGATGCGGTTTCGCAGCGTCAGCTCGAGCCGATCGCCGCGCCGCAGCTTCAATACCGGCGGGACATAGGTGTCGTTGAAGACATTGGAGGTGAAGGTCTTGCCGGCCACGGTGATGGTGGCAGGCGCCTGGCGCAAGGTCATCCGCAGGGTGCCATCCCGGGCCGTCGCGACCTCGGGCTGAGGGATGGCCGTCCCGCCATCGTCGCCCCCACCGCCTCCGCAGCCTGCCAGCATCGCAACGGCCAGTGCCGCGCTCGTTGCCATCCGAACCTGCGCAATCGCAGCATTTGCGAAGAGAGCCATCGCGACCTCCTGCCATCGAGGGCCCGCACCAGGCAAGCGCAGGCGGGACAAGTCCTCATGTTAGGTCATGGCCGGCGAAAGTGCGCCCACGCGCTACGTCCCGCGGGCTTTTCGTCGCGGCGCGGGCCGGTCCGTGCCAGTCCTCCCCTCCTTCAGCGCGGCAACGAAGGCCTGCACCGCCGGGGTCGATCCATCGGCCCGCGTGACCGCCACCACGGTCGCGCGCGTGCCGAGGTCCGCGATCGGCACGAACGCGACATCGGGCCGGTTGGCCTCGGCGACCGAGGCGCCGACCAGCGTAAAGCCGAGTCCCGCGGCCACCAGCCCCAGCGCGGTATGGATTTCGATCGCCTCATGGCCGGGCAGCGGGTCGGCGCCCGCCTCGCGCAGCGCCGCCAGCATCAGGTCCGAGAAGCCGCTCTGCGGGTCCTTCGGATACCGGATCAGCGCCATCGCGCCGAGCTCGGCCGCTCGCAGCGACTTGCGCCGCGCGAGTGCGCAAGTCGCCGGCAGCGCCGCGACGAAGGGCTCCTGGAACAGAACCGTATGGACGAGGTCGGCCGGGCGCTCGAACCCGCCGATATAGCGCGAAATGCCCACATCGATGCGCCCGCGCCGCAGCAGCGCGACCTGGTGCTCGGACAGCTGCTCGACCAGGTCCAGATGGACATCGGGAAAGCGCTTGCGAAAACGCCGTACCGCCGCGGGCAGGATCGAGAAGATCGCCGACCGCGTGAAGCCGATACCGAGCCATCCGAGATTCCCGGCGGCAACCGCGCGCGCCTCCTCGTCGATCCGCCGCATCTGGGACAGCAGGTCCTTGGCGCGCGGATAGAGGAAGCGTCCGGTCGCGGTCAGCGACATTGGCCGTGTCGAGCGATCGAATACCGGAGCGCCGAGCCTGCCCTCGAGCTGGGCGATCTGCATGCTGATTGCCGTCGGGGCAACGAACAGCCGATTGGCGGCCTCCACGGCGCTGCCCGCATCGACCACGGCGCAGAAATAGCCGAGCTGTCGCAAGTTCATTTTTTATGAATCCGAGTCCAATATTCGATGTTTGATCCGGTTCCAACTTTACTTGAAACTGCGTCCGAAGCTTACGAGGACATCGACATGGACGCCATTCAGCACGAAGAGAGACCCACGGACCGGCATGGAGACGAACACGGCGACGGCTGGCTGCAGACCGTGCGCGAACTCTCCACCGCCGAGGTGTCCGACGCCCTGGACTATTTTCGCCTGCCTGGCAGCGCGCTGGGCATCGAGCCGATCACCGGCACGCCGACGCTGTTCGGCCCGGCCTTCACCGTGAGCTTCGTGCCGGTCGACGTGGCGTCCCCCGGCACCGTCGGCGATTTTCTGGACGACATTCCCGCCGGTGCGGTGGCGGTGCTCGACAACGGCGGCCGGCTCGATTGCACCGTGTGGGGCGGCATCATGAGCCGGCTGGCCGCGCATCGTGGCGTCGCCGGCACGGTGATTCACGGCGTGTGCCGCGATACCGCGCAAGCCGATGCCGCAGGCTACCCGCTCTATGCCCGCGGACGCTTCATGCGCACCGGCAAGGATCGCGTACAGGTTTCCGCCGTCGGACAGCCCGTCAGCCTCGGCGACGTGCGGGTGGTGCTGGGCGACTACGTCCTGGCCGATGCCGACGGCGTGGTCGTCATCCCGCGATCGCATGCCCCGCGCGTGATCGAGCGCGCGCTGCGCACCCGCGATATCGAGCAGCGCATCCTGGACGCGGCGCTGGCCGGCATGGCGCTCGGCGAGGCCCGCCGCCAGTTCGGCTACCACGTGCTGCAGCGCGCCGGGCATTGACCGCCACGGACATCCGCACCAATCGACAGACGACGAACCACGTCGCACCGAATGCATCAGGAGACAGCATGACTTTCGAACCCACACCCGCGCGCGCCCTTGCGCGCCGACACGCCGCGGTGCTGCTGGCCGTTGGCGCGATGGCCAGCCTTGGCCTCACCGCCAATGCCGCGCACGCCGCCGCCCCCAAGCCCTACCCGTGCGCGACCTTGCGCATCGTGTCGCCCTATCCGCCGGGCGGCACCACCGACATCCTCGCGCGCATCGTGTCGCCGGGCCTGTCGAAGCAGCTTGGCGTCCCGGTGATCGTCGACAACCGCGGCGGTGCCAGCAGCAATATCGGCACGGAGTTCGTCGCACGCGCCAAGGGCGATGGCTGCACCGCGCTGCTCGGCAATAACACGGGCATCGTGATCAACCGCAATCTCTACCAGCTCAAGCTCGATCCCACCCGCGCGCTGGCGCCGGTCGGCGGGGTCGCGTCGGTGCCGCTGGTGCTGTACGTCAACAGCGCGCTGCCGGTGAACTCGGTGGCGCAGCTGGTCGCGCTGGCCAAGGCCGCGCCCGGCAAGTACAGCTACGCCTCGGGCGGCAGCGGCAGCCCGCAGCATCTGGCCGGCGAGATGCTCAAGCTCGAACGCCAGCTCGACATCGTCCATATCCCCTATCGCGGCCAGGGGCCGGCGCTCGGCGACGTGATTGCCGGCCAGGTGCCGATCGCCTTCGAGACCACCACCGCGATCGCGCCGCAACTGAAATCCGGACGCCTGCGCCCGCTGGCCACCACCGGCGCCAAACGCGCCCGCACGCTGCCCGATCTGCCGACGATGCAGGAGGCCGGCTTCCCCGGCTTCGTGATCGAGAACTGGTACGGCCTGTTCGTGCCGGCAGACACGCCGGCGCCGCTGGTGCAGCGGCTAAACACCGCGCTGAACGCGGTACTGGGCCAGCCCGACATCGCCGGCAAGCTGTCGGACATGGGCTCGGCCGACGTGCGCGGCACCAGCGCGCAGTTCCGCGCCTTCATCGCCAGGGAAATGCCCTACTGGGAGTCCCTGGTCAAGCGCTCCGGCGCCACCATCGACTGATCCGCACCCCTGCCCACCCTTCTTTTCGCTCGCCATGACGCACGCCGACATCACCCCCGCCCAGCTGGACCGCCTGAAGCAGCTCGGCACCGCCACCATCCACGAGGCACAGGGCCAGCAAGGCGCCATCGATCCGCGCATTGCCGCGCTCGATCCCGGCATGCGGCTGGCCGGACCGGCGCTGACCGTCGATATCCGTCCCGGCGACAACCTGATGATCCACTACGCGCTGACCAAGGCACGGCCCGGCGACGTGCTGGTGGTGGACGCCAAGGGCTTCGCCGAGGCCGGCCCGTGGGGCGACGTGCTGACCTTCGCCGCGCAGACCATCGGCCTTGCCGGGCTGGTCATCGACGGCGCGGTGCGCGACGCGTCCAGCATTGTCGAGATGGGATTCCCGGTGTTCTGCCGCGGCGTCTGCATCGGCGGCACCAACAAGCAGCAGCCGGGCAAGCTCGGCGTGCCGCTGATCGTGGGCGGCGCCGCGATCCGGCCCGGCGATGTCGTGGTCGGCGATCGCGACGGCCTCGTCGTGGTGGCGCGCGAGCAGGTGGCGCAGGTCATCGAGGCCAGCGAAGCGCGCGAACGCAAGGAACAGCGCATGCGCGAACAGCTGGCCCGCGGCGCTACCATGGTCGAGCTGTTGGAACTGCAGGACACGCTGGCGCGCTACGGCCTGCATTGAGCCAGGCCGGCAGCGGACGCCGCGGGCGTCCTCTGCATGCGCAGGCTCGTGGCCAGCGCCGCCAGCGTCAGCGCACCGGCGATCAGCAGCGTCATCTGCAGGCCCGCCGCGTCGACCGCGATGCCGCCGAAGAACGAGCCCAGCGCGATGCCGAGGTTGAATACCGATACCAGCAACGCCGTCGCGGCCTCGATGCCTTCGATGCCGTCGGCCGCGCGCAGCATCCAGCTCTGTACCGAGACCGACACCGCGCCGTACGACAGCCCCCAGCACAGCAGCAACACCGCACCGCCGGTCATGGTGCCGCCCAGCGCCGCGAACAGCAACAGCGTCGCGCTCAGCGCCAGCGAGACGGCCAGCAGTGCGCGTCCCGGATGCCGTCCGGCCAGCGGTCCCGCGGCGAAGTTGGCGGTCATGCCGGCTACGCCGTAGCCGAACAGCAGCACGCCGATCCAGCCCGGACCGAAGCCCGATACCTGCTGCAGCAAGGGCCGCACGAAGGTGTAGGCCATGAAGTGGCCGGCCACCAGGAAGAACGTCACGGCGAGCCCCAGCCGCACGCCGCGGTTGCCCAATTGCGCGCGCAGCCCCTGGCGCGAGGCGCGCTCGGCAGCCGGCAGAGCGGGCAGCGTGGCGACGTTCAGCACGAAGATCAGTCCGCTGCAGACGGCCATCGCGGTGAAGGCGGCGCGCCAGCCGACCAGCTCGCCCAGCCATGCCCCCAGCGGCACGCCGACGACCGAGGCCACCGATACCCCACCGAAGATGATCGCCGTGGCCCAGCCGACCGATGGCGCGGCCACCAGCCGCGGCGCCAGGCCGCCGGCCACGGACCAGATACCGCCGATGCAGAAGCCGACCACCGCCCGCGCGGCCAGCAGCCAGGCCAGCGTCGGCGCGAGCGCGCAAAGCACGTTCGCGCCCGCCAATACCAGCAGCAGCGCCGCCAGCAGGCGCCGGCGATCGATCGAACCCGCGCCGACCACGATCAGCGGGGCGAACAGCACCGCCAGCAGCGCTGGCGCGGACAGCATCAGGCCGGCACTGCCGGCCGATACCTGCAGGCTCTGCGCGATCGGCGTCAGCAGCCCGACCGGCAGCATCTCGGTGGTGACGACGCCGAAGGTCGCCAGGCCGACCGCGGCGACCGCGGGCCAGCGGTTGGGCCGGGCCTCGCTGGAAGCCTGGCGCGGCGCCGGGAGATGGGATTCGTCGTGTGTTGTCTTGTTGATCTGGGTCATTGGCAATCGCTCCGTCGTACGCGGCGCCCCTTTCGATTCGCGCTCGATTCGGCTGGCACCTCGCGTGTCCGGCAAGCGTAATCAGTGCCAATGCGGTGATAAAGTAGCCAACTTTCGCAACACTGGGGACGAATCGTGCCTAATGGGGAAGGCATCGCGCTCGATCACCTGGGCGATGTGCGCGCCTTCGTGCAGGTCGCGCAGGCGCACAGTTTCACGCTGGCCGCGCAGCGGCTGGGGATTTCGCGCTCGGCGGTCGGCAAATGCATCGGCCGGCTGGAAGCGGGGCTGGCCGCCCGCCTGCTGCAGCGGACCACGCGCAGCGTCAGCCTGACCGACGAAGGGCGCCTGTTCTACGAGCATGCGGTGCGCATCCTTGCCGAGGTCGACGAAGCGCAGGCGGCGCTGGCCTGGCGCAACGAGGTGCCGCGCGGGCGCCTGCGCATCGACCTGCCGGTCACGCTCGGGCGCCTGCATATCGTGCCGATCCTGCGCCGGTATCTGGCGCAATGGCCCGAACTTCGGGCCGAGGTCAGCTTCTCCGACGAATACAGCGATCTGGTGCGCGATGGCATCGACCTGGCGATCCGCGTCGGCGGCGAACACGACAGCGGTTTGATCCGTCGCGTGCTGGCGCCGCACCGGCTGGTCACCTGCGCCACGCCGAGCTATCTGGCCAGGCACGGCACGCCTGCGACGCTCGACGATATCGCCCGCCACGACACCATCGTCTATACGCATGCTGGCATGGCAACGCCGTGGCGCTATACCGTCGACGGCCGCGACTGCACGCTGGCAATCGAGGGCCGCTGGCGCATGAACAATACCGAGGCGATGCGCGACCTGACGCTGGCGGACGCGGGGCTGGTGCAGATCGCGGCGTTCCTGGTCGGCGGCGACCTGCGCGCGGGAACGTTGGTGCCGGTGCTGGAGCGGTTCACCGGCCCGGGCGCGCCGGCCTGCGCGGTCTATCCGAACCGGCGCCATCTGTCGCCGAAGGTGCGCCGGCTGATCGACGAGATCGATCGCGCCTGGGCGGATGGGGCGCCGTGGAATTGAATCGCGGCGAGGCGCGCTCAGCCCTCGCCCAGCAGCCCCTGCGCATCGAGAATCGCGTAGGCGATCTCCGGATGGCGTTCGAGACAACGGCGGATCGCCGCCGGGATGGTCTGCCGGGTCTTCTTGCATAGCCCCGGCTGATCGGCCAGTTCGATATTGAAGCCGCGCACGGTGCGCACCCCGTGAATGCTCGGCTCGATCGTGACCGTGATGCCGAGCAGTGCGTGCATTTTCTCCTGCATGCGGCGCAGGTCGTCGAGGGTCTGCACGTCCTCGAGCCGCGCGATCAGCCGCTTTTCTTCCTCCTTGGTCAGCCGCAGCACGCGGATGTCCGCCTGCGGATCGTCGAGCAGCTGCTCGCGCCCGCAGACGCAGGCCCCGGGCGGGCACTCCTTACGGATCGGAAACGGGGCGTTCATGTCGACGCGGATCGGGGCCGGTGTTGCGCGGTGGCGGTGATGGTAGCGATGGCGGTGGCGGTATTGCCGGATGGCGGCGCGGCACACGACAAAGCCGACAAAGCCCAGGCGATGCAAAGGCCGCATGGCGCCGGCGCGCCCACAGCCGGGGCATTATAGCGGCGCCGGCGATCGCCCGCGCCGGCGCCCGGGGCAGTACAATGCCGTCCGTTTCCACCGCTTACCGCCGTCCGGCGCCGCCCGCCGGCGCGGCGCCGACGCTCTCCCTCATGTCAAATCTGATCGTGCATGGCGGCACGCCACTGCGTGGCCGCATCGTACCCTCCGCCAACAAGAACGCCGTGTTGCCGGTGCTGTGCGCCACCTTGCTGACCGACCAGCCGGTGCGGCTGCACGGCGTGCCGGACATCACCGACGTGCGCAAGATCCTCGATATCTTCCGCACGCTCGGCAGCGATGTCCGCATGGACCATGACAGCGGCACGCTGGACCTGCATCACCGCGATACCGTCTTCGATCCGGCCCGCCATCATCTGCCCGAGGAAATGCGCTCCTCGATCATGCTGGTGCCGCCGCTGCTGAGCCGCTTCGGCGTCGCGCGGCTCGAGGACAACGTCAAGGGCTGCACGCTGGGCGTGCGCGAGATCGACCCGCACGTCGAGATCTTCCGCCGCTTCGGCGGCGAGGTCGAGCGCGCCGAGGGCTCGCTGCTGCTGCACAGCGCAGGCCCGCTGCGGCCGATCGACCATTGGCTGGACTACGCCTCGGTCACCACCACCGAGAACTTCGTGATGTGCGCGGCCGCGGCCGGCGGCACCTCGACGCTGACCAACGCCGCGTCCGAGCCGCATGTGCAGGAGTTCTGCCGCTTCATGACGATGATGGGCGCGCGCATCGAGGGCATCGGCACCTCGCGCGTGACCGTGCATGGCGGCGACAAGCTCGGCGGGGGCGAGTTCACCTTCGACGAGGACTTCCACGAGATCACGACCTTCCTCGCGCTCGGTGCGATCACCAATGGCGACGTGGTCGTGCGCAACGGCGCGCCGGAGAACTTCCCGCTGATCGATCGCACGTTCGAGAAGTTCGGCGTGCGCATCGTGCACGAGGATGGCTGGTCGCGCGCGGAGCGCTCGGGCCCGCTGCAGGTGCAGACGCCCTTCACCAGCAATGTGCTGACCAAGGTCGAGGCCGCGCCGTGGCCCTATTTCCCGGTCGACCTGCTGCCGATCTTCATCGCGCTGGGCGTGCGGGCGCAGGGCAATGCGATGTTCTGGAACAAGGTCTACGACAGCGCGCTCGGCTGGACCAGCGAGCTGTCCAAGTTCGGCGCGCACGTGTTCTCGTCGGACCCGCACCGCCTGATCACCTTCGGCGGCAACACGCTGGCGCCGGCCGTGGTGGAAAGTCCCTACATCATCCGCGTGGCCATCGCGCTGTTCATGGTCGCCGCCAGCATCGACGGCCGCTCGGAGATCCGCAATGCGGCGCCGATCCGGCGCGCGCATCCGCGCTTCGTCGAGAACCTGCGCAGCCTCGGCGTGCACGTGGAGTGGACCGACGGCGAATAAGCCGGTCGGCGAGACGGCCAGCGAGACGGGCAACGAGACGGCCAGCGAGCCGTCCGCCTGCGCAATGCAAAGTGGCGGCCCGCAAGGCCGCCACTTTGCCATCTTGTGCCGCTATGTGAGCCTATTTGGCCCAGCGCAGCACCAGCGGATCGAGCCGCCGCGCGATCGCGATCAGCTCCCTGCGCGTCTCGGGATGCATCGGCGGCAATGGGTGGCGCGGCGCCTCGCAGGCGATCACGCCGCCCTCCTTCATCAGCGCCTTGGCCGCCAGCATGCCCGCCTGCCGGTTCTCGTGATTGATCAGCGGCAGCCAGCGCTGGTACAGCGCGAAGGCCAGGTCGGCATCGCCCTGGCGGTGTGCCTCGATGATCGGCCGGATGCCGTCCGGAAAACCGCCGCCGGTCATCGCGCCGGTCGCGCCGGCCTCCAGGTCGGCCAGCAGCGTGATCGCTTCCTCGCCGTCCCACGGCCCTTCCACCGCGTCGCCGCCCAGCCGGATCAGCTCGCGCAGCTTGTTGGCCGCGCCCGGCGTCTCGATCTTGAAGTAGGCCACCTGCTCGATCTCGCGCGCCATGCACGCAAGGAACGGCGCCGACAGCACGGTGCCGCTGGCCGGCGCATCCTGGATCATGATCGGGATGCGGATCGCGTCCGACAGGCGCGCGTAGAACTCGTGGATCTGCGCCTCCGGCACGCGGAACGTGGCGCCATGGTAGGGCGGCATCACCATCACCATCGCGGCGCCCATCTGCTGCGCGCGCCGGCTGCGCTGGATGCAGACGTCCGTACTGTAGTGCGTGGTGGTGACGATCACCGGCACCCTGCCGCCCACATGCTCCAGCACGGTCCGCGTCAGCACCTCGCGCTCGTCGTCCGACAGCGCGAACTGTTCGGAGAAGTTGGCCAGGATGCAGAGTCCATCCGAGCCCGCGTCGATCATGAAATCGACCGCGCGCTTCTGGCTGTGCAGATCCAGTTCGCCGGTTTCGGTGAAGGTGGTCGGCACCACCGGGAAGATGCCGCGGTAGCGCGGCGAGGCGTACGTGTCAGGCATGTGCAAGGCTTGTCGTATCAGCGCGGCGTGCGCGGCTCGAGCGCGGCGCGTACCACGAAGGTCATGACCACCGCGAACGCCAGCATCGCGGCGAGGAAATAGAGGCCGGCGGCCAGGCTTCCGGTCGCGTCCTTGATCAGGCCGATGCCATAGGGACCGAGATACCCGCCCAGGTTGGCCAGCGAATTGATGGTGGCGATGCCGACCGCGGCGCTGGCGCCGGTCAGGAACTGCCCCGGCAGCGCCCACACCACCGCCTGGATCGAATAGATCGAGAAGGCGGTCAGGCAGATGAACAGGAACTGCAGCGCGGGCGTCTGCACCCAGGCGCTCGCCGCCATCGTCAGCGCGGCCGCGCCCGATACCACCACGATGTGCCAGTAGCGTTCGCCCTTGCGGTCCGAATGGCGCGGCACCAGGTAGAGGCCGACCACCGCGAACAGATACGGCACCGCCGACAGCAGCCCGGTGCTGGCATCGGTGACGCCGAACTGCTTGATGATGGTCGGCAGCCACAGCGACAGCCCGTAGATGCTCAGCGGGAACGGCAGGAACAGCAGCGACAGCAGCAGCACGCGCTTGTCCTTCAGCGCCTTCAGCGGATTGCCGTGCGACTTCAGCGCGAAGGTCTTCTGGTCCGCGGCAAGCTCGCGCTCGATCCAGGCGCGGTCGCGCGCCGACAACCACTTCGCATCGGCCGGCGATTCGGGCACCAGGCGCAGCGTCGGCAGGCACAGCAGCACGGCGGGCAGGCCGCTGACGACGAACAGGGTCTGCCAGTTCGACAGGCCGAACAGCCCCGGCGTCGACAGCACCCAGCCGGCGATCGGCCCGGTGATGATCAGCGCGATCGGCTGCGCCAGCACCAGCAGGCCGATGATGCGGGCGCGGTGCCGCATCGGAAACCACTTGGTCAGGAAGTACAGGATGCCGGGATAGAGGCCGGCCTCGGCCGCGCCCAGCAGGAAGCGCAGCACGTAGAAGGTGGTGGCGTTGTGGATCAGCGCCATCGCCATCGTGATCAGCCCCCAGGTCAGCAGGATGCGCGCGAACCAGCGGCGCGCGCCGAAGCGCTCCAGCGCCAGGTTGCTGGGCACCTCGCACAGGAAATAGCCGATGAAGAACAGCCCGGCGCCGAGGCCATAGGCGGCATCGCTGATGCCCACCGCGGCGTTCATATGCAGCTTGGCGAAGCCGACCACCGAGCGGTCGATGTAGGCGACCACATAGATCAGCGCGAGGAACGGGATCAGCTTGCGGGTCAGCATGCCGATGATGCGGGACTCTTCCGCGGGGGCGGTATCGGCGGGGTCGTGGGGCAGCGGCACGGGCCGCGGTACGGACTGATCCAGCCCGGCCGTGGAATGACTGTTCATAGGGGTCTCCTCACATTGTTCTGAATATCGGGATGGGCCTCGAAGCGATCAGGCTTGCATGGGCGCTGTCTCCGGCTTGCCGGCCACGCGGCGCCGCAGGCCGAGCGGATTGCCGTCGCGCAGGGCCTCGGGCAGCAGCGCATCGGGCAGGTTCTGGTAGCAGACCGGGCGCAGGAAGCGCTCGATCGCCGCCGTGCCGACCGAGGTGCTGCGACCGTCCGACGTCGCCGGAAATGGACCGCCGTGCACGATCGCGTCGCACACCTCGACGCCGGTCGGGAAACCGTTGGCCAGGATGCGGCCGGCCTTGCGCTCGAGCACCGGCAGCAGCGCGCGCGCGGCGTCGTGGTCGGCATCGTCCAGGTGCAGCGTCGCGGTCAGTTGCCCCTCGCCCTGCTCCAGCACCCGGTGCAGCTGGCCGGCATCCTCGCATTCGACCAGCACGCTGCAAGGGCCGAAGCATTCCTCGGCGAGCATTGCATCGGCCAGCAGGTCGGCGGCGCGCACGCGGAACAGGCTCGCGGTGGCGCGGCCGGCGGCGCTGGTGCCTTGCGCGACCGTAGTGACCGCCGGATGCGAGGCCAGCCGTTCGATCCCCTCGGCATAGGCACGGGCGATGCCGGCGTTCAGCATCACGCCGGCCGGCACGGCGGCGATCGCGCCGGCCGCGGCCGCGACGAAGCGCTCGAACGCGTCGCCGCCGACCGCCAGCACCAGTCCCGGATTGGTACAGAACTGACCGCAGCCCAGCGTCACCGAGGCGACGAAGTCGCGCGCCAGCGCTTCGCCGCGCTGCGCCAGCGCCGCGGGCAGCAGGATATTCGGATTGACGCTGCTCATCTCGGCGTACACCGGAATCGGCGCCGGCCGCGCCGCGGCGATCGCCATCAGCGCGAGCCCGCCGCGGCGCGAGCCGGTGAATCCGACCGCCTGGATGGCCGGATGCGCGACCAGTGCCGCGCCGACCTCGTGGCCGGCATCGAACAGCAGCGAGAACACGCCCGCCGGCAAACCCGCCGCCGCCACGGCCGCCTGCACCGCGCGGCCGACCAGTTCCGACGTGCCCGGATGCGCGGGATGCGCCTTGACGACTACGGGACAGCCGGCCGCCAGCGCCGAAGCGGTATCGCCGCCGGCCACCGAGAAGGCGAGCGGGAAATTGCTGGCGCCGAACACCGCCACGGGGCCAATGCCGATTCGGCGCAAACGCAGATCGGTGCGCGGCGGCTGGCGCTGCGGCAGCGCCGGTTCGATGCGCGCATCCCAGGCATCGCCGCTGCGCACCAGCGCCGCGAACATCCGCAGTTGTCCGGTGGTGCGGGCGCGCTCGCCTTCGAGCCGCGCGCGCGGCAGCCCGGTCTCGTCCATCGCGCGCAGGATCAGCGCATCGCCGATCGCTTCGATGCGCGCGGCGATATCGTCGAGAAAGGCGGCGCGGGCTTCGTCCGGCAGCGCACGGTAGGCGTCGAAGGCCTGGGCGGCCAATGCGCAGGCCCGGTCCGCCTCGGCGATGGAGGCGCTGTGGAAAACCGGATCGGCGATGGCTTCGCCGCTGGCGGCATGGACCGCGTGGAAGGCCTTGCCACCGCCGCGGCGCGACTCGGCGCCGATCAGCAGGTTGCCGGTCAAATTGCCGTTCGTTTGCATCGATTGTTCTCCTCGGTGCCGTTCATCGTTCTCCTTGATGCCTCGCGGCGCCGCTCAGTGCGAGTGGCGCGGCACCTCGGCGCCACGGCAGCCCACCAGGAAATCGAGATCGCAACCCTGGTCCGCCTGCAGCACGTGGTCGACATAAAGCCGTTGATACCCGCCCTCGCCCGCCCGGCTCTCGGGCTTCGGCGGCTGGAACATCTCCATGCGGTCAGCCAGTTCCTCGGTCGAGATATCGAGATGCAGCGTGCCGGCCTCGCAATCGAGCTCGATCCAGTCGCCGTCCCGCACCGCCGCCAGCGGCCCGCCCGCCGCGGCCTCGGGCGCGACGTGCAGCACCACGGTGCCGTAGGCCGTGCCGCTCATGCGCGCATCGGAGATCCGCACCATGTCCTTGACGCCCTGGCGCAGCAGCTTCGGCGGCAGGCCCATGTTGCCGACCTCGGCCATGCCGGGGTAGCCCTTGGGCCCGCAGTTCTTCATCACCAGCACCGAGTCGGCATCGACGTCGAGCGATTCGTCGACGATGCGGGCCTTGTAGTGCTCCAGGTTCTCGAACACCACCGCGCGGCCGCGGTGCTTGAGCAGCGAGGCCGTGGCCGCCGAGGGCTTGAGCACCGCGCCGCGCGGCGCCAGATTGCCGCGCAGCACGCGGATGCTGCCGTCCGCGATCAATGGGCGATCGAGCGGGCGGATCACCTCGTCGTTGAAGTTGGGCGCGTCCTTGACGTTGTCCCACAGCGTCCTGCCGTTGACGGTCAGCGCGCCCGGATGCGGCAGCAGGCCGCCCTCGCCGAGCCGGCGCAGCACCGCGGGCAGCCCGCCGGCGTAGTAGAACTCCTCCATCAGGAAGCGCCCCGACGGCATCAGGTCGACGATGGTCGGCGTATCGCGCCCGATGCGGGTCCAGTCCTCCAGTTCGAGCGGCACGCCGATGCGGCCGGCGATTGCCTTCAGATGGATCACCGCATTGGTCGAGCCGCCGATCGCGGCATTGGTGCGGATCGCATTCTCGAACGCCTCGCGCGTCAAGATCTTCGACAGGCACAGCCCTTCCCTGGCCATCTCGACGATGCGGATGCCGGACATGTGCGCCAGCACGTAGCGACGCGCGTCGACTGCCGGAATCGCCGCGTTGTGCGGCAGCGTGGTGCCCAGCGCCTCGGCCATGCAGGCCATCGTCGACGCGGTGCCCATCGTGTTGCAGGTGCCCGCCGAGCGCGACATGCCGGCCTCGGCCGACAGGAAATGGTGCAGGTCGATCTCGCCCGCCTTCAGCGACTCGTGCAATTGCCAGACCGCGGTGCCCGAGCCGATGTCCTTGCCGTCGAGCTTGCCGTTGAGCATCGGCCCGCCGCTGACGACGATCGCCGGCACGTCGCAACTGGCCGCGCCCATCAGCAGCGCCGGCGTGGTCTTGTCGCAGCCTGCGAGCAGCACGACCGCATCGACCGGATTGCCGCGAATCGCCTCTTCGACGTCCATCGCCGCGAGATTGCGCGTCAGCATCGCGGTCGGACGCAGGTTCGATTCGCCATTCGAGAACACCGGGAATTCGACCGGAAAGCCGCCGGCCTCATAGACGCCGCGCTTGACGTGTTCGGCCAGCTTGCGGAAATGCGCATTGCACGGCGTCAATTCCGACCAGGTATTGCAAATGCCGATGATCGGCCGGCCATCGAATTCATGATTGGGAATGCCCTGGTTTTTCATCCAGCTGCGGTACATGAAGCCGTTCTTGTCGGCGGTGCCGAACCATTGGGCGGAGCGGAGCTTGGGTTTTGAATCCGACATGGAAATTCCTGAATGCGACGCTGATGCGGCGGGACGAGCGCCGGCACGCGGCATCTGCCGCACGGCACGGGACGTCATCGGGATTGGGCAGCTGAGGGTGTCTCCGAGCTGCGTCGCGGCTTTGGCGATCGGTTTTGTTTTCGACAGGCGGCAGTGTACAAATCGATCGGATATCCTTCTAATGAAAATTCACGCCATTGCGATATCGATCCGGATATCCGTGTTAACCCGATGCCGACTTCCCCACCCTGGTATATCCGTGCCCGCCTGAAAACCCGCCAATTGCTGCTGCTGGTGGCATTGGCCGAGGAAGGCAATATTCATCGCGCCGCGGCGGTCCTCAATATGACGCAGCCGGCCGCATCGAAGCTGCTGCGCGAACTCGAGGAAATGCTCGGCGTGCCGCTGTTCGAGCGGCTGCCGCGCGGCATGCGGCCCACGCTGTATGGCGACGCGATGATCCGCCATGCGCGGGCCGTGGTTGGCAGCCTCGATCAGGCGCAGCAGGAAGTGATGGGCCTGCGGGCCGGGCGGCTAGGCCATGTGGCGGTCGGCGCCATCACCTCGCCGGCGGTCAAGCTGCTGCCGCCTGCGGTAGCGCAGCTCAAGCGCGACAACCCCGGGCTGCGGGTCTCGCTGGAGATCGAGAACAGCAACGTGCTGCTGGATCGCCTGGCGCAGGACAAGCTCGATCTGGTAGTGGCCCGGCTGTTCGCCGAGCATGACAAGCTGCAGCTGCGCTACGAGCCGCTGGCCGGCGAGCCGGTCTGCGTGGTCGCCCGCTGCGGCCATCCGCTGCTGGACGCGCCGGCGCTGTCGCTGGCCGACCTGGAGGCGGCCACGTGGATCGTGCCGCCGGCCGGCAGCGTGCTGCGCCACCGCTTCGACCTGATGTTCCAGCGCGCCAGCCTGACTCCGCCGACCAATGTGGTGGAGACCGCAGCGCTGCTGTTCGTCACGCAGATGATCGAGCAGAGCGAAATGCTGGCGGTGCTGGCCGCCGATGTCGCCGAATACTATGCGCGGCACGGCATGGTGGCGATCCTGCCGCTCGACGTGCCCTGCCATATGGACGACTTCGGCATCATCACGCGCACCGACCGGCTGCTGTCGCCGGCGGCCACGCTGATGGTCGAGGCACTGCGGGCGGCAGGACGGACCGTCTATGCCGACGCCGCCGGCAACCCGAGCTGACAAGCAAACCTGCGAGCCCGACTTCATGGCAAGACGCCGTCACGCAATGGAATTGCCCTCCATCGGCAAGCTGGACCGGTCCGCCGGCCAGCTCGGCAGGCAGCTCTCGCGGCTATTGCGCGAGGCGATCCAGCGGGGGGAATTGAAACCCGGCGAGCTGCTGCCCTCCACGCGCCATCTGGCAAGCTCATTGGCCGTGTCGCGCGGGACGGTGCTGGAGGCGTTCGAGCAGCTGATTGCCGAGGGTTATCTGGAAGCGCAGGCCGGTGCCGGCACCAAGGTCGCAACAGCGTTATCCGACGCGCGCAAAAGCACCATGCCGGCTGGCCATGCCGACGAGCCGGCGGCCCCGGTGCCGCTGAGCACGCGTGCCCAGGCCTTCGCCGAGATCTCGAGGCAATTCGCGCCGCTGCCGCCCGTTCCGTTTGCGGTCTCGGTCCCGGTTGGTCCCACGGCGCCGGACGACGTCTGGCGCCGCCTGGGAAATCGCACGCGAGCGCTGCGCGCGGCCGCGCCGGCCGGTTACGACGATCCCCAGGGCGTGCCCGCGCTGCGGACGGCCATCGCCGACTACGTCCGCCGGTCCCGCTCCGTGCACTGCACGCCGGAACAGGTGATCGTCACCACCGGCACGCAACAGGGGCTCTATCTGTCGTGCCAGGTACTGCTCGACGCCGATGACCAGGCATGGGTCGAAGATCCCGCGTATCGCGGCATCACCGGCATTCTGCAGAGCACGGGACACCAGGACCGCATGGTCCGTGTGCCGGTCGACGATTCCGGCCTGGACGTCGAAGAGGGCGTCAGGATGGCCGCGCACGCGCGCGTCGCCTTTGTCACGCCCTCGCATCAATATCCGCTCGGCATGCCATTGAGCATGGCGAGAAGAAACGCGCTGCTGGCCTGGGCGCGCGCCAACGGCGCCTGGATCGTCGAAGACGATTACGACAGCGAGCTGCGTTACGTCGGGCACCCCTTCCCCTCGCTGCAGGGATTGGCTCCGGGTCGCGTGGTCTATCTGGGGACCTTCAGCAAGATCCTGTTTCCTTCGCTGCGGCTTGGCTATGCCATCGTTCCGCATGCGCTGGTGCCCGCCTTTTGCGGGGCCCGTGTCCTGATCGATCGGCATTCGCCGAGCGCCGAGCAGCATGTGTTGGCGGCCTTCATCGAGGAAGGACACCTGGACCGGCATATCCGCCGCGTTCGGCTCGTCTACGCGGACCGGCGCCAGCATCTGATTGCGACCATCGACCGGTGGATACCGCGGGATCTGGCCTGGCTCCAACCGGGGGACCAGGGCATGCACCTGGTACTGTGGCTCGCCGCAGGATTCGACGACGAATCGGTTGCCTCCCTCGCCAGGCAGGCCGGCGTGTCCGTCAGGCCCGTGTCGCCGATGTACTCGGCCGTCAATGCGCGGCCGGGCCTGGTGCTGGGATTGGGCGGCTACACCAACGGGCAGATCGAAGCCGCGGTGAAGACGCTGGCGAAGGTGCTGGCGTCCAGTGCGCGTACGGGCGGCATAGCTCGCGCAAGCTGAAGCGGAATGCCGTGACACGGCGGCAGATCGCCCCGGAATACTGGTCTATTCAGTTCCCTCGAAAATGGCTCTTTCCCGAGGCCGCCGACTGGCCGATCATCCAGCCGTCAATGTCCAGAAGGGACACCCTCGTTTTCGCATCCCTCCACCCCTTTCGAGCTTCGGAACCATGTACATCCCTCCCCATTTTGAAGTGCAGGACGTCGAGGCGCTGCATCGGCTGATGCGTGAACATCCGTTCGGGATGCTGGTCACGCACGGCGCGAACGGCCTGGACGCCAACCATCTGCCATTCGAACTGGATCTGTCCACGGGACAGAACGGCACGCTGCGCGCCCATGTCGCCCGTGCGAATCCGGTCTGGAAGGACGTGCAGAACGGCGACGAGGTGATGGTCGTGTTCCGGGCCGAGGATGGGTATATTTCGCCAACTTGGTACCCCAGCAAGCAAGAGACCCACAAGCAAGTCCCGACGTGGAACTACCGGGTGGTCCATGCGCACGGCAAGATCGCGATCCGCGATGAAGAGCGGTACGTCAGGGGCGTCGTCGCTCGCCTTACCCGCGCGCACGAGGCATCCCGGCCCGACCCGTGGAAGATGACGGACGCGCCGGCCGACTACATCGATACGATGCTGAAGGCGATCGTCGGAATCGAGATCGACATTACGCAGCTGGTTGGCAAGTTCAAGCTGAGCCAGAATCGCGAGCTGCGCGACAAGGTCAGCGCGGCCGAAGCGCTCAAGCAGCAAGGCGACGTTGCGCTCGGGCAGGCGATGCTTGACGCCATCTGAAGCCGCCCGGAGAACTGGATGGACCAGATTGACGAGCTACGCAACCACCCGACGCCTGCTTCGGGCGGCATCGAACCCCTCGATTACCGCAAGTTCCGCGGGCTTGACCTGAATCTGCTGGTCGCCTTCGATGCGCTGGCGAGCCAGCGTTCGGTCAGCGGCGCGGCCCGGCAACTATTTCTCGGACAGCCCGCGGTCAGCCACATGCTGGCGCGGCTGCGGCGGCTGTTCGACGACCCGCTGTTCGTGCGCGGCGCCAGGGGCATGGAGCCGACCGCCAAGGCTCGGTGGCTGGTCGAACCGGTACGCGCGCTGCTGAACGAGGCGTATGGATTGGTGCGCCCCGCCGGCGAATTCGATCCCTCGTCGGCGCAGGCGCGCGTGCGCATCGCGCTGCCGGAACCGCTGGAGGCGATGCTGCTGCCGGTGCTGTGTGCCGCGCTGGCGCGCGAGGCGCCGTCAATCCAGCTGGTGTCGCGCGCCGTGCCGGCCGCCCGCATGCCGGACGCCCTTGACGCCCGCGAGATCGACATGGCGGTCACCGGCGTGCCGCTCGCGACGAAGGACTGGCATCGCGGCGCGGACCTGCATCGCTGCCATCTGGTCTGCGCCCACGCGCCGGCACAACTGCCGCTGCCAGCCAGCGTCGGCGCCGACGAATTGCGCAGGCTGCAGGCGATCGGCCTGTCGCACGCGATCGAGCTCGGCTCGGGCTGCAATGCCTTTCTCGGCCAACTGCAGCACACCGGCGCGATGCCGACCGAAGTCGAGAGCCTGCTGACGCTGAGCCGCCTGCTGCAAACGGCGCCGGTGGTTGCGGTGCTGCCCGCGCTGGTCGCGCCGCTGGTCGTGCGGCAGGGCGCGCTGGCCTGCGTGCCGGTGCGCGGCACCGAGGACACGGTGTCGATCCGGCTGCATTGGCACAACGGGACCGACGGCGATCCGGTGCATGGCTATGTCCGCCAGCACCTGACCGACGCCTTCGCCGCGATACGGCAGCAAGCCGAAGACTGACGGTCCCGGGTGCTCGCCGCCACCGGCCGGCGCCTATCGAAACGCCGCATGGTGGCCATCGAATCGTTCGATTTCCCCTGCGTGACGGCCCTGCCTATAGTCGTGCCACTTCAACCACGAGGCGGCATGCAACGATGCCGGGCCCACCATGACTTTTCGGTTCTACCCCAGTTCGATCGCGCTGGCGATCGCGGCGGTCGCGCTGTCCGGCTGCGCCACCACCAGGCAAGACGATGGCAGCGGCGACGCCTCCACGGCGCCGGTGCCCGCACCGATCGGCATGAGTCTCGGCGATATCAATCATCGGCATCCGATGCTGGACGAGGGGCCGCAGCCGGGGCACCGCGCCCGACTGAACGACCCCTTCGTCGATCGCTAGCCCGGGCGGAGCGAAGGGCATGGCAACCCAGGCAAACCACCCAGCCCCTTCCCGGCGACCATCGCGGCGACCATCGCGGCGAGCGGTGCTGGCCTCGCTGTCGATCGTCGGCGCGCTGCTGGCGGGCTACGGCGGCTATCGCTGGTGGCAGCACCGCGCGCACACGGTCACGAGCGACAACGCCTACGTACGCGCCGACGTCACCGCGGTGGCGCCGCGGGTGGCCGGCTATGTGCGCGCCGTCGCGGTCGACGACAATCAGCCGGTGCGCGCGGGCGACGTGCTGTTTCGCATCGACGACGCCGACTATCTCGCGCACGTCGGCCAGGCCGAGGCCGATGTGCGGGCGCGCCGCGCGGCGCTGGCCACGCTCGAGCGCCAGCATCGCCTGCAGCAGGCGCAGATCCGGCAGGCACTGGCGACGCTGCGCATCCGCCAGTCGGCCACGCGGCGTGCCGAGCTCGATCATCGGCGCCACGCCTCGCTGCTGGAAGTCCACGCCAGCAGCCGCCAGACCTACGAGCTGGCCCGCGCGGAGGCCGAACAGGCGGCCGCGGCCGAGCAAGGCGCCAACGCCCAGGTCGAGGCGGAGCGCCGCCGCCTGGAGGTGATCGCCGCGCAGATCGAGGAGGCCAAGGCTGCCGAAGCGAGCGCACTGGCGCGGCTCGAACTGGCGCGCATCGACCTGGGCAATACCGTAGTGCGCGCGCCCGTCGATGGCGTGGTCGGCAATCGGCAGATTCGCGTCGGGCGCTACGTGCAGCCCGGCACGCAGGCACTGGCGCTGGTGCCGGTCGAGGCGTCCTGGGTCGTCGCGAACCTGAAGGAGACCGAGCTGCACCGCATCCGCGTCGGCAGCCCGGTGCGGATCGAGCTCGACAGCTATCCCGGCATGCCGATCGACGGCACGGTCGCCAGCGTATCGCCGGGCAGCGGCGCGCAGTTTGCGCTGCTGCCGCCGGACAACGCCACGGGCAACTTCACGAAGATCGTGCAGCACGTGCCGGTCAAGATCGTGCCAAGGCCGGGCAGTCCGCTTCACGGCAAGCTGGTCCCGGGACTGTCCGCGATCGTGTCGATCGATACGCGGACCGGCGCGACGGCCCCTGCCACACCGCTGGCGCAGCGCCTCGCGCAGGTCAGATGATGGCCCGGCGCTTCGCCACGCTGCTGGCCGCGGTGACGCTGCTGGCCCTCACCGACGCCATCAACAGCACGCTGATGATGGTCAATCGCGCCCATTTCGCCGGCGGACTGCATGCGACGCTGGACGAGGCGGCCTGGCTCAATATCCTGTACTTCGCGGCAAAGCTGGCCGGCTTCGTGATCGCGGCCGCGGTCGCCCGCAGCTTCGGCGAGGCAGCGGTATTGCGGTGGTCCGGCGGACTGCTGGTGGCCTCGATCATGGCCGCCTCGTTGCCGCTCGACCTGGCGACGCTGGGCGCCTGCCGCTTCGTGCATGGCGCGAGCGCCGCGCTGATGCTCGCCACCGCGCAGGCGCTGCTGTTTCGCGATGCGCCGCCGCGCTGGACGCCGCTGAGCCAGGCGGTGTTCGCGCTGGCGACCGTGATGGCGCCGGCCACGCTGGCCCCGCTGGCGCAGGGTTGGGTCACCGATCATGGGTCCTGGCGCCTGGTGTTTCTGGCCGGCGTGCCGTTCGGCCTGTCGGGCATCGGACTGGCGCTGTTCGCGCTCCGGCGCGAGCCAGCTCACGCGCGCGGCAACGTGAGAGGCTCGGCGCTACCGTCTACCCTCGATCCGATCGATCCGCTCGGTATTGCGCTGCTGACCATCGGGTCGATCGCCACGGTGTTCGTGCTGCAGGAAGGCAATCGCCACGACTGGCTGCGCGCGCCGCAGATCGTGCAAGCCGGACTGCTGGCGGCGGCGGCCCTGTTGCTGGCGGCGTGGCGCCAGTACCGACGTGATGGCGCACGTTGGCTGCAAGCGGGGCTGTTCCGCGACCCGCATTTCGCGTTCGGCTTCTGCGTCAGCTTCGTGGCCGGCTTCGCGCTGTTCGGCAGCGCCTTTCTGCTGCCCGCCTTCGCGCTCAGCGTGCTGCGGCTCAGCCCGACCCACGCCGGCGATCTGCTGGTATCGAGCGCGGCCACCGCTTCGGCGGGCCTGCTGCTCGGCGGGGCGCTGGCGCAGTACACGCGCGTCGCGCCGTTCAAGCTGATCCCGCTCGGCATCGTGCTGTTCATGCTGGCGATGGGGATGCTGGCGTACGCCACCGCGTACAGCGGCTTGCCCGACATGACGCCGCCGCTGCTGATCCGCGGCTTCGGCCTCGGGCTGATGTTTATCTCGCTGACGCTGGTGACGCTGGGCGGACTGCCGACCGAGCTCGCCTGCCAGGGCGCCGCGCTGTTCAACTTCGGCCGGCAGGTCGGCGGGCTGATCGGCATCGCCTTCCTGCAGACGTATCTGCATCATCGCCATGCCGCCGCGCGGACTGCGCTGGTGCAGACGCTGCCGGTCGGCGCCGATGCGCCGCTCGCCGCGGGATCGATGGAATCGCCGCTGCGGCAGGCACTGTCGCAAATCGATCCCACCGTGGCGATGGCCGCCACGCTGGAACCGCTGCTGGAACGGCAGGCCGGCACGCTGGCCTTCAATGCGGGCTTTCTGTCGCTGGCGCTGCTGTTTATCGTGGCGATCCCCATGTTGCTGGCGATCAAGGCGGCGCTGGGGCGCTACGCTGCGGGCACCACCGCGCATTGACCCCGCGGATGGGCCTCGGCCTGGGCGCTATGTCGGTTCAGCCGCCCCCGGCACATTGTGCGCCGGCGTGACCGCACGCCGCCATCGCACGGTCGCCAGCAACGAGGCCGTCACGATCAGGCCGCCCCCGATCCAGCCCGACAGCGAGATCCCCTCGCCCAACCACAGCCATGCGAACAGCGCGCCGAACGCGGGTTCGCTGCCCATCAGCAGCGCGACCCGCGTCGGGCTGCTGCGCTTGATTGCATAGTTCTGCGCGAAGAACGCGAACAGCGTGCAGGCGCCGACCAGGTACAGCAGGCAGAACCAGAAGGCACTCTGCGTGCCGAAGCCGGGCAGCGGCGGCAGCGGCCAGGTGGTGGCTCCAGCGGCTCCAGCGGCTCCAGCGGCTCCAGCGGCTCCAGCGGCCCAAGCCACTGCCACGCTGCCGACCGACACGACACCAGCCTGCAGCGCGGTGACCGTCAGCGCGGGCGGCGGCTGCCGGCCCATGCTGTGCTTCATTGCGCAGACATAGATCGCGCGCAGCAGCGCCGCCAGCACGACCAGCGCGTCGCCGGGATGGATGGACAGCGACCAGGCACCGTCGGCGGCCAGTATCCAGGCGCCGCACAACGACAGCAGCACCGCCATCCATTCGAGACGGCCCGGCCGGCGCGACAGCAGCAGCCATTCGATCAGGGGTGTCAGCACCACGCACAGGCTGATCAGAAACGCCGCGTTGGACGCGCGCGTCAGCAACAGGCCAAAGGTCTCGCACAGGAAGATGCCAAGCAGCAGCACGCCCGCACCGGTCACACGCGCCAGCGATGCCGCCGGTATGCCGCGAA
This sequence comes from Cupriavidus sp., assembly GCA_031181345.1. Taxonomy (GTDB): domain Bacteria; phylum Pseudomonadota; class Gammaproteobacteria; order Burkholderiales; family Burkholderiaceae; genus Cupriavidus. Next base: position 5,385 of record JAPSLC010000012.1, on the reverse strand, counting down.
GTCCTGCCAGCGTGGGCGACAGCAACACGAACGTCAGCCCGAAGCGCAGCGCCAGCAGGCCAAGCACCGGATAGTGTTGCAGCGCCTGCTTGGCGATGCCGTAGCTGGTGCCCCACACCACGGCAACCCCGAGCAGCATCAGGTCGGACAACATCAGCAGGCGGGCTTGTCGGGCGGTCATGGAATGGGCGGATCGGCGTTCGAATGGATCGGTTCGAACATTGTCCGGCATTGCATTCTCGGCGATAATCGGTCCGAACTGCAAATCTTTGATGTCACCGATTCATCAATCGCCAACGCGCCGCCGATGCACCAGAACACGCTGATTGCCCTGCTCCCCGACCTGGCCGTCTTCGCCCGCGTCGTCGAAACCGGCAACTTCTCGCTGGCGGCGCGCCAGCTCGGCAGCACGCCTTCGACCGTCAGCCGGCAGATCAAGCGGCTCGAGGAAGCACTGGCCACGCGGCTGCTGGAACGTTCGACGCGCAAGGTTCGCGTCACGGAAGCGGGTGAGCAGGTGGCGCGGTTCTGCCGCGACATGGTCGGCGCCGCGGCGGGCGCGGTCGATGCCGCCGGTCAACTGGGCGGGCGACCGCAAGGACGGGTCACGCTGAGTGCGCCGGTCGCCTATGCCAAGACCGTGATCCACCCGCTGATCCCGGCGTTCCTGCGCCAGTACGAGCAGATCGACGTGCATCTGCGCTTTTCCGACCAGACCGTCGATCCGCTTGCCGACGAGGTCGACCTGGTGATCCGGCTGACCGACGACCCGCCGCCGGGGCTGGCGGGCCGCCGGCTCGGTACGGTGCGCTGGCTCTTGTGTGCCTCGCCGCGCTACCTGCGCAAGCGCGGCGTGCCGGCGCAGCCGCGCGAACTGGCCGGACACGACTGCATGTTTCTCGGCGAGGTCGCCGACGACAATCGCTGGCGCTTTCGCCGTGGCGCGGAAACGCAGACCGTTGCGGTGCGCGGGCGCTATATCGCCAACCATGTCGGCGCCCGGCTCGAAGGCGCGCTGGGCCACCTGGGCATCGCGGCACTGCCGGACTTCGCCGCGCACGCCGCGCTGCAGTCCGGCAAGCTGGTACAGGTACTGCCGGACTGGGACTTCCGCGCGCGCGCCTACCAGGGGGCGGTGTGGCTGCTATATCCGCCCAAGCGCGTGCTGCCGCCGAAGGTCCGTGTGCTGATCGACCATCTGGCGATGCATCTGGGCGATCTCGGCGATGCGCGCGGAAGCCCGGCCGCGGCCGCAGCTACCGCAGCGCCGCGGCGCAAGGCAAGGCCTCAGACGGCTTCGCGCTGAGTCGGCCTCAACCCATCCACGGTCCACGCGTCGATCATGAAGTCGTCCTCGCGATAGCTGGCCGTGCGCGCGAAACCGGTCTCCTGCTCGAGGATGCGATGCACCTCGGGCGCTGGGCACGCCTGCTCGTCGAAGGGATGGCGCCAGTGACAGGCCAGCAGCAGCCCGTCCGGCTCCATCGACTCGCGTACCCGGCGCGCCAGCCACGCGACCTGATCCGGCGCCAGGTAGTAGCAGAACTCGCTGAGCACGACCAGATCGAAGCGCTGCTGCGGCCATTCCGCTGGCACCTGGATCGTTTCCACGCGTACGTGCGTGGCGTGGCCGGCGCGCGCGGCCGCGGCCTCGACCGCGCGCGGATGCCGGTCGGCCGCCAGCAGCGCGTCGCAACGCGGTGCCAGCGCGGCCGTCATTTCGCCGTTGGCGCAGCCGGGCTCGAAGGCCGAGCGATAGCGCGGCCGATCGAGCATCGCCAGCAGCAGCGCGCGCTTGCGCGCCTCGAACCAGCGCGTGCGGTAATGCCAGGGATCGTCGCCGTTCGCATAGACGGCGTCGAAGTAGGCGTCGGGCGTCGGCCCGCCGGCGCTCATGCTGGCGCCTCGTATCGGCGGCGCAGTTCGCGCTTGAGCAGCTTGCCGCTCGGATTCTTTGGCAGCGCCTCGGCGAAGATCACACGCTTGGGCACCTTGAAATGCGCCATGCCGGCCTTGCAGAAGTCGATCACCTGCTGCTCGGACAGCGCCTGCCCTTCCTTGAGCACGATCACCGCGGTCACCGCCTCGACCCAATAGGGATCGGGCAGGCCGATCACCGCGACCTCCGACACCTCGGGAATGCGGAAGATCATCTCCTCGACCTCGCGGCTGGCGACGTTCTCGCCGCCGCTCTTGATCATGTCCTTCTTGCGGTCGACGATGGTGATATAGCCCTCCTCGTCGCGCACCGCGAGGTCGCCGCTATGGAACCAGCCGCCGCGGAAGGCCTCCGCGGTGCGCTCCGGATCGTTGTAGTAGCCGTCGAGCAGTTGCGGCGAGCGATGGACGATCTCGCCGATCTCGCCCGGCGCGACATCGCGCATTTCGTCGTCGACGATGCGGGTCTCGACATTGAGCGCCGGCCTGCCGGCCGAACCGGCCTTGCGCAGCTGGTCGTCAGGATGCAGCACGGTCGCCAGCGGCGCGATCTCGGTCTGGCCGTAGAAGTTCCACAGCCGCACGCCCGGCATGCGCCGCTGCATTTCCTTGAGCACCTCGACCGGCATGATCGATGCCCCGTAGTAGCCCTTGGCCAGCGAGCCGAGGTCCGCGCCCTCGAACAGCGGCGAGCGCAGCAGCGCGATCCAGATCGACGGCGGCGCGAAGAACGCATTGACGCGATGGCGCGCGATCAGCGGCAGGATCACGTCGGGCCGGGGCTGCCCGGTGATGATGTTGGTCGCGCCCAGATACACCGCGGGCCCGAGGAACACATCGAGCTGCGCGCAGTGATACAGCGGCAGCGCGTGCAGCACCACGTCGTCGGCCCGCATATTGCCCTCGACGATGCACGTCACGTACTCCCACAGCACGGCCTCGTGGCTGAGCATCGCGCCCTTGGGCAGCGACTCGGTGCCGCTGGTGTAGATGATCTGCAGCTGCGCGCGCGGATCGACCGGCGCGATGTCCGGCGTCGGGGCGCTGGCCATCAGCAGATCGTCGAAGCGCAGCATGCCCTCGGGCGCGCCGTCGGCCTGGTCCTCGGACGGAAGCCAGATCTGCAGGCCGATCTGCACGCCGCCCTGTTGCCCCGCCCCCTGCTCCACCGCGGCGACCGCCAGCGCCTCGAAGCCCGCGCCCACCAGCAGCGTGCGCGCGCCCGAGCTGCGCAGGATATAGGCGACCTCGCCGGAATTGAGCATGAAATTGATCGGCACCAGCACCGCCCCCATGCGGGCCAGCGCGAAGCGCATCGCCGCGAACGCATGCGAATTGCGCGACAGGATGGCGACGCGGTCTCCGGCGGCGATGCCCTGCTGCGACAGGGCCGCGACCAGCCGGTCGCAGATGTGGTCGAAATCGCGGTAGCTCCACTGGACGTCGCCGCAGACGATGGCGGTCTTGTCCGGCGTGCGCTGCGCCGAGCGCCGCAGGATGTCTCCCACGCCATGCTGATGCGCGCGGCGGATCGCCGCCTGCTGGTCTAGCGTCATGCTGCTGTCTCCTATGCCTGTTCTGTGCTCGTGTTCTTTGCTTGTGCATCCTGCTCGCGGCGGACCGCTGCGGGAACATCGGCCGCCGGCCGCGTCAGGCTAGCAGCATTCGCGCGGCGGCGCATCCCCCCTGGGCCCGGTGCCGGCGGTGCTACCATCGCCGGATCGCTCGTCCGCCGACCTTCCGCCAATGCCCACGTCATCGCGCCGTCCCGATCCCTTCGTCGACCACCTGCTCGAACTGATGGCGCCGCTGGCCGCCCGCATCGGCCCGATCGCGGCGAAGCGGATGTTCGGCGGACATGGCTTGTACTACGACGGCCTGATGTTCGGCCTGGTCAGCGACGGACGCTGCTATCTGAAGGCCGATGCGCTGACGCTGCCTCGTTTCGAGGCCCAGGGCTGCGAACCGTTCAGCTATCGCAGCAGCGGCAAGGAGGTGGTGATGCGCCACTACCTGAGCCTGCCGGCGCAGTGCCTCGAATCGGCAAGCGAGATGGAACCGTGGGCGCGCGCGGCAGTGGAGGCCGCGCTGCGGCTGGCGAACGCCGCGCCGGCGAAGCGCAGGCCGGCGGCGAAGAAGACGGCCAAGCAGGCCGCCACCGCGACGCCTGCGCGACGGCGCAAGGCCCAGGCATGACGTAGGGAACCTTGTCGTCGCCGCTGATGCGGGGACCCAGTGGCTTTGACAGACGCTGGGTTCCCGCCTTCGCGGGAACGACGGACGGCCGTCAGATCTCGTCGATCGCCGTCGACGCGGTAGGCTTGCCGGCGTCCCGCTCCAGCGAGAAGCGGTCGCGCGTGGTCACATAGAAGCTCGCGCCGAAACGCCCCACCGGGAAATAGTCCTGCAGCCTGACGCGCCAGCGTTCCGTATCGATCAGGCCGTCCCGGGCATGCAGCCGCAGCACGCGGCCGATAAAGATCTGGCGGCTGTCGGTCTCCAGCGTCTCCCACAGCCGGCATTCGAATGCAACCGGCGCCTCCGCGATCCGCGGCGGCGCGATCTGCGTGCTGGCCGCGGCGGTCAGGCCCACATGCGCGAGCTCGCTGACATCCGGCGGCAGCCGCTCGCCGCAGCGGTGCATCCGTTCGGCCATCGCTTCGTCGCACAGATGCACGACGAATTCGCCGGACCGAACGATGTTGGCGGCGGTGTCCTTCAGCGCGCCGTCGGCCAGCCGATTGACGCTGATCATCACGATCGGCGGTTCTTCGCCAAGCATATTGAACATCGAAAATGGCGCGGCATTGGCGGTGCCGTCCTCCCCCAGCGTGGTCACCAGCGCGATCGGCCGCGGCACGATCAGGCTGGCCATCAGCTTGTAGCGCTGGTATTCGTTAATGGCGTCGAAATCGATTTCCATGTTGGCGCGATGGCCTCGTTCGTCTGTCAAAGTCCCAGCATCTGCGCCAGGCTCTTCTCGCCCTGCATGCGCGAGGTCTCGATGCGCTGTTCCAGCTCGCGCAGATGCGCATCCATCCTGGCGATCGCGCCGGCCGCATCGCGCTTCTCGATGCAATCGACGATCGCCGCGTGCTCGTCGTGCTCGCATGGCGCATGGCCGGGCGGTTCGTACAGGCCGACGATCAGCGAGCAGCGCGACACCAGCTCGGTCAGGTAGCGCTGCAGCACCGGATTGCGCGCCAGCGCCGCGATGCGCAGATGGAAGCCGCTCGCCAGCCGCGCCCACGAGGGCTGGTCGAAGCGGTGCATCGCGTCGTGCTCGTCGGCCAGCTGCCGGCGCAGATCGCGCAGATCGGCCGCGGTGACGCGCGCCACCGCCATCTCGACCAGCATGCGTTCCAGCGCCCGCCGCGCCTCGAATATCTGCCCGGTCTCCTCCGGCGTCGGTTCCGCGATCACGGCACCCTTGTTGGGCCGCAGCGC